>JABIHA010000018.1 GCA_018649885.1 Bacteriovoracaceae bacterium
AATAAAATTTGCGGGATAAGTGGCATTTGCCATAATCCCACCAACTTTTGCAGCAGCAAGAAAGACATGTTGAGGTCTGTGGTGTTCAAAATATTGTAGTACATCACTTTGAACAAATAGGTTTAACTCAGATCTTTTAGGAGTTAGGACATTATCGTAACCCTCTTTTGCCAGGCAACGAGTAATGGCCGATCCAACAAGACCTCCACTTCCTAAAACCAATATTTTATCGGACTTTAACATCTAGCCTCTGCTCTTCTCAATATGCTTAAGGTCTGCTTCCATCATGAGTCTAACAAGTTCTTCAAAAGTTGTAGTTGGTGCCCATCCAAGCTTTTCTTTAGCTTTACTAGGGTCTCCCACAAGTAGTTCAACTTCTGTTGGTCTAAAATATTTGGGATCAATATTAACAAGAGTTTTGCCGGTCGCTTTATCAACACCATATTCTTCAACAGTGCCTCTTTCGCCTTTCCATTCAATCTCTACGTTAATCATCTTAAATGCTTTTTCTACAAATTCTCTAACAGTTTTGGTTTCACCTGTTGCAAGAACAAAGTCATCTGGCTCATCAGCTTGAAGCATGCGCCACATTCCCTCGACATATTCTTTAGCAAAGCCCCAGTCTCTCTTAGCATCCATGTTTCCAAGGGTAAGAAGATCTTGATTACCATATTTTATATTGGCTACGGCCATTGTGATTTTTCTTGTCACAAACGTTTCGCCTCTTAGTGGAGATTCGTGATTGAACAAAATCCCATTACAGGCAAACATATTATAGGCTTCTCTGTAATTAACGGTAATCCAGTAGCCATATAATTTGGCAACGCCATATGGGCTTCTTGGGTAAAATGGAGTTGTTTCTTTTTGAGGAATTTCTTGAACTTTTCCGTAGAGCTCACTAGTAGATGCTTGATAGAATCTACATGTTTCACTAAGACCACAAATTCTAATGGCCTCAAGTAATCTCATAGTACCCATTGCATCTACATTGGCAGTGTACTCTGGGGAGTCAAAAGAGACTTTAACGTGGCTCATGGCCCCTAAGTTATAAATCTCATCTGGTTTAATTTCTTGAACTAAACGTATGATATTTGTGGAGTCTGATAAGTCTCCATAGTGTAGTTGAAAATTATTTCCGTAGTCTTTATTGTAATAAAGATGATCAACCCTTTCTGTATTAAATTGGCTGCTTCTTCTTTTTATTCCGTGAACTTCATATCCCTTTTCGAGTAGTAACTCAGCAAGGTAAGCCCCATCTTGTCCAGTGACTCCAGTAACTAATGCTTTTTTCATAAAAACCTCTAAAGTGTTGTGCTATCTCAAGTGGACTAATATAGCAGGGGAATAGCTAATGGGAAACCCTTTGTCGCTAAGAGTTGATAGGTTCATGGCCCCTTGTGGAAAAGAATTTGTTGGTCTGTTCTAAAATTGCTACATTTAATGCCCAATACGATTATTATTCGAGGAATGTAGAGAATTGAAAACTGCCTTTATCACAGGAATTTCCGGTCAAGATGGACCCTACCTGGCCAAGCTATTGCTGGGAAAGGGTGTAAAAGTAGTTGGATTAACTAGATGCATTACTGACGAAACAATGAGAGGGATCCGTTATCTCGGCATTGAAGGTGATGTGGAAATGGTTGCCACTGAACTGGGTGATAAAAAGATAATCGAATCTTTAATAGCTAAATACGAACCAGATGAAATTTATAATCTAGCTGCTCAAAGCTCTGTTGGAGCCTCGTTCACGAGCCCATGTACAACTCTTGAATTTAATATCCTTTCGGTATTGTACTTTCTTGAAGCTATTAGGCTGTTTGATAAAAAACAAATAAAATTTTATCAAGCCTCTAGTAGTGAGATATTTGGAAAAGTTCAATCTCTTCCCATTACAGAAAAAAAAGCGATTCACCCTTTGAGTCCATATGCTGTTTCTAAGGCTTCTGCGCATTATATGACCGTGAATTACCGAGAAGCATTTAGCACCTATTCTTGTTGTGGAATTCTATTTAACCACGAGTCTTATCTTCGTCACCCAAGCTTTTTTATGAAAAAAGTTATTCGTGAATCCATTGAGATTTCCAGGGGAATGAGAGATGAGCTGAGAGTTGGAAATATCGATATCAAAAGAGATTTTGGCTATGGTCCAAAATATGTTGAGGCCATGTACCTGATGCTCCAGCAAGAAGGTCCTGATGACTTTATTGTCTGCTCTGGTGAGTCACATGCATTAAGAGAAATTATTAATTGGCTCTTTTTGAAACTTGATATTGGTAGTGATCGACTTGTTATTGATAAAAAATTAATCAGACCGACTGAGATAGAAGATATGGTGGGCGATAATTCAAAGGCCAAAAATATCTTGGGTTGGGATTACTCTTTAAGTTTATCAGGACTTTTAGATATACTCCTAGAAGAAGAACTTCGAAATTTTTCTGAAAAATGAATAAACTTATATTAAATTACAGTTTGACTCCAGAAAAAGGCGGTATCGAAAGATATGGTCACAATCTTTTAAAATTTCTTTCAACTAAAGATGGTGAAGTTTTTACTTTTTCAGAAAGATTTGAGCATGAGACTTTCTTTGGAGAAGAAAATATAACTTCTTCCATTAAAAGTTTTGGCGCTCTCGATAGATTTACTCTTGGATTTCGTATCGCTAGTAGGCTGAAACGGAAGAAAATAGATGTAATCTACTGTCTTCACCTCTATCTATTGCCCAAGGCCTTTATTATTTCACACCTGACAGGGGCAAAGATTGTTTTGGCGGTCTATGGGATTGAATGTTGGGGAGGAAGAATTTCAAAATATCTTCGTTATTTTGAAAGAGTCGAAAAGATAATTTGTATTAGTGAGTTTACTAAAAAAGAAGTTGTAGAAGGGGGAGTAAATCCTAAGCTTATTGAAATAGTTCCTCCTGTTTTAGATTTGACCCATATTCCCGAATATACAAAATTGCCTCATGAATCTCTCAATATATTAACTGTGGGTCGATTGAATTCGGATGAAAAGTATAAAGGCCATGATCAGGTTATAAAGTCCCTCAAATTGGTTAAGGATAAGCTAGAGAATATAAAATATCATATTGTAGGTCGCGGAGATGATCAGAAACGCCTTGAAGATTTAGCAAAAAGTGAAGGGGTCAGCGAATTGGTTGAGTTTCACGGATTTGTATCTGAGGAGGAGTTAGATCAACTTTATCGTGCTGCCGATATTTTCATTATGCCTAGTCGTGTAGAAATCTCTCGTGAGTGTGCACAAGGAGAGGGCTTTGGTATTGTCTTCTTAGAGGCCTCAAAATATGGGGTTCCATCAATTGGTCCAAATATTGGAGGGTCATGTGATTTTTTAAAAGAGGGAGAAAATGCTCTTTTAGTAGATCCTGATTCTTGTGAGAATATAGCAAAGGCAATCATTTCTTTGGGTGCGGACTCAGCTCTAAGAGAAAAATTAGGGAAGGCCTCCCTTGAAAAATTAAAAAGCGGATATATTTTCAGTAATCTTGAAAACTATCTCCCTGCATCTCTTTATTAATTTTTGAGAACTGATTGATAGAAGGATTTGTAGCTTGTGGATAGATTGCTACTATTGAAATTCTCTTCAACATAGAGGTGCATCTTATCTCTTCTGTTTTTATCAAAACTCTCTCCCATACACCACCTGATACCCTTATCAAAGCTGGCCTGGTCTTTGTAAATGGCGAGGTAGCCATTTTCACAGTGAGTTATCAATTCCTTTGGAGCTGAATAATCAAAAGAAACTACGGGAGTTCCACAGGATAGAGATTCAACAATTGTTTTTCCAAATGCTTCTTCTAGTGAGGGAGCTGCGAAGACATCGCATGCACTGTAAATTTGAGAGAGTTTTTGGGTATCTGAAATCTTACCGAGACTTATATGCGGGATTGAATCATCATCAAATCCATCAGAGCCAAAAGTCACTAGCATTTCATCCTCATTTTGATGAAAATTAAAATAGTTCTCTACAAACTCCCATCCCTTTCGTGGGTCAACTCGAGATGAGATAGCTCCAAAAAGAATCAGCTTTTTATCCTCGGGAAGTCCCAGTTTTTTTCTTGCCTCAAGTTTATCCCAAACAGGAAACTGAGAGCATGGAATTCCGTTATATATGAGTTTAATATCTTGTTGATTAAATAGTGCACTTTTGACGGCTTCTTCCCTAATCCACTTTGAAATAGCAACAGGAAATAGATTTTTGTGAGTTGAATATATTTTCGATTTAATTTTAAATATATTTGAAGAAAGATCTGAATTCGAAGTAGAACCTAAAATGGGGCAAGCACTACAGACTCGATAGTATTTTGTGCAACCATTTGAGTAATGGCATCCACCTGTAAAAGGCCAAAGATCTCTTAGTGTCCATACAACAGGTCTTTTAAACTTTGATATTTGGCTCATTGAAAGAAGCCCATTATTGACCCAATGGAGGTGAATGACATCGGGGTTAATTTTAGCAATGATCTTTTCAAGAGATGGGCCTAAAAGTGTTGGGCTAAATAGGGCAGACCTGCTTCTTTTCTTGTAAAACTGGACAGGAATTCGATCCATTTTCTGATAGAGAGCAACACTTACATTACCTATTATACTGGTGGCACTAAGAATTTTTTGGTCAGGGTCACTATCTCCAAATTGTATGAAAAAATGAGAGTCAACACCACACTCCATTAGTGATTGATGCAACCAAAGAGCACCTTTAGCGGCTCCCCAGCTAATATCTCCCGCACAAATATGTAGTACACTAAGATCTTTTTTCATAGCTTTTGTCTTTCCCTCCACATTGTTAGAACAAGAAGGCTCCATACACCTCTATAATCCCGCGGGTTAGAGTAAAATCTTTTGACCATGGCCTGCACCAGACCTTCTGGTAAGGCCAAGTCACTTAGCTTTTCATGAAGAGTGCTTAATTCTGCACTAAGCACCTTGGCAATCCAATTGCCCACAGGCATCTCAAAGCCTCTTTTGGGGGCCTTGGTGATTTCATCTGGTAGCACTCCAGGAAATGAATCAATCAGTAGTTTTTTATTGATATGGTTTGCATGTTTAAGATCTTGTGGAAGTGAATATACATATTCAAATAGTTCGGGATCAATATAGGGAACCCTAACTTCAAGTGAATGGTGCATACTAATGGCGTCGGCATCTCTTAAGAGCATATTGGGAAGATAGTGGTTTGTTTCAAATGCTGAGATGTTTTGATAGGCATCGAGTTCATCATTCCAACGGTATTCACATTTTGACTTTGATAAATTGAAAATTTCTCTGTTAATAAACCGGTACTTTTCAAGCTTATTTGGATCAAAGGCCATATGTTCAAATCCAAGCTTTCTCATAACTCGTAGTGGGAGAAAGGGAGCTTTTATAGGGGAGCTGGCATTCTTGTATGCAATTTTAAATAATGGGTAGCCTCCAAAGACTTCATCAGCACCTAGACCTGAAAAGGCCACTTTATATTTTTTTTGAACCGAACGACTTATAAAATAGGAATTGAGGCCATCTGCCGTTGGTTGGTCCATGGAATCTATATAGTCATCAAGGCAATTTTTAAAATCATCTTGTGAAATACTGACCTCAGTGTGGTTGGTATTGAAGCGGCCTGCAACTAACTTGGCAAGTGCCCATTCATTTAAGTCTTCTCCTTCGCTGCCAAAACCAATTGAGAAAGTATTGATTTTTTTACCTGAAATCTGTCCCATCAGACCAACCAGAAGACCCGAATCAATTCCTCCACTCAAAAATGCAGATATAGGTACATCACTTCTCATCTGTCTTTCGAGGATTTGGGTAAACTTGGTGTTTACAGTGTCAGTAGCTTCACGGTAATCAATTTTTTCTTTGAGAGGAGCTACGTCACATAAATTCCAATATTTTTGAATTTTAAGGCCAGCATTTGTTATCAGGGCCTTATGTCCAGGAGGGAGTACCTTTATTTCTTCAAATATAGTGTGAGGCGCGGGCACATTTCCTAGTGTTAAAAAATCCCAAACACTTTGGTCTCTCAATTTTAAAGGAGATAGTAGTTTTGATTTTACCAGAGGAGCCAGTTCAGATGAAAATGAAAAAGACTCATTTGAATTCGTGTAGTACAGAGGCTTTACTCCGAGCTGATCTCTAGCAATAAATAGCTCATTTTCTTTTTTATCAAAAATAGCGAAATCAAAAATTCCTTGGAGCTTTTTCAGGATCTGGTCTTTGTGCTCTATATAACCTCTTAGTAGAACTTCAGTATCTGAGTTAGAAACAAATTTGTGTCCTTTTTTTTCTAGCTCAGATCTTATTTCTAAAAAATTATAGATCTCTCCGTTGTAGCAAAGGGTGTATCTTCCACACTCTGAGCTCATAGGTTGAGAGCCAGCGTCGCTTAAATCTAAAATGGAAAGACGAGCGTGTAGGAATGTGAGATTTTTACTTTCACCATGATATGTGAATGGGTGGGTAAACTCCCCACTTCCATCAGGACCTCTTCTTCTGAGTTCTTCAAAGATAGGACCATGATCTAATTTTGAATGATGAATATATCCAAAAATCCCACACATAGATTACTTTAAAACCTCTTCTATTATTTGCAGTGTATCAGCTGCAATTTGTTTTACACTATATCTTAGTGCTTTTTTGGTATCTTGTTTTTTTAAATTCTCTCGGTCAATAAGTAGTTTTGATAGAGCTACTTCGTCGCCCTCAGGAAATATAAATCTATCATCTCCAACCACTTCGACAATCGCCCCAGAGTCTGCTCCTATTACAGGGATCCCACAAAGCTGTGCCTGAGGGATCACCAGGCCAAATTGTTCTGTCCAGTCTTCAGTAGAGCGCGATGGAAGAACCATTACATCGAAGGCCCGCATATAATCAGGAACTTCAGATTGGTCGATATGGCCTGTGATAATGACCTTGTCTACTAGATCTAACTCACGGACTTTGTCTCCAAAAGCAGACCTTTCATCACCATCACCAACAATTACCAATTTGGTATCTAAGTCAGTGGGTAGTAGTTTTACTGCTGCAAGTAGATCAAAAACTCCCTTGAGAGAGACGATCCTGCCAACAAAGCCAATTGTGTAGCAGTCCTTGTCTAATTTTAGTTTTTCTCGGACTAGATCCCTTTTTTTGAGATCGGGATAAAAGATCTTAGGGTCGACTCCAATTTCTGTTTGAGTATAGATTTTCTTTGTATATCCCTTTGCATAGAAGAGTTCTGCAATCTTATTTGTTCCTGCCAGGAAGAAGTCACTCAAGCCATTAAGGAGATACCATCTGACTTTCTTAGTTATTGTATCGTTTGGAATTTTAAGATTTTGCCAGGAGAAGAATCCAATTTTTGTTTTCCTGGAATATAGTTTGGTATTTAACAGTGTCCAGTGAAGGCCATGGCTATATTCTTCAATCATGGCAAAAGTGACTAAAGGTTGATACTTCTTTAATAAAGCAGGTAAACCCTCTATACGATATCGGCTCCAGTCACTAGGATGAGTTGTTTTAACAGCTACAATTTCTAAGGCTTCACTTTGATAGTTTTGAGTGCTCCAGGTTTTTTTATCTCCAAACCAAGTTGATTCCCAGTATTCAGGAATCAGCAAAATGATCTTGTACTTATTTGTTAAACTAGCTAGTTCTTCCCACCTTTTTCGATTCTCTGGTACCACCAAAGCATGGGAGATAACGAAAATATTAGATCTTTTCATCTAGGATTCTCGATAGTTTGGGGAAATTAAAACTCTTAAATTGAATTAGAAAGATTTTCCTGGCCCTGGGATGAAAAATATTGAGCCATACTGCTACTGAAGAAGATGACACTAATGTAGCTATAGCTGCGCCTTTACCTGCAAATTTGGGAATTAGTAAGTAATTTAAGCTAAGGTTGATAATTGATCCGGCGACTGTTTTAAAGAGAGAAAATGTCAGAAGGTCTTCTGCTAAATCAAAGGGGCCTTGGGCCACTCCCCAAAATACAAAAATTATAGTCCAAATATAAATATGTAAAATAGGAATAGATTCATTAAAGGACTTGGAAAAAATCGCTGATAGCCAACTTCCAGGAATGACTGAAACACCAATAATCAGTAAAAAGCCTAGAAAGGTAAGAATTCTGTAAAGATCTTCAAGCTTGTTTTGATACTCGAAAGGATTCTCTTTTTTGTATCTCAGTATATTGGGTAAGTATGATCCCATTAAGGCCATAGGAATAATATACCAAATTTCAGTAATCTTTATGGCAAGAGAATAAATGCCAACAGCTTTATTTGAAAGCATGTGTTTAAGCATTATCTGATCCATCTTCATATACATGGCAACTGCAATTCCAGAAAAAAGAAGTGGCAGGGCCTGACTCATAAGTTTGAATGTAGTTGATTTTTTAAACTCCCACTGACTCATTGAAAATCCGAGTTTCTTGTAGAAGAAGATATGACCAAGACCTATGACCACAAATTCGAGAGCAGCAATAATGGCAAAAGTTTGAAGACTTTGCCCCGTAACAATGGCCAGAATTTTTAAACCGGCCATGGTGAAGTTTGTTGTGCTTTTAACCGTTGTAATGATTTTTGATTGCAGTTTGTACTCGAAATAAGTTTCGATATTATCAAAAACGCGAAAACTAAAGCCTACACCAAAAATGATAATTAATTTTCTTAGAACTAATTCATCAACGTGTAGGGTGAAAGATAAAATCAAAACGCTTATGAGTGAAAAGATGGTCCCTGAAAGTCTGAGAGCAAATCCAGCTCCCAAAATTTCATTTTTCTGGTCAGGTTGATCTACCAGCCATTTTTTTTGGATGCCGGGCAGACCAAGGGTTACGAGAGGTTCAAAGAGCAGGATCAGTGTGAATGCATAACTCAAAGCGCCAAAATTTTTGGGGCCCAAATACCTAATCATCCATAGGGTCGTGAAGAAATTAACAAAGGTTCTAAGAAACTTCTCTAGCCCGTGCCACATGGCATTTTTATAGATATTCGCAGTGCTATCAAACATAGCTAAATCTTATCATGAGTGAACTAATTTAGAACACTACTGATTTCCTGCTATGGGTAAACTCAAAATTTGGTGCTATATTGGGATGATGAAAATATCAATTGTCACAGCAACCTGGAATTCAGATAAAACTGTTGAGAGGAATATAAAATCGGTCCTGGGTCAGGACTACTGCGACGTAGAGCATATTTTTATCGATAACCTTAGCGGTGACAAGACTCTTGAGATCATAGAAAAATCTCATGATGGCAGTGCTTCCGATTTTAAAGTTTACTCCGGGGCTGACAAAGGTATCGCCGATGCTTTTAATAAAGGTATTGGTGCTTCAAGCGGTGAGATTATTGGGCTTTTAAATAGTGATGATTTTTATCCCGACCCTCAGGTGATAAGCCGAGTGATGGATGCTTTTTCTGATCCTAAGGTGATGTTTGTTCATGGGAATATGTTTTTTGAGGACCCAGTACATGGATCTAATTTAAGAAAACCTCTACTATGCCCACCAACTTACGCTTTTCCCTATAACCATCCGGCCTTTTTCGTAAGGTCCGATCTTTACAAAAAACTAGGGCTATTTGATATTAGTTATAAATTCGCCATGGATTTTGAATTAATTTGTCGTATGTACGAAACTCCCAATCAGTGTGCAGTCAAGGGAGTTTATCTAGATGGTGACGCTCTTGTATGCATGAGTTTCGGAGGGGTATCTCAAAGTAGTGAACTTGCTTCGATCCTAGAGGTTAAGCGTGCCTTGCAGTTACATAATTTTTATAATTTTTCAGCAAGAGTGAACCTCTTACTTAGAATGCTTAGAATAAAAGTGAAATCTCTCTTATCAGCAGTTGGACTCAATTGGCTTGTTGTATGGTGGAGAAATAGAAAATGGGCATAATACCCAGTTAATACAGTTCAATATATTTTTTTGCCATAGATTTAGCAGTATATTTTTTTTCAATTAAGGCCTTAGCTTCACCTCTTATTTTTTCCCGCAATTTATTGTCCTGGCAAAGCATAAGGCATTTTTCTTTGAAATCGGTTGAAGACTCTAGCTCAAATTTCAAACCATTTTCACCATGATCAATTAATGTTGTGTGCCCAACAACATTACTAACTAAGCAGGGCATACCCACTGACATTGCCTCTAAAAGCGAAAGCGGTAGTCCCTCCCAGCGTGAGAAACTTAGGTACACATCGACCTTACTGAGTAGCTCGCCAGGTCCGGCGGTGTTTCCAACAAAATCGACTTCACCACTTAGTCCCAGTTCTTGACACTGTTTTTCAAGATTTACTTTATCTTCGCCATCCCCAGCAATAAGGTATTTAAACTTAATTTCGGGGTACTGAGCTTTAAATTCCTTTATGTATTTAAGGGCAATATCGATTCCCTTTTGATAGGTGAGTCGTGCCAGTGTTCCCATTTGAATAGTATCTGCCAATTTGTGGGCGGAGTAGTTCTGGGCGATGGCCTCAGAGTCTACTCCATTAACGATGCAAATAGATTTGGCCTCGGTACATTGATTGTATGAGATCGCCTCAATTTGTTCATCTTTTGATACACAAACAAAGTAATCTGTAAGAGGCTTTAGGGCCTTATCTACATTCCATTTAATAAGACCAGTAAAACTTTTCTCAAGGTGGATGCCATGAAAAGTGTGAATGATAGTAAAATTTTTAAATAGTTTTAAAAGTCTTGAGTATATTCCTGCCCCTCTACCATGAGAGTGAATAGTTTTTATATGGTTATTGATACAAAATTTAAAAAGTCGAAAAAATACAGGTAAAGAAAACTTTCTTTCCGGAATTTCAAAGTGCTTTTCGGCAATTGATTTTAATTTTTGACCATGTGGGGGGGCCAAGGGACTGGCAATATAAATAGATTTCTTAAATCCAAGTGCTTTTAAGTTGGTTGTTAGATCAACCAAATGGCCAGGGCCACCTCCAATATCTGATCTTGAAGAAATGAATAAAATTCCTTCATTTTCCACGGATGCATTCAAGAGGAAATTCTCCTTTGGCATAATAGAAGTACTCGTTTTCCATTAGAACATGCAATGCATGTTTGTGACAACGTTTCTCAATTTCTATAACATTTTCATTTGATAGCGGGTGTATATCTCCCGAGTTATTTTTTTCAAGTAAAATATATTGATAGCTAGGCTGCGGTTTTGAATATTTCACAAATTGATAGATTTGCATTCCCGGTCTCATTATACGGGGAATAACTCCAGCAGTTGATATGATTTTTTCAGAAGGTTTAATCTCTCTTGTAAGATCAACAAGCTTTTTTGTTAAATTCAATTTCTCTTCAGTCAAAACACACTTTTTACTACTATTAAATAGTGTTGTTTTTACCATCTTTGTGTATACAGAGGATGAGCTTGCAAAAAATAGAATTAATGTCAGAAAAAGAGGTATAGGCTTCTTAATTAAATCTTTAATCCCACCTTCAAAAATGATCAGGGCGAGTAGAGGGGCGACAAATGTTGTTCCGTATTGAAAATGGAATTTATTGGCCAGAAAATGGAGTAGGAAATGGGGGACAAGTAAAAAGGCCGTTGCCCATAAAGGCGAGTAGCGTGAGTGATTTTTCTTATATACAAAATAAAGTGGAATGATGAAAGGATATAGAATTTTAAATGGTACTGCGTACTCAAAATTTTGTGCTGATTGCAAAAGGAAGCTAAAAGGGGAGTTTACTAGTGAGCTTAAAAATTCCCCGCCATAATTATAGACTTCGCCAAAAATTTTAGGCCTTATCACTTGGACAAATCCTATCCAGATACTTCCTATGGAAATGAGGATTCCCGCTCGGTTAAACTTTTTAAATAATAAGTAGTAAATTCCAAGGGTGATAATTCCAAAAGGAAAGGATTCTCTAAATAGGCATAAAAATATCGATGATAATACTATCATCAATGTTTCATCTTTTTTAATTGATTTAATTAGCAGAAACCATCCAATGCCTGACCAGAAGGCAGGATGAACAGGAAACTCTAGACCTGTTAATAGACCTTTGGAAAAAATGATCATGTAAAATGCAACTAGTTGTTCTGAAGAGCTATGATTTTTCCTGGTATAGTGGAAAGCAAATGGAAATAAGGAAATAAAGAATAACCATTCGATTATAATGAGAGAGCTGGGATAGTAATTAAAAAGCCTAACAAGGTAGGCCACTGGAATAGTAATGGGTAAGAAGTGATCATTGAAAAAAGATAAATTTCTAATTGTTAAATAAGGGTTAAAGCTGGGTCCACTCGATATTTCAAAAAATGCTTGTTCAAAAATTCCAAAGTCTGTGGCATTTAGACAATTACCTGCAAGAAGTTTTAGGTTTGTAACGAGTGGCAGGACCACCATTATTAAAAGATAGATGGCGAAAATTGCTTTTTTGGGAAAGTGCGATTTATTCACCTTGGACTTACGCTCTCAATATTTCATATAGCTCTTTTTGAGTTTTTCTAAATGATTCACCAAAACCTGTGAAGAGATTAAATTTTATAATGGACCAAATTGCAGAGAATCCATCTTTCCATCCAATTTTCTTGCCCTCATCATAAGTTCTACCGTAGTAGGAAATTGAGACTTCATAAATTCTAATCTCATGAATCTTTGAAATTTTTGCCGTCATTTCAGGCTCGATCCCAAATCTTTGGGATGTCAGAATCATATTTTTTATAACAGGGGCCTTAAATACTTTATAGCAGGTCTCCATGTCACTTAATGTTAAATTGGTGAACATATTAGAAAGTAGAGTCAAAAACTGATTTCCAAGAGAGTGCCAAAAATATAAAACTCTTGCTTGGTGGCCACCTTTAAATCTTGATCCGTATACAACGTCAGCTTTTCCTTTGAGAATTGGATCTAATAAAATTCCGTACTCTGCAGGGTCATACTCTAAATCGGCATCTTGGATGATGGCGATGTCTCCTGTCATTTCCTGGAAGCCTCTTGTGATAGCGGCACCCTTTCCCATATTACAGGGTTGGAAGAAGAGTTTTACTTGATCATCACCACTCAAACCCTCTTGTAGGTTTTTCTTGGTGTCATCACTTGAGCCGTCCTCAACCACGACAATTTCTACTTCGCTTACTTGGCTGGGAAGATTGGCGCTTTCTTTTTTTACAATTCCAATGAGATCTAAAACGGTTTTTTCTTCATTGTAGACTGGAATGACGATGCTGAGTTTCATAATAAATTCCTAAAAATCTCTTTATACCAAGCCTGAGGAGCTTTGTTAATACCGCGGTGCTTGGCGTCTTTTACTTAAGTATAATTCTTTCTTGTTCCTGCTTTGTGAAATAGTGGAAAATATAACCTTGAACTTGCGGCCTATCAACAAAGTTCCAGTTCCTTTTGTGGAAATACCTCTTGGGGAAGGTCCAGTGAAGCTCAATAGGCTTATCAGAATTCTTTATTTTGCTCTTAACATCCGCAGTTATTTCTTCAATAGTCTTTTTTTCGTAGCTCTTAAATCTGGCGACATAGGCATGATGCCAGAAAAAACTAAATATAAGCGGGGTTAAAATCGCAATTTTCCATTTTTTTGTAGTCTCAACCTTTTTCAGAGTGTGAAGAACCCCCAGCACTAAAAGACACCAGTAAAAATACATATGGCCTGCAAGGGCCCTTCTAGACGAGTAATCCATTATTACAAAGTAGAAAACACCGCTAAGGACCATGAGAAATAGAATAAGAATATCTGTGGAAATGGTTTTTTTGCTGCCATTTTGCTTAAAACGTAGGATTAGAAAAAGTACTTGAGCCAGCACTATTACTGATCCAGTAGCATAGATATGTTTGTAGTAATCAGCTGAGAATATGGCATAGAGAAACTGTGTAAAGAGGTGCCATTTAAATCCAAATTTTGCGGCATATCCATAGGGCCAGATGATATTGGAGAGCCATTTGAGAAAAAATGAAAGGCCAATGCCCAGAAGAGTTTGCTTTAAAACATGGGTAGTATGAGTGAAAAGATTGCTTTCTTTATGGGTAATATACACACAGTGAGCCACTTCCCATAAAACCACCATCGGTAGCAGGGTTTCGAAGGTAAAAAAGCCCACCACGTAGGCAATATTTTTTATCAACCAGTTTAGGGTGGTTGGATTTTTGGCCCAGCGATGAAATGCAAAAACTATAATTATCAGTGAGGGGACCATGGTCATACATGTTGGCCAGTAGTGCCACTCATAATTATTCATGGGAAAGGCCATAACAAAGGGTAGGAAAGCGTAGCCAAAGTGAGTTTTAACTTTGATTCGAAAATCTTTAATATAGAGATCACAAATCCAGTAAGCACAGAGTATGAATAGACCCCAGAGAATAAATTTTCCCAGGAAAAACCAATTTTTTACAAACAGTGGGAAGAAAACAATATGCCATAAGCTGTGAAAGGGATTTCGATGAACCCAAAAAAGGATCTTTTGTGGCCCTATGCCTCGATGATAAAAATATAAGTGTTCAAAATCATCGGCCAAAAAGTGAACGGGAAATACCAGGCAAAAAACCAAGAAAACGGCGAAAAAGGCAATTGGCCCTCTATAATCTTTGAGTATTTTCATAAAGCCTATAACTTTCTACTTCTAAGTGATATTTCCAATTTGTTCGAATTTCATTATAACAAGGGTTTTTCACAGGGTCAGCAAGAATAGCAAACTGATACTTTGAAAGTTTCGAAACCTGGGCCTGTGTACATTTCCCAATAAACTCAGCATTTACATTGGCGGCATACTGCTCAAGCCTGGCACCTTTGGGAGCATAGAAAAATTGAGAGGACCTGTCTGAGAGTATATAATCACCCTCTTTCACGTAATTCCAAAAAAGCGTCAGCTTGGACACCTTATTCACTATTTCTCTATCTGATTTTGAGCTGGCATACATTCTATAGGTTTTTTTAATTCTCGAGATACTTTTGTCGATTTTTGAGTCCGCCAGAGTTAGCCCTAGAACCAAAATAAAGGCCAGCTTAGGAATTTTTAAGGTGGCAAGGCCGTAGTAGAGGTAAAAGAGCATTAAGAAATAAGCCGGAAAATAAAATCTCTCATAAAGCACACCACCATTTTTAAATAGATATAACAAAAGGCCCAAAAGTGGTGCTAGATATATGTATGGGCTGATTTTTTTACTCTTAAAATTGAGGAAAAATATGACTGGTGTGAATGCGAGAATCAGTTTTCCTAGGAAAAATGAGCTCATATGTTTTGGTAAAAGCTCCATTGTTAGAGGCTTTGCCATGTGGGCCTTGTAGTAGGTCAGGATGGCGGGAGTAAGAACTCCTGGAAATTGATCTAAAAGAGCTGGAAATAGAGGTGATTTAATGGAAGTCCAGTTTCTAATCATTATGGGAAGAAAACTTAAAAAGGCGATAAATCCGCAAACAAGAATTTCTCTGATTTTTTTAGAGGAAATGGTCATAAAAAGAAATAGCGGAGCAGCAAAGAAAGCAGCACTTAATTTAACTCCTACCGCAAGTCCCATAAATAGACCTATGAGAGCTGATCTTTTTAAGCCTGTTACGCGGGCCAAAAATGTTGGATGCCAGATGGTGATGGCGGTTAGAAGTATAAGAAATGCAACTACGCCATCATTTTTAGCGTAGAGAAAGAAGTCACTGCTTTTATTAATTGTGAGTAGGGCAATGCAGGTTAAATAGGTCCATTTTTTTTCACCGATCTCACTATCAAAAATGGTTTTAATTAATAAACATCCTGCGCCCAGTGAGAAGATCATATGCATCAGCTGACCCATCAATTGGGCCTTTAGTGTGGCCCCAAAAATCCAAACAGGAATGATATAGAGGTAGTCAAAATATCCGGCTTGGTTGAAGGGAATAAATTCATGATGCATTTGAGAAAATGAAGTTTCAAGCCACAGCTTTGGTCCCACTAGATGGTAATAAAGTGGATCTCCGTGGGGGAGCATACAAAGGGCTTCCAGAACTTTTATACTAAAAATTAAAGCTAGGAGCCCCAGTAGAAACTTTTCAATGGTTTGGTTATTTTTAGAAGTAGGCATTTACACCTTTCTAGCCGTTTAACGTTCCCAGCATCTTTTTTATTCTAAGCTTGAAAACGGTTATCACAGATTCAAGGATAACTCCGCTGGTCATCTTGCTTTGACCATCTCGCCTTTCATAAAAAATAATAGGATGTTCGCAGGCCTTCAGCCCAAGTGCCCATACTTTATATTTGAGCTCTACTTGAAAAGCGTAGCCTTTAGTGAAAATTTTATCAAAGCGAAGTGTAGTTAGTGCTTTTCTAGTGAAGCAGTTAAAGCCACTAGTGGGATCATTAAAAGGGATTCCCGAAATCACACGACAATATCTGGAAGCAAAAAATGAAAGTAAAAGTCTTCTAAATGGCCAATTGATGATTCTTATACCATCCACGTACCTCGAACCAATAACGAGCTCACATTCGTTGGCCTTCTCTATCATCAGGGGGACATCTTCTGGAGGGTGAGAAAAGTCACTATCCATGGTCATTATGTATTCATAGTCCCTTTCTAATGCCCATTTAAAACCTAATAAGTAAGCAGTTCCAAGACCTAGCTTTCCACTTCTTTCGATTAGGAAAACATTTTTATAATTCTTTTCAGCCTGAGCTTTTTTGACAATGGCAGCTGTTCCATCTGGAGAATTATCGTCAACGACTAAAAGATTAATTTTGTCATTTATACCTTGGAGAGTTTCTAACATTCTTTCGATGTTATCTGCTTCATTGTATGTAGGAAGGACAATAAGGGCCTTGCTAAAATCCGTCAAAGACGCTCCGAGTTTAACGTTTATCTGATATAATATATCCTCTTTTATAGTAAATTCTGCCAGGTTATGCCAGTTCTATTAAAGGATAGAATTGAATAATTGAGTTCATATGGATAATATGATGGCGCCACGCGCGAGAATTTTAAATAGTAATTTATTAAAATGGAGTGATAGATGCCTAACAGGGATATTCGAGATTTTGTAAAGCTCTCAAAATGGGCAGGGGAGCGGTTTGATTTAGTTCAGGCCGGGGGTGGAAATTCTTCTGTAAAGTTAGACAGTGGTGAGATGTTAATAAAGGCTTCAGGATTTTCCTTATCTGAGCTCAGTACCACTCGCGCCTTTTCAACTGTCAACTGTCAGGGAGTAGAATCGATCTTAGATGTGCCTGAGCTAAAGGCCCTTGAGAAAAAACAAGATAGAGAGAAAAAGGCAAAAGAGCTTCTTGCAGAATATATTGCAAAAGACAGCCCAAGGCCTTCCATTGAGACCTTTTTACATTCTTCATTAAAAAAATTCACCCTTCATGTTCATCCCATTGTAGTCAATACCATTGTTTGCCAAAAAAACTGGCGAAAAATTCTGTGTGACTTATTTTCAATTACAGATGTAAGCCCGAGAGGTTTTGCATTTGTTGAGTATGATACTCCTGGAATTGATTTGGCCTTACTTCTGAAGGAAGTCCTAGAAGACTATAAAGAGAAATATCACGACCTTCCAAAAGTGGTTTTCATGAAAAATCATGGAATTATTGTGACCTCTACCACTGCTAGAGAAGTTAGAGAGAAAACTGATGAAGTAGTGATAAAGCTAGAGTCCTATGTCGGTCTAAACCTTGAAAAATATCGTCTATGTAATAAGGTTTCAGACTTTTTGGAAACTATTACTGACGAAAATTACTGTAGCTACTTATGTGAAGATTCTGTGATCAATGGATACTTAGAAAAAAAGAGTGAGCTTTTTGGTCTAGGGCCCATATGCCCAGACGATTTTATTTTTTGGGGAGGAGCTCCTTTTCGAATGAATGAGCTGGGAGATGAAGAGCTATTTAAATACAAAAATAAATTTGGTGATCTACCAAAAGTGATCATCTACAACAGAAGAGTTTTCTTTACAGGCCTTAGCATTAAAAAGGCCAAAGATGTCGAAGATGTTTTTAAATTTCATCTGATGGCCGTAGTGGACGTCGATAGCTCAAATATTGATTTTATCACCATGGAAGAAATGGCTTACCTGGGTGGATGGGAAGCTGAAAAATTCAGACAAAACCTAAACTCTTAGGCTCAATTAGGGCTAGGACTTTAGGAGAAAAGTGAGTTTACTCAATTTTGAGTTTTATTTATTGTAGGATCTTGCCTCCAATGATCAAGATCTAAACAGTATTTATTTTATTATTTCACAATATAGTTTTAATTTCCTTCTACTCAACTATTTAAATAGAGTGATTTTTTTCTAAATTATCCGATAAATAAAAGTTATGAATTTTATTTTATTTTATTTTATTTTATTTGGTTTTTTTATTCTTTTTATAATAGTAGACGTTGAGGCAAATCAGTTAACTCAACTAGGGTGTACTAAAAAGAGAAAGCCCCAAAATGATGAAGTTTGTTCGTTAAAAAAATATTCTCGTAAAGGAGAGCTTTGTATTTTTGATACAAGTACTTCTTATCTTACAGTGAGACTAGTTCTACCAAAAAAGAAAACTTTTTCAAAAGTTGTTGATCTTCATATCCATAAAGAAACTGGATCTATTGAAGATGCCTTAATTAACTATTCACCATTAAATAGTGAAGAAAGTAGAAAGTGGAGTATAATTTTAAATCCATATAATACTTCCTTAATAGGAAAAACAGAAGATACTGTCTCAGATGAAAGCAGAAAGAAGTTATTGTACCCTGAGAGCGAGGAAGATTATAGAGTTGTAGAGTCTGAAAAATCTATTGATCAATACCGGGCTTTATTAGATGAAGCAGAGGGCGCGATACATGCTATTGGCGCTGAGGATTGTCCATTTATTGATAACCACAAAAAAAACTATACTAACCTTGAAGGTTTTCAGAGAGATGTTCAGATAGATTTCTTTTCTGCGTGTGACAGTAATAATCCCGATCCATGTAATTGGGGAGGTCTACCAACTTTAGATGAGCTTGAAAAATTACAAGAAGGGGGAGAAGTCACAAAGCTGAACTCAGAGCTTCTCAGAGAGCTTGGGGGGGGCTTCTCCATAACTACTTTCAACTTGGTTTGGCTTCTGGGCATGAAGCTCAGCTAGATTCTTTCGACTTTAGCACTTTTTCATGCAGCTCTGAAGATATGCAAACATTAAGTGAACAACAATCATTGAGTGAGGATGTTATTAGTCAATTACCAGTATCAGCAAAAAAGAAATTTAAAGAGAGCGTACAAAAGCTTATAAAATTCTAAAAAAAGAGTTGAAAAATCTTTACCCCAATAAATATAAAGATAAATACTTCGAAAATCGCTATGCTTGTAATAGTTCCGAAGCCAGAGAGTTTATTAGTAAAGTAAGGAAAGATCTTAAAGAGAGCGAAAGTCCCCTGACGAAAAAAATCCTTGTAGAAAATTCTCAGTGGTCAACCTTTATGAAGGAAATGACTGATCGCCAACGGAAGTCACTCGAAGGTGAAATAAAAAAAATTAAAGATCATTGTGCTCAAGCGGGTGTAATGTATGATGCTGGATGGTTTAGAGATGAAGGATTATCGTTTTGGACAAATCCTCAACTGATGACACGGGTTGTTGCGCAGAGATCAAATAATGGTCAATCCTTAGAGAAGGCCAATCAGCTCTATTGTTCTGCTATGAAAGATCTTGAAAGGTTGAATACAAAAAAACAAAGAGCAGTTTTAGGTTTAACCGCATCAAGCTTAGCAGCGATACCAATAGGAGTATTGGCCGGACCTACTGCTATAGGTGCATTAACAGCTCAAGCAAGTTTTGGAGTTGGAGCAGCTGCAGGGTTACTTAGTTTAGGGGTTAGTTCTTCAGATTTTTATGCTTCATATCGAGAGTATGAAGAAGTTCAGGCAGCATATCAAGCTGGACTCTCTAGTTTTCAAGATTTAAATTCTGCCTCTGCAAAAATGTATGACGATCTTTTTTGGATGAGTCTTGATGTGGCCGGTTCAGGCCTCGATTTTGTTGGTTTTTCTAAAACATTAGGCAAGGTTTTACGTAAGTCTTCTAGAGGAGTAGAGGGCCTGCATACTCTCGAAGACTTTAAGACTTTAAGACTGTAATAGCGAGAGCTGATGGTGATGGAGCTTTTAAAGAAAGATTGGCCCGAGAACTTCTCGAAAACTGTCAAGGTGATACCAAGCTGTGCAGAGATGCTCTTTCAGCTTTGGTCGAACCTTCAAGAAGTGCAATAATAGATAGCATTTTAGGGCGATTAGCAAAGATGGTGCCAGCACCAACAACGGTGGCAGGAGAGGTATCTGATGCGCAAGTGGCTAGTTTATACTCAGAGAGTAAAGAGGCTCTTGAGGAAATGGGGGTAAAATATTCACAAAGAAGTGGGGGGGACTGTTCTGAGTGATGCCATAGATTTCAATTGGAATGGGATGAGAAGTACTAAACTGAAGGGAGGGATTACTATGCAAGAAATTCGCGAGCTTCCTCTTCTAGTTGTTGATGAACTTCCTTCTAAGAAAATGAAAGGTCGAAACCCTCTGGCCCTATTTCATCCAGAAATGGAAAAATATTTAGAAGTTCTTAGAGAGAAGGGGTATGAATTGGTCATTGATCCAACTAACTCTCTATATGGTGCAGGTGCTTACTTTGCCCCGAGTGAAAAATTAATTAGCTTAAATCCAAATTCAAGTTGGCAAACCTTTCTTCATGGATTTCAGCACTTAGAATTCCATGAACTAATCAAAAGAGAATTTTATACTTTTCAAGATAAAATTATTCGGCAAGGATCTTCAATGGAAGACTTGCTTCAACCTGAAATCGTCTCCTATCTTGGGCCTAAAAAAATACAGAGATTGGATAAGTTGATGGGCCAAGGCTTACCCGTTACTGCGGTAAATGAAACAATGAGTGTATCGGATGAGCTTGATTTGATAGGGTTTAAAAAATGGGTTCCAAGTGCTTTAGGAGGAAAGCTTACTTCTGCAGCACTAACGCAAGATTATGCTTTGAGGCACCAAATTAATGAGCTTAGAAAAATTTTGGATAGAGGAGCGACGCTCACAGATGCCCAAAAAGGAGCTTTAAGGCAAGCGCTTTTGAAACGCTTGGGAGGAAATGGAGTACTCGTAGCCGATCTCTTAATTATGGGGGTACCCCCAGTCGCGATTATTTCTGGAGGAATTCATTACATAAAAGAAAAAAACATTTATCTCTATAAAGATGATGAGGGAAGTTGGCACATCGTACAGGGAATCAAAAAAAATCAGTAATTAAAGAGTGATAGGGGAGAGGTACGTGATACAAATGCTACTGCTTTAACAAAAGAGTTTTATAATTTTAAAGAAATATTTCCACATGTCGTTGATACCGTTTAGTTAACAATTGTTCATTTTAAAATTCTTGTTTAAATCCGTAATGGCCTCTAATTTGAGTAAAAGTCCCTCAGCACAGTAACCACTTTTTCTTGTTCATAGCTTGTTAGAAAAGGGTGGATGGGGATACAGATAACCCTTGAAGCAAAATCTCGGGCCTTTTCATCAGCTCCTTGGTATTCAGCAAGTGGCCCCTCTTCCATTAAAGTCTTTTCATAAAAAAGTGCAGAACCAACTTCATGACTTTGAAGGAAGCTTTGCAATTTATCTCTTTCAGTTTTACTTTGGGCCAAAATAGGAAATAGGTGCCAGCAAGAATAGTTCAGTAGTTGTTTTTTTGGTAGCTTGAGGGGAAGGTCTGCGAGAGTGTCTAGGTAGTGCTTCGCAAGCTCTTTTCTTTTTGTGTTTTGCTCAGCAAGCTCTTTAAATTTATGAAATAAAACAGCTGCCTGAAAGTGATCACATCTTGAATTTCTGCCAATCAACGTATGTCCACTAGGTGAGCGGCCATGATTTCTAATTCTAATGACTTTCTCTGCAAGCTCATCACTATCAGTTAAAATGGCGCCAGCGTCTCCCATCGCCCCTAGGTTTTTAGTCACATAGAAAGAAAAAGTCGTGAGATGATTTCCGCTGCCAACCATTTTCTCACTTTTTTCAAATCTTGAGCCGGCGGCTTGAGCGGCATCTTCTACCAGGACAATTCCATTTTCTGAGCATATGGTTTCAATTTCTTCAATATTAACTGGGTGTCCATAGAGATCCACAACAAGAAGGGCATCGATTTTTTGATTTTGTATTGTACTTTTAAGGGAGTCTAAACAAATCAGACCTGTGGATGGATTGATATCCACAAATACAGGAGTTGCGCCCACATTAATAATTGCTTCTGCCGTGGCATAAAATGATAAACTAGGCAGGGCCACTACGGATCCTGCTCCAATATCATTTGCCTGAAGAGAAATCTCAATTGCATCAGTGCCGTTGGCCACTAATAGACAATGCTTGGCCTGGCAATACTCGCCAAATTCTTTTTCAAATTGCCCGTTATATGTGCCCTCTATAAAGGAGCCCTTTTCCATTATTTCATCAAAGCTTTTGAGAATATCTTTTCTTAAAGATTCGTGGTGAAGTTTAGGGAAATCATAGAAATTTACTTTCATATATAACATCCAGATTGGGCGATTCATTACGGCTGCCAAAGATGGTTCATTTTCTCTCATTTTTAACCAATTTGCACTTTTTATGCAAAGCAGCCTCTAGGCTTGCAAGGTTTTCTTTATTGTTTAGCCATAATTGATTAACCTCTAGATCTAACTTAAAAAAGTCAGGAGCTTATGTTTAAAAAAAATGTGAACTTGAAGCATATATCTGTCAGTCCGTGGCGAAAGTTGGCCATGGGAACTTGGAGAAATGCTAAGGATCCTTCGGTGTATGGAAGTATGGACATTGAGGCCCAAGGGATCATGGACTGCATCGAAAGTTATAAAGCCAAGGGGATTAGATTGACCCCTACTGCTGTTGTGGCCAAGGCCATTGCAGTTGCCATGAAAGAAGTCCCCTCGATTAATTGTATTATTCGCTTTGGGAGATTTTACCAAAGAGAGAAAATAGATATTTTTTTACAAGTGGCAGCTGATCAGGATGGGGAAGACCTCTCTGGTATGGTTATTAGAGATTGCGATAACAAGCCACTTGAAAGTATCGCTACTGAGATAAAGGCCAAGGCACAAAAAATTAGAGACAAAGAGGAAAAGGAATATTCTGAAGGCAAAAAGAATATGAAGCTTTTGCCTGGAATTTTTCTGCCATTTCTTATCGATTTCTTGGGATTTGTTCTCTATTCACTCAATATTTGGACGCCACTATTAGGGGCTCCAAGGGATGGTTTTGGTTCTGCCATGGTCACTTCTGTCGGCATGCTAGGCCTTGATGGAGGTTTTCCCCCTCTTGTTCCCTATTCTAGATGCCCCATTTTAGTTGCTCTAGGAAGAATTCAGCAAAAACCAGTGGTAAATGATGATGGAGAAATTGTGGCCAAACTAATGGTTCCTTTTTCAGTAACTTTTGATCACAGACTCCTCGATGGAGTAGGCGCTGCAAAGCTGATGAAAGCATTACTTAAATATTTAAAGGATCCCTATTGAGTTCATCCTCTGATCGCAAAATCTTATTTGGTTGGACCATGTTGGCAGCATTTGTGTGTCATTTTTTATTCTCACACTTAGGCTTTAATATTGGTGATGATGGATTCGTTGTGGCGATGTCTGAGAGAATCTTGAAAGGCCAATTTCCACACCGAGACTTTATTTCAGTAAGGCCTATTGGGTCGGCCATCTTGTGGGCCCCTGTTGTGGCCTTTTCAGGTAAGTATGCACATATAGCAGTGAGATTTTTTAGCTGGATTCAGTTTTCTCTCATTGCCTTTTTTTGGATCAGTATCAATAACAGGCAGTGGAAGATAGAGCTATCCACTTTCCAGTCCACTATCATTCATACTGTTACACTTTTTCTTGGATCGAGTATTTTTACATATTATGGGTGGAACACACTTGATGGTTTATTTTTCACAAGTTTGGGTGCTTATATTTATCTTCACTCAAACGAGAAAATGATCCCTCAACTTTTGGCCTTTCTTTTAATAGGGCTTGCGCCACTTTTTAAGCAAAATTTTCTGGCCGTGATTCCTCTAAGCTATGTGTGTCTTTGTGATATCAAGAAAAAATACCATCTACTTTTTATCTCTATCTTTCCCAGCTTAATCTATCTTGCTCTGATTAGATCCTTTGGAGGATGGGAGGAAATGAGAATTCAATTCACTTCATATACAAGTATTTTAGGGCCTGGATTTTTTGCCTATATCCAAAATAAGGCTACTCACCGAGGTGTGATATTTGGACTTTTATGGATTTTTTCTATGAGGTGGATGCTTAAAAGACCTCTGAGAATTATTGAAAAATTCAAAGCCTTTTCTCCTTTGGTGGTATGTGCTCCACTTCTCCTATTCTTTTTCTATGGTGCTTTGGTGTGGTGGCAAGGAAAATATACCTATAAATATCCCTTTACTTTATTTGGATTCATCTTCGTTCTTCTTTTAACATTTATAGTAAATGAAGCAAAATCTAAGAATTTTAAAAATACTCAGATTGCTTTATTTCCCCTGGGAGTTGCTTGGGTGACGGGTATATCTGGGGGTTATATAACTCCCATTTTAGGGGGCGCACCTATTATTTCTTTGATCTTACTTTTTAGTTTTAAAAAGATTGAAGAGTTTAATTTTCCTGAAAAATTTCGTGCAAGGGAGATGGTGGTTGTAATCGCCTTTTTTAGCTTCTTTCCCTGTTGGATTTATGGGCGTTATAATTTTATCTATGGAGAGTATCCGGCAAGTAAGTTAGTTCATCCTCTGGATGGTTTGCTGCCTGGGGGGAGTGGCCTGTATACAACGAAAAATAACTATCTTGCCTTTAAGTCCCTAAACCAAATTGTGGAAAAGTACGAAAATTATGAACTTGCTCTGATTCCAGATTATCCAGGATTTTGGGTGGGCTTCCATCAGCTCAACCCCCTTCCCATCGATTGGGCCAATGTTTTTGAGCTAGCTAACCCTAAAGTCTATGAGCGTTTTTCTAGAGAGCTAAAACAGCTGTCTGGCTCAAAGAATCAATTGGTGGTTTTACAGAAATTTGCCGGCTACACTTTTTCAATTCTAGGCGAGGGAGAAGTACTTCCGCTACACGATAAAAGAGAGTTTATTTTGCACGTTCAGAAGAATTTTACTCTGATCGATGAAAATGAATTTTTTGGAGTCTATAGGCCTTGAGGTGAGAATTGAGTGCCTGGCTCCGCGTGGCAGCAAGTCTATTATATAAGACAAAAGCCTCATTTTAGGGCATATTCTGTGCATGTTTAAAATTTTTCGTGACATGATTCCCCAAAATCCTTTTGAAAAGCGTATGTTTTGGGCCTTAGTGATTCTCAAGTTATTTGTGGGGGCGCTTTTTTCCTCAGGTTATAGGGATGATATTTTTCTTCCGTTTACTAGCCACTTTGTAGAAAACCTAGACAATACTTGGCAGTATTTCTTTGAAGTGGATAAAAGTGTCGCTTTTCCCTACCCTCCATTAATGCTTTTAATTTTTACTCCTGGTGCATTTCTCATAGGTCTTCTTAAAATTACCTCACCTTTTTTGATAAATTTAATTTTTACTATTCCTACACTAATTGCTGATCTTCTTATTTATAGAACTTTGAGAAAGTATATGGGGAAGTACTCGAAAGAAGTATTGATCTATTATTTCGCCTCACCAATTATTCTTTATGCCTGTTTTATTCACGGTCAATTGGATTTAATTCCCACAAGTCTTTTGGTACTTAGTACTTACTATCTTTCAAAAAATAGATTGGCCCAGTCTATGATTTTATTTGGTCTGTCTTTTACCGCAAAGTTTCACACTGTTATGGCGGCTCCCTTTTTTCTGATTTATGTCTACAAAAGAAATAAGCACAACAAACTTAGCTATCTTGATATACTCAAAATAATTCTTATTCCCGTAGCGATTCATTTTATACTGACTGCTCCTTATTTTATATCAGAGGGCTATCAATTCTTTGTTCACCAAAATAGAGAACAATCCCTTGTGTTTGAAGCCTACCAAAGAATTGGGGAGCTACATATATTAATAGTTCCATCCATACTTTCTTGTCTCGCCGCTAGATTCTTACTCTATCCTAAAATAAATGCAGATTTACTATTTAGCTTTTTAGGACTTTTGTTTGCCACCTTTGTGCTTTTTGTAAGACCTACACCGGGCTGGTATGTTTGGGCTTACCCCTACTACGTAGGTCTTCTTTTAAAAAGCGAGTTGAAAAGAAAATATCTCAATGCCATGTTTGGCCTACTTGTGGTTGCCTACTTGGTCTATTTTCTCGTTTTTTACACTCACCCATTTGTAGAGCGGGCGGGGATGATTTTTCTTGGATCAGTAGTCAACTTGGATTGGGCTTATACTAGCTTACAAAAAGATCTATCCTTCACTATACTGGAGATATCTTTAATCTTTGTTATCTATAATATTTATCAATTTGGTATTAAGAGCAATTCCATCTATAAATTGAGGCATCGCGCTTTTTCACTTGGCATAAGTGGTGACAGTGCTGCAGGAAAAACGACTTTACTCGAAGACATTCGAAAAATATTGGGTGCCGGCAATGTTGTGCTGCTTGAAGGAGATGCTGAGCACAAGTGGGAAAGAGGTGATAAAAAGTGGGATGAGTTTACTCATCTTAATCCTCGCGCCAACTTCTTATACAAACAGGCTCAGCACCTAGAGATACTAAAGCGTGGTCAGTCAACCAAGAGAGGTGAGTATGACCACAGTACCGGCAAGTTCACTGAGCTGAAAAAAGTCGATCCAGGGCATTTTATAGCCCTTAGTGGTCTTCATGCGTTCTATCTTCCTAAGCTAAGAAAACTACTTGATTTGAAAATTTTTCTAGATCCCGATGAAAGGATCAGAAAAGAATGGAAGGTCACGAGAGATACCAAAGAGCGTGGCCATGATAAAGAGAAAGTAGAAAAGCAAATCGAGGATAGATTAAGTGATGCCAAAAAATATATTTTACCTCAAAAAGAATACTCAGACTTAGTGATTTCGTATGGTCTATCTGAAGAGCAGAAACACTGTCTCAAAATTGAATGTAGTGCCAGTATAGATCTTGAAGTACTTAATAGCTATTTAGATGGTATGGAGAATTGTCACTACCAACACGATTTTAGTGAGGATTTGAATAAGCAAGTCTTGGTCTTTTTTGAAAGACCATCTGTAGCCGATCTAGAACTTTTGGCAGGCGAATTAATACCTAATAGAAGAGACATCGTTGATCGTGAAATTGTATGGGAGCCAGGATTTAGAGGGCTAGTACAACTCTTTGTACTGCTTGAAATTAGTGAGAAAATGAAAGGGTAACAATATGTTAAAGGGCATCTTAATAGATCTGGACAATACCTTGTATGAATACGATGTATGTCATGAATATGCACTAGACGTTGCGGTTCAAAAAATTTCGAGTATCACAAATCAAAAAACTGATGAGATTCGCCTTCAATACGATCAGGCAAAAAATCTAGTCAAGAAAACTCTCAAAAAAACCCAGTCACAAGGAATTGCCTCTTCACACAATAGGCTTCTATATTTTCAAAAATACTTTGAAACTATAGGTCTTACGCCGATTCCTGTTGCCCTTGAACTCTATCATCTCTATTGGAATAGCTACCTTGAAAAAGCAGTATTATTTGATGGTGTAATCGATTTTTTCGAAGAGACTAAAAAAAGAGGGCTGAAAGTTGTGGTGGTCACTGACTTAACTGCAGATGTTCAACACCAAAAAATTGAAAAATTAGGTTTAGGGAAATATCTGGATCTCATAGTAACAAGTGAGGAAGCAGGGGTTGAAAAACCTAACTTAGAGATTTTTCAGTTGGCACTTGAAAAGGCCGAACTACTGGCAAGTGAAGTTTGCATGATAGGTGATAACTATAAAAAAGATATAGAAGGTGCAGTAAGTGCCAATATAAGAGCTTATTATATTACAAGTGAGTCAAGAGAAGAATCTGAAGGTGTCGTTTCATTTACAGATTTTAATCAACTGGCGAAACTAATTTTCAAGAACTGAATGGGGAAAAAATGCAGGTTATAATTCCAATGTCCGGAGTAGGTCAACGATTTGTCGATGCGGGATACAGTGATCTAAAACCACTTATTAAAATTGATGGAAAATGTATTATAGAACATGTTATTGATCTTTTCCCAGGGGAAACGAATTTTATTTTTATCTGTAATGAAACTCACTTAAAAACCACACCAATTGAAAGAATTCTAAAAGAAAAAATGCCCTCAGGAAAAATTGTTCCTATATCACCTCATAAAAAAGGTCCTGTTTTTGCTGTATCTCAAGTTTTCGATTTGATTGATGACAGTGAAGAAGTCATTGTAAACTATTGCGACTTTGGAACCTACTGGGATTACGATGATTTTCTTAAGCATACCAGAGATAGAGATGCTGACGGGGCCGTCGTTTCCTACCGGAATTTTCATCCACACATGCTTGGGTCTACTAATTACGCTTTTATGAGAGATGATAAGCAGTGGATGCTTGAAATTAAGGAAAAAGAGCCTTTCACTGATGATCGAATGAATGAATTCGCTTCAAATGGAACCTACTATTTTAAAAGTGGAGAGTTAGTTAAAAAATATTTTGTGGAGCTAATGGAAAAAGGCATTGGAGTTAAGGGTGAATTCTATGTCAGTATGATTTATAATCTTTTAGTTCAAGATGATTTAAAGGTTTCAATCTATAAAATTCAACACATGCTTCAATGGGGAACACCTCAGGATGTTGAAGAATATGGCAATTGGTCTCGGTATTTTAGAGATGTTCTTACCCACACAGATATTGAATCAAAACTACCTGGGAGAAATACAACAGTTATTCCGATGGCCGGAAGAGGCAGCAGATTTGCTGTAGAAAACTACACCGATCCCAAACCACTTATTGATGTAAGTGGATATCCGATGATTGTTCAGGCCTTAAACTATTTGCCCAAAACTGATGACTATCAATTCCTTTGTCTTGGCGAGCACCTCGATCAGTATCCTCTTCAAAAGACGCTAGAAGAAAGGTATTCAAATTGTAAGATTATCCGTGTAGATGAAGTTACTCAGGGGCAAGCATGTACATGCGAGCTGGCCATAAAGGATATTGATTCTGATACATCTGTACTCATAGGTGCTTGTGACAATGGAATGCTTTGGAATACAAAGAAAATGGAGAGCTTAGTAAGTGATGAGGGAGTAGATGCAATTTGTTTTACTTTTAGAAACCATCCCTCTAGTTCGCAAAATCCTCAAATGTATGGCTGGGTCAAAACCTCAGGTGAGACAATTACAGGTGTTTCAGTAAAAGTTCCCATCAGTGACAAACCTGAAAATGATCACGCCATTGTAGGCGCCTTCTGGTTTAGAAGAGCAAGGGACTTCATGGCATGTTTAAATGATCTTTATAAAAACAATGAGAGGGTTAACACCGAGTTTTATGTAGATTCTCTCATGGGAGTGATTGCTAAAATGGGGAAAAATGCCAAAGTTATGGAAGTTGATGACTACATTTGTTGGGGAACTCCTAATGATTTGAAGTCCTATCAGTACTGGCAAAGCTTTTTCCATAAAGCAGATTTTCACCCCTATGATATTGAAAAAGATCCATACGCGAACCCTCAAAAAGTTGAGGCCCTAAAAGAAGAGTTTGGTACCTTTTCCCAGGAGAATCGCTAATGAGTGCTAAGTACTCTGTAGTTGTTCCCTGTTATAATGAAGAAGCTAATATTCCTCTTATTCTAAAAAGATTTAAAGAAGTCATTAATCGAGATGATATAGAAGTGGTCTTAGTCAATAATGGGTCCACTGATGATAGTCAAAATGTTTTCGCTGAGCTTTTACCAAACTTTTCTTTCGCCAAAGTTGTCGTTGTTGTAAAAAACCAGGGCTATGGATTTGGTATTCTCGCTGGACTTAAAGAGTGTCAGGGGGATTTTATTGGTTGGACTCATGCAGATATGCAAACAGATCCAGCTGATCTTATAAGGGCCATCGATATCATTGAAGAAAGTGGCTGTAATGAAAAAATTTATGTAAAAGGCAATAGAAAAGGACGGGCCATATTTGATCAGTTTTTTACAACAGGTATGAGCATATTTGAAACTATTTATCTTCAAACCAAGCTGTCTGATATAAATGCCCAGCCCAACCTCTTTCACAAGAGCTTTTTTAAATCGTGGCAGTCTCCACCTCATGATTTTTCTCTTGATCTTTTCGTTCTCTATACTGCAAGTAAAATGGGCCTAGAAACCAAACGCTTTGATGTTGTATTTCCGGAAAGAGTACACGGAGAATCTAAGTGGAATACCGGCTTTGGATCAAAGTGGAAATTTATCAAAAGAACAATTGAGTTTAGTACCAAGTTGAAAAAGGAGATAACAAGATGAAATTTATCGCCCATAGAATCAACACTGTCCAGGAGCTAAATGAACTCGACCAGGATTTGGGAGTTGAGCTAGATCTTAGAGACTCCGGGGGTGAGCTAATTATGGTTCACGATCCCTTTTCGGGTGGGGAAACCTTTGAGGAATACCTCAAAAATTATCGGCACGGACTTATGATTCTCAATGTTAAAAGTGAGAGAATTGAGCACAAAGTGCTGGAGTTAATTAAAAAATATGAAATCAAAGAATACTTCTTTCTCGATTCTAGTTTTCCCATGATTTATCTTCTTTCATCAACTGGTGAGAAAAGGGTAGCTGTGCGTTTTTCTGAATTCGAAGGAATTGACACGCTAGAGAAAATGTCAGGGAAATGCCAATACGCATGGGTTGATTGTTTTACTAAGTTTCCACTTGATAGCAGTACTTTTCAAGAATTAAAAAAATTAGGATATCTTCTTGCATTTGTTTCGCCTGAGTTGCAGGGAAGAGATCAGGACATAGAAAACTATGCCCAGATCATGAGGGATGAGAGTATTAGTTTTGATTACATTTGTACCAAATCGTATAATATCTCTAGGTGGAAGAGTGCTCTTGCACTCCAGTAAGCCTAAAGTTTAGGCCGTGCTTGCAAAAGCATTGATGCTACCAACCGCAATCATTTTATTCCTTTTAAATTTTTTGGTTTGTTTGGTAACCGCCTTTCTGGCCTTCTCCAGACTTTCAACAGGATTCTTTGAGCTTTTTTTCGAAACGAATCTTCGTCCTGTGGTAAAAACTTGAACTAGGCTCCTGAAATCCCCATCAGGTGTTTGATCGATTTTTACATCAATTTTTCTGGCCTTAGGAAAAATCCCTTGAAGTTTATCTAGTGTACCTTGTATTAATATATTTAAATTTTGCATACAATTCTCCATAGTGATTCTTAGAATCACTTTCAGTTCTATACTGATCCCAGTTTGAATTTCAAGTGGTGCATTCCTCATCGGAGTGTGCTACACGCCTTCTTCGTCATCCACTCACTTGAAATCCAAACTGGAATCAGTATCATTAAATTAATTAAAGTAAAAAAAAGAAAAATTATGCGATAGGGGGACTGATGCCACTTAGGCAGTATCGACCTCTTTTATCTGAGGTCTTTTTCATTCCATGATTTGTCACCACTTTTTGGACTCTTCGAGGAAGAGACGCTGGGATGTTAAGGCCCACCTTCGAATTTACATTGAAGCAATTGCCTTGGTTTGATGGGTGTGAACAGGAGGGAAGTCTGGAAATAAATTTACAGGATTTTACTGAGCTATCCCCTTCCTCGCATTGCCCATGAGCGTATGACATACTTGAAAAGATTATAAAGAATGTTGTAAGTGCCGATATTTTCACAGCTTCTCCTTATAGGGGAAAGATGGCCTCACTTCCAGTAATGTCAATGTTGCTGTCAGGTTTTTTTAGAAACTTATTTTTGTTTAAGAATATTTTCTTTAATTAGCACTAATATCTCATTAATATCATTAGGATTCTGAGTGATTGATGGGTGAACCTGCAAAGCTATAGACAACCTTGCATTAAAACAAATTGTTCCAATTCCAATGGGATGGGCCTTTGTTACTGGAGGGCAGAAAAACCAATCCCTTTTATCAGTCAAACTGTTCCATACTCCAAGATTGCTAAATGTTCCTACCCAGGAATGATTTTTTTGATGGTACTTGTTTAGTATCTTTTCCATTCCCGCTATGCCAATTTTTTTACCGAGCATAACTCCCCACCATGAGGCCCAGTGGTAACCAATTTTAATTTTTGTTTTAATTTTTGATTGAATTGATTGTACTTTTTCACCATGAGCGATTTTCAAAGAGATATAAGAGGCATGGTTTTTAACTGGACTATCTCTTGTGATGGGACCTCTCATATTGATTGGAAGTAACCAAAGGTTTTCTTTTGTCCCATTTATAAGTTTTTGATTGATAGCACTATTTATTTTGTGAACAAGGTAGCTATTTACAGATACCTCATTTTTTTTTGATCTTTCAAGCAGATGAGAAGTCTCTGAGTTTGAAAGCACAAAATAATGAGGGTCGATTTTTGCTCCTAGCTTTGTTGTGTCTCTATTCTTCCAATTAACAGAAGCCACGCCACTTTCAAGAAAATATGAGATGAATCCCAATAGAAGTCTGAAAATTGATGGTTTGTGATCTTCTGACAAAGTGGGAAGGTTTTGGTTTTGACCAATGAGAGTGGCAAAAGCACCTATTCCATCAAAGTCCTTGTGAGGCATATGGTGGAATTCAACGGTGTTAGAATTTGGATCATAACTTCCAAAGGGAATGTGAGTGTACTCACCATTTCTTTCCATTATGGGAAACCATTGTCCAACCCAGTCAATTTTAGTTTGGTTTTTCATTAGGCTACCGGGGTATTTCCACGGCCAAAATATACCGGAATGATATTTCGTTTTATTTTTATCCAATAAACGAGCGTCTTTCCTAGGTGGTAAAATTTATTCTTAAATTTTCCAAAGAGGTGCCGCTTTAAAATATTTTTTAACGAATAGAATTCTCTAAGTGTGGCCCAGTAGTATTTAAGAATTTCATCTGATGACATTTGAGGATGATCAAAAACAATATATCCTTCTCTAAAATGGGCCAAGTTACTATCAGTGATTTTTCCTGCATCCCAAGCCTGTTTTCCCATAGGAGTCTTAGGATATGGAGTTGCCGTGAAAAATTCAGCAACAGAGATATTGATATTATCTAAGTAATCGATAGTTTGTTTAAAAACTTCAGGTGTATCTTGATCGAGTCCAAACATAATAAGTGCATGTACAGCAATTCCCGAAAGATGGATATTCTCTATTTGGCCTTTAAAAAGACCTGCTTTATTAAATCCTTTTCCAACGCCATTTAGATTATCCTGGCTCAAGCTTTCCATTCCAACGGCAAGCCACCTGCAGCCTGCTTTGTAGGCAAGATCTAGAAGTTCAGGATCTTTATGACAATTTATGGTTACCTGAGAACCCCAAGTCACCTTAAGTGGAATCATTTCTCTAAATAGTTTCTTTGCAAAATTTGTATCTTCCATTAAGTTGTCATCAGTAAAAAATATAAATTTTGATTTAGTCGCTTTTATATCTCTAATGATGTGTTCAACTGGACGATGCCGATAAGTATACTGATTAAATTGAATAATTGAGCAGTATTCGCATGTAAACGGGCAACCCCTTGTGGCCTGAACAGGGTATACTACAAACCTGTCTTTCTTAATGAGATCATATCGAGGAGTTGGCATTTCACTAATATCAAAGCTTGCTTCGCCTTTATAGACTTTTTTAAGGCAGCCATTTTCAATATCCGAGATCATTTGTTTCCAAACTTTGTCACCTTCACCTAGGCACATGGAATCGACAACATCTTCGATCATCTCGGGATGCATGGTTGGAAGGTAGCCACCAATGACTACAATTTTTCCTCTCTTTCTAAACTCGGTAGCTATATCTCTCGCTCTTTCCACTTGCATGACCTGGGCCGAGATGGCGACAACTTGAGCCTCATCGTCAAAGTTAACTTCTTCAAAGCAATCTTCAACAAGTTCCATTTCAATATCACTTGGTAAGTATGCTGCCAGTAGAGGGAGCGCCATGTGAACAACATTGGCGACACTTAAGCGGTCTATGAATTTATCGGCCCTGACGACACTTCCACAGTCGTCATAATGTGCTGAATGAACCAATAAAATACGTGAGATTTTCATATGTTAAGTGTATGCCAATTATCAAAAAACACATCGTTTTAGTCGTATATTGGTAATAATTTCAGGACTGTATAGCAGGCTGTACACCTCCAGCATCAAAACATGCCATTGGCATGTTTTGATGCTGAGAGGTATGTGACTGAGAGAGACTCCCCCAGTCTCTCGCGAAACAAGCACTAAAACACTAAATATCTATTGAGCACTTTTTGGTAAAAATTGGAGTCTTTTTTAGCTTTTTAAGGACATTTGGCCCGAGCACACTAAAATTAATGATTTCAATGATATAGGTCTGTAAACTATTCAATTTAGGCACTCCAAACGCTGAGCCGTGATATACCTTTTGGGCACAATTCTTTGGAGGAAAACATGCGAGTTTTAGCACTGCTTATGCTACTTCAACCCCTTTCTGCGATCGCCGCAGATTCTGAAAAGGGATATGAAACCGAATACGACAAACCAGAATATTCAAAAAGGATGGCCAGCGTCTATCACGAAACAAGAGTGAAGGTTTTGGAGTCTACAAGCCCAGTAATCAGGCCTCTATCTGAGTATGATATCAAGACTATTTTCGAAACCAGGGGCGGAAAAAGACCCAAATTCAACTACTATATTTACGATGCAGGACTTGGTACTGAGGAGCTAATCTACCCAGTTTTCCAAAGTGGCTGGATGAAAAATTGGTTTCAGTTAATTCCTGGCATATTTGGTGCTGTGGGAAAAACAGATATCTATTCTATCACTGATTTAAAAGAAGGTTGTAAAGTTTGGACCTACTACAATATTAGAAAACTTAAAAAATCTCCAAAAGATATGTTTGCTTCCGTTAAGCAGAAAGGTTTTAAGTACCTAGTCTTAAGATTTGAATACTACCAAAAATCTCATAAAGATGCTCATTGTGGAAAGCATGTGGCCAATGAACTGGGCGCCGACTTATTTGATCCCTTTGACATTATTAAAGAGTACAAAGATATTTATTCTCTGTCGGAGTTTCCAGCAGATTTAATGCCTAAATTTGAAATAAAAATTTCAGCAACTAAGTATATTGATACTGAAACTAAGAAGAGAAAAATCAAGAGAATTGATAAGAGACAAATAAAACCAGAAAACAACTCTCTATTTTACTACAAGGGCTCTCCTGTAGCCCACCTTGATACTGAGGAATCAAACCCTCAAGTAGATGCACCAGCACTTGAGTTCGCAAGTCAGACTGTGTTTCCTGCTAATAAATTGATGAGAGAAAAGATTGTATTAAAAAATCTATTAACAGAGGTTGAATTTAAGAGATTTGTTAAAATGCTCGAAGGACAGCCGGTAGCTGGATATTCAAGCAGTGATGAACCAGGTGGAGACACTTTAAAGTTAGAAAATATCACTAGCACCAATTTATATACTGCAGGCGTCGACAGATGGAAAAATTTGGACCGCGGAAAAATCACAACAGATATCAACAACTATGTGGTTGCTGGTTTTGTAGTGAAGCCCTATGAAAAAGAAACTGACGCTAGCTTTGATGGACTTAGAGTTGTTCCTCAAATTCGATTTGTCTTTCAACTTAAAGATCCGGCCAGTGGAAAGTATCTTGAACAAGTTGGTATTCATTTAAATTTTGATGCCATTGATCGACTTCAAGATAAAGCTACAAGAGACGCCAGTCACAAATTATTTTTAAAAGATTTAGAAGCTCTCGCTAACGGCAAGGGCAGTAAAAATTATGACCAAAAAACCATCGATTTTTTAACAAAGTATATCTCTGGAAAGGGTGCAGAAAACTTGGCATGGAGCTCTAGTTTGACAGGGCCTTGGGTATTTGGCGCTCTTTCAAGTGTGGATAACGATAAAAGGATTTTAGTTCCAGTAAGACTTAAGTGGCACGGAGTTGACCTTGGCTACTATTCTTCTGTTCATGATGGTGATGTATTCAAGGATGCTCTTAAATCAGATGATCCTGCAGTTGATAAAGAGGCCATTGTAAAAGGTTTTGAAGCTCTTGATGCCAGTCACTACCGCGATCCAAAAAGAATGGATGTAGATAAGATTGGATTTAGCGCAGTAACTTGTTCGCAATGCCACCATATGTCCGGAAAGGATGCCATCTTTCTAAAATACAATGATGGCGTTGATCCTAGAGATAAAAGAGAAGTTACGCCTTCTGAGTTTATTTACCGCGAATCAAATAGACAGCTTAAGTTTGGAAAGTCATTTTGGCATTGATTGTCATTACGGTACTAAAGTTTTAGAGACATTCGAATGTCGCCAATGCTGGTACCGTTTACATAAAATGCATCTTTGACTTCTCCGTTAATGATAAACCCATTTTTTTTATAGAGACTTATAGCAGGCGTGTTTGTATCGAATACGCCTAGATCCATCCACTCGAGTCCAGATTCTTTGGCCCAGGATATAGCAAAACAAAGAAGTCCTTTTCCATACCCTTGAGCTTTGTAATCTCTATCAACTCCCATCATCAAAGTGCAGCGGTGAAGATTTGTTAAAACTGATCCACCACTTAAATCAACTGACCCAATAAACTTTCCATCTTCCAAAATTCCCCAGGATCTTTTCCATCCCGGAGCTGTCAATTCAGTGGACATAGATGCAAGGTGAGACTCGGGTTGCCAAGTCCAACTATCAAGCATTTCCTGATTGAATGGGTTATAAATTGGGGCACCATCAATGCCAGACCTAGATACCATCAGCTCTTTGTGTTCACTATATAGAAGCGCTGTACTTTTATCTATGGCCTCAATTTTCATTTTATATTCTCCACTTTATGGAAAGTCCTATGAATGATGTTATCAGATATAGATGATATTTAATTGTGCTTTGCAGAATTAAATTGTCATAGTACTACTAAGTTTTTAGTAGACAACTACGAAATCTTTAGTAGCATACTACTAATCTTTTAGTAGACACGAGGTAATAGTGAAGAAAAGAAAACAAGCAGCTGGAAGGCTAACTGACTTAGAGTTGGAAATTATGAATGTAATTTGGGAATTGGGGGAGACCACTATTTCTGAGGTAAATCAGATTCTGGGTGAAACTAGTAAAAAACACGCCTATACAACAACTGCTACTATGATGAAAATCTTAGAAAAGAAAAAATTTCTCAAAAGTAAGAAGAAAGAGCGTGCTCATAAATATACTCCTTCGGTCACTAAAGATATCTATGAGGGAAATGCAATAAACCATATTGTGGACAATGTGTTCGAGGGAGCTTCTGCAAAACTTGTCATGAAGCTTTTGGATGATACAAAACTAAATCGCGAAGAGCTCATTGAAATTAGAAAAACTCTTGAATCAAGGATTGAAGATGAGTAGTGGGTTTCATTTTTTAATAAATATCAATATACTCCTTTTACTTAGTTTCTTAGGCTACAAGGTATTGTTTTACTTCAAAGATTCCTCTGTAAAGTCTGTTAGAAAAACCTTTCTTTTGAACTGTGCACGATCAGTTTTATTAATATCACTTGTGCTCCCTGCAATTGTCTTCAATCTAAAACTAGATAAGGATTTACCTTCAATTGAATATTCTCAATTTAACGTCTTGCCAGAGGGAATTTCACAACCGTTAGTAACAAAAAACCAATTTCAAAAAGAAAAGCTGCTATTTGAAAGCAGTGCTGGCCCAAAGTCTTCACCGCATAATATCTATCGCTATTTGTGGATGTTTTTATTGATAGGATTGGGGATTTCTATAATAAAACTAATAGATAGTTTGTTTGAATTAAATAGGCTTTTAAGTTCATCTGTTCAAGTTCGAAAATTCAAAAACTATAAACTCTATATTTCCCATTTGATCGATACTCCCTTTACATACTATAGTTTTAAAGGAGCTGTTGTAGTCATCCCCGATAGTCTTATAGCTGATAAAGCTAATTTTTATCTTTCCCTAAGTCATGAAAATCAACACATCAGGCAAAGAGATATTCACTGGTCCCTGGCGTTAGAGTTTGTTAAATGCTTTTTTTGGTATAACCCAGCAATTTATCTTTGGAATACTCTTTTAAAAGATCTCTCTGAGCTGGCTTGTGACGAAAGAGTTCTAGAACGCGGTAGGGTAGATCTTTTTGAATATGGGAACTGCTTAGTGGATGTTGCTGAAAGTGCCTTGAATTCAAAAAATTACTATGTAGTAGGCGCAGCAATGGCCGGGAATTATCATTCAAATAAATCATTTCTGTTAAGGAGGATCGAAATGTTAAAAACTAAAAATACACTCAAATCGAATTCAACTAAATTCACTGCAAAAGCGGCAATGCTTTTTAGTATTTTAATCAGCTTATCAGTCCTAACTAGGGTTCAGGCTAGCTTTAGTAAAATTACTACTCACCCTGATATCCAAAAAATAGTGGAAAAAACTCTTAAAAAGGGAATGGGCAAGGCATCGGCCAAAAGAGGATTTGCTATTGTGGCCAACCCTAATACGGGTGAGATTGTGGGACTTAGTCATTTGGAATTAGTAAATCATGAGTTTCGTGAATTGAGTGCCGAAAATTTTCTCAAACAAACATATGAGCCGTATTCACATATAAAGCCCATGATAGCGGCAATTGCCCTTGAGAAAGGAAATATGCACGAGCAAACAATTCTCGATGCTAGGGGAGGAAAAGTTGTTATTGGAGGCGAGAGCTTCCATGACTGGAAAGACCACGGAAAAATTTCCCTTACCAATACAATTGCAAACTCTAGTTTTGTGGGGACTTACAGAATAGCCGAATCCATTAGGGAGTCTGATTTAGTTGCTGGTCTTAACAATTTTGGTTTTGATAAAGGAAGTAGTGTGGAAGGACTTCCTTTTGCTAAGAGAGGGAAAATTTATTTAGGAACAGGAGAGAGAAGTAAATACAATCTGGCATTCTTATCAAATGGCATAGGGGCCATCAAGGTTTCACCTCTAGAGGTTTTGCAAGCTTACTCTAGTATTGCCAATGGTGGAAAATTGCTGAAACCTGTAGCTTTTGGAAATGGTAGCGTAAAACCTGAATTAATTCGAAATACTATAGGGCATGAAACAGCTTCGAGAATGAAAGATATACTTTTAAGAACAATGACCCAGGGAACGGGAAAGTGGTCACAAAGCTCTAGCTACACAATTGCAGGAAAAACAGCAAGTGGATTTGTATCAAAAGCTATAAGCAGTGATGACAAACATGCTAAAGCTGATCGGGGCCTATTTATAGGATTTGCCCCCTTTAAGTCTCCAAAGCTCATCGCTTTTGTAATTATTGACCACCCCAAAGGGCCTGCTCATGGAAGCAAGCATGCAGCTCCGCTAGTCAGATCAATACTAAACCTGTCCTTAAAAAAAATGAGTGTTAAGGTTGATCATAGGTCATCTTCGAATTAATGTGTGAGGACGGCTATTCCTTTTGTTTTTTCTTGGCGTTGGCAGTTGCCCTTGCCCTCCCAAGATAATTAAGTTGAAGCTGCAATATATTCAAATTCATCTTGAGATATACTGCAAACCAGTAGAATGTAGATAAAATTGTGTATTTATAGAATTATTCTAGGGAGGGCAACTGCCAACACCCAACAACAAGGTAAAGGGAAGCTTTACCTTGTTACTTTGGAACTCTAATCATCACGATCAACTTGCTTTTGATGTTTGTCTTTAACCATTGATAGGTAGCAAATTTTCTGACTTGATTTATCGACATCACAATTGTCATTCGCTGACTCACAGTCAACAATGAGTTTTACTCGACATTTATGAAGGTTTCCTGCTGTTCTTTTAAGTATGGCAGATGCTTTACGTTTTCCAATCCCTTTTAATTCAGTGAGTGAGGTTTTACTACATCCTCCTGACTCCCATCTTTTAGTGAAGAGACCTTTTCTTGTTTCTTGAGTGTGTCTAATATTTTTGACAGTATAATTTGAGGGGCAACTTTTAGATAGATTATAGTTAGTATGGAAAAAAGCTTGAGGTTTAGTTTCCTTCCAACCACTTTTGACTGTAGTAGAATCTCCACCTTTGCAATTGACACTACTATTTTGAGTGATATTGGTACAAACTTCTTTGAATCTATATTTTGTACCATGTTTATTAATCACGATTGAATTGAGATTATTTATCTCGATTAGCTTAGTGGATATTTTATTAATAGTAACTTCATTGAAATCACCATACATATTAGTACATTTACCATCTTGCATATTAAACTCACCATCCATCGATGTACAAACAGATTCCTCGATATCATTTAGTGAGCTACAACCCAGGTATGAGGACTCATCGTCAGAAATACCTAGTGTAATTGGAAATTCTAGTTTCTTAAAACTTTCATTCTTACCAACAATAAATTTAGCATTCAGCACTAGGGTTGCTGATTCAGAACCATCTGGTGCATAACTATCTTCGGGAACTACTATGGCACTTGCTATCTCAGTTCCACGGTAGTCGTTACTCCATCCTTCATCTGGTTCAGCTTCCTTCATTTCATCAGGGAGCTCTTCTTCGTCAAACACGAGTACCTCTCCGCCTAAAATAATATAGGGAAGGCTATAGCTTTCTTCTCCAATATCTTGACCGCCCATAATCTGAGAGATCCCTGTTTCTTCACATGAAGAAGAGTTGAATAATGAATTCATACGATTAAAAAGATTGGCCTTTTCAATACTTGCTTGCATTCTTGTTGTAGTCTTATTTCCCTCATCACTGATTTTCATAACTGTGAGTGTAAGGCCTGAAACAATTGCAGCCGCAATTGTGGCCTGTAAAATACTAGTTCCACGAGCATTGTTAATTAAAAATAGTTTCTTACTCATTTGGAAATCCCCCAATCGTCTTTATCAGTTTTAGATATACCTTGTTTGCTTTATTCAACTAACCCTAGTCTTAAAGGCATATCGACAAATAAAAATTATAAGTTGAGTTCAAAAAATGGGCAGAAAAATTAAAATTAAATCCATAAGCACTTGTATTAATAAGACTTCTTGTGAGATTAAGTGGTTTTTATTTAGCAAATAATTATTGGCATTATTTAGAAATAGAGGCCAGGGGCCTGATTAGGATAGAAGATAAGATATCAGCACCTTGCTGGCTTAAGTGGATAGTATCGATAAAGTAATCAAAACCTCTCTCTTTTGCCATTTGATCGAAGCTTTTTCCAAGAATAAAGTGGGCATATCCATTAATAAAACCAGGCTCAAGATAATTCAGAGGAAAGGGGAAGGAGAATTCTAGTGGACTTTGATCCATTAGCTTTGAAAATTCACTGTGAAAATCAATTAAACTAATTTGGTCTTTTTTAGAAATATCTTTCAGTAGCTGATTGTACTTTGAGATTTGGGTGTTTCGAATACTCGTTTTTTCTTCTCTTAATGGGGGAATGGTAATTAAAGTGATATTTGATGTGAGCTGTCTGAGGTTTTGAATGACCTTTTCGACATTGAGCACGGCCAGGTCTATGTCCATATTTTGGTCGATATCATTTGTACCAATCAATATAAAAATTTGATCATCTTTCTTTAATTCAATAGTTTCAATTTTTTTTAGTAAACCAGCTGTTGTAAGCCCATTTACTCCAAAGTTGAGGATATCTTTGTTTGAATATTCGCCATTTTTTTTAAGGGGGCTGATAAAACTTCCACTGATAGTGGCCTTTGTTAAGCTATCTCCTAAAAAAACTACTGCTCCTTCGCTCGTTAGGCGCTGATTATCGAAGGGCCTGAAAATTTGAAAAATAGTATAGAAGACAGTAAATATGATACTGCAAGTTACCACTAAAAAAAATAGGCTAATTTTTAGCATTGACCAACTAGTTTTACGATTGATCCTACTGAAATATAGTCTTTTAAATCAGCTGGAGTAATTCCAGACTTGTTCTCATCTAAAAGAGGTAAGTATTCTTTTAATTTAGATAGTGCTTTCTGGGTAAGAGTGCCTTCACTGATGGCCTCTTCTTCTGGCAGATCAATACGTTTTAAAAAATTGAAATCTTCCTTATCGAGAGTGATATCAAATTTTTCTTCTAGTTGAAACATAATGTCTAGAAAATCTAGAGAGTCCGCTCCAAGATCTACAATCAGTTTAGTATTAGTGGTAATCTCTTGATCTTCGATAACAAGGGATTCTTTCACACATTCAATCACTCCATCAACGATTTCTTGCTTTTCCATATTGTCCTCCTAAAACTATATTAATAAGTATCCACCATCTACAGGTAAACATACTCCGGTAATCATTTTTGATAAGTCTGAAACTAAAAAAGCGCATGCATTTGCTATATCTTCAGCAGGTATCAATTTCCCCATGGGAACCATATCTGCAGGGTTCACACCTGTTTGCACAATACTTTTTTCAAGCATCGGGCTCATAACAGGCCCTGGAAGAATTGCGTTTACTCTAATGCCTCGTTTGGCGACTTCAGCCGCAAGAGATTTCACTAGTCCTTCTATTCCGGCCTTTGTAGCACTATAGGTGACGTGTCCTCTAGTCATTCTGTGGGCAGAGACTGATCCCATGTGGATCAAAACACCTGCTCTTTTTCTCATCATGGCCTTAACCGCAAGTTGTGAGATAAAGATACTACCAGTTAGATTGACCTCAATGAGTTTCCTAGTGTCTTCTTCGCTCATACCAACTAGTGGTGCAGCGCTGTGGACACCACTGCAATTGATGACAGCGTCGATCTTGTCTACATTTTCTTTATAGAGCTTAAATAGATTTTCAATATTTTCATAACTAGAGATGTCACACTGAAATGAGTTATCAGAAAATTCATTTAACTCACTTGTAAGCTCTCTATTATAGGTGACTGATACATTGGCACCAGCTTGTTTGAGTACAACTGCACAGCTTTTACCAATGGCCCCTGAAGCTCCAATTATTAGGATATTTTTTCCAGCTAGATTCATTGTGGTCCCCTTTCAATAATCAAAGAAGAGTTCTGTCCACCAAATCCAAAGGAATTTTTGAGGATATATTTAAAATCACCTTTTAAGTTTTCTTCACGGACATGACAAAGATCGCAGCTTTCATCAACTTCATCGAGATTGAGAGTTTGGTGCAACTCTTGTCTTTTAAAGGCAATCACTGAGGTAACCGTTTCGATAGCACCTGCTGCTGATATACAGTGTCCTACAAGCGATTTAGTCGCAAATACAGGAGTAGTTTTTGCTTTATCTCCCAGCAAGGTTTTTATAGCATATGTTTCTGTAGGATCATTTTTAGGAGTTGCGGTCCCGTGTACAGAGATAGCATCAATATCGGAAATATCTAATCCACTATCATCAAGGGCCCTTTTCATAGAGTCATAAGCTCCTCTACCTTCAGGGTGAGGATCACTGACACTGTGGGCGTCAAGACTATTTCCATGACCTACGATGTAACCCAAAACCTTAGCTCCTCTAGCTATTGCACTAGTTTCAGATTCTAGAACTAAAAATGCAGCTCCTTCTCCAAGTACAAAACCATTTCTATTTTTATCAAATGGTCTTGAAGCCGTTTTTGGGTTTTCATTATCAGTGGTCATTGCACCAATTCGACAAAAGCCTGCAATACCCATGGGATTGACCATGGAATCAGTTCCGCCGGCCAAGCATATATCAAGAGATCCTGATTTGACTTTTTTATAGGCATCTCCAATGGCATCTGTTCCAGCTGCACATGCTGAAATATGAATTGCGGGTGAATGATTGAATCCAAATTCATGAGAAATCATATGAGCACATAAATCACTCGGAAAGTTGAGAAATGATATTTCATTTGAAGTTTTTCCATTAAAGCGCACATCAATTAAGTCATCCATGGAGAAAAGCTCAAGCCCTATTCCAATGGAAAGTGATGAGTTTGCCTTTTTAATCTGATCTGTGCTGAGGCCACTATTTGAAATCGCCTCACGAGATGCCTTCAGAGCAAAGTCAACTTTGATATCACGGTAGTTTGCACTGAAATCTTTAACTTCACATGCTATATGAGTTGGAAGCCCAGAAGCATCAAATCTAGTAATTTCACCTGCGCCAGAGACCCCGTCATAGAGTGATTTTTCAAATGCTTCAATATCATTTCCAATAGGTGTGATGGCCCCAATACCTGTAATACAGACGCGATTACTCATGTTGAGCCCCTCCTAGTTCAATGGAGATACTTGTTCCAAAGTCAGTGTGGTGATCTATAGTTTCACAGTGGTTTTCTTTTGCACTTTCTAGCTTTGTGACAATCTCTAGAGAAATTTGGCTACACCCAAGAGGAAGCTCTAGGGTTTTTCCTTGGATTTCACTAATCTTGTTACCAATATCCACTGGCCTGTAAGACTCTATGACATCTTTTATTTGTAGGCCCAAGTCATCTCTTCTAAGTATCATGACTGACGCTGAATCTATGGGATCCTTGTTTAAGTCGTGGCCCAAACGTTGGTAGAATTGCCTGACGAGAAAGTTATCTTGATCACAAGCGGATCCAACTATAGCATAGTCAATGATTCCATCTTCCAGATCTTTGATTCCCTTTTGCAAGCATTGAACCCAGTCCGAAACACCAGAATAAGTCATAAAATACCTTCCGGTGACACCTAAGTTATATGAAGTGTGAAACAAGGCCATATTGGGAAGACATTTAAAAGTCAGAAGTGGATTCATCGAATTATAAGCAAGATCTGAAAAAACCTTTATATCAAATTTGTTATCAGTAATTGATTTTACACATAATTTTTCTAGTGGTGCCTCATCAAATGGCAGAATTCCTACGCATAGATAAATGCCAACTCGGCTGAGATCTTGATCTTCTTCAATTTTTGCCTGCTCCCATGACTTGAGAGCGCAAAGGGCCATGAGTTTATCCTGCTTTGACATGAACTTAAAAAGCTTTCTATCTTTTAAAAGCCCCTTGATTTCAGTGTCTAGGCTTTTCATGGCCAATTGATTTGACTCAAAATCACTTGATATGAAGTTGTATCCGGATTTTATTCTCATCGATACTCCGGTGGATTTTCAAGTCCTCTAGTCCATACTTTATATACATCTTGTCTTTGTTTTTTTACATTTTCTGAATCAATGGCCATTAAGCTAAATGTGATAATTCCTGAGGCCCTTTGCTCGCCATTACAGCTGGCCTCCACTTTAATTTTTGCAGCATCGGTGAGTTGTGACATAAAAGTTGCCTTATATGTTAAGACATCACCAGGAATTGAAAATCCTCTGAACTTCATTTTATCAACTTGGCAAAGGAGGGCCCTTTTAATATTTTCATCACTTGTATTTACTGTGGCCTCAAGGAGGAAACCCGCAAGTTGAGCAAGTCCTTCAATAATCATAGCTCCTGGAAGCACGGGAAAATCAGGAAAGTGATCATGCATTATTGATTCAGTATAAGAGATGGCCTTAAGACCTGTTGCAGTTTCACCCAAGTGAATTTCTGTAATTCTATCTAGTAAGAAATATCTCATTATAGGCCCCCATCGAGGACAAAGTTTTGTCCTGTTATATATGTATTTTCAGAAACGATCCAAGAAATTGTCTTGGCCATATCTTTATTTGTCCCGAATCGTTTTAAGGAACAGTGTTTAAGGTAAGATTTTTTACTTTTCTGATCGATAATTTTTCCAGCCCCATCTTCTAGAAGTCCAGGATCTACACAATTGATTAGGACACCATCACGACCCAGTTGCTTGGACAGAGATTGAACCAGCCCTTTCAATGTCCCTTTTGATAGTGCATACTCTGGTGCCACATCAATGGATTTAGTTCCAACAAGAGATCCTACGAAAATAATATTCGAAGGTCGCTTCAATAGCTTCTTTGAGTTGAGTATTCCAATAAGATCGTATGGACCTACACTTTGAACAAGATTTGATTTTGTAAATATTTGGTAATTTAATTTTGAGCGGTCTTCATCAACATTTAACTCACGATCAATACCAGCGGCAAATACAATGGCATCAACAGGTCTTGTGATCTTTTCACATAATGCAGCAATTGATTTTGGGTCGGTTAAATCGCAGTGTTCCCCATCATCTTGAATTTTATTTTGGTGGTAACTGCCAATAGTCTCAAAACCTAGTTCTCGTAAGCTCTTTTGAACTTCACTACCAATGTAGCCACTAGCACCAATAATTAAGGCAAGTCTTTTCATTACAGCCCCCCATCAGCGATAAGGGTTGAGCCGCTCATATAGCCACTTAAATCAGATAATAAAAATGATGTGACCTTGGCAATTTCACTAAAACTTCCAGGTCTTCCAAGAGCTGTTTGCTCAAAGAATTCTTCCTTTTTTTCTTCAGGAATTCCCTTTGCTACACCGCCATCTAATATTCCTGGGGCCAAGCAGTTGACTCTTATTTGGTATTTACCAATCTCTTTACAAAGAGATTCAGAAAATCCTTTAAGCGCTGCTTTTGTGGCACAGTAGTCTATGGGAGCTGCTAATATTCTTACACCAGCTAACGAGCTGACATTTACAATAGAGCCTGATTTTTTTCTAATCATTGGACGAATAATTGATTTAGTCGCTGCAAATGCACTCTTTAAGTTAATTCTTGTGGTGCGATCCCAATCTTCTTCATCGAGTAGTGCTAGCGGATAAAATTCACTTACTCCCAAATTATTGACAAGACCATCGATTTTTCCCCACTTCTCCATTACCAATTCAGAAAGTTTCTTATAACCCTCTAATGAGTCAGCTTCAACCTGCATACAGATATGTTCTCTTCCAGTGTTGTCAGCGATTTCATCAAGAAGCTCATTTGCAATTTTCTCATTTTTACCATAAGTAAACGCAATATGGGCCCCTCTACTACTGAGGAGTTTGACTATCTCACATCCGAGACCGCGCGATCCGCCGGTTACGATAATGACTTTGTCCATATGTAAGTTTTCAAACATAATTAAGCTCCCATAATATGACCACCAGAATCAATATAATGGGTTCCTCCTGTAATATTTTTTGCAAGATCAGAGCAAAGATAGGTAGCAAAATTTCCAACATCAGTTATAGTTGTTGGCTCCCCAAGAGGAGTTCTTTCTTTGACAATCTCCATAGTTTTTTTAAAATTTGGAAATATTGAAGCAGCTAGCGTTTTTACTGGCCCAGGTGAAAGAGTGTTAACTCTAATTTTATGAGCTCCAAGTTCATCGGCAAGATACTTTACAGATGACTCAAGAGCCGCTTTTGCTGGTCCCATGATTTTGTAACCTGTCATAACTTTTTGTGAACCGTAAAATGAAAGTGTTAATATTGATCCGCCGTTGTCTTTCATGAAGGGAGTGGATCTATTTGCAATATCTATTAGTGAAAAAACACTTATTTCCATTGTTTGCGAGAAATCTTCCTTAGAAGTTTTGGTGAAGTCATTTTCAAGACAGTTCGTGGGCGTAAATGCTAGGGAATGGACCACTATATCTACTGAGCCCCATTTTTTTTCAACTTCACTAAATACAAGATCAAGGTCAGTTGAATCTGTAACATCACATTTAACAACAAAGCTGGCATTCAACTCGTTATCAACTTTTTGTACTCTTGAAAGAAGTCTTTCATTTTGATAAGTAAAAGCAATGTCAGCACCGGCTTCTTTAAGAGACCTTGCAATTCCATAAGCTATGCTTCTGTTATTGGCTATTCCAAAAATGAGTGCTTTTTTGCCGCTTAAATTCATGGTTCAAGCTCCGTTCTCTCTGGCACTTTCACACCATCAAGCTTTAGTCTTTGATCTTTAAAACGGTGAATATTATTGTATGCACAGCCAGGCATTAGCCTTCCATCAGGAAGAGCATAGTGGGTGCAACATTTTCTAATTCTCGCAACATCAAAATCAAATTCATCCATAAAGGCGTGAATAAAAATGGCCTTAACTTTTGTTTCTGAGAGCTTCCACAACTGGTCTTGCTCTAGTGTACCGGCTTGCTGATATTCTTTTAAAATTGCTTTAAGTGATTTGAGAAGCCCCTCTGAGTCAACTGTTACTGATTGAGCTGACCAAAGGTTATAGATTGCATCTTGAATTAATTCCGATGCCTTATTATCAACATCCATGATCGCCCTATTGGTGAGAGCATCCATATAGACCGCTAAATCTCCAAAGTGAGTAAGAGGGACAAATTTCTTATCATCAACTTTTAATACATAGGAAGCCGTATAGCATGATGGATGAGAACAAGGGATAGGTAGGAAATCTTCTTTTTCAAGCCAAGTGGATTGTTCTCCTATTAGCTTATGAATATCATATTGAGTTAGCTTTTGTAATGGATCAGATGGAAATGATGTCCCACCTGCTCCAGTATAGGCAGCTGGTTGAAGAGTCACTGAAGTTATAAAATCTTTTGATAATGCAAAATCTATAATCTTACCTATTTCATGGTCATTATAACCTTTGGCAATTGTGGGAACTAATATTGTAGGGATATCAAACTCTTCACAATGCTCAAGGCACTTCATTTTCAACTCTAAAAGGTTTTCACCTCTAATGGCGTGATAGTTTTTGTCTTCCATGGAATCAAATTGCAAAGACAGATATAGACCTGCTTCTTTGAATTTTTTAGCAAACTCTCTATTTCTAGCAATTCTTAGTCCATGGGATGAAACCAAAACTCTTTTGATGTTTTTCTGGCTTGTGGCATACTCTGCTAATTTGAAAAAATCTGGATGAAGAGTTGGCTCTCCTCCACTTAAGAGCATTAATTCTAAACTGCCTTCTTTTTCAAGTAATCCATCAGTAACCTTTTTAAAGTCTTCTAAACTCATATCGTAATTATTTTCATTCCATACAATGCATATAGGGCATTTGAGATCACACTTATTACTTATCTCTACGATAGGTGAGCAGGTGTGTTGCTCATGATCCTCACACAGACCACAATCATCAGGACAGCCTTTTTCTACAGGTGTTGACCACTGCTTTGGCTTGGTGCCTGGTTTTGTGTAAGAAAGTGATTTCACCCAGTAGTTGATGTCTGAGCTTAATAATGCCTCAAATTCACCGTGGATCATGCACCTTTTTGAAAGTACAACTCGGCCATCTCTGAAGATTACCTTTGCTTGAATTGTTCTTCTGCATTTTGGACAGATTGATTGTGTAGCGGTGAAAAATGCACCCTTACGATCTTCTTTGTCTTTAAACGTGTTATCACAGCAGTCCATTGAATTACTCCGTATTTTAGCTAAATTTAACTTCAAAAATTTGTGTACCTAGATTCATAATATGACCAAAACGCATTTATTTCGAATGCTTAGCGTTCATGGTGTAATCTTTATAGGAAATACTCGGAAGTTGTCGGCTGCAATTGTTTACAGACTTTACAGCGGTAAAATTAATGGGAAGTTTTTACATAAAAAGGCTATTCAAAGAGGGATTCAAAGTCACTCATAGTGAGTCTTCCAGTGAAATATTGGTCATCATTATCTGCCAATAAATCTTGAAATAGCTCACGTTTGGCGTCTTGAAGTAAGAGTACTTTCTCTTCTACCGAGTCTTTGATAATAGGTCGGTATACGGTCAAGGTATTTTTTTGACCAATCCTGTGGGCCCTATCAACGGCCTGTGATTCCACTGCAGGATTCCACCAAGGGTCCATCAAAAAGATATAGCTAGCTTGAGGAAGGTTTAGCCCCACGCCCCCAGCTTTTAGTGAAATAACAAAAATTGATGTCTTACCAGCTTGAAATTCTTCAATTTCTTTTTGACGTTTTTTAAAGTTTTGGCTGCCATCAATTCTAGAATATTTCCAATGTTTTTCTATAATCGCCTTTTGGATAATATCTAGATAGGAAGTAAATTGTGAAAATACTAGGACCTGGTGTCCTTCAGCTACAATTTGCTCTAGGTTTTCCATCAAAAAATCAACTTTTGTGGAAATATGATTAGCCGATTTTTGCCAAAGACACATTTGCCTTAGCTCTAAGAGGCCTTTTAAAATTTCGCCATACTTTTTCTTGGGGATGACATTTTTAATTCTTTCTTTGATTCGTGTTAAACCATTTTTATATTTATCTCTTTCAAGCTCACTAAAATTTAGATAGACAACATTTTCAATTTTGTCAGGCAAGTCAGTTAGAACCTGAGCTTTCGTTCTTCTCAAAATAAAAGGTCTTGCTGTTTTCTTAGCCAGAAGTCTAGACTTCTTAGTCGAGGTGGTCCTAATGAATTGGAGATCTCCCCATACGCCAGGTATAGATAAATCTAATATATTATAAAATTCAGAGAGGTCATTTTCTACTGGTGTACCAGTCAAACAGATTCTAAATCCAGCATTAATCTTCCTGGCGGCCATTGCCCCAAGGGACCTTATATTTTTTAGGTGTTGAACCTCATCTAGGATAAATATATCGAAGAACTCTTCTTGGAAAATATTATCAGCTTCTTTTTTCATCACACCATAACTGGTGATAATAACTTTTGTATCTTTTGGATATTGTCTATCTCCACCGTAATAAACAGAGTAATCAAGTGTCGAAAATTTGAGAATTTCTTTTTCCCAATTGAGAAGAATTGATACTGGGCATACTATAAGAACTTTTTTGATTTTATGGATGATACTTTCTAAGAACATTATTGTCTGAAGCGTTTTACCAAGACCCATATCATCTGCCAGACAGGCACCCAATTTATTTTCATGTAAAAATCGTAGCCAATTATAGCCAGTTACTTGGTAGTTTCGAGCAATATCTTTAAATATAGGAGGGGTATCATATTCAGGCATTTTATCAAGAGTGAGAAGTCTCTCACATAGTGCTTTTTCTTCGTCTGTTAGAATTCCATCAATGCCGAGTCTTTTAAGTTCGAAGAGCTCAAAAATCCTTGCTCGATTAAACGGAACTAGAAAATTCTTACCTTTCGTCTCTGAATTTTGACTCTCTTCGCTTTTTTCAAATTTAGTATATTTCTTCATGAATCTTAATAGATCTTTTTGATCCTTATTCAGAAGTACTAAACCTGTTTTGGTGAGAGCGTATCCTTTGTCAGAATCGGCTCTTTTTATGATTTCAAAATCCTCTTCACTCATTTTGAGCTCTAGGTCAAACCAATCTAGCTTGAAATTTCTTCTTTCAAAGCGAATAGATGAATTCCATGTGCTGAGCTCTAATTTATCGTAGTAAATAGTGACACCGTAAGGAGTGACTTTTTCAAAGAAACTTGAAATACCATCTAGCAAACTTCCTGTGGGAATTTCCAACTGAAGGGTATGATCTTCACTAATATACTTTGAGTAGCGAAATGAATTGACCCCAAAATTTGAAAAAATGGATTCAAAAATCAGTTTAAAAAATTGGCCATCGTATTTTATAAGTTTCTCATCGACATGATGATAAGAATAAAATGTTTTGTCATCCAAGAGGTTCTTACAAAGTGATGTAACGGTTGCCCTTTCATTGGAAGTTCGCAAAACACTTGTATAGGGGTCAGACCTATTTTCAATACTTTCAAAGAATTTCTCTACAAACTCTGTCGCATCAATTTTTCTTTTAAATGTAGCAAGGTAGCCACCTTCAAAACAAAAGAGCTTGAGTCCCTTGTGAAAGGGAAGTATTAGATCGTTGTCGTCATGGAGAACTATTTCTACTGAGAGATGATTTTTTCTTGTGGCCTTTTGGATGCTAATTCTTGTGTGGGTGTCTTTGATTTCTAATTCATTTAATTTCTTTCCAGAAACTTTTAAATCCAGAATATCCATTTCAACTAGATTGCTGGTTACACTTAGGTAATCTTCAATATCATGAGGTGAATTTTCGGATCTTAATTTTCTAATAAAATCTTTTAGCTCAATTGGCAGGTGATATGACTTCCCACCTTTCCAGTCATAGAGGTAGAGATTTTCAAAAACTGTTATTTCCCCGACTTCTTCTCCATCAGCTAATTGATAGGAAAACTTCCTATTCCAGTAGGGGACTCCACCAATTTGATCTTCTTTTAAATTTACAACCAATTTTCCTTCAAACTTAACGGGAAGAGGAAATTGAATTGATTTAGAACGATCTGCTAACCAGTAAAATAGTGATGAATAAGTGGAATTAGGAGGTGCCCCTTTAAGTCTTTGAGCCGAATCAATTATTGTGCCGTATTCATTGATAGAGACGGCACTGAGATCAGAAAGTGATGTGGGAACATTGAGATTAATTTGAGTACCAAGGGACTTGAGCCTGAATTCAATAAATAGTGCAAGAGCATGGATGCAATGATGATCTGCTCTCCACTCTCTACAGCTACAATAAGAGCGCATAGGACCTTCTGCACTTCCTTCCAGCCGTTTCTTATAAGTCAGCCGGCTTTCGGCAATAGGCGAGTCTTTTATTATGCCTGAAATAATATAAAACTCATCCGAGTTGTGTTTGATAAAAGACAGGTTAACCTTGCCTCCTAAGCACACTTGGCTGGCAGAATTATAGTTTATCTGAGGAAAATACTCGGTGGCCTGAGTATGAATTTCTCTAGGAATTAAAGGACTTAGGGCTTTCTCGGGGCTGCTAATAGCTGATCTCCAAAATTTAACTCAAAAGTCTATTGTAACACCTACTTCACCCTAAGGCCTTAGGTCCTTTGTGCCTCTAAACAAATAATTTCAAAAAAAATGGAAAAAGATTGGTGTATTAATCTAGTTATTCGACCCCAGGCTGCCGCTGTTGCTTCCTTTTTTCAAGATATATAAAAATCTCTGTGTGGTAGGGTTTTTTGAATTTGATTAGTGGATTAATTGAATTTAGCGCTGCCCATGGTTTTAAGGCAGCGCCAAGTTCAAATAAGATTGATTTAATTATCGATGTAGGATTTTAAAAGTTTTGATCTTGAGGGGTGGCGAAGTTTTCTAAGGGCCTTGGCCTCAATTTGTCTAATACGTTCACGAGTTACAAAGAAGTCTTGCCCAACCTCTTCAAGAGTGTGATCCGATTTCTCACCAATACCAAAACGCATTCTAAGAACTTTTTCTTCTCTAGGAGTTAATGTTGAGAGAACTGCTCTCGTTTGCTCTGAGAGCGTGATACTCATGACTGCATCTTGGGGTGAGATAATCTTCTTATCCTCAATGAAATCGCCAAGTGAGCTATCTTCTTCTTCTCCAATCGGAGTTTCAAGAGAGATAGGCTCTTTTGATATCTTTAATACCTTTTTGACTTTATCAACTGGAAGCTCCATCTTTTCAGCAATTTCTTCAGGACTTGGCTCTCTACCGAGTTCCTGGATAAGCTGACGTGACGTACGAACTAGTTTGTTAATAGTCTCAATCATGTGCACTGGAATTCTAATTGTTCTGGCTTGGTCAGCAATTGCTCTTGTGATGGCCTGTCTAATCCACCAAGTGGCGTAGGTTGAAAATTTATAACCACGTCTGTACTCAAATTTATCAACAGCTTTCATGAGCCCAATATTACCTTCTTGAATCAGATCAAGAAATTGAAGTCCACGATTTGTATATTTTTTGGCAATTGATACCACTAGTCTTAGGTTGGCCTCAACAAGTCTTGCTTTGGCATCATCAGCTTTTTCTTCACCTTTAATAATAATCTTGTAAACTTTTTCAAGCTCTTCAAACTCCATTCCCACTTCAAGAGAAAGTCTTCTAAATTTTCTAAGATTATCTTCTTGGTTTCTAATGAGTTGCTCAATTTTAGCGTCATTAGTGTAAAGATTTTTGGCAAAGGATCTTTTGAAAGCATCACTTTCCATAACCTTATCGTAGAGCTCTCTGTATTCTTCAAGGTTACCAACTTCAAGAAATTTGAAGATACGATCTTGGTTTTCAAATAACAGCTTAAACTTAAGAAAGTAGCTCTTCACTGGTTCAACAAAGCTGTTGATGATTTTTCTATTGAAAGTTAGATCTACTAGCTTTTGACCGATTTCTTGATATTTAACTTTCTGCTCATCAGTGAGAACCTTGAATGTTCCATCTTCGTTAGAAGTTTCATATAGGAGATTTGCGATACTTTCACAAACGCCGTAAATAACATTTTTGGTTTTTACAATGTCTTCAGCAGGTGACTCATCATCAAGTCCTCTCACAAGGTCTTTTACGTATTCGTTTGTATTTTCTACACTTTCAATTTTATCTTTTAGCTTTATGATTTCAGCTAAGCCGTGAGTTGAAGATAGAGTGGAGAGAACAATTTCTTTTTCACCTTCTTCAATTTCTTTAGCAATAACAACTTCGCCTTCTCTGGTAAGAAGTGCAACGGAGCCCATTTTCTTAAGATAAAGTTTTACAGGATCTGTTGAAGCTGTGCGGAGCTCTTCTTTTTCAGCTCTCGATAGTGCTTCTTCAATAATTTCTGTGCCATCAAGTCTGATGCCTTCATCTTCTTCTTCAACTTCTTTTTCTGATGTTTGGATTTCAATCTTGGCCTTGCTTAGCTCCATGACAATACTGTCTACAGAGGCAGCCTCGACAATGTTTGCAGGAATTGCATCATTGACTTCGTCCGGCGTTAGAAAGCCTTGGTCTTTGCCTTTAACCAAAAGCTTTGAAAATTCTTTTGAGCTTATAAAGGCCATTATTACTGACATGTAAATCCTTGTGTTAAATGATTATTTTTCTAATAGTCCAAATTGTATTTTTTTAGCTTTTTTAATTTTGTTAAGCTCTTTTTCAATGGAGGTAATATCCCTTAAAAGTTGATCTTGGTCGTCGTCAGTGACAACAGACTTTTGCCTTTTCAAAATTTCTGCTTTTTCGGCCCTCAATTTTTCCTCAGCAAGTCTATTATTTAAATCTGATAAAACTCTTTCACATTGTCTGGAGTCGAGTTTTTTCGTCTCTTGTCTAAAAATTGTTGTGGAGATAATCTCCCTAAGCTCCAAGGAGTACTCCTCACTGCTAACCGCATCGATTAGAAGACGAGGTAGCTCTTTCTCATCAACTTCCCAAATCATCTCTTTCATAAGGTGAAACACCCTTTTTATCTCATCATTAGCCAGATTATCAAGTATTTCCGCGCTTTTGGGGTGTTCTAAAATTTCGGGGTGTCCGACAATTTGCTGTAAAACAACCTTATTGGCCTTGCTCATTTGGGTGCTGATTTCCATTGGAGAATTTTGCATAGCAGAGGGTTCGAGGTTTATTGGTTCAAACTCGCGATTTGGTAAAGGCGGCTCAGACTCAATTTTAGTTTTAACTTGTGGCTTACTACTCCATTTCTTATTCTTTTCAAGAAACTCTTTGTAGCTATCTATAATTTGTGAGGGCTGGGAGCTTAGGCCCAATATTTTTGAATATTTAACTGCAATTTCAGAGGCATAGAGCTCATCTCCCAGAGGGGAAATAAGTCCAAATATGTCTTCTAGGAAGGCCAATTTGGTGTCGAGGTTGGCATCTTTTCCAGTTGAAATCAGCTCACTGATTTCCATTTCAAGTAAGACTGGCGCATTTTCGAGTTTTTCTTTAAGTCCCAAAGCTCCTTCAGCTGCCAAGTATTCATCTGGATCTTTTTGAGGGGAAAATTCTAAAAATTTGGGTGAGATTCCCTGCTTGAGAAGTTCTACTAATATCCGGCTTGAAGCCTTCCTCCCCGCATCATCGGAGTCTAGTGCCAATACAAATTGACCCGTGCCTACAAATGATTTTAGATTTTTGATTGCTCTCTCGCCGAGTGCTGTTCCCATTATTGCCACCGTTTCAGTGAATCCATGCCGATGCATTGAGATTGCATCCATATAGCCTTCTACAAGTATGACTTGGCCTTTCTCACGAATACTTTGTTTTGCAAGATGAAGGCCATAGAGAATGTCTTTCTTGTGGAAAATAAAGGAATCTTTTGAATTTATGTATTTACCTTTCTGCCCTTCTACCGTTGCCCTAGAGCCAAAGCCCACAGTCTGTCCCCTTAGGTCACAAATAGGGAAGATAATGCGCTTATTGAAGGTATCATAATGGGACTTGTCACCATAAGAGCTAGGGGAGATGACAGCAATTTGCTCGGCAATGTGAAAGGCGCGCCCGCGATCTGATTCAGGAATAGATTGCAAATAATTATAAAGGTGACTGCCTTCAGGACAGATTCCGAGTTTAAAATTTGCAGCTACATCTTCAGGTATATCTCTATCTTTCAAAAAGCTTTGAAAACTCTCAAACTGAGCTGTAAGGGCCAATTTGCGGTAGAGTTTAGTGGCACTGGTAAGGATTTTCTGTGCAGTCACTACATTGGGGTTTTGATTTTTCTTTTGTTCAAGTGAAGAGATGTCGATATTGAGAACGCCTGCGCATTCAATCAAGGCCTCTCTAAAAGGAATATTTTTCAATTTCTCTACGAAAGTGATGTGGTCACCTCCGGTATCACAAGCAAAACAGCGAAAGAGTCCAAGCTTATCACTAACACTCATAGAAGGCTTGCTATCGCTGTGAAATGGGCACAGGCCCATTACTGACGTACCTCTTGTCTGAAGAGGTATGTAGTGACCAATCAGTCTTGAGATTGGAGTTTCTTTAATTTGAAGTCTTACTTCATCTCTACTCATTGGATTCCTAGACTAGGCTTAATTGGTTTTAAGACGATTCCTTTTATTGGAGTGTTTTGTTTTAAAAATATTTTTTCAAATTTTGTTTCAAAACTACTGAGAAAATGTGCGGGATGTTCTGCTCTTAAATCTTCACTATAGAGCTCAATTTCAAATCGACCCTCAAGCTCTTCTTTTAATGCAAATTCTTTCATCCATCTTGCGTAAGTTAGGTGGTCAGTTTTAATAAACATTTTTCCATCAGGCTTAAGTATTTTCCAAACTTCCTTGAGAAATGGCGTTTGAAAGAGCCTTTTTTTATTATGTCTTTTTTTAGGCCATGGATCTGGAAAGAAAAAGTAAAACTCGTCTACTTCATTTTCAGAAAAAATATGTCCAACTCTCTCGCCCTTAGCTCGAAGGTAGCGAAAGTTTTTATTTTCAATATTTTTTAATTGTCTGGCTAAATTGAAACTTCTTTTAAATCTATAATCGAGTCCTACAAAATTAATATTTGGATTTTTTTGACAAAAATCCAGCATAAAGTGTCCATAACCTGATCCTACTTCAACATGCAGTGGAGCAGACTTATTAAAAACTTTTTCACACCAAAGGCCACAGTTTTTTTCACCCTCCTGATCAAGGAGAACAAGGCCTTCAAATTCTTTGAGTTTGTCGTGATAAATATTTTTGTGGGAGTATTTGAAATCTTCGTTATAGGACCTATCTACTTTGTGATCACCTCTTAGGAGTTCAGCCGGAACGATTTCTTCGGTTTGTAGCATTGTGCGCCTCGCTAGGGGTAACAGATTCTAAATCATACCTCTAACAAATTACAAAATTTGTGTCAATGTCACGCCGAGCGTTAAGTCCTCTAGTTTGCTACTTTTTTGAGCCAGAAATAAGAGATTCGATGATCATAGCGGCTTTTTTCAGTGAATCCGGGTCAGAGCCTATGGATTCACTGATTTTTTTCAAAAGCTCCCCGATCGCCACTTTGTCTTTGGTGTGATCTTTGGGCCCTTTTTTCTTGAACTCTACCACTTCGCAAACTCTACTTGAGTTTGCGCCTCTCTCATTAGTTGTATCGACTAATTTATTTCTGTCGTACTTTGCACCCATAGTCATTTACCTTCTAGGCCGTAGGTTCTATTGGACGTCTTTTCTGTAAATTGGCCACTTTCTTTACGTGATCTTCAATCAAGTGAAATAGCTCTAGCTTTGTTGTTCTAGGATCAATTTCTTCGGGAAGGGCAGAGTAGATAAAATCGCCATCAATTTCAGAAAACACATACCAAGTTTTTCCGAGTTTTTGGAAAAGCACTTCTTGTTCTTGTTGTTTTGGATTTACATTCATTGAGCTAACCTCCGTGTCAATTGCTCATCATCTCTTCCTAAGATGAAATACATGCTAGATTTATCGACTCAGCATGTCGAAACTTTAGACATTTTTTTCTTTTATTTATCCGAAGTTAAACAGTTGGTTTTGGCCTCTAATGCATTAAAAAAAGAAGAGTTTCCGAGTGAAAAGCTGGGCTTTGTGGCCAGCATTTATGCAGTTCTAAAAAGTTTATTTATAAAGGGAGCGAAAGAAATCTTTTTGCTCGGGAAAGGATATGATGGCATTTTCAATTGCATTGTTAATGGCATCAGCATTTCTATCCACTTCGATAGATTTTCTTATGACGATTTCGTGTATTCTCGGAGTACCAGCTCCATTTTTAAGAGCGTTACTAGCAAGTTGTAATACTTCGCCGGCAGGGTAGTGATCACATTTGATCTCAAGCTCTAAATCTTTAAGCTCTCCTGGTTTTAAATCTGGCAGTTCTTCAAGCAGGTTAAATAATTTATTGGCCTCATCTGTATGGCCACTTTCAACATAGACCATAGTTATTTTCTTGAGAATATTTTTTCTTTGATCACCAAGAATAGTGGCCTTTTTTAAAGCATCAAGACCTTGGTCTTCTTGATCATTTTTTAAATAAAATTGACCGGTAAGTGTTAAGCCCGCTGCAATGGCAGGCCTTAGTGCAACTTGATCCTCGTCTGGATCAAGGTCCATAAAAATTTTATGAAAATTAATGATATCGACAAATTTTTCATTAGCTAGAGCGGCTTTCATCAAAAAGGGAAGCATTGATGGAGGAGTAGAGTAATTTAAGACAAACATCAATGCCATTTCGTAAGCTAGTTTATAATTCTTTCTTTCAAATTCTAATATCAAGGTATTTTTTAAGCATTGATAATTATCCGGTTGAAATTCAAGACCTTTCTCAAAGGATTCATGTGCTTCATCCTTTTTGCCTTGCCCAAGCTTAATTTGGCCTATTAAAGAGTATGCTCCGCTTGGAAGCTCACTTTTTTCAGTGGCAAAGGTCGCGGTTTCAATGGCCTTTTCCATTTCCCCTGCTCTATAGCTGGCACGAGCATTGTCCATAAGCTGGTGATATTCACTAGGATTAAATTTATGAGAAAGGTTAGATATAAATTTGTTTTTTAATAAGTCTAGAGTGAAGGGTTTTGAAATAAATGTATCAATTTCAGATTCTGCAAGTTGGCATGTTACTGATGGAGAGTTCTGACCTGATAAGACTACAAAACAAGTGTCAATTCTATTGGGAAAAATTTTTATATGCTCTTCAAGAAAATTAATTGAGCTAACTTTTTGTATTCTATAGTCAGTAAATACCACTTCTGGTTTTTCGGACTGAAGTAAATCTTTTGCTACTGAAAAATTGTCAGCTTGAGAAATATCTTGTTTTTTTACACCCAAACTTTCCGCAAATTTTCTAATAGAAACTCTAGTGGTTGAGGATGGATCAATAATGAGAACTCTCTTATTCTCAAAAAACTTCCCCGCCATTTCTTCTGCATTTTGGTTCGTCATAATTAGCCAGCTTTAACCTTTTTGAAATCATCAAATATTTTATTCTGTGATTGATTAATTTTATTCAGATATGCTTCCCATTCAGGTTGAGAGTATTGGGAAAACTCGCATTCAACGAAAGATGCCTCTTCAATATTATCTTGAGATATGACTTTCGTTGAAACTCTTATGGCCCCCTCAATATCACCACCTTTTGGGATTTTTTGTATTTTTTGAGGGGAATTCTCAGTTAAAAAATAAATTGTAAGATTGTGACCAATGGCACATTTCTTTTGTGGAATTTTAAAAATACATCCAGCCTTTTTAAACTCAATGATTTTTATGATCCTCCAGTCAAGAATTTCTTGTTGGCTAGTATCATTTATCAAAATGGCCCTAGGTGAAGGCATTCGCCTTTTGAAATTTTTCGAATCAATAACGTCTGTCAAATTCTTGTCTGACATATTTTCTCCATTTGCCCAAGGTGTTTACAGATTGCTTTTAGGTAAACAATTAAAAAATTTAATATGAGGACTGAAATCCAATTGTAAAACTGAATTCCGGAACAAATCTGTGATTTATTCTGTCATCATTTTCAATTCTCCAAGTATCATTAGTAAATTCTTTTTGCTGCTGGGGCTTCATATTTGGTCCCAGTGGCTGTGCCATATGAATAGCTATATTTAAATCCAAGTCCTCAATCACATCTAGGAGTTGGTAGAGAGCTCCAATGCGTGGTGAGACCATATAGCTTTTAAATGTTCTAATTTCTTCACCCCTACTATTGATATTTTGGGTGATTGCAATTTTATTAATTGGGTAAAAGATCAGTCCTCCATAAAAAGTAGCTTGCCAATTTTGTGATCTAAAACCGTCCCAAGACATATAGGGACCAACTCCAAGTCTAGTCAATTTTTCTCTCGATATATTTTCATTAAAGAGCCCAATCTTTGTGGATTGAGTGCTATATTCACCCATAAAACCAAAATATGTTCTATCGTAATTGTCGTAGTTCACTCTATTTGATGCCATGGCAAATATTTCAATTCGTGGGCCATAATTCTCTTTTTCAATATCATTTGGATAGTGATAATGAGAGCGGTAAGGGCTGCCAATTCCTGCATTTACAAGTGTTTTCCACTCTCTGACTTTTACGAAAGGGTAGTGCTTGCCAAGGGGTTCTGGTTTTCGGTAGTCGGTGGGATCATGCTCAAATCGATTGACTGTATCACTTAATTCTCTTGAGTCTTTATAGAGAGGTTTAATGAATACTTTGGGTACATATGCAGTTTTACCTAACCTATCTATTGTCTGGTAAAAATCAAATTTTGTTATTTTAAGATTATCTTTATTTATGGTTCCACTTTTGCTCTCAACGGTCTCTTTTATGTCAGCGCCTCTAATATATTCATTGTAAGAAAGTCCTTCATAGTATGCGACTAACTGATAGTTGGGTTTAAATGGAGCGCCTCCCGAGAGATCTTTTTTAATGTAGATGAGATCACCCTTTCTCATTCTTTGAACAATTTTAGAGTCAATATCAGGTTTCTCAAAAAGGGGAGCATTGAGTGTGATAACTTGGCCTTGATGCTGCTCTCTTTTATAGTATGAGTCCCAAGGCCTTGCTGGTCGCAAAATAGTACTTCCAGCACTAAAAAGTGACCCTGAGTACAAAACCAATAATATCACTAAAATATTTTTCATAACCAATCTACATCAAACTCTATTCCGTAAGTAAAACCAGCACTAAGTGCATATTTTTTTTCTTCTGACATAATTGCAGTTAATCCATTTTCACTGAAATTGACCCACTCATGGTGAAAGTGAAAACCAATCACTCCGATTCCCCAATTGATACGGTCTCTTAACTCAAAACTTACTTGATACCCTCCTGAGGAGAGATTGTGCTGGCTCATAATATAGCTTTTATCCTCAGAGTAATCTTTGAACTGATGTCTGAAGGATTTATGTCCACCAAAGGTAATATTAAAATCACCATCACTGATATAAAAAAGGCGCCACCTAAATTTTGGGCCAAAATAAAATTGGGATAGCCTAGCTCCCGCTCCAAAAGCATTTGAAAAAGAAGTTTTTTGGTAGCCAAATATAAGACCAGGTCTTATGGCAAATCTCCAGTGATAAAAACCTGATAATTCAAAACGGTACCCAGTTCCTACGCTCTTTAAACCTTCTCTACCCAGCTCGCTAGCAAAGGGAGCATCTTGTCCATATAGACCAAAATGGGGACCAAAATAGAGTTTATTTTCAATATCGTAATAGTTCTTGGCCCTAGGGGAATCATAGGTGATAAATTCTTTTGGAAGGCTCGAAAGCTGAGTGACTTGTCTTAAATCTTCAATATCTTTTTCGCTTACAATATATTTGTACTTCCCTTTTTTTGTCATAACGAACGTGTCACCACTTTTATCATGACCATTTAAGGCCTTTACATAAACCCTTGTAGAGAGTTTGGTTTTCTTTCCGGTCTCTATTTCCTCTAACTGGGTCCCTTTTGGTAAATAGACATTTCTCTGCCCATTTTTTGCCAACTTTTCAAACTCCTCTTTTTTCCAATGGTCGGTAAATTTGAGATTGTGAATTCTATATTCACCACCTCTCATTTCGGAGTACTTTTGATTCAAAAAATCTACTTCTTCATAGAAGTTTCTTTGATCAACGCCTGCATTATTGAAGTTTTCATCTAGTGGTTGAATTTTTTCAAAGTATATTGGCTCTTTTCGATTTAACAGTTTTAAATCATTATCTTCATTTGTATAAAGCTCTTTTTCCACAATTTCAAAATCGTCATGTGAGCTGTGTTCATCTAGATTCATTTGATATAGTAGCCATTCATTATTTTGGTATTTTTGATTTTGGGTTTTAAGATCTCCCTTAATATTAGAAGTTTCATCTTCTCTAAGAGTTTGATCTACTGATAAGATAGATTTTTCTCTTAAGAACTTGTGAGTTTCAAAATCTCCCTCGAAGAAACTATCAGACTTCTCCAAATATTCTAAATCATTTCTATCTTCCTCTGAAATTGAAGAGAGCTCATCGTCCTGGTCGAGATGGGGATTGTGGGTGCGGTTTGAATCTAACTCATTTTCCTGGGCTAACGCCGTAGTTGCTACTAGTAGAACAATCCATTTGAAAATTTTGAAAAGAGCAGTTTTCTTATTCAACCATGCCATCCTTATATATCTATTATCGCTGCCAGCTAAGTTGGCCACAATGGGGAATATTTGGATGGAGTCAGCGCAGCAATGGTCAGGTGCTTAATATACCGACTATTAATTGTGGGCCTGTGCTTAATTTGGTATGAATAGAGTAATGGATATCCAAAGTATAGTTTTCAAAATTGCAGTTTCTTTCCCCGGTTTTCTTGTGGCAATCATTTGCCATGAAGTGGCCCATGGCTATGTTGCCATGCGTTTTGGCGACCACACTGCCAAGTCTGCCGGTCGGTTAAATTTTAATCTTATGACTCATGCAGATCCTATAGGAACTCTTTTGATTCCGTTAATTGGATTTGGCATGGGATTTCCCATTATCGGCTGGGCCAAGCCAGTGCCTATTAATCCGAGGAATTTTTCCAATTATAAAAAGGGACTTTTCTGGGTCAGCTTTGCCGGACCACTCACTAATTTTGTTCTGGGAGTTTTCTCGGCGATTTTAATGGCGATTTGTATTTTTATCATCCCCTCAGATTTTTTTCTCAGAGGCCCATTCATTCAGATGTTAGAGTTTTCAATTCTGATCAATTTTGTGCTCTTCCTTTTTAATCTGATTCCACTTCCTCCGCTTGATGGCTCGAGAATGCTCAGTATCTTTCTCGATTACAATACAAATTTGAAGTATCAGCAGCTTGGTAATTACACAACAATCATACTTCTCGCACTACTATTTACAGGTGCCCTGAGATATTTGTTCATGCCAATTATTTGGCTTGCCCAGGTAACAATTGCGCTTTGTAACTATGTAGTGCTGATGATATTTTCGTGAGGAATAAATGAGTGATTTAGTTGTCAGTGGAATGAGGCCAACCGGCTCTCTTCATATGGGTCATTATGTCGGAGTCATAGAGAACTGGCTTGATCTTCAAAAAAAATACCCATGTTACTTTTTCTTAGCTGACTGGCATGCCCTTACTTCAAACTACCAAAAAGTCGAAGTTATAAAACAAAGTCGCTATGAATATGTCAAAGGCTGGATTGCCAGTGGTATTGATGCCGAAAAATGTGTGGTTTACAATCAGTCTGCCATTTCTGAGGTTTTAAATCTAAGCCAACTTTTTCTATGCTTAACTCCTCCCGGTTGGGCCGAACGATCTCCAAGCTGGAAGGACCTTAAAACCAATCCAGATAAAGTTCACGACAACCTTGGATTTTTTACTTATCCGGTTCTTCAAAGTGCAGATATTTCAATTATGAATGGAAAGTTTGTTCCAGTTGGCGAAGATCAGGTGGCCCACGTTGAATTATCCAGAGATATTGTCAAAAAATTCAACCGCCTCTATAGGGGCAAATTGAAAGAACCCGAGGCCATTTTAACAAAAGTTTCCAGGTTAGTTGGCACTGATGGTGACTCAAAAATGAGTTCTTCTAAGAAGAATGCCATAACGCTCAGAGAAACAGAAAAGAGTCTTCAGAAAAAAGTGAACAAAATGGTCACTGATATGAAAAGAATGGGCATTAATGATGCAGGAAACCCAGACAATTGCTCGGTCTTTTCATACCATAAAATCTTCAGTCCAAATGAAACTGTAGTTGAAGTTGATTCGGGGTGTCGTAAAGCTCAGCTTGGTTGCGGAGAATGCAAAGCAAAGCTAGGTGGATTTTTAAAAGAAAAGTTTATTCCTATTGCCGAAAAAATGAATGCAATATCAGATGCCGATGTAGATGATATTTTGAGTTCTGGTAATAAGAGGGCCAAGGAGTTGGCGGGAAGAACTTGGGATGAAGTTCAAACATCTATCAAGTTTTTGTAAATTATAAAACTAAGGAAGGAATACTGTTAGATGAGCCAAGATCAAATTAGGGTAAAAACAGATAGATTCGATGGGCCTTTAAGCCTACTTCTACTGCTCATTCAAAAACATGAAATGAGTATTAGAGATTTCGATCTGACGGTTATTACGAAACAATACCTTGAGTTTTTAAATAAAATGAAAGAGCTCAATTTTGATATTGCTGGTGATTACCTATATCTGGCAGCAAGTCTTATTTTCATCAAATCAAAATCTTGTATTCTTGAAGAAGATGAAAAAGGGCTTTTGGATCAATTGGCCATAGGTGATAGAGAGCTCTCAAGAGAAGAGCTTATTAAAAGACTCGAAGCCTTGCAAAGGTTTCAAGCTCTGGGTAAGTCTCTTTGGAGCTTGCCAAAAAAAGGGCATGAGGTATTCACCCGTCCTAAAGTCAATAGAAAGGCCATCATCAACAGCATTCTGACTCCTATCGAGTTAGACAAGCTAACCATAACAATGATTGATCTTCTCAGAAGAAATAAGAGAAAATTTACTGTTATTACAAGAGATCGAATTTCTATAAAAGAAAAATTAATCTCTCTTAAGTCTCTTCTTCTAAAAGGTGCTCATGTTAATTTTAGAGAACTGCTGTGTGAAGACAGAAGTAATGATGACACAGTTATCACCTTTATCTCTTTATTAGAGTTAGCTAGATTAAAAAGAATTTCCCTTTTTCAAAATGAAACTTTTGGAAATATTTATATAGATGTTTTAGAGTCCCTTGAAAATTTTGATGTCAATTCGGCTGATGGTTTTGATGATGAAAACGAAGATGAAGATGAAGGGCTCCAGCATCAACCCCCACCTCAACACGTTGAAGTCTTGAATGGTGAAGAGATGAGTTCTGGTGATTTATTGCAGTAAGAGGAAAGTGAAATGGAAATGAATGACGAAAATGAATTAAATAAAATTGAAGTTCAAACTGATCTTGTCGACGGCAGCGATTGCGAGATACCAGAAACTCACGAGCTAGAAGCCAGCTCAGAAGATACTGATCAGGCCGAACTACTCGTTGAAGAAACTCACGAACTAGAAGTAAGCTCAGAAGATACTGATGAAGCTGAACTTCAAGAAGAAAATACCTCACTGGAAGCTAGCTCAGAAGACCATGACGAGCAAACTGAAAGTGCGCTCAGTGAGCAAGATGAGCAACTTCTTTGGCAAGCTAGAACAGGTCTAAGTTTAGAAACACTTCCCGCTGCAATTGAGACCCTTGTTTTTATGAGTGACAATCCGCTAAGGATACAAAAAATTAAAAGTTTTATTGATGATGAAATACCTCTAAGAGTTATTCACGATGCTATTGCTCAGTTGCAAGAAGAGTATGAAAAACCTCATCACGGCATTAGATTACTTGAAGTTGCTGAAGGATATCAATTTAGAACAAAGGCCACATACTCAAGATTTGTACAGGATCTATTTAAAGTAACATCTCTTGTTCTTTCTCCTACTGCTTTAGAAGTACTGGCCATTATTGCTTACAAGCAGCCTGTTTCTAAAACTGAGGTAGAAAAGATTCGTGGTGTTGATAGCTCCCATATTGTCCGCGCTCTAATGGACAAGCGCCTAGTGAGAATTTGTGGAAGATCTGAAGAAATGGGAAGGCCTTCACAATACGCAACGACTACAGAATTCTTAGAAGTTTTCAATTTAAAAGATATCTCTGAGCTTCCGCCAGAATTTGAACTTGAAGCTATGGCCGAGACCAACAATATTGGCGAAATTAGCGATATAAAAAATCTTGTTTCAAATGGAGACAAGGCCAAATTTTTCTTTGATGAGATTGGAGAGCTAGACGAGCTCGCCTCGCAAATTAAAAATATTAGTGTGGATACTGATTTTACAAAAACTTTGAAAAATTCTGCCAAAGTAAAAAGAGAAGAGGGAGTGCCGGTTAAAAGTGCTTTTGATTTACTTGAAGAATTTATCATTAAAGAGAGCATTGAAAAACAAAACCAAGTTTCACTACTGTCTGAAGCTTTGGCCCTAGGGACTAAACCTAGAGTTGTTGATCCCAAAGAAGAGGGGATTTTGAATGCACCAAGAGAAGAAGAGGAAGAAGAAGAGGTTTATCTATATCCTGAGTTAATCGAAGAAGATGAGCAGAGGTTGGCCCGCGAGAAAGAAGAGCTAGATCTTGAAGAAGCGGATCTCACTGATGCTCTAGATGCAGCTTTCGATAATCTTAGAAAAAATGCTGAAGATGAGGATGAGACCCTAGAAAAAGAAGACAAAGATGAAGTGGATCTAAGCGAAGCTCTAGATGCAGCTTTTGAAAATCTTAGAAAAAATGCTCTAAGTGATGATGAGGCAATGGAGAGTTTTGGTCCAATCACTGAGTCTGAAAAGAGGCTTGAAAACACGCTAAATGATGTCAGTGAACAAGCAGAGGAGCTTGATCTAGATTTAAGTTTTCTCAGCAACTCCTCAGATACTGAAATCGATCCCGATGAACTAGGGGACAAACACTAAAATTATCTGCTGTAATTACAGCTAGATAAGGTCCTTGCACTTTTGCTGCGCAACTGATAAAAATGGCCACCTAATATAAACTTAAACAGCCGTGAGGCAGATTGAGGAATCTAAGCTATGACTAACTCCCTACAAATCCGTTTACAAAAAGCTATCGCAGATAGTGGTTATACATCCAGAAGAAAGGCAGAGGATCTAATTGTCCAAGGCAGAGTCAAAGTCAACGGCATCGTTGTAACTGAGCTTGGAACTAAGGTCAGTGTTAAAGAAGATGCCATTCAGGTAGATGGAACAAGCCTTGATCCAACTTCAACAGAAAAACTCTATATTCTACTCAATAAGCCTAGAGCATTTATGACAACTCTTTCAGATCCTGAACAGAGGAAAACAATAATTGATTTAATTCCAGAAATTTCAGAAAGAGTTTACCCTGTAGGTAGACTCGATTACCTTTCAGAGGGACTTCTTATTTTGACCAATGATGGAAGTGTTGCAAATATGATTGCGCACCCTAGGTACGAAATTGAAAAAGTTTACGAAGTAAAAATATTTGGAAGGATGAATGATTATATTTTGAAAACCTTGCGCTCGGGAGTTGAATTAGAAGATGGATTTGCAAAGCCAAAATCTGTTCGAGTTATAAAGCAGCTTCCCACTAAAACTTGGTTAGAGTTTAGATTGCAAGAGGGAAGAAATAGAGAAATTAGAAGAATTTGTGAGGCCTGTGGTCTTACAGTTGATAAGCTCAAAAGGGTGGCCATCGGGGAAGTTAATATCGATGGAATTGCACCAGGAAGGTATCAATTAATTGCCAAAAATCGTCTTTTGAGGCTTCTGGGAATAGATGCTGATGGCCAAAAAGTTAAATCAGTGAACTACCGATCTACTAAAAAGAGCATTGGAGCAAGGCCTGGCATGGGAAAGAAGAAAACTCCTACCCTTTTGGCCAATGATGAGAAGTTTCACGGTCTTAGAAAATCTAATTATTACGAGACCCTAGATCGAAGAAAGGCCATCAAGGCCGAAATTGAAGCTGCCAAGAAAGCAGAGTATTTAAAAAGTAGACGGCCTTAGTAGTTATTACAAATTCAGGCAAAAGTACTTAAGTAAGTAATATAATTACTCTCATGATAACTCGTTCACTCATTTCTATCTTTTTTGTAGCAGTAGTTTTTCTATGTGCTCAAGGTGAACTATGGGCAAAACCCCGCTGCACCCGGAATCAAAGTAATGTAGAAGAGTACCTCATTTATAATGTTGCTCAGACTTACAAGGGCAAGTTATTTCGTTTTAAATCCTGCCTCAAAAAATACAAAAAGAAATTTAATCCAAGAAGTGAATTTTTAAAGATTCTACAAGATAAAATAATTAATAAGAAAGCGGTCGAGAAGCTTGAAGTTTACTTTGGGGTTTTTAGTAAAGAAGATGTTAAATCTGATTTTTTTCCTATTCACAATACTCTTAGGCAGTCGTGTTTTACTTTTTGCTATGGAGATGAACATAGCTCTAAAAATTTGATGAAGCACTTTATAGGTAATGGCTATGGCGTTAACGAAGCCGATATGAACGATGTTCGGCCGTTTGATATTTTTTTGGATAGAGCGGTCCTAGGAGCTCAATACGAATATGAATTTGAGTCTGAAAGAAAAAATGTTTTTCGAGTTTGGAATGTTTATTATCGCCTTCTCAAGAGAAGGGGCTTAGATTTACTCTTGGAGGCAAGAGGTGAAAATGATTTTATTTTTAAAATTTTGTCAGGAATTGATTCGCAAGCAAGTACTTATGGATCACATAAATCAAAAGAATATTATATTTCTGTTTTGAATGACTATTTAAGTGATGAATACTTGTCAGCTAATCGTGAAAAAATCATAGAAAGAAGATATCTGGAAAAAATATTTACTAATTTTTCACAAACGTCTCGATTTAACAATCTTGACAGTTTCTACAGTGAGTATCCAGTTTTGATTAATTTTGTATACTCAAAAAAAATTGATCTTCCTCTTGTTGATAATACCATTAATCCAGGTGATACAATTTTTCACCAAGCAGTTAATAATAAGCATTTTGAGCTAGTAAGCAATTTGTGTGCGAACTATCCAACGTTTTTGTTAAAAGAGGATCATCAAGGCGACACTCCTGCCCAACTTGGACTAAATTCCTATGAGCAAGTAATTACAGATAAAATATGGGGTACTATAAAAGAAAAAAAAATTGCATCAATTTGATAATCCTAAATGGCTCTATGGAGTCGTATTTTTAAAAAAAGAAGAGCTGGCCCTTGAGATGTTTAATTTGGGTTACTCGGTAGAGCCGTTTGATGATAGATCACATATATTGTACAGGGCCATTGATGCGAAGTTAGAAGATTTTTCTATCGCTGTTATCGATAGTGGGCAGGTAGAAGTAAACTTACCTGGTTTTATGGATACTTCTTTTTTGTCTGAGGCGATAGAAAACGGATCTGAGCGTATTGTTAGACATTTAATTAATGCAGGAGCTGATCTAAATAAAAGAGGGCGTTTTGATGAACTATCACTTCACGTTGCTGCTGAAGAGGATAGCCTTATAATAGTAGAGTATCTTGTGAATGAATATAAAAAGAAGGGGATCTCGCTCGATGTAAAAGATCGTTTTGGCCTTACTCCACTTCACCGAGCGGCCAATAGGAAACAACTTGAGATATATGATTTTTTAATTTCAGAGGGAGCGAACCCACTAGCTAGAAATGATTTCTCTAAAACACCTGAAGATTTTTTAAATGAAGATGATTGATGAAATTTAGCAGTCCCAATTAACCACGTCAGAATTCTCTAGCAGTTCGTTTAACTTATCTATAGAAAACTCGATGGCCTGTTGACCGTAGGGGATAGCATTTTTATCACCCGCAAAGTGGCTTAATTTGATCAGAGAGGCACATATTTGCATGAAATTACCACTAGCATTGAAGAACTCAGACTCAGCATCTGCTGTCAGCATATGGGTGATCATGGTGTTAAGGGATTTGATTAGTCTAACCTGATGGGGCGTAAGCTCGCTAATATCTAGGTCCAACTGGATGATTTTCTCTTCAAACTTCTTGCCCATTATTCAATTCCTTTTTAACTTTTCCTACCCCCCTTTTATCGGCGATAATCGTTGTGATTTTAGCTGTTTATGTCCGAGTAAATAGTTTTTAAGCTAAGTTATTAAAGTAATGGAAGAAGTTACTAGACGAATTCACTTATAAATTATATAAACCCTCTAGTCTTTTCAAATGGTTAAGTTGACGCGGGGTGGAGCAGTCTGGTAGCTCGTCGGGCTCATAACCCGAAGGTCGTCAGTTCGAATCTGGCCTCCGCAACCAATTAAAATATAAAGTTAGGGGATCCATCGGGATCCCCTTCTTTTTTTTCGGGCCACATTTCGGGCCAAAGCCACCTCAGAACCCTGCAGAAAAAATTATAAAAGCTGCAGGATACAATCCAAATTTGTTCATCTATTAAAATTTATGGCAAAGCCGACTAAACATTATGGTAAGTGGAGAATTCGCTGGAGCGATGAAAGAGGATGTAGAAAATCTGAATCATTTGATAGCAAAGAAGATGCTGACTTCTATCTTAAAAAATATGAGGTTGAGGTAGAGGAAATTAAAAGGGGGATTAGAAAAAGAAATTCTCTTCAATTGTCTGCAGGAAAAAAGAGATACACTTTTAATCAAACAACCGAATACTGGCTTAAAAAAAAGGCTCATACAAAAAGAAGTTTAAAAGATGATGTATCAATTTTGCGAAAGCATCTGTCTCCGTTTTTTGGAGAATACTATCTTGAAGAGATTGGAGTGGAGACCGTTGATAAATTTCAAATTAGACTAAATTCTTTAAAGCCAAAAACAGTCTCGAATATTCTCACTCTACTAATTTCCATTTTGAACTTGGCCAAAGAGCTAGAGTGGATTGAAAAAGTCCCAGCAATTAAAAAGCCGAAGGTTGATATTTGTTCAACTGATTATAAGTATCTGAAAACTTCTGGAGAAGTTACCAATTTCTTAAGATCCGCAAAGCAAGTAGGAGAGTATAATTACACTCTTTACTTAATGGCCCTCTCTACTGGTCTTAGGCAAGGTGAGTTAGCTGCACTGGTGTGGAGTGACATTGACTTCCCAAACCAAGTTATAAGGGTAAATAAGAGCTTTAGAGGTCCAACTAAGTCAGGGCGGTCTAGGGTGGTCCCGATATTGGACAATCTATTGAATGATCTCAAGGCCTGGAGGTTGAAAAATCCCAGTTCACTAATATTTCCAAACCAAAAAGGTAACATGCATTCACCTGGGGCGAGAGTATTTAAGCAACACTTTAAAGAAACTCTTGGAATCGCTGGGTTTGAATCAAAAAAAATAGGTCGAAAAGAGGTACACTATATTACATTCCATGGACTGAGGCATACTTTTGCATCCCACTGGATGATGAATGGCGGTGATATTTTTAAACTTCAAAAAATATTAGGCCACCAAGATATTTCGATTACAATGAGGTACGCCCACCTTTCACCAAATGCTTTTCAAAGTGATCTCAACAGGTTCGATTGTTTTTCAGCCGTCTCAACCTTAGATAATTTAATTTCCCTGCAAAAAAAATGAGAAAACCTGCAGGATCAATTGTGAAAAAAATGTTTTAGAAAGTTCAAATCATCTTTAGAAAGGAGATTTGGATGAAAGAAATTGGAAAACTTATTGGTTACAAAGAGGCCGCTGAATTTTTGGGATTACCACTTGGAACCATGTACTCAATGGTGCACAGAAATGAAATTCCTCATTATAGGATATCAAAAAGGTTAGTGCGCTTTTCTGTAGAAGCCCTGCGTGATTGGATCAGTTGCCACGGTATTGATGAAAAAAGAGTTGGAGGTAGTGATGAATAGTGTTCGGACACCACTCGACTCATTAGTAAGGTGGGAAGAATTCTTTTTAAATGAATACAAAAATGGCATCTCTCATGGAGATGTCACTCTATATGCTGATACACATAAATATTTAGTAGAAGAGGCGATTGAGCTTGGAGTTACGATTGAGCTAATAAACCAGGCTTTGTCTTCTGCATTCAAAAGATATGAAAAATATAAGCTAGAAGTAGGTATTGATTCACTGAAAGAAGATTTTGATAAAACGATAGAGGAATCCATTTGGGTAAGAAATATTCAAAAGAAAAGTGAGCTGGTGTTAGTACATTACCAAAAAAGAAGGATAGCAAGAATAGATAATAGCTATCTTAATGAGTATATTTCAAAGTTGGGCGATACTTCTTCTACAATAAAGAAGAAAAAAGAAAAACCCTGTGTATTTTCTTATAACCCATTCCAGAAAAAGATTATCGACTATCAGAGTGATTTTCCTATTTTTAACCAGTATGTGCCACCTTTTTGGCTTGAGAAGTATTATTGGGGAGAAGAAGACTCAATCGGAGAAGGTGATGGTCTGCCATTAGAAATAACTGAATATCTTACTCATTTGTGTTCTGGTGAAAGAGATTGCCAAGAGTATGTGTTGCATTGGATGGCAAAAAGCTTAAGATCAAAAAATGTAACCGCTCTTTTACTTTTGAGTGAAACAAGAGGCACAGGGAAGACTCTTTTATATGAACTTCTTTCATTGGTGCACGGTCATTCAAACGCTGTAAAAACGAGGGATTATGTCCTAAAAAAAGAATTTAATCGTCATTTGAAAAATAAGTCGCTGGTACTAATAGATGAAATTTCTATAAATAAAGAGGAGCATTTCAACAATTTAAAAGATTATACTAATCCGCGTATTGAAATAACAGGAAAGGGAGTAGATTCCGAGCAGGATAGCTCCTTTATAAACTTAATTCTTGCTAGCAATAACTTAAATGCTCTTCCACTTCATCTTGATGAAAGGCAGTTTGCAGTAATAGAGGTCCCTGAGACTCCAATGTCAACGGCCAAAGCAGAGTGGGCTGACGAAGATTTGATAAAAAAATCAATACTGAGAATTGATAATGTCGAAAGGTTTGCGAGATATCTATGGCATTTTAAGTATGACAACAGACTTCTCTTAAAGCCTTATCGTGGGAAAAAGGCGGTAGAGGTGATTGCACAATGCACTCCTAGCTGGGAGAAATATCTAGTCGACGAGTGGTTTGTAGAATTCACCGGAAAAGAGAAATTATTAAACACACTTAAAGAGGAATTAGAGGATCAGTTTAATCACAAATTGAGCACATCAAAACTAACACTCTTTCTAGCTAAACACCCTGATAAATTTGAAGTTGGTCGGTTTAAAAGTGAATTACAAGACACTAATAAGAATAAAATACTAGTTCGAATAAACAAGAAAGATAAAAAATCCATAGATGACATACCTTTTTAGCGGAAAGTGTAGGTAGTGTAGCAAGTGTGAAGTGTTTTATAGGAAAAGATATCATTGATACCAGAGGTCTTTAAACATTTGAATGCTACACTTTGTACACTTTTACACTATGGCGAAGAGATCTTGATTGAGCATTGTTCTTCTGTAAACTACTACAAAAGTACTACGATAAAGTCGAAGGAGAGTGGTGATATGACTCAAGTTGAAAGAGATGAGAAGAAAGAAGAATTTTATGTTTTAAGGGCCCTAAAGAGAAAGTCTTTAAGAGAAATTGAAGCTGAAATTGGAGTAACTACAAAGACATTATGTGCTTGGCAAAAAGATATGAACTTAGAAATAAGGAGAGAGTGGGATGCAGGCAGAGAAGAGTTGGCTGCAAAATATCGTTTTACTCACAACGAGAAGTTAAAGATCCGTGGAGAGCTACATTGCTCACTTGTTGAGGAAATCAAAAGCCGTGATTTAAAAGAAATGCCAATTGAAAAGTTAATTCAGGCATTGCTAAAGGTGCAAGATCAGCTTTATGGTCCATCTATTATCCACACAGGCGGAAAATGTGGATTGCTAGATAATTTTAATGTCACACCAGACTCAATTGATGGGGCGTCTTGATCATTATTAAGTATCACCTAGGCAGCTTTATCACTAGCTGACTCCACAATTGTATTTAACATATTATCTATTCTTCTTCTTTCAACAGTATTGTTATGGGAAATTAAAACCCAGGGGATTATCCAAAATCCAAAAGTGAAAAAGGTAATAAAGAAATGCAAAAAGTGGCTGGTCTTCTTGTTTCCCATTGAGGCCTGTAATCTCCCAACTTCAAGTTGCCTTTGCTCTGGTGACATTTTTTCGTATTTTTCAAATAGCTTCTTTTGCTGCCTTCTGTTGAACAAAATAATTGGAGTTGCCATTACTGCCACTGTCAAACCAAGTCCAAGTAAAATAATTACAGTTCCGATATCCATAATCTTCTCCTATTTTTGTACTCTTCTAAGAATTACTTCAAAGATCCCAGCATTTATCTCTTCTTTATATTTATCAATTTCAGATTTGAGGCCTGTCTTATTATCCAGAAAACAAATATCCTCAATGGAGCATCCAAAATAGTCTGCCAGCTTTTTTACTTGCGAAATATTTTTCGGAGATTGGCCTGAAAGCCAGTTGTGAATAGTTTGCTGATTAATACCACATTTTTTGGCCAGGTTTGTGATAGAAATACCACTTTCGTCAATCAAGTGCTCAAGATTTTCTTTAAGTCTAAGTTCCATGCTCACCTTTCGTAAGTTATACCCCAGCACTGCACCCCTTTATCTCTTGAGATATTTTTTTATCTCGAAAGATAATGAGTAATTTCTATTCAGCTCAATTGTTCCTTTTTTTATAGTGATCCAGAAACGATTAGAGGTTTCCAAAGCATTAGTATTTTCAACCTTTATAGGAGTCGGAAAACTCCATGTAATTTCAGTGTTATTCAACAGTATATTCAACCATATTTTTTTAGGGTTTTGGAAACTGCTGATTTTGTAACACCAAGCCTTGATCCAATTTGAGAAAGACTCAACCCCTCTGCTCTAAGCCTTATAACTTTGTCTGCATCAATTGTTCGTGGCCTACCAAGAGTCTTACCCTTGGCCTTAGCGTTTCGAAGCCCGGCCTTTACTCTTTCTTTGATTAGTGCCGCTTCAAACTCCGCAAAACTGGCCAATATATGTGTCATCAATTTGCCACTTGCAGTTGTCATGTCAATACTATCTTTTAAAGATATAAACTCTACTCCTAGATCAGATAGCTCTTGAAGCGCTGTAACCATGCCTTTAAGGGATCTAAAAAGCCTATCTAACTTCCAGCATATAAGGACATCAAACGATCTATATTTAGCAGCTACCATTAGTGATTTGAAGCCCGGTCTATTTGAATTTGTACCAGAGGCTTTGTCTTCGTAAGTTTCTACGAGTCTCCAACCCCTCGCTGAAATGTAGGCTAGAATTTCTCTATTTTGTAGCTCATAAGATTGATCTTCAGTAGATACTCTTAAATAAATAGCAGCTCTTTTCATAGGTATATTCTACTGCAGTGCAAGAAGTTGTCAAGCAAGAAATTGTGTTGCAATTTATTTATTACTGGATATTATAGGGTTATGGCTAATAAAAAACTACCATCTGATTATCCTCAGTTTTCATTCAGAATTTCGATTCAGGATAAAGATGAAATACAATCTAAAGCTGAGAAATTGTGTGACAAGCTAAATCAGAGTTTAAGTGAAGAAGAGAAAGTATTTAGGAAAAATGAAGTAATCACTCTTGCTTTGTATGAAGGCTTAAGAGTAATTAATTCTAAAGGGGTTAAAAAAAGATTAAAAGACTAGGGAGCCTAGCTCGGGATTTTTTATGAAAAGTTTTTCCCGATTATTGATTATTGCAGATTATTTTTTAATACCATTGCTTCTAGGTGGTTTTAATAACCTCCATTCTCCTCTTTTTTTTGGGACACTCGCTATGAAGCTTGGATCATCCTTTGCCCACTTTGAAAACATTCTGGACAATTGAGAATTTTCGGTCTTTGTATCTGACATACCTATAAATTTCCTCATTTCATCAAATGTAATGTATCCTTGCCTCGTTCCAGTGTAAGCGATTTCATTTAAAAATGATTTTAACTGGATTTCCTCTGCCACGGTAAATTTCCTAGTAACTTGTCCCTCAAGTGCCACAGTGACCCATCTTTTCTGGTACAATTTGCCATTGATTAAAGAAACAGGTGTCATGTCGCTAGATACAACTCTATTGGCAATGTCTTTGTAATGCTCGTCAAGGCATTCATCAATTTCGTCCCAGTTTTTATTACTCCATAGAACTAAAGCAGTTGCTACTCTTCTCTCATCAGCATTAGGGAAATTAGTTTTCAATCTCTCTATAAGGTTTAATAGGTTTTTATTAGATTCTTCATTGTACAGAGTTATGGACCAAGTTGCGTATGTGCCATATTCTTCGAAACCAACTATTGGCTCTCTTTTACCTCTTTCAATCATTGTTCTGAATATTCTTCTTTTGCCACTTCCTAGCTCATCTGAAATTCCTGCCATTTTTAAACATTCCATAAGTAAGTTATTTGTAGTTTTGTGAGCCTTTGAAAACCACTTGTTCACGAAATATTTTGCTTCCATATTACAATTGTTAGTTATTGTGATCCGACTTGGGTAAACCTCTATAAGTAAGCCTCCCTGATCCTTTGAATATTTTGCATGTGCAACTGCATTTGCAAGGACTTCTCTTAGTGCCTTCTTTGGATAGGGAACTTCATCGGTTATTGAAAGAGATTTCTCTGATGATTGTGCCTTGCCTCTAGTCCAGTTTTGGATCTCTTCGACAAAGTCATCTCGTAGAATTGAATAGAGTCCACTTTTTTCCTGTTTTGACAAAATATCATCATCCTCGTTGTAAAAGACAACCCTCGTTTTGAAATCACCAAATAAAATGCCTGAAGCTTTCTTATTTTCAATCACAAACTTTGAAAGCATCTGTGATGCGGTTGAGTTGCTAACGCTGAAACCCTCTTCGAATTTGCCATTTTCCTCTACCTTTTGGGCAAATTCAATTATTAATGGACCGTCTGTATTTCCCTGATACTCCATTTTTGAAAAGTCCGAGCCTGGAAGCTTAAGTGTCAAGTCCAATACATTTTCTTGTGTCATTTCACTGCAGGCTGTTCCTATCATTTTGTAGGGCTTATCATTCCACCGGACAACTTCATTTGGAGATTCTATTTCAATAATTAATATCGCACCTTTTTCTAAATTTTCACCTTTAATATTTACAACGCTAAAGTCAGGTTCAAGAAACTGTGCAATGTGGCTCGATACCATTCTTTCAGTTTCAGTTAGCCACTTGGCATCTTTCCCCAATAACTTCCCGGCATCAGAAATACCTACGACTAACCAGCCTCCATTTCGACTTAAGTGATTGGCGATGCCGCATATTTTTTTCCCATATGATTGGGCCCAAGTTGATTTCAGCTCAATCAAGCTTTCTGTCACTTCTAGCAAGGATTCATTTTCAATTTTTTGAATTAATTCTTTTCTATTGATTCTCATAAAATGCCTATTATTTTAACCTGAGGGGATTTTTATTAGAGTATCCTCCGAGTACCTAAATATGTAAAATTGCGGAGCAAGCGTCGAGCAGGCATCGAGCAAACAAAGTACTGCAATTACAGTAGGTTAGAGAGGTAAAAATTTACATTTTTCTCTGTAGGCACCATTTGTACTTTGAAAAAAGTTGAGCAAGCATTTATGAGTTAACGAATCAATTAACTCAAGAACACTTCTAGCAGATGACCAGTCTAACCAACGAAGAGTGTTCAAAAGTATGGTATTGACCTTGGTTTGAGAATTATACTTGTATTGCTTCAAGTCATTAAGGTAGTGCGGTAAAATCAAGTTGTTGGGTATGTGCAGGTAGCCTTTAGAAAGAATCCGATTAACTACGTCGCTGTGATAGGCTGAAATTTATCAAAGTATTATACAGTTTAGTTTGAATCATTTTTTAAAGTAAGTAAGGCTTTTATAATTTCTCTCAAAGAAATCAAGTACATCTCTTGCATGCTTTATGGCCTCAGTTTGGTCAAAGGATTGGTTTTCACTAAATAGATGTGTACTAAGAATAAAAAATATAAATTCATAATTTTGAAGACCCATATTTGGAGCTCGGTGCTGTAGCTTTTCTTTATCTACATTTTTTGCTAAATGCCTAAGCTTAGTTGCACTTGAATATCTCGGAATCTTCTCAAGCTTTTTTCTTGAGGCTTCAATTGGACCACCTAGGCTTGAGATCTCACTTGAAGTCGTGAGCAGTTTTCCGCATTCTTCACTTGATAAATAACAACTCAGGGTTAGAACAAGTGCCCTAATAATTGTTTCATCATCTATAGGGTTATTTTTTATTTTTTTATAAATTTCTTCTAGCTCGGACAAGACGATAACTGATTCAATTTCTTCCTTATCGTTTTTTAAAAAGCTATCAATGCGCTGATACACTTTGTCCAAGTCAGAATTTATTGACTCAACTTCTGTTGGAATTTTATCAATTCGATAGATACTATAAATGTAGGCGAACTCTGTTATCGCTCTTGTTCTTAAATCTATATCTACTGATAAGTTGTTTTGGTCCATGATCGGGCCAATAATAGACAATGATGGGCAAGCTAGACAAGCTTGACAAGGATGATTGTGTAAAATATACACGTATTTGCAAGGAGATGAAGTTGAACAAGAGGTTGGCTGGCTACTCATAACCCGAAGGTCGTCAGTTCGAATCTGGCCTCCGCAACCAATTAAAATATAAAATTAGAGGATCCATCGGGATCCTCTTTTTTTTTGTTTTACCAAATAGAGTTGCGGACAGTATCATCAATCTCAAATGTTAGCCCTTCAAGGAATTCTTTTGTCTCAGAGTAATCGTCAGCGTTTTCAAAGACAATGCAATTTTTTTCATGCTCACGAAGTTGTCTTAAGTTCTCTTCGAGGTCTTTTCCACTAATTCCCTCAAAAAGAATTCTTTTTTTATTACGTCTACTATCTTGTACGTAATCAGCAATACTATAGATAATAATTCCACCCTCAATTGTATATTGGATACCCTTTAAAGAAAGAATTACTCGTTGGACTGCTATGGGAAGGGCGGCAAAAGGTCCCATCAGTAAGGCCCCAATAATTCCTATAGAAGAGTAAAATGAAAATGCTTCGATGAACTCTATATTTTGGATTGCAATTAAATCTCCCAAATCATACCCAGGGGCAACTGAGTTAGGGCGATTTCCTAATAATTTGCAAACAGTGTTTTTACAATCAGTAAAAATGAGACGGTTCCTCAAATAATTGCTTGGATGTTGATAAATAGTTTCGGTACAAATTTGATATGATGGTGGAGTGCTAGCAGCAAAGTTAGAGAAACTCAGTGTCAGCATTACAAAAAATAGAAATATTTTGATCGTTTTGATTTCCATCATATTCTCTTTATCAATGAATCGATGAGGTTGTTCAATTGGGATGAAAAAAATATAGTGCTAAGTTTTTCACGAGTTGTGAAAACATTTGAGTAACCATGAACAAATTTATGCCTTAACAGGGAATGAGCTAATCTCATTCCCAAATGCAGAAGTAATGGCATTTGCTAGAGCAGGCATAATGACTGGAACTCCAGGCTCTCCCACACCACCAGGTTCTTCATCACTAATGACAACTTGAACATTAACAATTGGCATTTCTTCATGTCGTAAAACTGGGTAGTCATGAAAATTTGATTGCTGAATAACGCCATCAACGACATCTATTTTACCATAAAAAAGGGCCCCAATCCCAAAAACTACAGAACCTTCCATTTGGGCAATGATGGTATCTTTGTTTACAAATTTTCCGCAGTCAATAACTACATCAACTTGTTTGACTGTAACGTCTTCAGCGCTTGACCCTTCAATTTCTACGGCCATGGCGATATAAGATCTAAAACTATTGTGAGCAGAAAAGCCCATCTTCTTTTTGTGAATGACTTTGTCTTTCCAGCCGCTCATATTTTTGCATTGATTGATTACACTGATGAGTCTTGCCGTATCTTGGGGGCCTCTTTCCGTTTTTCTTTTGACAGGTCGACCTAAGATCAGCTTTCTATAGTCAACTGGGTCAATACCTTGAGATCTTGCAAGTTTATCGACAAAGCAATTGATGGCAAATGAATGTTGAATATTGCAAACAGCTCTGAGCCAACCTATGCGTACAGGGGACTTTACCTTGGCAGTTTTTACAGAAATATTTGGGATATTATAGGGAAGGCTTGTGGCCCCCATTCCTGTCTCCCATTTCGCTGGGGTTTGTGAGCTTGGAATGAATAGTGACATGATGGTGGGATAAACAGTCTTATGCTCCCAAGTAACAGGCACTCCCTTCGAATCAAGAGTTGCTTCAATCTCCTGAAATGCCTGAGCGTGGTAAAAGCCGTGTTGTATTTCATCTTCTCTACGCCACACAACCTTAACAGGTCCTTCAAGTAATTGGGATAGGGCGACTGCTTCAAGTGAAAAATCAGCTTGGCTTTTGCGGCCAAAGCCTCCGCCAAGAAATGTTACATTAACTTCAATTTTATTTAGTGGAAGCTTTAAAAAACTTGCTACAGATTTTCGTACTCTTTGAGGATCTTGCGATGGGGTCCACAATTTTACTCTCTTTTTTTCTACATGTGCAGTGGCAACTAGTGGCTCCATAGGGGCGTGTACTAAAAATGGAGAGTGGTAGATTTGTTTGACTGATTTTTTTGTTCTATTTTTATCAACATCTCCCACAGAGTGTACTTTTTTATCTGCTTCTTTTAACTTATCTTTTAGATAATCTTCATACGGTCCTTTGAAATTTTTTGAATTGTCTCCAAGGTCCCATTCTACCTTTAATTTTTCAGCACCATCAAATGCTGCCCATGTATTATTTGCAATAACTGCAATGGCATTTTGAACCCCAACAGGATTGGGGATTTGTGATAATTGTATTGTTTTAATAACTCCAGCGACTTTTAAAGTCTGTGTGTCATCGTGTGATATCACTTTACCACCAACGGATGGGCATCTAACTAAGCAGGCGTAAACCATATTTTCAACTTCAACGTCCATTCCAAATACGGCTTTACCAGCTGCTAGGTCATGGCCATCAATAAGTGGAATTTTTTTCTCTAATAATTTAAACTCAGATCTATTTTTTAGTGTTGGGGCCTTTGGTACTTCAAGCTTACTTGCTTCAAGTGAAAATTCCCCATAAGGTGCTTTTTTACCGTTATAGATAACAAAACCATTTTCTGATTTTAGCTGTGATCTCTTTGTACCCCACTGGGTTGCAGCAGCTGTTTCTATCATTTCTCTGGCAGCGGCGGCCATTACTCTAAGTCTTTCATAATTGAGCCTGATTGATTTTGAGCCATCTGTATTTTGATCGCCGTATTTGCTATTTCCTGTTGCCTGTACAATTTCAATATCATTTGGGGAAACATTCAACTCTTCACATAGAAGCATGATAATTGAAGTTCTCACTCCATTTCCCATTTCAGATCGGTGATTGACTAGTTTTATTTTTCCACTACTTGGGATGGTAATAAATAAATTAGGAGAGAACTCAGTAATATTACTATTTTTTGAAGTGCATCCAACGGATCCCAAAATTAGGCCACTGGTAGACAGTGCAGTCCACTTTAAAAAGTCTCTTCTTGAGACACTTGTAATATCTATCATGAGTTTACTCCTGCATTTTGAATAGCATTTGAAATTCTTTGGTAAGTTCCACAGCGACAAATATTACCGCTCATGTGTTCAGAAACTTGTTCACTTGTAGGTCTTTTGTTTTTATCTAGCAGGGCTGATGCACTCATTATTTGTCCAGGCTGACAATAGCCACATTGTGGAACATTGTATTTCTTCCAGGCCACAAATAGCGGGTGGTTATCTCCAAGGCTTTCAATTGTCTCAACTTTTGCTCCTGATAACTCAGAGAGCATTGTTTGGCATGATCTGACAGCTTCTCCGTTTACTTTTACAGTGCAAGCACCACATAGTCCCTTTCCGCAGCCAAATTTTGTTCCCTTTAATTTTGCATCATCTCTGAGATACCAAAGAAGAGGTTTCTCTTCTTTGGCAGTACTATATTGTTTGGCATTTATTTGAAAGTTTACTTTTTCCATGAGTTTTTCCCATTATGTTAATTTAATTTTTTGGTAAAAATTGAGATATGAAGTGGCCGTAGTTTTCCAATTGAATTTCTTTGATTGCTCTAGGTATTTCTCTTCTAGCTCAGCTTGGTGGTCTTTAAATTCAGCCAAACCAATTTCAATGATTTTTTTCATTTCAATTGGGTCAAAAGAGTCAAAATAGTATGCTAGATCGCCACCTAATTCAGGCAAGCTTGTTTTTCTAGAAATGAAGGCAGGTTTTTTCAAAGAAAATGCTTCAAGTACCGGAAACCCAAACCCCTCTGCAATAGAGGGGAAAACTAGAGCGCTGCAATTGTGGTAAAGCCACACTTTTTGATTTTCTGTAACATTGCCAAGCAATTTAACTCTACAATCTAGCTTTTTATGGCAAATGGTTTGTTTTATTTCTTCAGCATATTGAGTTTGACTATTTCCAGCAATATATAGATTAAAACCTTCGAGTTTCTCCATTAAGGGGATAAGTACATGAAAGTTTTTCTTTGGGTCGACGCCCCCAATGGAAAATAAAAAAGGAGCGTCACTACCAATATCTGGCTTTTCTTCAGTTTCAACCATCAAAGGGTTTGATCCGAGATAAATGACCTCTAGATTATCATGTGGGATATCAAAGTGTTCTAGCACTTCATTTTTAGTGAATTCAGAATCAAAAATTAATCCAACAGATCGATTGATTTTTTTTTGCAATGATTTTTTACGTGCGCTAATCCTTGAAGCTGACTTTCCTACATGTAGGAAATTTAAATCATGAATAGTGAGAATATAGGGGGTGGCTTTTGAATTTGGGTAATACTGAGAGTCTTGGTGAAGAGAATGCCATATATCACAATTTGGTGATAAGGCAGAGACGTGCTTGTGAAGCTTACTACTTTTAATATGTTGATCTCGGTTATTAAAAAGGGATTCCGAGTTGGGATAGTAGTAACTAAAATCCAAATCTTCAGAAGGTATTTCGAGGAGACTCTGGCCTAGGTGATAGCAAAATTGTCCCAATCCAGTATTCAGGTTCTTTGCTCTTTCCATTTCAAGTAATATATTTTTGGCCATATTATTTTATCAATATAAAATTTTTATATTCACCTATTCTATAACCTGTTATTTTTTCAATGCAATCAGAAACCGCAAGACTTACATCTTTAATATTAAAATCTAAATTAAGAGAATGAATATCGAGATCATTTCTATTTTGAGAAATCCATTCTTTCATGACTTCAGGGTGAGTGCCTGTGAATTTTTTTATTCCCCAAATCTTCTTATATTCAAAGTCCTCTTTCTTTTCAAATTCAGACCCATGATAAAATTTATCCATAACCTTAATTTTATCTTTCATAACCTGCTCTTTTCTGGCCCAACCATAATGAAAAATTCTAGCAGGTGTTTGAATGGCCTTAATCTTTCTTCCGTCCGAATGCTTAAACCCTTGGGCGTCGAGATGACTTTTAATTCCTAGTCCATTTCGGATTAGCCTAACTTCTCTTCTGTATATTCTTCTAGTTTGTAGTATTGCGTCTACGTTGCCATAGAAATGAGTGTAGTTATAGATAAGGCCATCTACTTCAGGTCTTTGCTCCATTTCTTTAACAGAGCTCTCTATGGTCTTTAAGTCATCTTCGTGGATCGCCTCATCACCTTGGATATACTGAAGATACTTTCCCTTACACTTTTCAAGAGCAATATTAGTTTGGACGGATAAAATAAGTCCTTGGCTAGTAAGTTCTGGGTCCCAGTGCGATTTGATAAACTTGAATTTACCCTTCGGGAAATTATCGTTTAAGTATTCCCAGGTGCCGTCATCTTTTTCTAGATTAGGGTCGTCGTATCCAACATTAATCACAACTTCATCGCAAAGTGCTTCTATACTTTGGATGCTTTCTTTGATGGGATACCCGAGTGTCAGGCCATGTTTAATGAATGTGAAACCCGATATATTTGGTTGTGACATATTTAATCTCAGCTTTATTTCCAATGGAAATTCTACCCCATTCATTATAATATTGGGTGAATATTCGCCAGTTTTTCGTAAAGAAAAATTACTGCGGTGAAAAAATACTTTTGGAGGATACAATGGCCGTTTTTAAAACTGATCTAGAGGATATTTATTTTAACCTATTCAAAGATCTAAATGTGGCAGAGCTCGCCCCCGACTTAGGTGAAGATGGCATTAAAGATGTAATTGGCCAGTTTGATAAATTTGTTGGTGCTGAAATATTCCCCAATCGTACTAAGGCCGATGAAGAGGGCGTGAGTTTAGTTGATGGTCAGGTTAAAGTTCCCGAATGTTATAAGAAAGCAAAAAATAGTTTCTATGACAATGGCTGGTTTGCTCTTGGTCAGCCTGAGGATATCGGTGGAATGCCTGTTCCTGAAGTAGTTTCACTAGCATGTACTTCAATTTCTACTGGAGCCGATACGTCTTTTGGAATGTATCCTGGGCTGACGAAAGCGGCCCTCAATGTCATTAGATTAGTTGGTACTCAGGAGCAAATAGATCAGTATATCCCATCAATGATGGAAGGTAAGTGGGGCGGAACCATGTGTTTAACTGAAGCTGGAGCTGGCTCAGACGTTGGCGCTCTTCGCTCAACTGCTAAACCCCTTGATAACGGACGGCACTTAATTTCTGGAACAAAAATTTTCATTTCTTCAGGAGACAATGACCTTTATGACAATATTGTTCACCTAGTTCTTGCCAGAACACCAGAGGGCCAACCTGGAACTAAGGGAATCTCTCTTTTTATAGTGCCTAAGTACAAAATTGGTGCTGATGGAAGCGTGGGAGAATCAAACGATGTGGTATGTAGCAAAGTAGAAGAAAAAATGGGGATTCACTCTCAGGCAACCTGTGAGCTGCAGTTTGGAGCAAATGGTAACTGTGAGGGGTGGCTTATAGGAGAAGAGTTTGATGGCATGACCAATATGTTTATCATGATGAATGAAGCCAGACTTTTATGTGCGATTCAAGGTGAGGGTCAATCAAGTCTTGCTTACTCCCTGACAAAACAATATGTGGAAGAAAGAGTCCAATTTGGAACCGAAATTGGGAATCATCCTGATGTGAAAAAAAATATGTTGAAAATGAGGGCCATGTGTCGTGGGATTAGATCTTTGATTTATTATACGTCTCATCTTTTTGATTCTAAGGAAGAGAGTGCAGAAGCAGAAGTGGCGCTTTTGACACCTCTTTGTAAAGCCTATTGTACAGATGAGGCAATGCTGATCGCTTCAAACGCCATTCAAATGCACGGTGGATATGGATATTGTAGTGAATATGGAATTGAGCAATTCCTAAGAGATATTAAAATTTCTGCCATTTATGAAGGAACGAATGCCATTCAGGCAACTGACTATGTCATGAGAAAAATTCTAAAAGATGGTGGAGCTGCTTTTCAGTCTCTGGGCTCCAAAATACAAAAAACTCTTTCTAACCCTGTGGCCGCAAACTGGGAGAAAGAAGTGGCCTCCATGGGTGCTTCTATGCAAAAAGCTGTGGAAATCTTGGGAGTATTTGGTGAAAAGGCAAAAGCAAAAGATTATAATGGTGTTCTACAGCATTGCTGTGAGTTTCTAAGCTTTTCAGGAAATCTTATTGTCGCTTGGAGGCTACTCGAGCATGCAATTATCGCGCATGAATCCATAGATTCAGCTGCTGATGCTGAGAAAAAATACTTGAGTACTAAGGTCGATGACTTTAGAGTTTTTTGCCAATACTATCTTGTAAATAACATCTCTCTTTCAAAATTAATTACGGGTTGCGACTTAGATGTGGCTTCACTAGAGCTTTGAGTATTTTGATGCTACACTAGTTTTAGTTTTAGTTTTAGTTTTAATTTTAAACAGTTAGGCATGTAGTGCTAGAAAAAATTGAGTCCCTCATAGAGGAGTTCAACAAGGAGACACACGGGAGCACAGATTACGGTAAAGATAGAATCTACATTATGGGGAGTGAAAAGGGCCTATATAGTCCTTTAAAATTTGTAGATAAAAAAATTCCGAATCTGGGTGGACTGGATGAGCTGGGCAAAATTGGTTTTGCTTATGTAGCTTATAACTTTCTTGAAAACTCCAATTTCTTGTCTTGGTATGAAAAGCAATTTGGAAAAAAATTATCTTCCAAAGAACAAGGCACAATCGAAATATTGGCCCTTTGCGAAGACAAAGTCATCTTTGATTCCCTCGAAACTATTCATAAATGTTACGACACTTTAAGAGATCAGTTAATTCTCATCAATTCTAAAAACCTGCCGGTTCAGGTCGGAGAGTGGTATGCAAAAGCAATCTTTGGACTGAGACAAGTAAAGTCAACCAGCCAAAGAGGTTTTGATTTCTATCAAAATAATTCACGAGTTGAAGTGAAGATTCACTGGAGTGATGTCTCGTCCCCTAAGGGAGTTAAGCTCAGAAAGTCTCTTGTTAGCTTAGCTGACAGTGTAGTGGTGGTGTATGTGGCCAAAAATTTTCTGATCAGGGATATCTGTTTTTTAGACTCTGATTTTGTGCTCAGAAAATTTTCCGGCAAGGGACACACTATTTTTCTAAAGGACTCTGAGATCTCTGGATATTTTTTCTCGAAGTCAGATAAGCACTTCGATAAGGTTCTCAATAAAACGGCATTGATGCGATTTGCCTCTCCGAACTTGGCGATGAAACTTGACGGTAGGATATAACATATTGTTAATAGGTATATTCTCTTGAAAATATTGACACTCCACTGACAAAAAAAGTTTTATCTTGCCCTATATTAGGACACGATGAAGAAGTATGCTCTCATAATTACATCAACAATCTTACTGGCCTTTGGTCTAGGTCAATTTGGGCTTTCTCTTTTGGTAAGTGCCAGGCCTACTGAAGAAGATAAGAGAAATATTGAAGAGTTGAAGCAGTACTTTATTGATAATGCTAAAACTATTGCCACTATTAATCTGCAATCTATTTATTATAGTGAATCGCAGTATGAGCTTATTGATCCAATTTTAAATATTAAGTCCAGAAGGAGTCGTTTTCAATCGCAGGTTGAGGATCCAAGGGGACTTAAATGTACTTCAAAAAGATTGAGCCCTCTTTCTTACACGGTATTTTCCAAAGAAAATGTTTGGGAAGATTACTTGTGTGGTAGAAAGAAATTTCTTCCCTCAAAATTTTTTGAAGTACCTCCCTATCTTCATTCCTCTGGTAGAAGTTATGCATTCCTCGCTTTCAAATCAAACTCTGCTGAATTTAAGAGTGATTACTGGTTTTTGGAAAACCTGAGATTTTTTCATCTTGAAGAGCTTAGCCAAAACCTACATTTACTTAAAAAGTTTAAAGGGAATTTAAAATACCTCGCTGTTATCGGTCCCTCTGGGGTCAGATCCATGGCAAAGGGAGAATCACCTCTTCTGACTAAGGATTATTTCGTTACACTCAATTTTGGGAAGAAAGGAAACTTTGGACTTGAGTTTAATCTCCATGAAAGAAGGGAGTTGGAATATTTTCTTGAAAGGACGCCTTTTAAAATAAGGGCCTATACTCCCGGAAGGCCTTGTTTCCTAGTTGATGGTGGAATTTGTTGGGAGAAGGAGCTGGGCGCTTTTATCAAAGGCATAAATAGACCTGCTCTATTTTTCCTAGGCCTATTAACACTTGGTCTTGGTCTTCTGTTAAGGCATCTATTTGTCATTATTAAAGGAGACAGCGTAGAGCGCGAACAAAAAAGATTGGCGCTAAGGGTTTTAACTCACGAGTTTAGAACCCCTGTCACAAGTCTAATTATTCTAGTGGAAGGATTGATGGAAAAGCTTGAAGATCTAACACCAGATGATCAAGTGACAATTCTTCGCATGAACCGTGAAATTTATAGAATGCAAAGACTAACTGAGCTTTCTAATCACTATCTAAGCCTTGAAGATAAAACAAAAATAATCTCTGGAAAAGTTGAAAAGCTAGAGTCCATAAATGAGTTCTTACTCAATTTAGCTGAGGACTATGAGGGGATTCAAGTAAAAACTCTTGCGGTTGATCAATCATTTTCTACAAATATTTTTTGGCTTCACTTATGTGTGAAAAACCTTGTTGAAAATGCCTTTAGGCACGGTATCCCCCCCATCGAATTAGGTTTGAAAAGAATGGGGAACTACCTAGTTATTTATGTCAAAGATTGCGGGGAAATTGAAACTGAATTAAAAAACATAACCAAAGCTTTTTCAAAGGGAAAACTAAGTGAAGGAGTGGGGTTAGGACTCAATATTGTATCGAGAGTAGTAAGTGATTTAGGTGGTGAATTAAAATTAGAAAAAAAACCAACATGCTTTAGCATATGGTTGAAGGAAAAATGATGAATCAAATCCTTTTAGTAGAAGATGACCCAAGCTTAGGGGAGAGCTTAAAAAGCTTTCTTGTTAAAGAGGGATTTAATATTGATTGGGTACAACAATTAAGTGAGGCCAGAAAGCGAGACTTAATGGATTACTCATTAGTCATTTTAGATTGGATGCTTCCCGATGGTCAGGGAATTGATTTTCTGAAGGAAATCAAAGAAAAAAATATTGGAATACCTGTACTAATGTTAACTGCTAGGGTTGATTTGATAGATAAGGTATTAGGCTTAGAGTCGGGGGCCAATGATTATCTAACCAAGCCTTTTGAGCCCAGAGAGCTGCTCGCTAGGGTGAGAGTCCAAATGAGAACTTCTCACAAAATTGAAGAGATCACGCTTCTTGAGTTTAGTGAGCTAAGAATTAATTTGGAAAGAAGAGAAGTACTCTTGCAAGAAAGTGCAGTAGAGATGACCAAAATGGAGTTTAATCTCCTGACCTTATTAGCAGGGTCTCCCGGCCGGGCATTTTCTAGGGAAGAGATTCTCAATAAAGTTTGGGGGTTTGAATCCTATCCTTCAACAAGAACTGTTGACACCCATATATTGCAGCTAAGGCAGAAGATAGGAGACAACTATTTTCAGACTATCCGCGGAATAGGATATAAATTTAACGCGTAGCCCTTTCTCCGGGCTACATTCTTACAAACACTTTACACTCCTCTGACATTTAAACGTAGCAAGTAACCGAAGATCATAAACAACGAAAGGGAATTAACACAAGAATTCCCACGAGGAGAAGGTATGAAAAGGGCAGCAGCGATTATTATTTCAAGCGTTTTACTTACGGCTTGTAGTCAGACACCCAGTGAAAAGCAAGTGGCCGATGTAATCGAAAAAAATCCAGAAATTATATTTAAGGCAATAGAAAAAAGTCCTGAGAAATTCCTAGAAGTTCTCAGCAAGGTGACGGAAAGGGCACGAGAATTAGAGGCAAAAAAACGAGAGCAAGCAGAACTTGATGAATTTGAGAAACGCATGGACAATCCTTTTACTCCTGCAATTGACAAAAATGTAGCATACCTAGGCACAAAAGATGCTCCTCTTACTCTCGTTGAATACTCTGATTTTCAGTGCCCTTTTTGTGCAAGAGCAAATACCACTGTTAAATCCCTTCTTAAAAAGTACAAAGGTAAAATTAGATTTATCTACAAGCACCTTCCTCTTAGCTTTCACCCTCAAGCTCAAATTGCAGCACAGTATTTTGAGGCCATTAAATTACAGAATATGGAACTGGCTTTTAAATTTCATGACAAGGTCTACTTTAATCAAGGAAGGCTAAAAGAGGGCGAGAGATACTTGAAAAGCGCAGCAAAAGAATTAGGAGTCAATATGAAACTATTAGCAAAACAAATCACCGCAAAGGAGGTGCTATCAAAGATTAAAAAAGATGCAGATGAAGCAGAAAAATTCGGTTTTCGGGGGACCCCTGGGTTTCTTCTTAACGGAGTACCCATCAAAGGGGCCTATCCCCTGGAACATTTTGAAATGATTATTACTAAACTCCAAGGCAAAGGAAAGCTTTCGATTTAATACCCTCCGTAAGGCCTCTAAGCCGGTATTCTCCCTCCTACCAACCACATACGGCTTAGAGGTTCTTATTAATCCCACCTCACTCAATCTACAAAAAAACCCTAGTCATGTGACTAGGGTTTTTGCATTTTATTATTTATCTTAATTGGGTTTAAAAACTGTAGTTTGGGTTAACGCATCAAGGTATGTGCTTGGAATTTCAGCATACTTTTGGAAGTGGGCGAAGTACAGATATCAAAAACGTCTTTTAATAAAGTTTGTATTCCAAGATTCTACATTCAATATTTCCATTGAATACAGGTATTTTCCTGGAGGTACGAAGTCCTATTTTTTTATGTAGGCCACCGTGTGGAGCTAGTATATAAGCCGTAAATCCTTTGTAGTCTTTTTTTAATTTCTCACCAAATTGGTGGTAGAGCTCTTCAGTTTCCTGTAATTCTCCCAACCTGTGTCCGTAGGGAGGGTTGATGAATACTACTCCCTCTCCAAAGTCTGGAGTGAAGTTAAAGGCATCCATATTTCTAATATCAAAGGACCCTTTAATATTGCAGTGACTCAGTGAGCTTTTAAATTCTTTTAGAGGAAAATTATTTTTATCTAATCCTATGAGGTGAAATTTATCACTACCCAGTTTTTGTATTCCCTCTTTGGCCAATTCAGAGAAATAATCCATTTTCTTTTCCCATTTTTTAGCAAAAAATTGTTTGAGAAAAGGAGTTTTTTCTAAATTCCATACTGCTCTTTTTGAAACTTCTTTTTTACGCAAATGCATAAAGGACGGTGGAATATTTGCAGACATCAGTGCTCTTTCCATCAGTAGAGTCCCACTTCCACACATGGGATCAATAATTGGCAGATGACTGTCTTTTGGTACCAGGCTAACCATTGCAGCTGCAAGGTTTTCCCTGAGAGGTGCACCCACACTTTTTAATCTATAACCCCTGTGGGCAAGTGAAAAACCTGCTAAATCAAAATAAATTTTGGCCACATACCGATCGTGATCTGTAGCACTAATATGAAGAAGAATCTCAAGATCAGGGTTGTATTTGTCTACATCTGGTCTGATTCCTGTTTGCTCGCGAAAGTGATCACAAATAGAATCTTTTAAAAGTTGTGAAAGATATAGAGGGGATTTGAATTTTACCCCCATTCCTGTGGGGCCTTGGCCAAATAAACAATGGATTTTAAAGCTTTGAGTGACACGAAAGATTTCTTCCCATTTTACCTGTTTGGCCATTTCAAAAAATTCTTGTTCTGAGCCCATAGTGATATCGCAGTAGTGATAAAACATTCGGCTGGCAATTCTTGAGCCTAAAAGAGAATCTAGGGCTGCGCCTTCTGAGGCAGTGAAATTTACCCCTCCTTTAGTCGCGTTTCTGTCTTTGGTGCCAAATTCAGCTAGCTCGTAATCTAGAAATTCTTCAAGACCTTTGGGGCATGAGGCAAAGTAGCTATTTTTCTTTAATTCTATATTATTTGTCATTTCAAGGCCTTGTGATAATCACGAGCTATACTTAGTAGCTCTTTATAATTTTCGACTTTACTTGGGTCAATATCACCTACCACAAACCTTTTAATTCTCCAAAGAGAGATGGATAGAAGGCCTACCAAGATTGCTTCGCTCATAAATTGACTTTCATTACTTTCAAGCTTTCTTTCATGGTTGTATCCTTCAAGAAATTTCTCAGTGAGTGCACATGAAATAACTCCATCAATCAAACATGTTCCCGAGATAGAAACGCCGATATCAAAGATAAAGGGGCCCACTCCGGATTGTTCAAAGTCTATTAAGGTGTGAATATTTCCATCCTCAAATAGTGTGTTGTCGTAATAGAGATCGCCATGGATAAGACCTGATGGAAATTTTTGCGTGCAGTAGCCCTCAAGTTGATCCGAAAAAAGAGAGTGGAATATTTCTTTAAAATCCTCTGGGCACTCTGGTGATGAATTGACATAGGTTTGTATATCAATAGCGTCATAGCCCACCTGCTCGTGGGTTCTTAAATCACTTAGGTCAGCGCCTTCGCTCAATTTGTGTAAATTCCCAAGTGTCTTTCCAATTTGGAAGGCCGTATTTTCATTTATTTCAGGAGCGTGACCTGTGATAAAGGGAGAGACGGTGCCGAAATGGTTTTTGTGGTGATACACCTTTTCACCATTTTTGGTCTCATAGGCGGCAGGGCAGTAGTGAAAGCCGAGATTATTAATGCGATATAAGATATTTTGTTCGCTTTCTAGTGAGGCTGCATCTTTGTCATTGGAGACTTTGGCCACATAATCGCCCTGAGCTGTTGTAACTTTGTAATTTGAGTTAGATATCCCCAGGGCAAGAGAGGAATAAGAAGTAATCTGACCAAAACCATACAGGTCTATGATGCTTTGAAGCTCTTTTTGGCTCAATTGGGTGTAAGTCCCCATGGAGATGATTACCTTTGTTTTGTTATTAATCTAATAATTATCAATTACGTGGATAAAATACCTGGATCCCAATGACAACGACAAAAATCAGGTGCTATACTCACCAAGAAATTTTTTTAACATAATAATGAGGAAGATGCGATGCGTAAGATCGAGGAGGCAAATGTGACGACAAAAGACTATAAGGTAGCTGACTTAACTCTAGCCGATTGGGGTAGAAAAGAAATAGAAATTGCTGAAACTGAGATGCCAGGACTTATGTCTTTGCGTTCTGAGTATAAAGGCAAAAAACCACTAGCTGGTGCTAAAATAGCGGGTTGCCTTCATATGACCATCCAAACTGCAGTACTTATTGAGACACTTACTGATTTGGGAGCCGAGGTTCGTTGGTCGTCATGTAATATCTTCTCTACTCAAGATCACGCAGCCGCAGCAATTGCAGCAACGGGTGTTCCAGTTTTTGCTTGGAAAGGTGAAACTGAGGAAGAAGCTGATTGGTGTATCGAGCAAACTCTTAAGTGGCCTGACGGCTCAGGACTCAACATGATTCTTGATGACGGCGGGGACTTAACACTTATGGTTCACGAAAGATTTCCTGAGCTTCTTGAAAATATTAAAGGGCTTTCTGAAGAAACGACTACTGGTGTTCACAGACTATATGAGCTGGCCAAAACAGGGGACCTCAAAGTTCCTGCCATCAACGTTAACGATAGTGTAACAAAATCAAAATTTGATAATCTTTATGGATGTCGTGAGTCTCTAGCAGACGGAATCAAAAGAGCAACTGATGTAATGGTCGCTGGAAAGGTTTGTGTTGTTGCAGGCTTTGGTGATGTTGGTAAAGGCTGTGCAGAAGCACTTAAAGGCCTTGGTGGAAGAGTTGTTATCACTGAGATTGATCCAATTTGCGCACTTCAAGCAGCAATGGAAGGTTATCAAGTTGTAGGTATGGATAAAGCAGCTGCAATGGGAGACATCTTTGTTACTTCTACTGGTTGTTGTGATGTCATCGATGGACAACATTTAGATAAAATGAAAGACAACGCCATCGTATGTAATATTGGCCACTTTGATTCAGAAATTAATATTGCTTATTTAAATAATAGAAGTGATGTTAAAAAGGTCGAGATTAAGCCTCAAGTTGATCAGTATATTTACCCAGATAACAAAAAAATAATTGTTCTTGCCGAAGGAAGACTAGTAAACCTTGGCTGTGCAACAGGGCATCCAAGTTTTGTTATGTCTAACTCTTTTACAAACCAAGTTATGGCCCAAATTGAGTTATGGGAAAATTTCAAAAACTACGAAAACCAAGTTTATGTTTTACCTAAGGCACTTGACGAAAAAGTGGCTAAACTACACCTTGGTAAGCTTGGGGTTGAGTTAGAGACTCTGACAAGTAAGCAGTCTGAGTATCTCGGAATTCCAGTTGAAGGACCTTTCAAACCAGAGTTTTATAGATATTAATAAAAACGGGCCGGATTTATCCGGCCTTTTTTTTTGGGTAAAATGGAGACGCTCATGATTGAAAATTTGGCCATTGCTTCAGATCACGCAGCTTTTTTAGAGAAATCAAAATTAATTGATTATTTATCTCAGAATTATCCCCAAATTTCGGTTACCGATCTTGGACCTGATACGGAAGCCAGGTGTAACTACCCAGACTTTGCAAGAGCCGTATCTAAGTCTGTTTCAGAGAGTGAGAATACTTGGGGCATACTGCTGTGTGGATCGGGTATTGGCATGTCTATGGCCGCTAATCGATATAAAAATATACGCGCAGTGTTATGTCGAACAACTGAGGAAGCTGCACTTTCAAGAGCGCACAACAATTCAAATATACTTTGTCTGGGGGCCAGGATTAGCTCATTCGAGACTTTGTGTGAAATAACCCAGAGCTGGCTTTCTGCAGAGTTTGAAGGTGGGCGTCACACTGATAGGGTGGCCTTGTTCAATTCCTTGGGTGAAACTCCCTAGCTTTATGATATTATAATCAAATGGAGTCAACTCATTACCCAAATAGATTAGAAAGTTTATGTCTTGGAAGTATTTTTACTACTCTTGGCATTGGTTTTTATTACGCCACAGTCGATAAAAAAATGTTTGAAGCAGTCTATGTTTTAGAGGATGGCCTCATTGAGTGGGCCACAGTCGGTATTTTGTTTTCTGGCTTTTGCCTGTGTCTGTATAGAGTATTTAATTTGCGAAAAGTTAGAAGACCCTGGTTTCTTTTTTGTACATTACTGCTTGCCTTGATTTTTCTATTTGGGGCCGGCGAGGAGATTTCTTGGGGCCAGAGAATGAGCAGTAATAGAATGGCCTCAGAATTTTTTGTTAAACATAACACTCAGCAAGAGACAACTTTCCACAATTTGGTTGTTGGGGGAGTACGTTTAAATAAAGTAGTCTTTGGAACCGGACTTGGCATATTTATGGGTATTTACCTTCTATTGTTTGGCCTGATGGATCACAAATGGAAAAAATTCCACAAATTTATCTCTAGTTTTGCCATTCCACTTCCTAGGTACCACCACATTTTGGCATTTATTTTGATGTTTATTTTGGTCAACCTGGTTCCTTCTGGGAAAAAAGGTGAGCTAACTGAGTTTGCGGGTTCATTCCTGTTCTTAATGATCGTGCTAAATCCAGTAAACAGTTATCTTTTTTGGAGAGATTCTTCTCCTGCTGCTCCGTGAACTTCCTGGCCAAGGTTAACAAGACTTTGCTATAAGTTGACTCTGTAAAATTTGTTTTATGCGCCCAGTCTTGAGGCGTTTTGATCTAAGGGAGATAAGATGGCATCAGGTAGCCGCCACAGAAGAAAGCACGGTAAGGGCAGAAGAAAAAGAGGAAGCAAGTACAGAAGATCTATGAGACTTCGTCGTAAGAAATAATAAATAGTATCTAAAATATATAGAGGTCAGGTCCATTGGACTTGACCTTTTCATATCTCTAAACTGATCACACTTGAAGTCTAAGCTGGGATCAGTTTAAATTATTTTCTTCTATAAGTTTTTGATCTATTACAATTCTTGCAGCCTGTAAGGCTCGATTTTCTGTAATGATTAACGGCGCTGTAGAAGAAATCCACAACTTTTTCACCCATTTTTGTTTCAAGTAGCCAGGCGTGTTTAGAAATACTTGGAAAGTTTGAAGCAAGGTAAACAACTACTTCACTGCCTTTGTGTATTTTGCCATTTTCATCAATTAGATGAACATATTCCATACACTCTTTGGGGTCTAACTCGGGGAACTGTTCATAAACCTCTTTGCTATTTACAGGTAGATAGCTAACACTTTTTTCAGTGTCTATGCGTTCAAGCGCCATTTTGAATCTATTGCAAAGTTGGCACTCACTATCAAAAAGAAGAATTGGAAGCTTTAAGTTCATAGTACCCATCGATTGTTCGCAAACACTTTTCCACTATAACCTAATTGTGTTGAATAATAAAATTTCTGCTTCACTTGGTGGAATTTTTACCGATATTACTCTGTTCAGAAACCTAGGGGGCTGCAGCTTGTATGGAAATACTTGGCGAGTGATCATCACTTTTATTGCCAGCAGTATATTTTTACTTTTTTCTCTACAAAGAGTGGGTTTCTTTACTTCATTTTAATAGGTTCAATAAATTTCTTGTAATCAATTATTTAAATTTAGTTTTTCCCAGCCACTCATCCTATAGCGATGAGAGAGGATATCGAAGATTTGTTTACTACTATCTTTGTTTATTTGAGCGCTATTATGTGCCTTTTCAGCAAACCTTAGAACAGAGGCTTTGGGTCTTTTTGATTTTTTACCTTTGGCATATTTTTTGGACTTAGATCTTCCTCTTCTGCGATTTGTGCCATAGCGAACTTTTTTAGAACGCTTTTGCCTTTTCATGCGCGAGAGAAGTTTTCGCCCAAAACTGCCTTTACTGTTACTTCTAAAATTCTTAGATCCGGCATTGCTGGGAAGAGAAGCAGCAAAAGCGGCTGAAAGTCTTGGAATGCCAGCATTCATCAAGGCTTCTGCGGCGGGCCCACTACCACCACTAGAATTGAAGGTTGCGAGTGCCTTATTTAGGTCTGGATCTTTAGCTGCCATTTTTCTACTTATGGCCATTAGCTGTCCTGCCAGAGCTTCTCCTGAGGCACCATCGTAGGAGCCTGTAGACAACGCATCGGCGATGGGGCCAGTGGCTCCAGCATAGGCACCACCTAGATCCATTCCACCTAATGTGGAGTTAAAAGCCGTTTTAAAACAGGTATTAGAGGTGGCACAATTACAGCTTGGATCAGCTTGTAAATTACCATCGACACAGGCAACTCCCACTTGTCCCGATGTGATCCTCGCGCCTGCCTCTGTAGGGAGGCAATATTGCGGGTCGTACATATTTGCAGTTTGAGCGCAGTAACACTGAGGATCAGTGGTCGGGGCACATTCTCCAAGGCCTGGCAGCTGAGCTGCTAATTCATTGGCCATGTCTCTGTACTTTCTATGTTTTTCCATTTTGGCAAAATAGTATCCCGCTAGTATTGATGCTGATCCAAACTTGAGTATGAATTGTCCTGCGTTTTGCTTAACAAGACCTTTATTAGTCGCTGCAAGGCCCAGGTAGCATACAGAAGTAGATGAGTAGGTAATGGCCTTAGTAAGGGATGTTTTTCTGTAAGTGTCGTGAGTATTGGCCATGGCAGAAATATATTCTCTTTGACGAGTATCTTCAGAAGCTTCTGCTACATCGTTTTCAATTTTAGATTGCTCTATGGCATTCCAAGCAGCAGCGCCTGCTTCTCCGGCCATAGGAATAAAAGCGCAGAAATCTTGAACTTCTTTTTCATCATCATCTTTTTTTGAGTCAGATTTTTTTGAAGATTCGGAATTTGTTTCCTCCGCTTTACCTTCACCTTTAGCTGTATCAGCTCCTTTAGTTTCGGCTTTGGAGATCTTGAAGCTCCCACCTCCTGTGGCCAGTAGCATTGGCATAAAAGCTGAGTAAGCTTTTGAAGCTGACTCTATCAGCATATCAAATGTAGAATCAGTATTTCCCTCACAAAGTTTGGTGGCCTTTTCGCTTGAAGCACACAATTCATTATATTTATCATCGTGGTACTGTTCGTTGTAATAATCATTCGCCTGTTCAAGTTCTTCTTCTGTGTGGGCACCCTTGACTGTGAAGTCCTGTGCCGCGAGCCCTGCGGTGAAAAATATGCTGATAAATAGAGTTAATAATTTTTTGATTCCCATTTATTCCTCTTCCTATGTCTTTAGAAATTATAGCATTCTCGTAGTGAGGCTTTTAGGCCTGTGCCATTTTTTCCAGGTGAATTTGTCTTATTTCAACAAGTTGGATGGAAGATAACGCAGCTTTTAGTCAACTGACTGGAATTACAGGAGAAATTGACGAAATAACTCCTAATTGTCTATAAAGATGTGAAGCTTTAAATTACCTGGGGGTACAACAATGAGTGGCATTCATCGAAATTCAGAAAATGATCTCTCACATTCAATGGCCCATTACCTTTTGACCGTTCATAAATTAAAAGAGCAAAAAGGTTATGCAAGGGTTACAGATATAGCCAAAGACCTTGGACTTACCAAGGGGAGCGTTTCTACCGCTATAAATAATTTAAAAAAACGCAGCTTAATTGTTGAAGAAGATGAAAGTAAATTTTTGTCCCTTTCGGCACAAGGCCACAATATCGTTCACCATATTCTTTCATCGAGAACTCTTCTATTTTATTTTCTGAGAGATTTTATTGGCGTTGAGGAAGGGGACGCTAAAAGAGATTCCTGTTTGATGGAGCATTTAATAGGTCAGCAAACAAGAGAAAAGCTATTTACCTTTATGAAGGATTTATCCTGCGCATGTGAAGAAAAAGATATCTCTATCCTTGGAAAATTTAACACTTCTTTAAATCTATGTGACTATAAAGATGCTGGAGATTTTATCGAAAGTCAGGAGGGTGACAGCTATCTACAAGACAAAGTGTAGTAAATTATTTTTCACCATGCTTGTCATCTTGGTACCAGGAATTTCCCTTGGCTCTCAAATGGGTTTTTGCTTCCACAGATCTGTTTCTCTTTCAAAAGTACAATCAGAGGTCAGGCCTTTTTTAATTGATGGTGAAAAACTTCATGTCAGATCAAGTCTTCACTGCCTTGAAGGCGATCTTAGAAGTTCAAGGGCCAATTTTCTGAGAAAGTTTTTTTCGCGTAAATATGCTCTTATAAAAACTTATGGAACCGAAGGCGACATAGATGTAAATGCAGCGAGATCAATGTGTCGAATCCAGCTCATTGAGCAGGGTGGGGGCATAAGTAAGACTCGTAGTGTTAATGTCGGTAGGAATTCAAAAGCCAGAGATAGTGAAACAAAAAATTCTGGTGAAAAAATCACAAGACTGACTCTATCAAGTGGTCTTCCTGGCAAGATATCAATTAATGGTGAGCGAGTTACTATTATTTGCCACAAAAAAAGAAGTGACTTACATCAAATTGAGCTAACGAGGATAGGTCCTGATGGAAGTGTTAGCACCTCATTTTATGCACAAAAAGGTCAGAGATTGAATATCGGTAGTTTTTCTGACAATGGGCAGGGAAGTCAAAGGAAGCTAGGTACAAAATCAAGCCTGTCTTATTCCTCAACGCATGGAAAATCTAATAAAACTTACTACATTTTAGTTCAGTAATCTCCTTTGTAACAAGGACCGTACTCGTATAGACTAATGATTATCATTATTTGAAATCTAAGTTTTTAGGAGTACTGAGTTGAATCCATTTTTACAAGAATTTGATACACCTTTTGGTGCGGTGCCTTTTGATAAAATAGAGAATTCCCACTACATGGAGGCTCTTGGGCACTTTATCTTGGGCAGTCACAAGTCCATGGAAGATATCAAGAGTAATGGCGAGGAAGTCACCTTCGAGAATACTATATTGGCACTTGAAAATTTAACTGAGCCTATTGAATTTATAGAGCAGGTATTCACCAATATTTATAGTGCAGAGTCTAATGATGAGGTTCGAGAAATTGCAAAAGATTTCTCTCCCCTTGCTCAGAAATTTACCAATGATATTTTGCTCGATCCAGGTATTTTTGCACGTGTAAAAGAGCTCTATGGAAAACGTAGCGATCTTGGACTAAGTAGTGAGCAGATGACTCTGCTTAATAAATACTATAAAGATTTTACGAGAGGTGGGGCACTTCTTGATGATGAATCAAAAAAGAGAGTCAAAGATATCGATGAGGAGTTGACTAATTTATCTCTTAGTTTTTCTGACAATCTATTGAGTTCAACCAATGAATATTTTCTTGAGATTACTAATGTTAGCGATCTTAAAGGATTACCTCAAACTGCTATTGATGCAGCTAAAGAGGAAGCAGTAAAAAAAGAGCTTCCGAACTCATGGGTTATTAATCTTCAGTTTCCTAGCTTTTTTCCCTTTGTAACTTATGCTGAAAACAGGTCAAAGAGAAAAGAGCTCTATGAAGCCTACGGAAAAAGGGGCTATACCAAAGATAATGACAATAGAGAAAATATATTAAAAATTGCAAAACTTAGATCTGAAAGAGCAAAGCTACTCGATTATGAGACACACTCTCACTATGTATTAGATGATCGAATGGCCAAAACGCCTGAGAAAGTAATGGAGTTTTTAGAATATATTAAAACGAAGGCTTATCCTTTCGCCGACAAGGATTATGAAGAAGTTCAAGAGTTTGCAAAAAAAATGGATGGACTGTCTAAGCTTGAAGCGTGGGATTATAAATACTATTTCGAAAAATTAAAAAAAGAAAAATTTGATATTGATGATGAAGTACTGAGACCATTTTTTAAACTTGAAAATGTTGTTAGCGGTGCATTTCAAGTTGCTGAACTTCTCCATGATCTGGAATTTAATGAAGTAAATAATATTCCCAAGTATCATTCAGATGTAAAAACTTACGAAGTAGTAAACAAAGATACAGGTGATTTTGTTGGCCTTTTTTACACTGACTTCTTTCCACGTGAAGGTAAGAGATCTGGTGCGTGGATGACGGCCTATAGAACACAGGGATTAAATAAGGGAAATGTAGAACGACCTCACGTTTCAATTGTTTGTAATTTTACAAAGCCTACAAAAGACAAACCAAGTCTTTTGAACTTGAATGAGGTTTTGACACTTTTTCATGAATTTGGTCACGCTCTTCACGGCCTTCTGTCTAATGTGACTTTTCGCTCTCTTGCAAGCCCAAATGTTAAATGGGACTTTGTTGAGTTGCCAAGTCAGGTCTTAGAAAATTGGGTGTATGAAAAAGAATGCTTGGATTTATTTGCAAAGCATTTCGAGACGGGTGCACCGATTGAAGCTAAGTATGTTGAAAAAATAAAAGAATCGAGCACCTTCCACGAAGGAATGGCCACAATGAGGCAAGTTAGCTTTGCCATGTTAGACATGGCCTGGCACTTCGATACAGACCCCAACACTATTGATGACGTTGTAAAGTTTGAAAGAAGAGTTATGGATAAGACACGAGTTTTTCCAAGAACTCTCGATAGCATGTCCTCAACAGCCTTTGGGCATATTTTCTCTGGTGGATATTCATCAGGATATTATAGTTATAAATGGGCCGAAGTGCTGGATGCAGACGCCTTTGAACATTTTAAGACCAATGGCATTTTCAACAAAGAGATCTCCAAAAAATTTCGAGAGTGTATTCTTGAAAAGGGAGGGACAGAGGAGCCAATGAAGCTTTACAAGATGTTTAGAGGGAGCGCCCCAGATCCAAGTGCACTTCTTCGTAGGGCCGGATTACTATAGGTTTAATTAGGTGTTTGAGAACTATTTTTCAAAGATTCGAAAAGATCAAAGCTACAGTCTAGGGCTGATATACTTTGCTGCCATTGTGGTTTTATGCCAAATGGCTTGGGTTCCTGGATTTTTTCAAGATGGTCATCTATATGCTGGATTTGCAAAAAATGCTGCGCAGTTTGGCCATTGGCTTATTCCCCGCTTAAGTGAAGATACTTATTCGAGATTTCACCAACATCCTCCCTTTATATTTGCATTGGGAGGAATATTTTTTAAAATTTTTGGGTCATCTGTAACTGCTGCTAGATTATTTGGGGTTTTATTTAGCCTCCTTAGTGTTTTTTTTATAACAAGAGAAGCTAAGAAACAAAATGGGGACTCCCTTGCATTTTATGCAGGTCTTATCTTAATTGCGACACTTCCTTTTATAAAAAAATCTAGATTCCCCAATTTAGATACTCCTCTCATGCTTTTTATTCTGCTAAGTATTCTTAGCTACTATAGGGCCTTTGTTAGCGGTAAATCCATTGGATGGATACTTTCTGGGATCTTTTTCGGGTTTGCTCTTTTATGTAAAGGTCCTCCGGCCTTTGCAATTCCACTAGCTATTTTATTACACCTTGGTCTAACAAAAAATTTGAAAAAACTTATTAAACCACTCCCGTGGATTTCACTTGTTTTAGGAATGATGATTTTTTCAATTTGGCCTTTGATGTTAAAGCTCACTGGAAATTTTGATGTATTTGAAAAATTTATTACTAATATGTCTTTTAACACCAGGGGAAGGGGAGAGTCAGACAATAATATTTTTGAGTATCTCATTTTTCTCTTTAAATATGCGGCTCCATGGTTACTTTTAAGTCTTTATGGGATTTTTCTATCCTACAAAAGAAAGGATCACTTCATTCTTTTGATGGGGTCACTTTTTTTGTCAATTTTGATTCCTTTTAGCTTTATGACATTTAAATTATCTCATTACCTTGTCCCTCTATATCCTGCTATGGCAGTACTTGCGGCTTACCCCATTACCAGCTGGGTAAGTGGAAGACAGGTCTATATTTATGGCTGCTTAAAAGTGCTCATTGTTATAGGAGCGTTAGTGCTCTTAATTTTTCCACTGACAACAAAAACGAGAAGAGATAAAGAGATTTTCAAAGTTTTTGAAGTTGTTGAAAAACTAGAAAATCAACCTAACTCATGGGGGATTATCGATTCTTCTTATGATTTTTTCCGATTGGCCAACCTGTTGGGATTTCACAACTACAACAATGCTTATAAGATCCAAAGAAATGGACTTGAAGCCTTTTTAAAAGGCGAAAAAATGGAGTCTTTTGTTCACCATCATCAGCCTATTGATTTATCGGGAAGGAAGTGGATATTTCTTATAAATCCTGAGCGGGCAAAGCATTTTTCTATTAATTTTCCAGACATCTATAAAGAAAAGCTAGTGCCACTGATATATATCAAAAAATACAATTTACTTGTATTAATTGAGCGAAGGCTTATTAATAGAGGTGAGAAAGCACTCTTCACTATAAAATAGTCCATTTCTCTACAAGGAAGTACCATGAACAAAGTAGCATTGATTACTGGAGCCTCTTCGGGAATTGGAGAATCTCTGGCCTATGAGTATGCCCAGAATGGTTTTAACTTAATTCTTGCAGCAAGAAGGATCGAAAAACTCAATTCATTAAAAGAAGAAATCGAAAAAAAATATGCAGTGAAGGTATTAGTTGGGAAGTGTGATGTAGGTACCAGGCCAGATTTAGACAACCTTGTAAAAAGAGGTGTGGAGGAATTTGGGCGAATTGATACAGTCATAGCAAATGCTGGCTTTGGCGTTTTAGGCTTGTTTGAAAGCTTAACAACAGAAGATTTTAAGAGGCAATTTGATACAAATGTATATGGAGTACTCAACACAATTTATTCATCTCTTGAAGAGCTTAAAAAGACTAAGGGGAAAATATGTCTCATAGGGAGTACATTTTCTTATATTACCTCTCCAACTTCGAGTGCCTACAGTATGAGTAAATACGCTATTAGGGCGTTGGCTGAAACTATTTGGGCTGAGTTTATTCCACTTGGAATTTCAGTAACTCTTATTTGCCCGGGGTTTATAAGAACAGAAATAAGGAAAATAAGTAATAGCAATGAAGTGACTGTGGGGGCCAAGGACCCTGTTCCTGAGTGGATGATGATGAGCTCTGTTGTGGCCGCTAGGAAGATAAGGAAGGCCGTGGAGAAGAGAAAGAAACAAAAAATCCTGACAGTTCACAGTGCCCTTGGGATATATGCCGGTAAATATTTTCAATGGTTATTAGATTTCTTTTTTTGGATTGGCGCCAAGTTAGGCTTAGGAATGCCAGAGGCAGAGTTTAATCAATAAATTTTATTTGAATTGATCGTTTTGCCAATTTTATTTGCCCCTATTCCAGAGGCTGATTTTCCAAGTGTTTAATTTATCGTTTAAAAATAAACAAATTCATTTCCTATGCTAGGAGGTTTCTGGTTATTGGGGGGATCGCCTATAATTTTTCTACGGGATTAGATTTAGATTGGATTCTTTTTTATAACCCACAATTTGTAGTTAGGAGGGACGTAGGATGAAAACTTGGGTTCTAGTAATTGGATTATCACTTGTAATGGGATCATTACATGCAAAAAAAGTTAAAGCTCTTTATTTAAAAGGGGAGTTGGGTCAGAGGATTGCAAAGTCAAAAGGTGAAAGTGAGTGCGGGAACTACGGCTCAAGCCTTGCCTCTTATAGTGCAAATAGCAAAGGTGCTTTTAGCGTAAAATGTAAAGATGGTACTGAGGTTGATACGCCTATCACTCATATCAGATACAGAAAGCTAGGAAGACTTGCTTGTAGAAATAGAAATATGAGATTTGCAGGTCTTAGGTATTCTTTCAATAGCAAGAGTAATTTGGCCGGTCATAAAGTGAAGGTCTACTGTAGAGAAGGTGCTGAAAGATACAGAAATATTGCATCATTTGATGAATAATAAATAACATTAGGCGTTTACCTGACATCTTCTGTATGTCATGTAAGCGCATTTATTCCCTCCTTGACTCTCCGCATTAAAACTCTGTTAATCTAATATCATGTACAAGATTTTCATATTGGTTTTTTTAACTCTCTCTTTTTCAAGTCATGCCACTTTTAAGTGTCCTCGGCTGACTAATCATACAAAAGCAATCTGTGATTGTTACAAAACGATGATGGTGTTTTCAGGTGAGCTATTTCTCTGTGAAAAGGATAGTCAGTGTGCCCCAGTTATTGATGAATGTGGTGGGTGGACAATTATTAATGAGAAGTACTTAACACGTATCGGGCGGGTATGGGATCAAACGACACTTGAAATAAAAATTGAGAAAAAACCGACTCCTAAATGCTACTTTGGGCGGTGTTCAGCCGGCCCCCGATCGTAATATATTCCACGATAAATTCATGAATATCACCCAAGCTTCTTTTTTGGTCTACTAGCACTCCCTGCGAGCCAGCTGACTGGGCTCCCTGTAGATCATGATCGTGGTCTCCAATGACTACAAAGCTTTCTGGGTTCATTTGATATTTTTCTGCCAAATAGAAAAGTCCATCAGGTGAAGGCTTGTTATTTTTAACAAGACAATTTCCCACAACATGGTCAAAGAAAGGGAGAAGTTCAAGGTTTTGCAAAATACTTGTGGCCGAAGGAGTATCTCTTCCAGTCCAAATTGAAATGGGGTATCCCCATTTTTTCAAAATCCCAACTAGTTCGATCGAACCAACAATTGATTTAATTAAGTGGCCTTGGTTTTTGTTAAAATCAACCAATCTATCAATTGCAATTTTTTGGTCCAACTTTGAGGAGATATATCCATCAAATAAAGTCTCTGTCGTGCGCGACCTAATCTTTTCTAAATCTTCTTCTTCAAGAGTTATATCAAATGGTTCAACTGCATATTGAAAGGTTTTTAGAACATGAGAATTAGAGTCAATTAAAGTTCCATCGAGATCAAATATAAAGGCCTTTACATTTTTAATTTTAAACATTGCACAACTTATGGTTTAGATTTTTTCTAGCAAATACTCGCGTGTGTACAAGCATCCTATCACAATTACTAATTTAGATCAGGCTTCAGTAGTATGCACATTTCATTTTTTAAATCTTCTTTAAAAATTGGAGGGTTATAGCCGATAGATCGAAGTTTACCAATATTTGCAGCTAAATCGGCAGGGCGATAATAACTGGAAATCGAGCCTGCATTTCTATGAACTTCTATTAGTGAAAAATCTTTTTTTAAAAATGCGGCAAGGTAGCGCGCTATATCGACTCTCGTCACTCTTTGTTTGCCTGCCACAACAAATAGCTCTCCAGGATGTTCTAGGCAAAGTCTTATAACTTTAGCAGCTTCTGTGGCACTTAGGGGACAACGGTACTCACTATCAAGTGCTTTAACGGTTTCATTTTTTGATAGCTTATGGAATATATCAGAGAAAAAATTTGCAGACTCACCCTCTGGATGCCCAAACATTAGCGGTAACCTGCAAATTGTAGCGCGTGAGTAGGCTTCACTAATTTTCACTTCAGCCTCAAGTTTGTGTTTGCCATAAATATTCATTGGGCATGTCTCTGAGCTTTCATTGTAGGGAGCTTTCCTACCATCATAGACTTGATCGCTGGAAGTAAATAGTAATGGGATATTCAAGGGACTTGCATATTTTGCTATGGCCTGCGATGCTTGAACATTAATTTGATGGCTCAGACTTTCATCTTCTTCGCAAATATATGGCTTGGATAATGCACCGGCGTGGATGATTGCGCTGGGGGAGATTTTGCTTAAGGTCTCTTCAAGATGGGGGATATTATTTAAATCAATTTGAACCAATTCACAGTCTAGTGTTTTGGGATGAAAACGATTATAGGTTCCAGTGACTTGATAATCACTTGCAAACTCACGACAAATATAGTGCCCAAGAAATCCTGAAGCTCCAGTAACTAATATTTTTTTCATAATTTCGTTTTTACTTTTTTCCATTTTTTGAGTTGCCACTTTGTCTTAACAATCGCTACACAATTTCCATCAATGTCGTCGATCTTTGTTTCTCCTAAAAACATTGAAGTGTCACCACCATCTAAGTCATTTTTTAATTGATCAATTTGCTCTGGTGTCACAACAATAATCCCAACCAGTGACTTTTTCGCCTGGTAAGTATAGTGAGTTTCAAGATGAGCAAGGACTAGGCGGTAGTCGGAAAGGCCAAGATTTCTCATTAAAATTACACCCGCACAGAGCTCTCCAAGAGTGGCTATTGCACAAGCATGGATACTATTTACGTGATTAAACGCTTTGCGTCGATGGGGCAATTTGATTGAAACCTTGTACTGATCGATGTCTTGAACATCGAAGCCAAGGGGAGAATTAAATGGGATCAAGTACTTAAGACCCTTACTCAACAATTTTTTTGAAACTGGATTATCATTAAAAAAAAGATGCTCTATTTTTGCAAACCTTTGCAACATATCTACTCCCCCTCTCTCATTCTTAAAAAACCTAACAATAAATATTCTTGAAGTAAGGATTTAAAAGTAAAAAAAGACAAAAATCACATAACTCATACTGTAAACTGTATCTATTATTTTATTAAAAATCTACAAGGAGAGTAGAGGTGAGTCTTGGAGGAATGTCTATGAGTGCGATGCTTTTTATCTTAATGATTGGCAGTGCATTTGGAAGTACATTTAGTTCTCCCCGTTGGATCACAGTTGACAAGGATGTCGCGGGCGAATTGATTGAAAGGTTTGGATTAGCACAGAGTTTAACTTCAGCTACTGACGATGTAACAGTTCTAGAAGTTGGAAAAGGGGATTTAGCAAAAATCTCTCACTTTATGCACAGTGAAAAAAAGAGATGTGGTGGTTATCAAGGCCATTATTCTCAAGAGGAAGCAGTTGAGGCTGCACACTCTGAAGATTTAAGGGCACTTTCACAAGTTGCTTTCGATTCATCATTTTTTCTATCTAGTGCATCTAGAGTTGAAACACTACTTAAAGAAGTTAAGGAAAGCGAGATCACAGACACTATTGTTGAGATGACTGCATTCCATAACAGACACTATCAAGCTCCAACTGGAATTAAGTCTATGGAGTGGTTAAAAAAGAAGTGGGAGAATCTTGGAAAAGGTAGGGCAGATTATAAGGTTGAATTTTTCAAGCACGCCCGTTTTAATCAACCCTCAGTTATAGCTACTATTAAGGGTTCCCAGAGCCCTGAAGAAGTTGTGATCATTGGAGGCCATGCCGATTCTATAGGTGGTGGATTTTGGGGACGTCACAAGGCCAAAGCGCCTGGTGCTGATGACAATGCCTCGGGAATAGCAACTATCACTGAGGCCATGAGAGTATTACTAGCTTCAGATTTTAAGCCAAAAAAATCGATCATGTTTATGGCATATGCGGCTGAGGAAGTTGGCCTTCTTGGATCAAAAGATATTGCTGCTGAATTTGCTAGGAAAAAACAAAAAGTTGTCAGTGTTATTCAGTATGACATGGTCAATTACAAAGGTGGCGATAAGAGTATTTATCTGGCTACGGACTACTCAAATGCAGACCTAAGAACTTTTATGGGCAAGCTTATTGAAACCTATGTGAAAGTTCCATGGGGATATATGAAGTGTGGTTATGGATGTTCTGATCATGCCTCTTGGACCAATAAGGGCTTCCCGGCGATGATGGCAACAGAGTCTACTTTCAATGCCATGAATAAGGCGATCCACTCTTCAAGGGATACTTTGAGTGCAAGTGGAGGTGACTCAAAACACGCCGTGAATTTTGCAAAGCTTGCGCTGGCATACTTGATAGAAAGTGCAAAAGAGTGACGAATTAAAGTTTAGAGTGCATAATATAAGGAAAAGCTCCTCTTTTTGAGGAGCTTTTTTGTTAAACAGGAACTGTATTGCCACTCAAACTTGAATCCCACCGTAATTTAGCTACTGAGATCTTGTCCAATTTAGATGAACTAAGGTTCAAAATGTTGGAGAAAGAGGGTCTCACTGAATTTGACTCCCTGTGTAAGACCTTGGAGCAAGTTGAAATAGTTATTCAATGCGTAACTGATATTCAAGTATTCCTATTAGAAGAATTTGCGAAAGCTCCCTACCTTGAATCTCTTTTTGATCGCCAATTTGTCACATTTAAAAATTTTATCAAAGAAGAAGAGATCCTCAAAGTTGGTGTGCTTGAAGATAGCTTGTTTCCAGAAAAACATTCGCTTCCTTTTTTTGACGGAGAAGCCTTTTCTGCTGAGCTTGTAAATTCCTACACCGAGACTTTTAAAGACTGGGTTGAAACCTCGATTCAGCTACATATTGAAAGTCAAAATGTCATAAAAGTTGAACTAGACGTTAACTTTAAAACGGCACAACTACCTTGTCATTGCGTTGAATGTTTAGCGGACTTTAGGACTAAACTCAGAGAAATTGTATATAAAGGCTCACTTGCTCTATATGATGATGCCAAAAGTGAGGCCCTAGAAAGGCTCTCTACCAGCACGTTAGGGCAAATGTCTGATCTTGTTTATAATGCTCAAAAAGAAGTAGAAAAACTTCTTCACAAGATAAGATTTAAAATGAGAAGAGGCTCATTTAATAAATTACAAACTCAATTAAAGGGCAAATTCAAAAATTCATTCTATCCCTCAAGTGAGCTAGGCCTTGAATATAAAAAGAAAATTAGATTCAATCTAGATAACCAGCTTTCAATTGATGGATATCAATCTGATTTGGTTTCTGAGGAAATCTTTGATCGGTATTTTCATCAGCTTGGTAAAAACCTATGGAGAAATGAACGATTTTATATTGCTGAGTTTGATAAACTTATTAAATCGGTTCTTTCATTTAAAAGAACAGATATTTCAGCGAATATTCTAAGGGAATATCTAGGACAGTTTTGGCTTCATTCTGAAGCTAGACTTATGAAAAGACATATTGTTTATCATATGGGTCCTACTAATTCAGGAAAGACCTACCACTCCATTCAAGAGCTTCTGGCCTCTAAAACTGGCTGTTACTTGGCCCCTTTGAGATTACTCGCAGCTGAGTTATACGACACTCTCAACGCTGGTGGGGCGGTGACAAAGCTCTTAACAGGCGAAGAAGTTATCGAAACGCCTGGAGCAACCCATATCTCTTCCACAATAGAGATGGCCAGGCTCAATGAAAAATTTGATTGCTGTGTAATAGATGAAATACAGATGATCACTGACCAGCAAAGAGGCTGGGCATGGACTAGAGCGCTTGTTAACATCCAAGCACCAGAAATACATGTATGTGGTGACCCCAGTGTATTTGAAATGGTCAAAAAAATATGTGATCTTTGCGGTGATACTCTCGAAGTAAAAAATTATGAGAGGATGACCGAATTATTAGTTGAGAAAAAACCAATCACTCTTGTGGATTTAGAAAAAAATGATGCTCTGATTGTTTTTTCCAGAAGAAATGCTCTGAAATTTAAATCAGATCTAGAACATTTAAATTTTAAGGTTTCTATTGTCTATGGTCGCCTAAGCCCTGAAGTAAGAAGGGAGCAAGCTAGAAAATTTGATCAAGGTGAAACTGATATTATTGTGGCCACTGATGCCATTGCCATGGGAATGAACCTTCCAATTAAGAGAATTGTATTTTCAACGCTTAGAAAATATATAAATAATGCAGAATATGTTTTATCAAATAGTGAAATTAAGCAAATTGCAGGAAGGGCCGGGAGATATAAGAGATTTCCTACTGGCTACGTATCTTGTTTAACAAAAGAAGAAAATGGCATAACTACAATTGGCAGTGCTATTGGTGCTGAGCTTGAGCAAAAGGCCAAAGTTATGGTTGGCCCTGACTTGGACATTTTCCATAGAGTTAACCAAGCATTAATTAGTAATAACCTAACAGTTTTAAGTCTTTCTGAATTTTTGAATCTCTTTAATACAATGGATTTTCAAGATCCCTTCTATTGTGTCGAGCTCAAAGAGATGATTGAAATTACTGAAATGGTTGAAACTGCCAATGAAAACTATCAGTCCCTTAGTGATGCTGAGATTTTTGGATTTTCATGCGCTCCTGTAAACTTGGGGTTGGTCGAGCATGTGCAGTACTTTGTGCATATATTGAATAATTTTGTTGCTGCAAAATCAATTGTAAATGAAGAGATTGATGGAAATTCAAGTAATATCGATTACCTTGAATCCTCTATTAAATGTGTTGAGCTATACCAGTGGCTATCAAGACATTTTAATAATAAGCATTTTGAGTTTGATATTATTAAATTACTTCACAATAAATCTCTTGCCATAGAAAAGCTCAATGTTCTTCTCTCAGATAAAATTGTTAGGGGCTGTTCTAGTTGTGGAGCAAAGCTTGGGCAAGGACATGATTACAATATTTGTGAAGACTGTTTCAAAAAAAGAAGATTTGCCAGAAGAAAACCCAGACCTTACGCAAAAGCGGGCGACGGTGGAAATCAAGATCAAAGAAATGAAGGGGGGAGATCTAAGAGTTCTAAATACAAAGGAAAAAGAAAAAAGAGAAACAATAAAAAATGAACGAAGATTTAGAGCTAGCTAGATTGATACTTGAATCTACTAATCTCAAAGATAAGCTAATCTTTTTTGAACCCAAACCCACTATAACTGATGTACCCCAATATCTTTTGCCAGCCTTACCAGGTAGGAGCAAAAAACACAGTATTACCAACAAAAAAGCTAAGTTTCCCAAGAAGGGAACTTTAAAAGATCTTAGCCAAAGAGCAAAAGCACTACATTTCTTTGCCAACCATGAACTTTTGGCCATTGAGATGATGGCCGCTGCGTACTTGATGTTTCCTCAAAAAACTAAAGAAGATCTTCTTTTTAAAAAAGGCTTAATCTCTACACTCATTGATGAACAAAAACATTTTAAACTTTACGTAGAAAGAATAAATGAGTTGGGTGTTGAGTTTGGTGATTTCCCACTAGGTGGATTTTTTTGGAGCTTTATGCCAAAAATTAATTCGGTAGAAAGCTATTTGGCCTCAGTCTCTCTTACTTTTGAAGCCGCCAACCTAGACTTTGCCAAGTATTATATGAACCTGTTTCACGAACTAGGTGACACTAGTTCTGCAGATATTATGAATACTATTTATACTGATGAAATTGTCCACGTATCATTTGGTAGAAGTCATATGCAATTGCTTCATTCAAATCAAAAATTATGGGATTCTTATATCGAGTACCTTCCGGAGCCTCTCACACCTGAGAGATCCAAGGGAATCGAAGTAGATATTGAGGCCAGGGTTAAAGCAGGTCTATCTGATCAGTTTATTAAAAATGTTCAAACTTATACAGATGATTTTCCTATTACCAAGAGAAAAGAGTGGAAACAAAACTCTACCGAGTCAATATAGATTACGAAGCTGCTCTTGGTGATCCACAATACCAAAAAGACAGTGAGAAGTATCAAAAGCTATGCCGTGAATGGGAATGGATATTTTTATGGTGTGGGGACGCTGATCAAACCCTTGCAAGCTGTAGACAAAAAAAATACTCTGAAGACTATCTCGCATTTGTAAAGAAAATGAGGGGATTTATACCGGCCGTGGAATATAATGCTCTAAAATCAGAAAATTGGTGGGGGAAACTCCAAAATCTTAAGTTAGAGAAAACTCTGAACTCTAAGGTATTTTCTAGTAACTTACTAAAAGAAATTGGGGTTGATATTCCAGGTTGTGGGATAGCTCATTCGGCTAAAGAGGCCCAGCAAATTTTAACTAGAGATTCCACCTCCGTTTTTAAAAAGAATCTATCTTTTTCAGGAAAAGGACATCTATTTATAGAAGATAAGCTCAAAATAGATGCTGAGCTTAGTAGGGGAGAGATGGTCTACAACCCTTGGTTTGAAAGGGTAAGTGACTTTAGTATCTTATTTAGGCCTATGGGGGAGAGACATCACTTCATCCAAAAAATTTCAAATCGCGGTAATTATCAGGGCTCCACTTATTTAGAAAATCAACAGGCCTTAGCAGACCATCTGAAGTCTCAATTAATAAATGACAATATGATCAATTGGTATTTTGAAAAGATCGATCTAATTTACAAAAAAGTTCAAGGATTGAGTGGTATAGAAGATCCAATATTTGGCATTGATTCTTTTCTCTACAGGGAAAATGAAACTAGTAAGGTATTTCCAATGTGCGAGATCAATTACAGAAGAAGTTTAAACGGTGTTTTATACTCGTTATCAAAAACATTTAACTCTTCCAAAAGTGTTTCCGCTCAAATTTATAGAAAAAGTGAGCAAAAGGGCCCAAGTGGAATAATAGTTTCACCTAAAGATAACCTTTTCACATACTACCTTCAGATCGCCTGAGTATTGGAACCTCGTTTGCAACCTACCTAGCTAAATAGAAATAACAAGGTATATAGTGGGAATTTTCAATAAATTTATAGGCAGGTGTCTAAAAACTAGTCAGTTTCTAGTATTTTCTTTGGCCGTGATGGCTTCTTTTAGCACGCATGCGCTATCGCCCTTTGATTGGTTTGGAGAAAAAGATCCAGATAATATGTCCTCATTTCAAATTAGTATGGAGGTCTTAAAGACCTTTTACGATGATAATGGTGATTATAGAGGGGTTGGAAGCACTATTGATGGCTCATATGCAAAAGTTGGATTGAGAGCAAACCTTGAGGCAATTTTATTCCCAGATGATAAGGGGCGCTCGAAGGTGCATGTGTTTTGTTCTCCTTCAGTTGGACTAGAAAGTAACCCTGAAATAACCGCACATATCCACCTCATAAGAACCTTTGGCTGTGAAAAACCTGAGGATTATACGGGAAATTTTTTGACACTTGATCTTGGTATGATGGGTCCCGTTTATGGCCCTATTATGGCCGGTGGAAGCGTCAACTTTAGTCATGGCATTGATATGTTAAAATTGGTGCAAGGCCTGAGAGAAAGTGGATTTTATTATAGAAAATTTATATTTGAGCAGCCTCAAGTATTCTCGATTCTCCTGAGATCCATTGGAGGATATATAAAAAGCGGTGACCCCATCAAACAAATGTCAGCACTAGTTTTGACTTCTTTAATTGATGGTCTTACTGGCAGTAACCGTTTTGGGACCATGGTATTCAATCAATATAAAAATTTTATTTTTGAATATGAAAAGCTGGCAAATACACAAAGCTCTCCCACAAAAGAGATATTAAATAATGCTATAAGATCCCTTGAAGGTGTTAAAGATCAAATTCCACATACATTGCTTTTACTGAGATTCCTTTCTAACTCATTAACTGGATGTGATGCTGCTACAATTAATCTTTCTGCAGGACTGACGACCCCAGTGCCTCAGGTAAAAGTATTTCTTACTTATTATTCAGAGTATAGCTCATTTGATTACCAAGATAAATCTGATTGGTTTGAATTATCACAATTTTTGCTGGCTTCACGAACTGATAGGCTCTTCGCAGCTAAATTAGCAGTTGATATTTTCGGCAGGTGCATTAAGCCCATGGCCACAGACAAGTGGATTCGCTATCTCCAAACGTTCGAATTGGTAAAAGATAATGCAGGGACTACTGTGGATGAAGGCGTTGACACTGTTAAGGCAATTCCAGGAACAGTTAAGGGCATTCCTAGAACTTTAAATGATACTCTTTTAAAATTTTTCTAGAATTTATTTTCGACATCTCTTAGGTGAAGGCAAAATTTGGTCAATATTATTGGTCTGCATTTGAATGCAGTCAGTTGCTGTTTCGTATACTTGAATTTCTACACAAGCAGGTTTTCTTCCATTTTGCCTAGACCACTTTCTATTTTTCTCGCATCCGAAAAAGCTTTGTTTTCCAAGGCATGCCCAGTGTTTTCCGGCACAGTTGTATACTAGACCTCGGCCTTGATCGTTATAGTTGGGTGGCTTTGTATAGGGAATAACAACTTGTGATTTTTCTTGTTTTTCAACTTCCCTTTCTAATATTCCTAGAAGATCGCTCACAGGGTCAGAGTTAGATCCAGGTTTACCAGCACTGCTTAGGACCCCACTATCTGCCTCATCTTCTTCCTCTTCTTCGTCCTCATCGTCATCACTATCTTTAGATGTTGCCTTGGCCACTTTAGGCTCGTCTTCATCCTCATCTTCATCGCCGTCATCATCACTATCTTTGGCCTTGGCCACTTTAGGTTCGTCTTCGTCTTCGTCCTCATCCTCATCTTCGTCGCCATCATCATCACTATCTTTGGCCTTGGCCACTTTAGGCTCGTCTTCGTCTTCATCCTCGTCTTCTTCTTCGTCCTCATCGTCATCACTATCTTTAGATGTTGCCTTGGCCACTTTAGGCTCGTCTTCATCCTCATCCTCGTCTTCATCCTCATCTTCATCTTCATCTTCATTTTTTACAAT
>JABIHA010000095.1 GCA_018649885.1 Bacteriovoracaceae bacterium
ATTGATGATAAAAAAAGGACACTACCAAAATTAAACGAGGGAGGTAATGCCCTTTGAGAGTAGCACCCCGTAGAGATCGGGGGCCAAATTGCTACTAACTATTTTTGTCTCATGGACTCTTCTATCTTTTGGGTATCCCTTCCATTTTTGGCGTTGCCGTAGGGCCAAACGGGGATGGAGTTTACTAAATCGAGGGTTAGCTGTCTCTTCAATTGACCTGCTAGGTCCTCGTCTAAGCAAAACATGGAAATTTCGTAATTATTGCGTGATGAGTGGGCGTCCATATTGAATGATCCTATGACACTCATGATTTGATCGAATAAAAAGACTTTTTGATGGGTGTATTGAAAATAGGTCCAAATATCTAGATTGGTATTTTGGGCAAGGCCTTTAAATAGTGGGATTCCGCCTTTGGCATAATTTAGATCAGATCTAAAGTATCTTCTCTCCCAGAATTTGGCCATTTTGGATTTGCCTTTGTCCAAGGCCTTTTCCATTTTATGACGGAAAACAGTTGAAAACTCACCTACTCCTCCCCAGAATCCATTGCTGAGCATTGTAGATTTAAAACCATCGTCAGATTTAGCGATAAGCTCTTTCATGATTTTGTGGTTCCACCTTCCCCTTTTATGCTCTTTTGCCTTTCTTTCGATATAAGATAAATTGGGCGTGGTAAATACAAGTGAGTGACTGGATAATTTTAATGATTCATAAAGAGTTTTCCCAATGTCACTTTGAACTTCATTGCCAGGAGTTTGTAAAAGAGAGCGGCAAACACCTTCATTTAAGGGAAGCTTATCATCAAACTGGTTGATAAAATTCGCGCCCCTGATGGCCAGTCGCCTTTGCTCTTTTTTCTGGGCCAAAATATTCTTCCTGTAATCTCTTAGGATTTGCCCCTCGCATCCATCACACATAAATTTTTTCTTTTTGCTTCTCTTTGCGATCCACATATTTAAATACTGATGAGTAATATCTGTCACTGTTGGCCCTTCAACAAATACATCGGTATCTCTATTTTGGTGGTTAAAACCTGTAGCTTCTGCATATTGATTGAGCAGGTTTTGTCCTCCCAAAACGGCCTTTTTACCATCGGCAATCCAAACCTTAGTGTGCATAACTGAAAATAAGTGCTTGGGGTTTAAAAAAGTAAAGGGCTTTAGAATTGAAATTCCAGCTCGCTTCATCTTTTTTAAGCACTTTGTTTCAAAAACAGTAAATACACCTTCCACGATAAACCTAACATCAACGCCTCTATTTTCAGAGGCATCGATCATGGCATCAATCAACTCTCCAGACTTTCCTTTACACTGAAAATACATAACTGAAGCGAAGAAATACTCTTTGGCATTTTTCACTAACTTGATTCTTCTTTCAACTGAGCTTTCATTGGGAAGCAAGACCATCTTGTTTCCAACGGTTAACTCTGTCTTTGAAACTTCACTAAGCTTTTTTTGTGCCTGAGCGGTAATCAAGGGTGACTCACCATTGTGATCAGGAAACTTATCACTATAAGTAGAGAGCTCATCACTTTCAAGCTCTCTTATAGGAGCGTGATTGAGTCCAGTCCAATAGGATACATAAGGAACTTTTCTTTGATACTGCTGTCTTTTTTCATTAAACTCAAGCTCAGTGTAGGCAAGCCTTTTAGCATCTAGAAAATTCTCACCACCAAAGAACTGATTATAACTTAGGACATCAGTGGTAAATAAAAACTCATTCGTTCGAAACTCAAATACCTCTCCACTTGCAGGAACAAACCTGAGATTCCACTTTGATGAATCATCCAACTTGTAGCTAATCACACTTCTTGAATAATCATGACTATTTTCTTCTGCTCCCAATACATCAGGAGTCGCACGATCGTTTAATTGCAGATAGGGCATTAATTTTTGATAATAGTGTGAAAGCTCACTTAGACTAATGGTCTTTTCTTCTTCAAAACCTGTGTCTGAGTTTGGTGGATTTTTCTTTGCGTAGGCAGTTGTTGCTACCAGTGCCAATACAGCTATAAACTGTAAGCACAAGGCCTTAAAAGGACCTCTTTTTAAAAATGTCATCTCTCACTTCCTCTTCTCATTTCTCTCTAGGCTAAAACAAGTAACACTGCGCGTAATCCATGTAAAGCATCCTTCACAAAGAGTGGTAAAACTTATATCACCTCCTAACCTACTGTTTTTACTTCCCATTACCGTTTCATGAAAAATCTACCTTATTCAAAGTTTGGAATTTACACGAGGCGTTATTTAAACTAGAAAGACCCTAGGGATAATTATTAATCCGAAATGGAGAAGCTCATGACCAGCTCAAAAAAACGGTCTAGGCGGATAACTTTTGGGATCTTGGCAGCACTTATATCTTTGAATACTTTCGGCTACGAGGGATCGGGAGTCAGGAGTATTGAAGACTCACTTACAAGGCAAGGTATTACTGAGGACTACACTGAGTCTTCTTTGCATGTACTTGAACATCACCTAACTAGCAAAATTGCGTTTTACAAAAGAAAGGGCAAAAAACCTGGCATCAAAAAAGGTGATAAAAAAGACATCGATCAAAAGCTAAACTATTACAACTATGCTCTAGCTCTTCTCGATTTTGAAAACCTACTACCTTTTCAAATTATGCAAAACTACACCAACGCTAGAAGAATTGCTTTTAATGTAAGAGCATTGGTTGAAATTAAAAACCAACCTATTATTAAATCATTTATTATGATTCCGTTCCAGCTACACACTAATATTGATTACATTTTACCCAAGCACAAATTCACACGTCTGGGTGAATTACAGGCGCCAAAAGAATCAAAAAACCTTTTATCAAAAAGAAACCCTGGGACTTTTGCAACACCAGCGGAGCTTTCTATACTTACATATAACGAAGTTGCCGGTCTTGATATTGCAGACAACCACCCCTTTTTATACAGTCAAAGAAAATTAGATACCATTGAAAACCCTTTTAGGCTGATGGAAGATGAAGCACAGAAAATTGCGACCCATTACCTTACAAAAGATATTGAAAAACCTTACTCTGATAATTTTAAATATGACCTAAAAAAGGCCTCTCGCTTTCTATTTTTTGATGAATTTAAAAATAGTGCTACTTCGGCCAAAATAAAAACCAAAGATCCACACAATTTAAAGTGGAAAATGAAATGGGGAGTTGAAACCCAAACGGATCCTGTTGCAGCTAGAATTTTTGCACGAGCGGGTGTCAAATATGTTGATTTAACTTACTCAAAGCAATCTTCAAAAAATCCTACAACCCTGATTCTCGCAGAGAGAAGGACTATGAGTGTAATAGAAAGAAAAAAAGAGCTCAAGTCAATTGGCCAGACTGATTCAAAGGCCTGTGATCACGTAGATAGTGTTGATCTACTGGTAAGATGCATGAGAAAAGGGTATTACCGTTTTACCCTACTTCCTTTTATTGTAGAACGTGGGACGATAACTAAAGAAAATAAAAAACAAGTCCTAAGAAATTATCCAAACTATAGGAATAAAAAATACAAACCTAAAAAACTCATTAATAGAGAGTATGTTGTATTTAATGAAGTAATGGTCGAATACAAGGGAAAGGGCCCCTATCTTCAGAGAAATACTCCAGTCACATTTGGAAGAATGGGATCAAAAAATGATAGAGCAGCAAGATCATCTGCACTTTTAAATCTCTTTATTGATAATGTTGACAACAAAACCCTTAATAATCGATCAGTACTTTATCGAGGCTACGGAAAAGAGGCCGGAAATAAAGATTTTGACTACTTTGAAACAACACATGACCTTGGGGCCTCACTTGGTACAGCAAAGCTTGGGGGGCTAATTAATAAAATTGGCCAAGGTAGTCGATTTCTAGAGCCTCTAAAGGCCAAAGAAAACTCTATCCACACTAAACTACGCTATCACGGTTGGCTTCTATTTAGACCAACCTCTTGGAAGAAGAGCTCTTATAGTGATTTATTGTGGATGGCCAAACGTATTGTCAAAATCAAAGTACCAGAATTTGAAGAAATTATAGCCGCTTCAAGTTGGCCGGATTTTATGCAAAAAGCATTTGTATTTAGACTTCTTGGAAGAAGAAATTATATTGCAAAGCTCTTTGGAATTGAAAATTTGCTTGATCAAAAGGTGATAAAAAGACCTGATTTTCAAGTAGATTTAAGTACTCACGAATTGAGAGTTAAAGCAGCTAAGCAGTACCATCTTGATGTCAACGACATAGAAACTGCGATGAAGAATGCAGAGCTTTTAGGGAAAACCTATATTGATAAACTTGTAGTCCACGGAAGTGTCAGCCGGTGCAAGAAGACGATTCTTATTGGTCTTCTTGAGGACAAACTCTTCCCATCAGGACTATCCAGAAGAATTTTTAGATTTTCTGATCATAGAAAATTAAGGGTATGTAAATATAAGCAATAAAATCTCCCCTGCAGTGACAACTGCAGGGTTTTCTTCCAACCATATGCCACAGAGTTGTGGCGGCTTATTTCACCAAAATTTCATTTGTCACCAATATCCAAGCATATGGATAATTTTTTTGATTTTTTCTTGACCATAAAAATGCTCATGCTAATCTTGGAAACTTCTAGGGGCAAAAACAACGAATAAAAAACAGGTCTTATCGGTACGTGAGCGGAAGTGGTACGTTTTATCTAACGACCAAACTTGGGGATTAATTCTCATTATCGGAGCAAACCATGACTCATAACATGAATCGTGTTGGACACAAAATAAAGTCCATCTTAATTGTCTGTATTTTCTCTCTTTTTATTGTTGGCTGTGGAACAAATCCTGACGAAGTCCAAATTGTAAAAGACTTAGAGATTAGTGCCACTCAAAATGACGATGCTGAAGTCATCTTAGGCTTTAGTATGCTTCTCGACATTGGCCAAATGTCACTTCCTTCAGTTGATTTTACAATTGTCCATCCAGAAACAGGACATGACCTGGGCCAAGTCTCTCTTCTATCAAGCTTTGATGGTAGTAGTGAAATAGGAATCTCAGTCAATTTAACAGGTGCAACAAATGGGGAAGTCTCATCAGGCGATGCAAACCTACCCAATGGAAAAGCAATACCTGTCGGGGGAGTAGATAACTCAAAAATCTTAGCTCTTCCTGTAGCAGATAGTGGGGTAATTATTTATATAGGACTTGATACGGGAATGGCCTTAGCAGGTGTTGCTGTCCCTATCGCACAATTCGACCAAATCGGTGGAAGTATTGGAGGAGCGAATATCTTTCCAGTTTTTGATATCCAAGGTGTTAAAGGGATTGCAGGGCTTTTCACAGGATCAGGATCTGGTGAAAATGGCCTGGCCATCTTCTTTGACTTTAGCTCTGTAGTTGATCCAAGTGATCTTCTCAGCATCGGTCAATCAGCACCTCTTGAAATTCAGTCAATGTCTATGGCCAGAAGTCTAAGTAGATCTCCTGTCCTAAGAAAAGCAAAAGCATCCAAAATGTATTTCTATCCTAGTTCAACTAGTAGTAGAAAAATGGATACTCTTAGTAAGAAAATTTATCGATTAGACAGAAAGTCTGCAAAACTAAAAGTAAGATAGTTTAACCCATCTGGTCCTGGAGATTCTCTCTCCAGGGCCTATTTTTTAGGCGCTAAATCTTTTGCTAAAAATGAAGTCAAATACGATAGCCTTACATTCCTTTCAATTCCATGAGGCGAGCGTTCTACAATTTCTGCCATCTCAGATGCCAGACCACAATCCATTACAAATTGATCAGCTTCCACTGCCCATTCTAAAGATGTGACTTTTCTTCTTCTTTCCTGCGCCAAGATACTTCCAATTTGATAGCAAATGGCCGCAATTCCAATTGAGGGGTCAACACAACGGAGATAATTCAATACATTATTATCGATTAAAATATAGTGGCCCTCTCCACCTTTTGACAGATGAGCTCCGATTCCCTGCTCTATGCAAACAAAGGATAAATTAGATAATTTGGCCATTTTATTTATATTCTTCTCAGAAAGCATTTCCCAGAAAAGCTCAAAAGATCTCACTAGCACAGCATCACTTCTGATCCATTTGTGCTCATCACTCGCGTAAAAAGCAGACATTAGCTCCTTTTTACTACGTTTTTTTTGAGATTTAATTTTTGATCTTATTAAGGGCATCACACCAAAAAAGTCCATAGCGCCTCCATAAGCTACTATCGGGGAAAATCGCCCACAGCAAAATAATTTGAACAAAACTGAGGCCCCTGGGAAATATTTTCCCCAGAATCTGTTTAACTAACAGGTAAATAAGCAGTATTATAGAAAAAAATGAGAAATAAGCACGATAGAAACACCAAATTTTGTTTTGGAGCTGCTGGCGCCCTATTAGCGCTGGGACTTTTAGTGATCCTGCTTGCTGGACATCGCGGCATAGCTCACAACTGTTTTAATGTCACCGACTTTGGCATTCTCCAGCAAGGGATCTACAACTTTTCCATACCTGACTCTCTCAACCCTGAAAGAAGCGTTAGAGGGGTTAAAGTTCTAAACGATCACTTCGACCCCATTATGTTTATAGCGAAGCCCTGGAGCATGATTTTCGACTATCATCCCACATCTCTCATTTTCTTTGAGTGGTTTTGGTTTTTTCTACTTTTCCCAATTTGCTACCTTCTCAAGAAGAAAGACGGAGCAGGTGCTGGGGAGATTGCTGTTTGCTTTTTTCTACTCTTTTTTTGCAGGGGCCTTCTAGCAGCACTTAACTACCCCATTCACCCATCCACTTGGGCAATGACGCCACTCTTCCTAGTCAGCTATTACATGGGAAAAAATAAAACCAAAGAAATCCTAGTCTTGTTTTTCCTCTTGGCCTTTTATAGAGAAATATTTCCTATTTTGGCAGGCTGCCTTGGGCTTTGGTACGCACTTATAAAGCAATATAAAAAAGCGTTTCTCTTAATTGTTTTGGCAGCTTTGTTTGGCATCATCGTTTTTCTAGTGCGACCTTTGCTTGTGGGCCCCATGCTAAAGTATGGTGACCACTTTATTGGAATGATTCTAGAAAACCCATTTAAGGCCTTGTACGAGTCTGTCGTATCGTTAAAATGGGGGGCGCTGATCAAGCTACTACTTCCCTTTGTCTTTCCAATTGGATGGATTTTAAAAAAAGAAGCAAAAGATCTATCACACCCTGCAATAGGTGTGATTTTTATGCTCTCCCCTTTGTTTCTATTGCATATTTTGGCCAACCAGTTCATGAATCACTATGGGGTCTCATTTGTGGCCCCTTTGCTGGGAATTATCATATTCTCAACAATGCCTAAGTTAATCGCCAAAAAAAGAGCTCTTGCACTAATTGTGTTGATTCCATTTTTTGCCACATCCACAAGCAGTCATACAAAAATTGTGCAGAAGGCCTTTTTTAAAAAAATTAAATCCTGTGACATGGACTCTAAAAAACTTGCCGCCACAAAAAAGATGCTGTCCATCAAGTCACAATTTGGTGTGGAAACTCAAATATTGGCCTCAGGTGGCGTCATCCCCCTGCTGATTAGACCACAGGCCCAAATCTTTCATATCAACTCATGGATAAAAACTCGTGAAAGCTATGATCTAATGATTTATGAAAGAAACCAAACTGGAAGACACCACCCTCTTGACGGCAGTCAAATTGAAAAAATAATAAAATCCTGCAAACTTAGTGGTGGAGAAATCTTAATGGATGACCATTACTACTTTGTTATGAAAGGGCCTATCAAAAAGTCCTGCTTACAAATATGAAGGAGAAGCTGCCATGGCAATTCAACTCTTAGGGGGCAAGGCCCGTGGATTTAGCTGTGAAATCCCCAAGGGAGATGAAGTCAGACCCTTGCAAGTCCTACTCAAAAGAAGAGTCTTTGACAGCTATCAAAATTTTGAGGGGGTTCACTTTGTAGATCTTTGTGCTGGAACAGGAGCGGTAGGGCTAGAAGTTCTTTCAAGAGGCGGTGATAAAATCAACTTTGTTGAAAAATCTCATAAAGTATTCACTGTCTTAAATAAAAATATTGAGCGCTTTTGTTCAAGCTACCAAGATCTAGGCATTGTCGAGCTCTCCAATCAAAGCTGTACAACTTGGATCAAAAAGTTCAAAGATCAATATGAAAAATCAACAAAGGAGCAAAAAGAGAATACTGTATTGTTTTTTGCACCTCCCTATCCGATGCACGAGTTATACCAAAAATTTATTCCCATGATCTTTTGCAGTGATTGGTTTAAAGGGGTGCTTTGGGTTGAGTCAGATGATCATAAAGGACCGACGCAGAGTGAGCTTGAAAAATTAGGAGTCAGGGAAGATAAACTTATAAGACAAGGCAGCTCATTTATTATGATGACTAGTTTTTAAACTGGCCGGAATTCTCTTACTAACATCTGCCTCACCACCCATACTCATATAGTCATTTTTTAACAAGCTGCTAGTGGGGTAATTTGTTTTCACAAAATCAGTGAGCTTTTCAAAGTAAATCGTTTTCATTTGCTGGTTTTGAATTTTTTCGTAGGACAATACCTTTTGTCTATACATTGACCATTTCTCATAATCTCTACTTTGAAAATTCATCCCAATAGAGAGAATAAAAATATAATGCGCAAACCATATGGGAAAAACAACAAAACTTCTTAATCCCCATTTTTTTAACTTACTAAAATGTGGCCACAAAAATTTTTCGAGAACTAAACTTAAGACAAGTGATAGTATGATCACTACCGATTGAGATAAAAGACAATCTAATAAAACTTGAAGGGAAAATCCCGCTTCAAAGTCTAGCTTGGTAACAGAGAAAACTTGAAAGTTTAAAAATACCCAGCTCAATACAAATAGTGCAAATGTCACAAGAGAAAAACTCTTTTGTTCACCACTTAGCTTCCACCAAGGTCTTGTTTGCCCTTCAAGGCCCGCGCCTTCTAAAATCATTTGAGATGAGTAGACATAAACCTGAGAGCTAATTTCAATAATATTACCTTCAGACAATGAATGGGCCTTACCTGCTTTCAGTTTTTTTCTTTTAACAATTGTTCCAACATTTGAACCATGGTCAGTAATGGTGGCGTTGTCACCATCAATTTCAAAGTGACAGTGCTCATCACTTACTTCGGGATCATCACAAATAACCAAGTCCCCTCGGCATCCAATAATGAGTCCATCAAAAAGTGTAGTTCGACCGCCTTTATTAAGGCAGTGAAGGTAATGTGAATGGTTTTTCAAACTATCGTTATCCAAGTCTTAAACCTCGCCGATCTATCTTCTCGGAGTTTCATTTACTGACTTAAACATGGCAAAAAAAAAGGACCTTCAACAAAAACTGTTGAAGGTCCTTTCAAACAGGAGAAAAGACAAAAATCAGTGGTATAGTGACCACTTATTAATGTATTGCTTGCAAAACCAGCCACTTGCTGCCTCTTTCTCTTCAGACTGCAAAGTAACCTTACGCTTGTTTGGATTTCCTTCTTTCTTAGGAGAATATCCAAGTTTAAAAATAACTGAAGCTCTGCCTGTTGCTTCGTAAAGTTCAATGAACTTGTCGACAGCAGCAGCACGTGTGCCCGCAGTTAAAAAATAAGTACCATTCCAATCTGCACCAGTAACAGGCTTCTTGTAGATATCAAGACCAGCGTAGTCTTCTTCTAGGAAGTCTTGGATTTCAAAATAAATCCACTGTGCAGGGTTTGCAGGTCCCTTAGAGTGATGACCGTCCAGACGAAATGCGTCCAGATTTTCACCTCTCCATTCCTTGAGATGTCTATAGAGCGCGTCTAAAGACTTTAGAGAATCTCTCAAGAAAACTTGTTTAATTGCCTTTGATTTCTTTGACTCAACAACTTCTGTTTGGGCCAATGCTTCGAAGGTAGAACTTTCCATAACTTCCCCCAGTATTTTGTTCAAATAAAGTGAGGCTTTTTTATCACAATCAATTTTTGAAAGTCATTCTGCTGTTAGCCTTAAATTTTTCATGAACAATATCACGCAGTTACACACACTTGTCTGCTGGGCGTCACGAGTAACCCATAGCAGAAATTCTTTGACAAGGCCCATTTGCAAGGCCAATGTGCATTGCATGAACAAATATTTTACGGGAAAACTAGGTCAATACGAGCAGATTCAAACAGAAGATGGCTCCCAAAGTATGATCAATCCTTATTTTTCTGAGGGACTTCATTCAATAGCAGGTGCAAAAACAGAAACTCTTTTTCAATATTGGGAAGGCTGCCAAATGGAAGCACAATTTCTTTCACGCAGTAGCATTTCACTTTTAGAAGTTGGCTTCGGTATGGGCACGGGGCTACTAGCAACACTAGAACAAAGACAAAAGCTGCAGGCCCACGTAGGAAGCCCTTTAAAACTAAACTACCTTAGCTTTGAGTTGGATGACCTACTAGTTGAGCACAGCTTAAATAATTATTTTAAAAATATTTTTGAAAAAGTTGAGCTCATTACCACTGAACAATACAGTTACTATTCACTAAGAGCACCAAACTTTGAAGGTACCATTTTACTTGGTAACGGCCGGGAGGTTTTACCTAGTTTTCTAAAACAAACTTCCCACCCACCTTTTACCGCGATTTACCAAGATGCTTTTTCGCCTAGAAGAAATCCTTCTCTTTGGACAACTCAGTGGTTTGATACTCTTAGAGAATTTTCTAGCAGTGATGTTATCTTATCTACATATAGTTCTTCATTTTCCATTAGAAAATCCATGTTATTAAGTGGATTTTCTGTCATGAGTGCGAAAGGATATGGAAGGAAAAAATTCTCCACTAGGGCCTATTTAACTGGAGAGAGTGATCCGGAAATTTTGAGCTTACTTGAAAATGATAAATTGGAAGCGCTATATGACTGTCAACTTAACGGAAAAATTTAAAGATAATATTGTCTGTAAGGGTCTCGGCATCACTTACCCAATCATCCAAGGTGGAATGATTTGGGTCTCTGGATCTAAGCTTGCTGCAACTTGTTCAGAAAGTGGAATCCTTGGGACTATTGGCGCTGGAAGCATGACCCCCGAAGTATTAAAAGAGCATATATTGAAAGCTCAAAAACTTACTTCAAAACCTATCGCGGTCAATATCCCACTACTATATTCAAGGTGCCAGGAACAAATTGAAATCTGCTTAGAGCATGGAGTGAAAACCATCATCACTTCAGCAGGTAGCCCCAAAAAATTTACGACTCTGATTAAAAATGCTGGCCCAAAAGTCCTTCATGTCACTAGCAATCCACTCCTTGCAAAAAAATGTGAAGACGCAGGAGTTGACATGGTTATTGCCGAAGGTTTTGAAGCTGGAGGTCATAATGGAAGAGACGAGCTGACCACAATGGTGCTTATTCCCCAGGTTAGAAAAGCTGTCTCTATTCCTGTTATTGCGGCCGGCGGAATTGGTAGCGGCCAAAGTATCATGGCAGCTCTTTGTTTGGGTGCAGATGGAGTTCAGATTGGTTCCCTATTTGCTGCTGCCGTTGAAAGTAGCGCCCATGACCAATTTAAAAAGAAAATTACCGAGGCAGGATATGACTCAACTAGGTTGATGTTAAAAAATCTTGTGCCAGTAAGATTACTAGAAAATAATTTTTCCAAAAAAGTGGCCCTGCTTGAACAAAATGGTGCAAGTGAAGCTGAATTAAAAGAGCTACTGGGAAAGGGAAGATCAAAGCTAGGAATGTTTGACGGTAATATGGAAGAAGGTGAACTGGAAATTGGACAAATTGCTTGCTCAATAGATCGTGTCAGTCGTGTTTCTGAAATAGTAGGAACTCTTTTGAGTGAACTTGGTAGCTCACTTATGCGCCTCTAGGGCAGCTTACGGCAAAAACTTGGCCTTTTCTTCTGCTGTTGGCAGCCTACAGCTATCCCTCTTCCCGAAAATTCGGTAGCGATTCCCCGCCACTTGATCGTATCCCCAGTCAGTTAAAAAAGTAGGGAAAATCCTTAATATTGCAATATACCTATAGGGCCTTTTAAGTTTTGAGAGAATATAAAAAACTGCTTTTGATTTTTTAAAAAATGATTGGTGAGTTTGCACTACAATGTAATCGATATTTTCTCTTAATTCATTTGGCAGGTTTTTTTTGGCCGTCTCACCTTGGAGTGATGCTACTAAAAAATGGGAGTCGTGATCTGAGCTAAGTAAGAAATCCACAAATGTATTGCAAATATTGCAAACGCCATCAAAATAGACAATTTCTTGATTTATACCTGAACTCACTATTTCTCGTCCTTAATTTCTCTGAATGAAGCCTTCGATGCCCCAATGTTTTACTGCCCGCTCCATATCCCCTGGCAGCGCGCCATAAATTACCGATAAGGCCCAAAACTTCATAAACTATTATTCCTTATACACATAAAAAATCATACCACTCCTTAATTTCCCTCAAAACTCCATGCGGCATGCGTGAAAAGTTAAGATTTCCTATAATTTCCGCATCATGACTAAGGGTGTTTTGTAAGTCGGTGGTGCAAATGATATTTTATATTTGGAGTTATTACTTGGAAGCACAAGATTTCGTTTACGATCAAACACATGAGGATGTTCAGCTAAGAATACGGCCGTTTTATATCCCCGAAAAGTCCGATGAAAAAAGCGGCGTGTTTTTCTATGCCTATCAAGTTGCCATCACTAACTTGGCCTCACACCAAATCCAATTACTCATGAGAAGCTGGACCATCAGAAACGGTCACGGCGTCACTGAAAATATCCAAGGTAAAGGGGTTAACGGACAAACCCCAATGATTGATCCGGGTGAGACATTTTATTATTCAAGCTTCTGTCCCTTGGCCACTCCCACTGGCAACATGAGAGGAAGCTACCTCTTCAAAGGCCACCGTGGAAACCACTTCAGTGTACCTGTACCGGTATTCTTCTTCAGAAAACCAGATACATTCCACTAATATATTTTTTTGATATATCTACTTTTTTTGACTTACTTTTTTTCTAGTAGTTCGAGGATTTTTTGAGGTAGTTCGAGGACTTTTTGTGGTCCTTCCCCAAAAGCAATCTTCCTTGGTGATTGTATGAGAATAATCTGCTTCATCTCTTAAGATTGATGCCGTGGTTTCTTCAACAGAACAAATCTCAACCCTTACACCTTCACCTTTAAGGTGCCTTACAAGCTCTACGTAATCTGAATCCCCAGACATGATGATAATGGTATCAACTTTTTTGGCCAGCTGTGTGGCCTTAATAGCAAGAGGGATATCGGCTGATTTGTGACAGGCAACAGTGGAGCCATGAAAATTATTATGTAACCTCTCAGTTAGCTTTTTGGAAATACTCTTTCCCTCTCTAAAATACACCAGACGGTTTAATTGCCTGTTGTCGAGAAGTGAAGGTATTAAGGAATCAAAGTTGAGCATCACATTCTCATCTTTGTGCCTACTGTGAAGACTCATTTCGATATTATTGCCATCAACTAAAATGGCCACGGACTGATTTATTGTAACTTGGATTGTTTCGCTCATGTATTTGATCTTACCTCTTAAGCTCAACAACTACAAATAGCTGAAATAGCTTTCAATGAGTGGGGAGATCTTTTCACCCTATCATTGCTGGGGCGCGCAAGGCAAAATAGATCTCAAGGAGTTTCTATGGATGGTGAATTAAAAACTTTGATCGAGCAAATTCTCAAAAAACAAAAATCTCTGAGCTCAACTATCAGTTACTCTCCTTCTCTAGATATCAATACTCTCAAACAAAGTGGTACCCAACTACTGTCTCAGCATACCCAAGACTGCTCTGTTCAAAAAGCGTTGCTCAACCACTATTTCAATGCCACACTTTGGTCCCTTGAAGACAAGGCCCGTGACCCCAAGGCGCTAGATTGTGAAATCGCGGCCGTAAAAAGAAAAATTGATAAGGTTAATCAGCTCAGAAATGATCAAGTAGAAGTGATAAATGAATTATTTTTAAACTTTCTTCCCCCACTCAACCAAAGTGCACCCATATTCTCAGAAACGCCAGGAAGTATCATAGACAGGCTATCAATCCTGAATCTCAAACTCTACTACACTAAAGAGCAACTTTTAGACAAAAGTTCTGACTACGCTCATCTAAATACGTGCCACAAGAGAACTCAAATCCTAAATGATCAAATTTCAGATCTATTTCAAGGACTGATATACTTGATCAATAAAGTTTCTATTGGAGAGATGTCTTATAGACCATACTACCAACTAAAAATGTACAATGATGCCAACTTTAATCCTTACCTCAGTAATAAAGCTCGCCCTTACTAAATTACTTCTCAACATACCCATTTCTTCTATATAATAATGACCAAGTCATTATTTATTCAATTGGCGGGGGAAAATTATGGGACATGCAGGAGCTGCTCACCCTATTTACGATGCAATAATTGTAGGCTCTGGTGTTTCCGGATCATACGTGGCCTACGAGCTTTGTAAAAAGGGTTTAAATTGTCTTTTACTAGAGGCAGGACAAAACTTAAACAAACACACTTACCCAAGAACAGAAATGGATGGCAATGCCAACCTCTACTGGTCCGGGGGAATTGAGTTTAATAAAAATGCATCCATTGGTTTTTTAAGACCTAAGGTGGTGGGCGGAGGCTCCATTGTCAATCAGGCCTTACTCGATCGCTTTGATGATATTGCCCTGGATTCTTGGCGCGAAAAATCTTCAATTAACTTCTTAAATAGAACAGAGCTTGATCCATTTTATGACCTTGCTGAAGCAGAGCTCGCCATTGAAGAAATCCCTGAAAAGTATAGAAATGGTAATGCCAATATTTTTAAAGAGGGTTTTGATAAAAATGAATATAAGTGGGCCCCACTAAAGCGTGCTCAAAAAGATTGTAAATACGATCGTGGCAACGATTGCATCGAATGCCTAAATGGATGCAGACTCGATAGCAAGCAAAGCATGCCTGTGACTGTTCTCAAAAAGGCCCTCTCAGGAGAGCTCCCCGGAAAACTGACTATTGTTTCAGATTTTGAAGTGGGCACCGTCTCTCACGGTACAAGCGATAAAAAAATTGTTGGATTTTACAAAAATGGCGATGTCGAAACCTTCAAAGCAAAGATTGTTGTCCTCGGTGCAGGATCAATGGGCAATACAAAAATTTTGACCCAAAGTGATTTTGGCAAAAAACTTAAATCCATAGGCCATCACTTTTATACCCATCCACAATACATGGTACTTGCAAGATATGATAAAAAAATTAATGCCCATAAAGGCCCTCTTCAATCTCTTAAGTCTGATGATCTAAACTTTAGACAAAATGGATTTAAGTTAGAGAATGTTTTTGCAGGTCCAGTGGCCATTTCTATGCTCCTTCCACAATGGGGAGACAATCACAGTAAAATCATGAATGACATCACCAAACTGGCCTGTATTGAAGTAGCAGTCAGGGATACAAATCCTGGAAAAATTTCTATTAATAGAAGTGGTAAAATAATTGTTGATAAAGTTCTAAACGGTGAAGATAAGCTTAGAAGATCAAAAGGCCTTAAGGCCATTGAAAATATTTTCAACTCTACAGGCGCCGTCGAAATTATTGAAGGTCAACTCCCAATAGGACTACATCTAATGGGCGGTTGCGGAATTGGAACGGACGGAAAATCAAGTGTGTTTAATCCAGAGTTTGAGCTCCACGATCAAAAAGGGATTTACGCTGCTGATTCAAGTATTTTCCCCAACGCCCCAGGAATAAACCCATCATTAACTATTATGGCACTAAGTATAAAATGTGCTGAACAAATAACAGCGAGCATGTAATGGCATCAAAATACCTAGACAAGACTTCTCTTCGTGGACTAGAAAAAGTTGGAAATGTCCTGATTCCAGGAAATCAGCACTATCCCAAATTTTCTCATTTGCGGACCCTTAGAAATATTGATCGTATCATTGGAGAGCTGCCTTCAGCGGACCTCACTGATTTGGCGCTATTTTTAAAAGTCCTGGCCTGGACGCCAAGTCTTTTTATAAAAGCATTATTCTGGCTTATCACCAAAAAAGACCTCTTTCCTGATTTCCTTGCAGGCCCTCTGAGGCTCATGGATATTGGTCTTAAAGGAATTATCTACACATTATATTATTCGAACACGTCTCAAACAGAAAATATTTTAAAATCAATGGAATACTGTGCTGAAACACCATCTTATGAGGGAAGCCCAATGCAAACAAATACAGCTGCCATGACACCTGATGAAGGTAATTTAGAAAGTGGGTCAATTGATCTAGACAAAATTTTTGAAAAAGCCAAGAATGCCGGCTCACAAATTGGAAAACTGACAATTAGAGAAAGACTGGCTCCATTAATAGAACTTAAAGAGCTTGTTTTAGAAAGACAAGAAGAGCTCATAGATATAATCCAAAAAGAAACAAATAAATCTCGCTCAGATGCTCTTTTTTCCGAAATTTTTCCCATTGTGGACACGCTCCACTGGATGGAAGTAGAAGCTGAAAATATTTTGAAAGATAAGAAAGTTAAAACCCCAATAGTCCTTATGGGAAAAACCTCATATATCTATCATCAAGGGTTAGGAGTCGTACTTGTTATATCTCCTTGGAACTACCCTCTCTTTCAAGCGCTAGTACCCATTGCCCACGCTCTTATTTGTGGCAATGCAGTCATATACAAACCTTCTGAGTTCACTCCACTAAAAGGTGCCGTAGAGTCACTTTTAAACGACGCAGGAGTATCATCTGATTTAGTTCAAGTTATCTACGGCGGTGGAAAACTTGGAAGTGATCTAATCGAAAAAAGGCCAGACAAAATATTTTTCACAGGAAGTGTAGGAACTGGAAAAAAGATAATGCAACAGGCGGGCAAACATCTGATTCCCGTCGAGCTAGAACTAGGCGGAAAAGACCCCATGATTGTTTTTGAAGATGCCAATATCCAAAGATCTGTCAAAGGAGCCGCTTGGGGGGCCATGACAAATGCAGGACAGTCCTGCACCTCTGTAGAAAGGCTCTATGTTCATGAGGATATCTATGAGAATTTTAAAAGTGAGCTGATTGTTGAAGTTGGCAAAATCAAACAACTAATTGACACCAACGGCAATAGCGATATTGGTCACATGACCAACTCACAGCAAGCAAAAAAAGTCAGGGCCTTAGTCCTCGACGCTGTGGCCAAAGGTGCAAAAGCTCTAACAAATGAGTACTGGATAGAATCCCCAAAATCAGAGCTAGAAATACCCGCCATTGTCCTTGAAGGCGTTACCAGTGAAATGGAAATTTGGGACTGCGAAATCTTTGGACCAATCCTCCCTATTTTTAAATTTTCATCAGAAATCGATGTCATCAATCGCGCCAATGATTCTTCGTTTGGACTCTCGGCGAGTGTCTGGACAGCAGATAAAACCAGGGCCACGAGAGTGACCAAATCACTTGAAACTGGCAATGTCTCAGTAAATAATGTGATGCTGACCGAAGGCAACCCATACCTCCCATTTGGTGGAGTTAAAAATAGCGGCATAGGACGCTACAAAGGGGCCCATGGCCTTTTAAGCTTTTGCAATATCAAGTCTGTTCTCTTTGACGGTAATAGCTCTAAAGTTGAGGCCAATTGGTATCCGTATACCACAGAGAAATATCATCTTTTTGACAACTTAATGCAGGCCCTATTCAAAGGTGGAATTATGGGCCTTATTAAATTTGCCTTCTATGGTTTAAAACTAGAGATGCTCTCTGGGAAGTTGGGGAAAAAGGGTCGTGCATGATTTGGGAATATGAAAAGTTATCTTCATTAAATAAGAAGATCGCTTTTCCCGCGCTATTTGTAGACTTAAATATTGTAGATCAAAATATTGAAAACTATACAAGTTACGCTATCAGGTATTCAAAAACGCTAAGGCTTGCAACAAAATCAATTCGAAATATTTGGCTTATAAAGTATATCCTAAAACGCTCTAATGTTTTTGAAGGAGTTATGTGCTACAGCGTTCATGAAGCACAACACCTATTTGATAATGGAATTGATGATCTCTTAATCGCTTATCCCCAAATTGATTTTGACTCACTTGCTGGACTTCTTGATCTTGCAAAAAAAGGGGCCAACTTCTCTATGGCCTGTGACCATAGCGAACAACTTTCTATCATAGATAAATATTGGAATGAATTCGCGGGAGACCTCCCCCCATTTCCCCTTTGCCTTGACCTCGATGTAAGCCTCAGGCCACTTCCATTCGTTCACATAGGAGCATTAAGATCATCAATTGTAGATATTGCCGGTCTTAAAGCTTGCATTGAAAAAGTAAACTCTTTAAATAATTTGAAAATTAAAGGCATACTTACCTATGAAGCACAGATAGCAAGCCTCCAAGACCAAAGTCCCTTCACCGTTTTATTAAATCCCATAAAAAAACTCATTAAATCTTGGGCCATAAAAGATGTGAAAAAGAAAAGGGAAGAAATCACAAAATACCTAAAAGTTAGTGGCATTCAGTACGACTACTATAATGGTGGTGGCTCAGGCTCTTTGCCCTATACTTCAAAAGAGCCTTGGATAAGTGAAGTCACTGTAGGCTCAGGCCTTCTCGAGTCCCATATATTTGATTATATTTCGGATAATAAAAATCGCCCTGCCATAGTTTTTGGCCTCAATATAACCAGAAGACCAAAAAAAGGCGTTGTCACATGTCAAAGCGGTGGATTTATAGCAAGTGGAGAAATGGGAAAAGATAAATTTCCACTCCCGTATAGGCCTGTGGGCATGAAGTACATCCCAATGGAAATGGCAGGGGAAGTTCAGACTCCACTATCCGGACCCTGGGCAGACAAACTGAGTGTTGGAGACCCTGTCTTTTTTCGACCATCAAAGGCCGGAGAAATAGCAGAAAGATTTAATTTATATCACTTTTTAAGAGATGGTGAAGTTGAAAGTAGTGCGAGTACCTATAGGGGGGACGGTAAGGCTTTTTACTGAAGGTAGTAAATGGATAACACTTATTCTTATAATTACATCCAAGGTGTCAATTTTCTCAAGGTTAAAGGCTCCCATTCTTATAGGGCCAGAATCCACGGAAGAGTACTCAAAGACCAAATTAGGGTAGGAGCACTTCCAACGCTCGCTGAAATTAATGATTGGATGTTAAGAAGGGCAGAAGGCCCTGTCGAAATTCCCATGGTAAGAAACTTTCTAATCTACCTATACAATAAAGTTTTAATGCCCAAGCTTGAAGCCTCTGTGGCGCGCTCAGCACCCTACTACCTTGAAGTGATGAAAGCACTTAGCGAGGAGACAGGCCTTCATAAAAACCTTATTAGAAATGCACTTTTCCAGGCCGATGGCATTATGGTTTTATCTAGACTAAGCGTAATGAAATACCTGATGACTGATATGCCCATAACGTGTCTTCCATGTTGCTCAAGTTCTGTGGCCTTTAACGAGTACACAGATGATGGAAGAATGATAGTGGCCAGGAATCAAGACTATCCCATTGTAGGCCCATGGGAAAAACACCCCTTGGTATTTTTTAACATCCCTACTGAAAAAGATCTCATTCCCTATATTTCTATTACCTCCAGTGGAGTTCAAACTGGTGGTCTGACTGCTACAAACAAAGAAGGCTTGACTCTGGCAACCCACGCTCACCTGGGAACAGAAATCTCAACAGATGGACTTCCAGTATTTCTTCTGGGCGAGATGATTATATCAAAAGCAAAAACCATAGATGAAGCAATCAAAATTGCAAGAAATTATACCAGAAATGCCAACTGGGCCTATATCATATCAAGTCATAAAGAAAATAAAGTGGTTGTACTTGAGTGCACACCCAAAGAAGTTTTTGTGAGAGAGCCAAGTGTAGGAAAAATGACTCACACAAATTACTTCCAATCTGAAGCACTCAAAAATAAAGAGGCCTTAATTTCGGCCAGTGTTCTTGAAGATTTATACGGCAGAAGACTGAGAATGGATCAATATTTAGACCACAATAAGGGAAAATTAAATCCCGATTTGATGATGAAAATGCTTGGCGATCACGTGGACTATTTTAGTGGAACAGAAAGAGTTTTTGGAAATACAGTAAGTGTCATCACAAGTATTAAATCGGTTGTATTTGATCCCAGTAAAAGTAGACTCTACGTGGGCAACAGACATGAGTCACCGGTGGGACTCGGAAACTTTCTTGAACTTGATTTAGAAAAAATGTGGGATATGGATTTTTCTGAGCTCGGTGAACTTCCGGTTCACCCCGGTTACCAGCCCCAGTCACCAAAATTAATCCAGGCCGTAAGCGAATACCGAGAGGCCTACCGCTGCTTTCACATAGAAAATTTTCACGACGATTACATGATTAACACTCGGAATCATTTAAGAAAAGCTGTCAGAACTTTTCCCCAGGATGGTCACATGCAACTGCAAATGGCACTGGTTTACTTCAAAACAAAATCACCTAAAAAAGCTCTTTTTCACTTCCAAAAGGCCCGCGAAATGGGCCTAACTCACCACCTAGAAGGGGTTTGTAAGCTTTTTCACGCAAGGTGCCTAGATCTTGTTGGCAGAAGAAAGGAGGCAAAGGAGATCTACAAAAGCACCCTTGAAGAAATCAACGAGCCCGGTCTCAAAGAGGCGCTACAAAAGGGGCTTTCCAGTAAATATAAAAAGAAAATGCTCTCCCACTTGATGCTAGATTTACAGTTTCCGGCACCCCATCATTACTAGAGTAATTTAGAGTAATATTGACATCAAAATCCTCTCTGGGGTAAAGTACCCCTCTAGGGGAGAAAAACTATGACTCATTTATTTAAATTTCTTTTCATCTGTTCTTTTTGTATGAGCTGTGCCCAAATCGTAAAAAATTCATCAAAAATCCCCCGTGAGAATCTGTCTCAAATGATCGATCAGTACGGCGAAAAAAGCTCTCGATTTTTAACAGAGCTAGAACAAAACCAGCTTAAAAATGATCAAATTATTAAACAAAGTGAGATGCTAATCGAATTGGCAAAACCTATTTTGAAAAATGTAATGTTAAGCAATAAAAATAGATGCAAGAGTTATTTAAAATCGACCCTCTTCCACATCGATCAAATGAAAAAAAGCTCTCCTAAAATGATGGAAGAAAACTACAAAAAAGGTAGCGTACTTGGAAGTGCTGATCCACTATGCCAATATGTAAAAGATCTCGTTGTAAGACCAGCTGCTATGATTGTTCTCACAAAAAAATCTGAAAATAAAGACAAAGACCAACTTGTAGTTGAAGAACTCAAAGAGGCCATCTGGAGAATTGATCTTATTTCTGAGGACCTATTTTCTCAAAGCATTTGATGATAGCGAAAACGCAGCTCTTCCATTCTCTTTCGATTAACACCAAAATCTGATTCACCTATTCTTGAAGCAGATCTTATAAATGCTTTGCCAGCGTCACTATTTATATAAATTTCTACGTCGTCTACAAAACGAAAAACAGTTGAAGTAAACTCTGCATAGATATATGTGCCACCTTCTTTGGTTACTACTTTGCCTCCCATTTTTTCAACAATAGAAACAAATTTATCCATTTCAGCCGGGCCTGTAACCTTCAGACCTATGGGGTCAATCATGTGTTTTTCACTCGTAGCAAAACTTGAAACACAATTACTCTTATCCGGGCATCCATTTAATTTTTTCTGATTTACTCCAAGCTCAGCTGGCCTTTGTCCTGCGCAACCTACACCCAAAATCAATAAAACTGCGTAACAACATTTTTTCATAATATAACTTCCTATCCTAGGTTTTGAACAACTGTGGCATCCCCATCATTAAAATTTATTTGACTATAGGCCCCATTGATAAATACCATTTGAGGAGGGACATGGCCTATATCTGCATCATAAATAAGAGGTATCTCACATTCTTTAAAAACACTCAAAACGGCCCTAATATATGAGTCTTCAGGATAAGTCATTTTAGGAAATCGCCCTAAAACCACCCCTTTAATCCCCTCAAACCAACCGGCCATTTTTAACTGCCATAGATTTCTATAAACAGTAGAAGGCAAATCTCCTGCACTTTCCAGGTAGAAGATAACTCCTTCATTTTTCCATTTCTTTTTCAATTTATTAAAATCCCCATAAGGTGTTCCCACTAGATTGCGAAGAGTTTCAAGACACCCTCCAATCAACCTTCCCTTAAGTTCAAGATGTTGGATATCATTACCTTGATAAAAGGCCTTCCAGTGGGTTTCTTTATCAAATAATAGAGGGGAGCCAGGCCCTTTCACCATATCAGGCCAAACTGTAAGACACCTGGGAAATGATTTTTGTACTATTTGTGAATTTATTTCGGAATTTAAAATATCTGTCCAACTGGTAAGAGGATGATTATCGCCAATTGTCCCCATATCCATCAAACATGGACCATGAGCAGTGGCCACACCAGATACCAATGTTTTTGCGAATAAGAAGGTGGATGTATCAGAGTACCCCATAACCCATTTATTGGTTGAAGATTTTATTTTAGCAAAATCAATTAAAGGCAGAGTGTCTATGAACATCTCGCCACCCCATGGAGGAATAATGGCAGAAATATTACTATTATCGAACATTGCCATTAACTCTCTTGCTCGGTCTTCCCTAGGCGCACTAACACCTTCGTGAGAATCTCTTAGACAGTCTCCTTCAATAACTTTGTATCCAAGAGATCTTAAATTTTTTAAACATTTGTCCAAATGGGGATGATAGGCCCCAGCGACGCCATCTGAAATAGCACTAACACCAACAGTTGTTCCTTTGTGGAGAGGCGCTGGAAAAATCGGTTGGTGTGGTGAAGTTGGAATCAATATTACTCCCCTCTCAGTTGGCAATAAAATTTTAAGTATTTTCGATTCACTTGATCACTGGCCTCTAAGGTAGCTTCTTCTAAAGACACTTCCACATCCTTTGCACTTGCCATTGTTTCCATCCAAAATTTATGAGTTTGTAGTAAAGCGTCAGGAATTAAAGAGGAATATTTTTCAAGATAAGAAGAAATACTTTTTGAAACTCCCTTTAATTGGTGGAGCTGATGAAAAGTGTCCTCTTTTAAAATTTCGTCAAACTCTATTTTCTTTTGGCGTATCTTTTCGAGTAATAATTTTGACTGGTCTATATCAAGATCGGCCAAATGTTGGAAATAAGATCTAAGGTTTAGTAGAACTTTAACTTTTACTCCAATAACTTTGGCAACAACCTGAAGGTGAGTTGACGAAATATGACTTAAAGAAGAGGCCATATGAAAACCAAAGGAGTCTATTGTATCAATTTTTTTCTCATTAGTTGCTCTAGGAATATTTCTTAAAAATGAAACCTCCATAATCTGTGCAGGCAAGGGTATTTCAAAATCATAGGTCAGTTTATAAAAGATATAAAAGAAGTTAACCAAATCTTTTGATTTCGTAGCTTCTTCTAATAAGTAATAGGTGGAGAGATTTTTCAAATTAAATCTTTTTAAAAGCTGATCACATTCATCTGGGTAATTTAGATTTTCCTTTATGGCAAAACGAATCATTCGAAGAAATCTTACTGGATCCTTTGAAAAGTCATCTGAACATGGCCTTATGGTTCGTTTTTGAAGATCACCCAAACCGCCAAATGGATCAATTAAAAGGGTGCTTCCATCTTCTTTGATTTCAATTCCAATAGCATTAAAAGTAAAATCTCTCCTCTTAAATGCCATTTGATCTGATAATTCAGCTCGAATTTCGGCGTCAAAATTTTTATGCCCAAACTCTCCCTCTCTAAATTTTTCAACGCGTGCTGGACTTAGCTCGACCTCATTTTGAGAATGCTTCACTCTTATAATCTCAAACTCTAGTTTTTCAAACTCAGCTCCAAACCTTATAGAAATTTTTTGCTCGAGCTTGGATAATATTTTTTCCCACTGCTGATCTGAAATCACGGCCTTTGGACGAATCTCTACATCAATATCTCTGTACCAATCACTCTTGCCCATAAAAAAATCACGAGTTGCACCACCGACAATAATAGTACGAATCTCTAAACTGTGAGCAATACTAAGGATATCGTTGACTCTTTGAGGCAGGTTTTCTTTAAACGAAGAAATGTTAGGACTTTTCCCCATAGGATTATTTTAAGTGGAAAGTGTTATGTGGGCCAAGTAAAAAGCAGGATTATGCAAAGATCATGTAATTAATTTTTGCAGTTGGTATTAAGACTCTTTCCTGGTTTCGCTAAGCTCAATAAATTTTTGCTTAACTACTTTCATTCTCTCTAGACCATCATTTTCTTTGTGATAAACAAAGTAAAAATCATCTGTGTGGACTTCAAACTTACCAGAAAGTACTCCTACCTTATCTCGGTAAAAGGATCTCTCAAGTACATGGGTGGGAACAACAGCAACTCCCAGACCTTTACTGACGGCCTGTAGGATATTTCCATGACTATTAACTACAAATCTTCGGTGGAGTTTTCTAGGTGTTGAACCAAAAACAAGACGGCACCAAAGAAAGAGAAGATAGTCATCTTCCTCAAATAATAAAATAGGAAGACTCGATAGCTTTTCTATTGTTAGATTCTCATCCACATCAAAATTGCCATTTTTTGGATAAACAAGAGTCGTCTTCTCAGGCCCAATATAAATTTTTTCACCGACTGAAGGAACGGCGTACTTAGGAACAACGAGACCATCGAGCTTAAGATTTTTAAAATCCTGAGTTAAACTGGCCGGAAGCCCAAGAGTAAGGCCAAGCTTTAAATCTGGGTATGTGGCCAAAAGATCTATCAGCATTGATGAAAGCCAACTCTTTCCAATTCCAGAGAGACTTCCTATTCTGACTCTCCCACGAACGCCGTGGGTATTTTCATCAATTTCATGGAGGGTATCATCTAATTTAAGAAAGAACTCTTCGGCCAACTCATAGAGTTTTTCCCCTTCATGGGTCAAAACAACCTGCTTTCCAGAGCGGGTAAACAATTTTGTACCCACTCGAGTTTCGAGGTTTTTCACACTTTGACTTATGGCACTCTGCGTTACATGAAGCCCTTCAGCGGCCCTGGAAAAACTTCCTGCACGAGCTACTGCCAGCAATGTTTGGAGTTGTCCTGTTTCGATCATAAGCAAAACTAATACAAGTGATTAGGGCATCCGTCAAGAATCCTCAGGAATCTTCAGATGCCCTCGTATTACCTTAGTCGTCTGAAGAAAGTTTTTCTTTTCTAGCTTCCATCACTTTTCTCTGAATATCTGGACTACATGGTGAGTATTTTTCAAAGGCCATGGTGTAACCAGCTTTACCTGCAGACATGGACCTAAGCTCAGTTGAGTATCCAAACATCTCAGATAGTGGAACAAGTGCATTGACCACTGTGTCTCCGCCGTCATTTGTTTCACTACCTTGGATCAGACCTCTTCTTGAAGATAAATCTCCAATAACAGAACCTTGATACTCATCTGGTGTTTCAACTTCAACATGCATCAGTGGTTCAAGAATAATTGGTGAAGCCTTACCAATGGCCTGCCTCATGGCCTGTCTTGAAGCAATTCTAAAGGCCAAGTCAGAAGAGTCAACATCATGGTGCTTACCATCTTTCAAAAAGACTTCCACATTAATCATTGGAAACGCAGCAAGAGGTCCCTTATCCATAATATCTTCAAAGCCCTTTTCACAAGCTCCGATATATTCTGTTGGAATTGATCCACCTTTAATCTGATTGGTAAATTTAAAGTTTTGATCTTCTCTTTCTTTGTCTTCATCTTTAAGCGGACGAATAAATCCAGCAACTTGTCCAAATTGACCAGCACCACCAGTTTGTTTTTTGTGGGTGTAATCATAGCTAGCTTCTTCGGAAATAGTCTCACGGTAATTAACCTGTGGAGCACCTACTTCAACTTCTGCCTTATATTCTCTTTTCAGTCTTTCAACATAAATCTCAAGGTGCAATTCTCCCATTCCTGAAATAAGAGTTTCCCCAGATTCTTCATCTGTTCTCACATGAAAAGTTGGATCTTCTTTTAGAAATCTCTGAAGACCTTTGGCCATTTTTGCTTGTTGGTCTTTATCTTTTGCTTTAATTGATAATTCAATAACAGGAATTGGAACGTGAATTCCTTCACAAAAATAATTGATATCATCATTTCCAACAAAGGTGTCCCCTGAGGCACAATCAACTCCTACCATTGCAATGATGTCTCCAGCACTTGCAGAGTCAATATTTTCTCTGTCATTGGAGTTCATTCTCACAAGACGCCCTACCCTTACTTTTTTGCCAGTACGAGTATTGTAAACAGTGTCGCCCTTATTAACAGTCCCTTGATAGATTCTTGTATAGGTTAGTTGTCCAAATTGCTCATCAGTAATTTTAAAGGCCATGGCCACAAGTGGCTTGTCACTAACTGGCTCAAGAATAACTGTTTTCTCATCATCTTTATTTGTCACTGTAGGAGCTGCACATGACACTGGTGAAGGAAGGTATCTGGAGACTGCGTCAAGCAGAGTTTGAACTCCCTTATTTTTAAAAGCCGATCCCATGTAAACTGGAACCAACTTAAGATCGTTAACACCTTTTCTTATAACTTTATGAATGACCTCTTCAGAAATTTCATTCCCTTCGAGGATATCCTCCATCATTTGATCATCAAATTCGGAGATAACATCGAGCATATGCTCGCGCATTTCTTCAACTTTATCTTTTAATTCATCAGGACAGTCTTCAATTCTAACATTCTCACCATTGTCACCATCATAATAACTTGCCTTTCTAGTGATCAAATCAACAACGCCGCAAAAACCATCTTCTTCACCAATTGGACATTGTACTAGCACAGCATTGAGGCCTAGTTTGTCTGTAAGAGATTCAACCCCTTTAAAAGCATTGGCCCCCATTCGGTCCATTTTGTTTAAAAAGGCCAGTCTTGGAACCTTGTATCTTCTCATCTGACGGTCAACTGTGATTGACTGAGACTGGACACCGGCCACAGAACATAGAACCAAGATGGCACCGTCAAGAACCCTGAGAGATCTCTCAACTTCAACAGTAAAATCCACGTGTCCGGGAGTGTCTATGATATTAACCTTGATATCTTTACCGTCGCCTTCAGCGTAGGTAATACCCTGGTCGTTAGTGCCTCTCCAAAAAACTGTAGTGGCAGCTGAGGTAATTGTTATACCTTTTTCTTTTTCAAGCTCCATGTGATCCATTTTTGCGCCTGAACCACCGCCTCTGACTTCTTCAATTTTGTGAATCATATCGCAGTAAAAAAGAATTCTTTCTGTTAAGGTCGTTTTACCAGAATCAATGTGAGCTGAGATTCCGATATTTCTTGTTTTTCCTAATTGCTTGCTCATTCCCTGGCCTCCTGAGGCATTAAAAAATATAGATCATTAATTTCAAATCAATTTGTGTTCTCATCAAAGATTCTTAAGTATACCCATAAGCCTTGCGAAGACACGCGGGGGACAAAAGTATCAATAAAAGATACGCGACATATTAATGGAACGATGTATAACAGTCAACAGCATAGTCTCTTACAAACATCACAAATTATCGACTTTACATCCTTTCTCACATACCCTAATTAGATGGTTACCCAAATTGATAACAAAATGGTCCAAAGAACCCAAAGCCAAATGCTAGCTTTGGAACATTGCAGACGACTAGGCTCAAGGATAGTTGAATGGGAAAAATAAACGGTAGCGCAGATCTCACCAAAGAAACCCTCTACAAGGCCGTTAAGGCACTCGTTGAAAACGATAGCGAAAGTGTTCACTTGCATCAACAAAAGCTTTTCACGCTATTTAGTATCGGATTACAATATTTACTTTTTCGCAGCACCAAAGAACCTGGCGCCTATATAGTCCGTATCGAAGACGCACCTCTTGCCGAAAAATTAGCGAAAAGGGCCAAAGACCTCTCTTCAAGAAAGTTTTTCCAGGCCCTAGTTATGCCTAGAAAGCTTAGATATGGGCGATCCACCTTTCACCTAGACTTCTTTCACATGGGCACATGGGGAAGAACCTGTGAGCTTCCTAAGGCCAAAATCAAAGGTGCACTTATAGTGAAAAACACTATTATCAAGCCTATGATGGAAATTGACCCAGATGATGAAGACACACTGGTACAAGACCCCCTTCTGTTTTTTAATACAATCAGAGAGGTCTCACCCAAAACTATTATAATTGGGCATGGTGGTGAATTTCCCAGCACAGAAAAAATTCATTTTGATTTTATTCCCGACAGTGATGAAGAAAAAGCGCTCCAGGGAGTTAAGATCAACACAAGCATCAATCTAAAAGACTAACTTTCCCTGCGCGATGCGCTATTTATTTTAGAATTTTTCCCTGGTGCCACAAAGACCTTAACCATTTTTATTAAAGTGACACTAGTGGTGCCTTTAAAGATGCTAGAATTTTTTTCAGGGTGCATCTAAAATCCCAAAATTTCAATGAGTTAGAAAGTATACAATTTGGCATGGGCTTTGCTTTATAGGGGGGTGTACCGGGTTGAGGATGACTATGTAACAGTAGTCGCCTGGTCTGGGATAATTGAAAGATTGTCCGTCTTATTTGCCTACCTTACCTCAACCCACACCCGAGAATGTCCGAATGAATATTCTCTCTAAAACCTTCAAATACCCTACCTTTGGACAAACACTTTAAATCCCAGACCCAGGCCCTTTTGGGCGCCCATAATCCAAATCTAAATTCTAAATTCTAAAACGATAAATTAATGAGATTGATATAAATTGGCATGGAAACACGGCCGTTATCTAGAGTGAAATCTAAACTCTTGCCTATTTTTTTTGATGCTATGTGGGACCAATCGAAACTATTGTGCAGCTCGCCTCCACCATAGGTATCGACTTCTACAGCACCTGCTCCCTCGTATGGACTGCTTCCACCCTCATATTCCGGTCCGTCATAATAGGGATCTTCCTTGGGGTCATCTGCTTTAGAAAAGTCGTAGTGATGTGAAAGAATAACAAAAGAACCAAAGGCCAACCCTGCCCATAGACCTATACTTGCACCTTGAGCAACAGCAATAGGCTTGGCACCAAAGGCCAATGAGGCCACTCCTAGGAGAGCACCACCAACAGTGCCATAGGCACACATAGTTAATAGAGCTGTGGCTTTTTGAGGAATTGCATGGGCCTTAGGAACAGAAATAACCTGTATAAAAATAATTGTGAGTACACACATACAGAAATTTTTTATTGATCTAAATCGGAACTTGTCCACTCTTAAATCCCTCTACACTATTAGGGCCACCTTTGGGATCACACCCAGGAGGCTTTCCCGATACTAGCTTAAATCCCACTGACAAGTTGAGTATGGCCGACAAAAGCTTTCTCGTGCTTTTAATTCTAACTTGTTGAGAAGGAGAAATCCACCTAGAAGATTTAACTTCAACACAAAAGGCAACTAGATTGCTCGCTTTTTGCCCTGACAGATAGGCCAAATCAACTTGTCCGCAGTTATAGCTTCTCAAAACCAGGGGAGATATCAAGATAGGTGTGTACAAGCGATGAAAATATCCGGACCACTGGGCCTCGAGAGTCTTACCGAGCTGACTGGCCCGTGTGCTCTTTGACGCCTTTGAAGGTTCTCCTATGGATGGGAAGAACTCCGTATTCTTTGATGGCCTCTTTATGCATTTTTGTAGGGTATCCTGCGTGTTTTTCAAGTCCATATCCAGGGTAAGTCACGGCGTAATCCGTCATCAACTTATCTCTGTACTCTTTGGCCACTATGGAAGCAAGGGCCACTAGGGCAGATTTGCTATCTCCTTTCACTAGTGGATTAACATCAAAACTTGTGGGTCCTTCAAAGTCTGGAGCGTGGTTGCCATCTACTATCAAGCTTCCAAGTCCATGGGCATTTGTAAATTTGTATATAGATAAAAAAGATTCTCTCATGGCATATAATGAGGCCCTTAAAATATTTATGCGATCAATTTGCTCCGCATCCACTTCATAAATTGAAGTATACAGTGCTACATTGCGCGTTTTCATAACCTCGGTGACCTTCCCTACTATGGTTTGATCAATGCCTAGGTCTTTTAAAATCATTTCTCTTTTTTTTGAACTCAGCTTTTTCGAATCGGTCACTCCAAGCATTAAAAGAGTGCTGAGAATTTCTTCCAGCTCAATTTTATCAGCACCTGGTTGATAGTGAATAAAGGCACATGCTGCCACCACAGGACCAGCCAGAGGGCCTCTTCCTACTTCATCAACACCTGCAATAAAATGTGGGTGAATTCTAAACTGGGAATACTGGGATAACTCTAGGTCAAAAAAAGATTCCATTTCTACCTCAACTCATAGAAAAAGCTAAACACTCGCGTGAGTACAAGAGGCATTAATCACCAAACTTTGCCATTATTCAAGGCCTGTGGCGAAAAAAAGGCCCTCAATTTCTGAGGGCCTTTCCAATCTATAAATTTTAGTTTTTGTTATTTTCTGTCGTAATCAACTGCGATACGTGCTGCTTTACCTGAACGTTCTCTTAGGTAGTAATGCTTGGCCCTTCTAGTTTTACCTTTAGAAATGACTTCAATCTTTTTTACATTTGGACTGTGGAATGGAAAAACTCTTTCAACTCCCATGCCACCTGAAATCTTTCTCACTCTAAAGTGACCGTCTGGGCTTTTAAATTTTTTGATTGCTATACAAGTTCCTTGAAAAACTTGAATCCTGCTCTTAGCACCTTCTGTAATACGAACGTGAACAGAAACAGTATCGCCTGATCTAAAGCTTGGTAATTTTTCAATGTCATGATTAAAATGATTCTTATCGACTAGGTCCACTAGGTTCATGGAAAACTCTCCCAAAAAAAAGTATTGGAACCAGAGGCCTTGTCCTTATAGATGAAGAAAAATTTAAGTAAATCTTTCCAAGGCATTTATTCCGTAGCCTGCTTATCTATCTAGAAAAAGGTATGAAGTCAAGCTGTTGCGCAAGATGTTAAGTAATTAAAGAGATTGATTGAGACGATCTAAATAGATTGCCACTGCCGATCTAACAGAAAGATGGTTGTAGTCATTGTCTGTACTGCCGTTAATGGGATCCAAGTAGTAGCAGGCTTTTTCAAGCACTTCAGGGGCAATTCCATGACCGGTTCCAAATAATAAAAGTAAGGGTCTACTCTTTTGCCTGGCCCAATGGACGAAATGAGTCATATCTCCGCTGTGCTTTTCAAAATTAGCACCAGTCACCACTAACTCACACTGCTCACCCTCACGTTCTTCAATGGACTTTAAAACACTCTCCAAATCGAAGCAAAGCTCTACTGTTTTAAAGGCATCACTTCGATCGGGGTTATAATCTAATGACTGATCAGTATTCCAGTGGTCCATAATTTTTTGAACCAATTGATGTTGAGACACAATGGGAGTCACAATATAATAGCCTTTAACTCCAAAGGTTTTGCAGCTTCTAGCTATGTCGTGGATATCAAGGTTGGTTACTGAGGTAGTGATTAACTCGGAGCGTTTTCCAAGCACTGGGTAATGAAGAAGTCCTAAATAAACTGATGGAAAGCTCATAAGGATTCAGGTCCCAGAAGATCGGGCCTATGCTCTTTGGTCAGGCGCTTCATTTCTTCCAATTTATATTCTTCAATTTTTTTGTGATGCCCTTCAAGTAGAACTGGCGGTACAGGCAAATCCTCAAAAACTCGAGGCCTTGTATAGAGAGGGTGTTCAAGGAGTTTTCCTTCAAAACTTTCATTTTGAGAGGAAAGATTATTTCCCAAAACCTCTGGAAGATATCTCATAGCAGAGTCAATAATCCCCATCACTGCAAGCTCTCCCCCACTGAGGATGTAATCCCCCATGGAAATTTGCTGGTCTACAAAGCGGGCGATGAATCTTTCATCAATACCTTCATAGCGGCCACAAATAAAAACCACATCTTTTTTTGATTCACGGGAAAAATATTCTTGTGAAAAATTGTGGGCAATTTCACTATTCCAAGACTTCCCTCTTGGAGATGGGTAAACTACGTGCAGATAATCACGGTAATTTGATGGATAGCCGCCTTTTTCCACCACTCCTTGGATCAGGGCATTTTTTAAAATATCGGCCCTCATGACCATCCCTTCTCCTCCACCATAGGGAGAAGCATCGACACCTTTATAGTTTGTGTCACTATACTCTCTCAAAGAAACAATATTTAAAGTTGGGGCCTGTGCCTTTTCGCCTCGCAGTGCCCTTCCTACAACCCCCGCCGACAAAAGCGGCTCAAAGTATTCAGGGAAAATGGTGATTATCCATATTTTTTTTTGCACTAACAGTACTCCGGAAGCCTAATGAAGACCTTTTTATTTTTGACATCAATTTCTGGAATAAAATAATCGGTATAGGGAAGTAAGAGCTCTTTTCCATCAATTTTCATATTAAAGATGGTTTGCATCCCGTTGTCTGAAAAGTTTTCTATCACTCCAATTTCTTGGTGAGATTCAAAATCGTAGACCTTGGCATTAATCAAATCCACAAGATAAAATTCATCACTTGATAGATCTTCAAAATGTTCCCTGGGAATAAAAAGATCAAAAGGAAGAAGCTTTTCTAACTCTGTTCGATCGTTCATTCCCTCTAAATAGACAATTAGCTTATTGCCATATTGGGCCCTATCCACGGTCCATTTGACAAAGTTTTGATCGTCCACCCCTCTCGAAAAGACAACGCTGCCCTTCTGGAGAGTCTTTGACTCTTTGTTGTGAAGGACCACACTAAGCCCTCCCTTTATGCCATGGGGACGATTTACCCTTGCAAGCTCAATGTAATCAGTTTCGCTCATAACCACCCTTATATACTCATTCCAGTTTGAATTTCAAGTGAGTGGATGACGAAGAAGGCGTGTAACATCCAGTGTGGAGCACCCAGTGTGGAGCACACTCCGATGAGGAATACGCCACTTGAAATTCAAACTGGGATTAGTATACAAAAAAAGGAGACCTATGGTCTCCTGTATTGAAAAAATAATAGACTTTAAAGTCGTTTATTCAATAATTTCTAAAACAGATCTCTGACGCAATTTGGTAGAGGCAGCGTTGAGTATTGTTCGGAGTGCCTTGGCCGTCCGACCTTGCTTGCCAATGATTTTACCCAGGTCACTTTTATCTACCTTGAGCTCAATAACAGTGGTCTGCTCGCCTTTGATCTCGCTTACTTCTACCTCATCCGGTAGGTCCACAAGGTACTTGCTTATATTCTCGATCAGGTCTTTTAAATCGGTCATAACTGCCCTCACTCACTAATAATTAGTATTCAAGACAAATCAACTAAGACTCTAAAGCTCGACTTTGCTTCTTTTAAGAAGAGTTCGAACGGTATCACTCATTTGAGCGCCCTTCTCTACCCACTTCTTAATAGCTTCTGACTTAACATCAGAGAGTAGTTCTTCTCTAGCTGGGTTGTATTGTCCTAGTTTTTCAAGGAATCTGCCATCACGAGCTTTTCTCGAATCAGCAGCAACAATAGTATAAATTGGCATCTTTTTTCTTCCACCACGTGCAAGACGAATTTTGATCATCGTAACAACTCCTAACAATTTGAATAACTTGCTTCGATCAATTTCAGCAAAATAAAGTAGCATTTTTATGCGATATTTGGTGTTAAGTCAACAACTGTGATGCAACAAGAAAACTTGGGCCGTGCGCCATGTTGTGGAAAAGAGGGAAGTTTTATCTACCACGGTCCCTTTCTCTTTCCTTTCTTTCGCTTTTTGCCACCAAAAGCAGGGGCCTGTCTAAAGCCTTTTTTGGCTGGCATCTGTCCTGGGAGGTTTCCTCCACCGCCCATAAGACCTTCCATACCGCCTGGCATTCCTCCCTTCATCATCCCCATCATGCCACTCATCATGGAACGCATTTGCTCAAACTTTTTGAGAAAATCAGTGACATCCTTGATTTGTGCACCTGCTCCCATGGCCACTCGTTTTTTGCGAGAATCATTAAAAACAGTGTGATCTTTTTTTTCTTGCTTGGTCATGGAGGAAATAAGGGTTCTCATTTTTTTCATTTCAGTTTCGGCAACGGATAGATCGCCCATTTGGCGCATCATCCCTCCCATACCTGGTATCATTTTGAGCAGATCCCCCATGGAGCCAAGCTTGTTCATGGTGTCCATCTGCTTAATAAAATCATCAATAGAAAATTGATTTTTTTCAATTTTCTTCATGACCTTTTCAGCCTCTTTTTCATCGATATGCTCTTGGGCCTTTTCTACTAAACTGACCACATCTCCCATGTCGAGAATTCTTCCGGCCAGGCGGTCTGGATAAAAGATCTCAAGATCTTTCATTCCCTCACCTACAGATAAAAACCTAATGGGAACACCAGTAGAGTAACGAATCGAGAGTGCGGCTCCACCTTTGGCATCAGAGTCCATTTTTGACAGCACTGTTCCAGTAAGACCCATGGTCTCATGGAAAGTCTTCGCCACATTTACAGCTTCCTGCCCAGTCATGGCATCCGCCACCAGAAGTACCTCAGGGTTTAAACTGGCCACTTCTTCTTTCACTTCCCTGAGTTGGCCCATGAGCTCGTCATCAACATGAAGACGACCGGCCGTATCGATGATGACCACGTCTTTACCCAAGCGTTTGGCCTCTTCAATGCCCATTTTGGCAATATCTTTTGGATGTAAAGCAAGATCAGAGTCAAAATAATCAACTCCAATATTTTTTGCCAGTGTTATTAACTGGTCCTTTGCAGCTGGTCTAAAATTATCAGCGGGAACAAGGAGAGCTTCTTTTTTATCTTTATTCCGAAGCCATAAAGCCAGTTTTCCAGAAAAAGTGGTCTTTCCTGCACCATTGAGACCACAAACAAGAATCACAAGTGGGGACTTACCAAAATCGAAATTAACATCTGACTCACCCATCATAGTTGTCAGCTCAGAATGCATGATTTTGATGAATTGCTCACCGGGGTCGACGCCTCTGATGACCTTTTCACCCAAGGCCTTTTCTTTAACTTTAGCTACAAACTCTTTGGCCACTTTGAAATTAACGTCAGCTTCTAAAAGGGCCGTTCTAACCTCTTTGAGGGTTTGCTCAATATTTTCTTCACTGATTTTGGCCTTGCCACGAACATGCTTAAATGCTGAATCAAATTTCTCGCTCAATAAATCGAACATCTCTTTGGACCTTTTTATGTGCTAATAGTTTAGAAATTAGTTGTGCCTTCATCCCCACAATAATGCAATACGCATATCTCCAATTGACTATTTGCGGTGTTTTTGCGGATATGTTAACAACAGCCCATGCAGATTTACTCAGACAAATTGCACCATAAGCTCCAAATTTTGGCCTCACGCAAAAAGGCCACGCAACTTGGTGGGGTCAATTTTAGCTCGGCTCTTTTACTCGCCCCCATGGCCAGTATTTGTAACTCTCCCTTTCGCTTATTAATGCAAGAGCTGGGCTCAGGCGGCAGCGTTTCTGAGCTAATCTCCTGTCATGGAATTAATTACGCCAACGACAAGACCCTTAATATGCTCTACATCGATCCCCGTGAAGAAAATGTGGGGATCCAACTTTTTGGAGAAGACGCAGATGCACTTTCGGCTTCCATTGAGAAAGTTTTGGAATATGGGCCCTCATTCATCGACATCAATATGGGATGTCCGGTGAAAAAAGTGGTGACTAAAGGTGGAGGCTCGGCACTTTTAAAAGACACCAAAAAGTTGTCTACTTTTTTAAAAGTTATTAAAAAAAACACCCCTATTCCTCTAACTATAAAAATTAGAACTGGATGGGACGATGAGAGCACCAACGCAGATGAAGTGATCAAAGTCGCCACTGACTCAGGAGTTGAATTTGTGGCCATTCACGGTAGGACTCGCGCCCAAGGTTATTCGGGAGTTGCCGACTGGGATTATCTCGAAAAACTATCATCTGTTGCTGAGTTGCCTATCATTGGAAATGGCGACTTACACACTCCTGGAAAAGTAAGAGCAAGAATGGAAGTGAGCTCTACTGACGCTTTGATGATTGCCCGAGGTTGCCTTAGAAATCCTTTTATATTTTTAGAGTCCTTAGCTGAGGCAGAAGACGAGCTTCACTTTGGAGCATGTGATTACCTAGAAGTTTTGGATCGATTCTATCAACTAGTTTGCGAAAGATTTGAAAGTGAGAAAGTCAGACTAATCCAAATGAGAAAGATGATCGTTTGGTTTTCGGCTGGATTCAAAGGAGCTGGTCGATTTAGAGAAGGCGTATTTAAAGGAGCTGGGCTTTCTGAAATAATGGATTTGAGTCATCAATTTTTTATGATGAATGAAACTTTTGAAAAAAATATCGATTACTCCAAGTCTTTTATGAGCTCAGGACACGGATAGCCTCATATTATTGGCATAAAACCAGTGCATTTTGCTCATGTTCATCCCCCTAACCTATGATAATTAATAACATCTCAATATTTTCCATCCGTTTTGGTCAAATTAAGAAATATTATAAAGGAGCCGAAAATATATTGAGCTTCTCACAGTGCGCGTGGGATGGGGTTTTTTAAGATGGTAAGTACCAAAATTAAATTTATTCTTTTTCTAACCGCTGTCACTTTTGCAGTGAACTGCCTTGCTGAGGACGATGAGTTAGAACTACAGAAATTATCACCCGGACAATGTAGCAACATGGTCGACAGCCTAAAAGAAGTTGAAAGAAAACTCACTGAGCTGTCCATTAAAGATGGGTCGCAAGAATTTACCTACGCTGAGCTATCCACAAATTATCAATCAAGCTTTGTTGAAGAAGAGTTAGCGCGAGACTTTTACTTAAAAGTGAAAAGAGAAGCGCATCCTTCTATGCAAATTTCTTTTGATGAAGTGGCCGAAGGAAAAAAGAAATGGGTCTACAAGCAAAAACTTTTAGATTTAATCTCAAAACCACTTTTCAGTTATCGAGAAGATGATGGAGCAGGAGTGGGTGATGAAAAAATTTCACTGCTAGACTTAGCAAAAGAGTTGAAGCCCGCAGACCAGATAACAGGGACAATAACTGACTACCTAAAGCTTCTTGAAATCAAAAAGGGTGGTAGAAATTTCACTTCAACAGACATTGACTCACCTCTTAGAAGGGCCTTGTCCTCGGAGTCAAATATAGCTGTATTTTCAAATTACTTTGATGATCCAGAAGTTCTTCAAGACCTAATCGATACAAACTTTGGGGAAGATGCCACCTCCACCGTTGCAGGAGCTCCTGGAATGACTTGGCTCAATCAGTTCAATAAATTGTGGCATGAGCAGGCCAGAAGCTCAGAAACTTTTGTTTTCGATGATGATGAAGTCGGTGAGCCAGTGTTTGGAGCAAAATACAAACTTGCTCATTCAGTTGAAAGAAGGGAGGATTACAAAAAATTAGCTCTCGATATTTTAGGATCTAGACCTGCCAAAGAGATGCATGAAATGATTGAGTTGATGGTTCACTATGGCAAGGATGATTGTAGCTCTACCTACTCCTCCATTTTTTCCAAAAGCAGAAAATATAAGTCCATGTGTAGCTACTTTGAAGGGGCACCCTGGAGAGACAACAAAGAAGAGCTTGGTGGTCTTACAGAGACTATGAAAGGCATTGTCGATGAATGGTATAAGCCAGGTTACCAGAAGCTGGCCTATAAGTATTGCCATGACGGCGCGGACACCCCTGAACCTCTAGAAGACGTTTGTGAAGTCTATGGCTCCCTGATTGAAAAAAGAAAAAAACTTGGAAGCGTAATTGATGAAGGTAGCAAAGATGCCAGAAGGGCCAGTCGTGAAAGCAGCCGAGAAAGTGCTGAAGAGTCAGCAGGAGGGGTATCTTCTACTGTGGCCTACACCGTATTAAATGAAGTTGGAAAAGAACTCCCAAAAATCATTTACACTGGAACTAGCGCTTATAGTCTAAATCAACAAGCTGATTGGACAGTAACTGGCTATGAAAACATGAGCAATTGTCTGCTAAACTACCCCAGAACTTGGTGTTACGGCTATCCCTCTATGCCTTTTGCCAACAACTTTGGCTTTCCCATTCAACAGGCCTATCCACAAACATACTGGAATGAAGGCGGACTTGGGTTTCTCCAAGAAAGAAATCGCTGGAATCCAACAATGTATAGCACTATGACCAGCGGATTTGACGTCTAAATTCCTAGTAAACTCACAGCCAAATTTCTTTTGGCCCCTTAAATCCCATTTAGTCGCCGACTGATGAGCTTCTAATGTAACTCTTTGGTTAAGAATTAGTTGTGAGCTAATTCCGCTACAAGTGGTGTTCACGGCGCTAGGGAGTTTAATGTTTTTATAAAGTGAGGAGAGCGCCTTCTATCAAGGCGGAGATTTTTAAGCAGATTGGCTTTGTATTGATGTTCAGCTCTAGCTGAGTTTAGTTTTTGTGGTAGCAAATTCTTTTATGGAAAAGGGGAATATCTAGTCTGGTGGTTGTTTGAAAATTTATGATCTTTTGCTAGTTCTGCGGAAAGGATAGGTCTATCGCAGACATAACTCGAAAGTAACACGGTAGCGATTTGTGGTAAGAGAAAAAATCAAGGAAGATTTGAGAGCTTTTTTAGCTCTGATTTATTTATAAATCAGAGTTAAGAAACAGCTAGACTCTCACAGTTTTTTCTTTTGACTTGCTCTCGAGGACCGAGCTACACCTAAAAACCCCATCCACAAAACCGCCTGCGGCAAAACTACCCAGTGGGTAGTTTTGAAGCTGAGTGGAACACACTAAGGGAAGCAAACTACGCCGGAGTGGCCGTAAGGTGCGGCTTCGCGAATACCACCCATAAAAGACCGAACTCTCATCAAAGCCTATTAATACCACCAGAACTACATAGCACCTTTCCATAAAAGCTTTTGCTACCACCGAAAATAACCCCAGGAAGAGCGAGAGATCAATAAAAAATCACGCCTTTTAAAAATCTCCGCCTTGATAGTAGCCTCACCACCTCACTTGCTAAAGCTCACGATACTCCCAAGGCGTGCAAAACCACTTCACCGAAGAGTCCCCCTCTCAAAGACAATAACCAACCACAGAATATCAAAATTACCTTTTTATAAAAGCAATTGCTACCACCTCTAATAATTCCAACGAGAGCGAGGCATCACTATACGATCATGCCACTGGAACTTCTTGATCTTGATAAAAAACTTACCAGCAAACTTCTGAGTGGTGGCCGGTCACCTACTTCTCACCATAAAAAAAGTAGATAATAGATTCTATAAAGCTGAAACTATAGAAATGTATTTTATTATTTTGTTTGTATTTCCCTATTTTTAAAGACTTAG
>JABIHA010000016.1 GCA_018649885.1 Bacteriovoracaceae bacterium
AAACGTCGAACAAGAGGGACATTTAGCCTTTTGCTAATTCCAAGAAATAGGTATAAATCCTCAAACCAAGTGGCTTAAAGCAGTAGCATTCGTATCACGTACCTCTATTTTACCTCTATTTACCTCTATTTAGGCGAAATAGCCTTCTTTTGATACGGCGAAGACTTATATCGTATACTGCTCCATCCGAATTAGCGGCCAGGCAAAGCAAGATGTTCTCTGAATACCATTTTATAATAATATATGGTGGTATTTGTATATTAGGAAAATGTGGGGAGTCTTCTTCATTTATTTCAAATTCTCTGGACTCGCTATAGATAGTCGAAGGTTGACGAGTATCGAAATCTTTTTTTGATTTAATTCGGATTGTGACAAATAAATTATCTCTAGTTCCTCTTTCATAGGTGACAACTTTCCCGCAGTATACATTGCCATTTCCTGCCCGAGTATTTTGTACGGGGAGTAATATTATTAAAATTCCAATTGTCTTCATTTCGAAGCCTTTGTTATTGATGGTCAAGCTTTTCAAACTCGACCATCTAATAGCATTTTAGTTTTATTATTCTTTTCTTCCAAATCTAAATTCTAATTCAGCAGAACCCTGTGTCTCAGTGGCCTTCTCACCATTGTATATGTACTGGTTCCGAGAAATTGTTCCATTGAGGTAGAGTCTTTGGGGAATAATAGCGATTTTTACTTCTCCACCATAGGAAAGCTCACTGTAATCCTTTTTCTCTCTCTTAGCGCGATTGGGGGTATCGTATTTATAACTAGAGCCAAAAAAGCTCACATTAACCCGGTCCAAAATTCTGACTCCGATACTACCATTTGCTCCACCTTGGGCCGATACATATAAAGCTTGGTTCTCATCTCGTCCGCTTGTTAGTCCACCATGTGCGTTTACTTTAAAAATGATTTCTACAGTTCTACTTGAATCAAGTCCAACAGCAATATTCCAAGTGATGTCAGCAATATCTAAATGGTTAAGGTTTTTTTCTTCAAGTTGATTATCGAGGTTGATTTTTTGATGAACAAAATTTAAAGCTGTTAAAGTCAATCCCACATCAGAATTAAAAAATCTAGCGGCAGCGACTCTTACTTCTTCCAATCCAAAGTTGTGATCATCATCGATTTCCATTCTCAATTTAATGCTAAAAGGTAATACTTGAATCCGGTCAATAGTAGATCCTAAGTAGTAATCTGCATTGTCATCTCTTTGTGAATCATAAAGCCTTGATTTTAACCCAAAAGTTGAAACCAAATCTTTGTCGTCAGAAGTGTGGACCTCTGCACTGATAACTCCATCTCCAAAGATTCCATAAGCATCAACTGACTCAACAGTATCAGCAAAGATTGTGGACTCTATTACTGCTTGTTCTTCAAAGTGGGTGTTTTCTTCTGAGCTTCCATTAGATGAATCGTCGGCCAACACTGGCGATGATACGAGTAGAGCTAATAGTACAAGTCTTTTGATTTTCATAAATTCCTCCAAATGATGTGTATAATATTTTGAGGAGGATATGTGTGTCGCGTTATTTAATCTAGGTCAAATTGCTCTTCTTTTACCATAGAAGTTAACTTTTGAGTTAATATTGGCATATAACTACACGAATTTATAAAAGTATTTAGATCTTTTTGAAAAAAATTGAGCTTGAGGATTACATATTATCAGGTGTTAATAAAGGCTTAGGGTGAGTTCGAATAAAGTCAGCATCATCACCAGAAATTCCCCCCTCAACAAGAATTTCACAGCTTCTGCGCTCTAGCCTTTTTGTTATTGTTGCTTGAGGAGTTCTTCTTGTTTTCCACTTAATATAGCGCCAGGCCATGTGTATTGTATACGCGTCTATATTCTTCTCTTTTCCATTGCAGTGGAGATAAATGGATCCCTCAAGTTTTACTGTCCTGCCAGCAATCTTTTTTGATTGGTCCTGTTTTTTTTTCGTTACTCCAACATAAGGAAAGTCTTCAGCTAATAAAGATAGAGAATGATCTAAATTGAGCTCTTCTCCCATTAGGAATTGAGTCAACTGCCCCACCAATCTCTCATTTTCATTGTGGTAGATACCATCTCTGTCTGACCTGCTTGGCAGAAGGTGGTGGATAATTTCATGGGCGATTAACTTTGATAGACTATATTCCCCACTGTCTAGTGCCTTATCATTAAAAATGATAGCAGCACCTGGATAGAATCCAGTAACGGCGTCGTGTGAGATAAGGGCCTTATAGTCACCCAAATGCCTTGAGACTCCCAAGGATATTGTTTGGGGGGTGTATAGGAAACGATCAAGGTTGAGAATTTGAGAAAACTCCATTTCAATTCTTGTGGTAAAACTATTAGGTAGTTTACAAGGTCTAATTTTACCTTTTACAGGACATTCTTTTTTTCTATGTTGTTGAATAATTTGAAATAAAAATTCTTTGGATTCTTTAAACTTTTCAAATCGAAGTCCATCACTTTTTAGAGAGTGGGTTTCTACAATGCTGAACTCATCGATTGATCCTCCACTACTTGATGTGCCACCTCCGCTGCTTGAGGTACCGCCACCACTGCTTGAGGTTCCACCGCCAAGAGGTGTCGCTGCAAAGCTGGTTAATTGAATAAATAGAAGTAGAAAGATCACTTCATTGCCCCCAAGCATTTTCCAAGTAATACCACTATAAAGAGCAAGACCTAGGCCAATGTAGAGCAATTCTAGCGGTTACTTTGAGACCTTGGAAATCCCTCTAACTTACTGTAAATATAGATAAATTACAGGAAAAGTTAATTAAACCCGAATAATCAAACAACTTTGTGGAGGCAATATCGATAATATTTACCAGTATACTGACTACAAGTTATACATAGTGGAAAAGATCAACTCTATGCCTAAAAAGGGGCGAGGAGTGAAAAAGGCCCTAGCAGATCAGGTGGGTGTGCAAACGGCTTATGTATCTAGGGTACTTAACTCTGACAGTGATTTCTCACTAGAGCACGCCTTAAAAGTATCTACCTTCTTAGGGCTATCCAAGGAGCAATCAAACTATTTTTTAATGCTCGTCAACTTTGCAAGAGCGGGAACCTTTGAACTAAAAGCACTATATAAATCGAATATTAAGAATGCACAGGATAATTTCAAAAAAATAAATAAGCGTCTCAAAAAACATCGAAGCATAGGTGAAAGTGAAAAACAGCGCTATTATTCAAGTTGGGAATACGCTGCCATTCATATCGCTTTAAGCTTAAAAAATATTAATACCCTTGAAGATATTTCGAGTGCACTCAAAGTTGAAAAACCACTGGTATCAGAAATACTAGAGTTCTTTGAGTCTTTTGGCCTTATTAGGAAGGACGAGGATCACCACTATCAATTGCTAAATGAAGTTGCAGTTCATCTCGATTCGACGTCACCAGAAATATTTCAGTATCACACAAACTACAGAGTGATGGCCTTGCACCATCTTTCAAATTCCCATTCTGAAGATATGCATTTTACAGATATCTCATCTCTCAACAAAAAAGACATAGAAGTTCTTCGAGAAATCCTTTTGAAAACAATTCAAGATTATAGTGAGACAGTCTCTAAGTCTGAACCCGAAGACTCTCTGCAAGTTATTTGCTTAGATTTCTTTAACCTAATTTAAGCTCCCCAGGTATTTTTTTGTTAAAGCAGTAGCATTCGTATCACGTACCTCAATTTACGTACCTCAGTTTACCTCAATTTACCTCAATTCCTCAATTTACCTCAATTTCCTCAATTTACCTCAATTACTTTCCGAGTAGCTCGTCTCTTACTTTGAGACCTGCTAAACGCTTTATTTCATCTTCAGCTTGTTGTCGAATAAACGATTCATCACGGTCTTGCCAGATCTGCTCAAGCGCTGCCAAGATTGCTTGAGAGCTCACGCCGAGCTTCGACATCTCCCCCATATATTCCATACAAGTCTCTTTACCTTTTTCAATATCCTCCATACTATCGCAAGTAATTCTCATCCTACGACAAGCCGCTACCTTCTCATTTGAGTTAGTTCGATCTGTTACATTAGTATAAAAGTGGTCATAACATGCGCTATTTCCGGCAAAGACATTGGTAGTGGATAGGGCCATTATCAATAATAGAGTTTTCTTCATTTGCTAACCTCAGTTAAAAATTTAATGTGCAATTTAAAATACGACACAAATAAATTCCGTGCAAGAACCTAGTCGAAACAATACTTAGTCCATAATGGTAACTTAATTCTTAATTTCAGCACTGGTGAAACACACTGTTTAATTTTGGTAGGAGCTCTATAGCAGCGATCCCAACTCGCTAAATGTGGCGGTTCGCAAGAAATTTCTGGAAAAAGGGGTGGCCCATCATTTGTCATGAATTCGAAAGATGCCTCCATAGACAAATCCGGCAATCACGATGGGAAAAATAGAATCAACCGTAAAGTTTCTAACTCCCCAAAGTACCAACATCGCCAGAGAAAAAAGCAGTGGTGATAAAATCACAGCACTCAAGCGGGCCACTGTTAGGAAAGAACGCTTGGAGATGCTCTGTACTACAATATGAATGATTGGAGACAAAATGACTGCAGGAGAAACCCAGGGGGCCGTGTAAATTAACCACAAAATCGGGTTAAATCCAGGTTCAGTGGAACTCAAGTCACCAAATACACCTTCCTGAATAAATCCCACGAGTGCTACAACAGGAAAAATAGTAACAGGAAAAAGCAATATGTTAGTAATGAGTTTCAACATAACACAATATCCTTAGTCACTGGCGCACTTTATTTTAATGTAAAGGTGTGGCTTATATCCATTTCATCGACAATAGTAATTATTTTATGTCCAAGCCAATTCAATTCAAATTCTAAGTTTTTTACTGCCCGAGGACTGCTCTCTCCAGCAAATGTAAATTTTGGAGTAATATCACAACCATTTCCTGATTTGTTTTTTTCTATATAAAAGTGAACATACCCGTCTGCCAAAGTTCCACCTTCTCTTGTTGACAATTCCTCTGCAAGTTGGATTTCAATTCTATAGTAATCATTTCTTCCAGCATTATAAGGATTTCTTACCCTAAATAATTGATACAGTTTTTCTCCAAAAATTGCATCTTCTCTTGTTTGTATAATGGTTTTCCAATAAGGTATTTTTTCATGGCCCATCCACCATCCAACAATAGGTGCGTTCAAAAATGTACAGTTAGTTTTATCGATGCCAGCTCGGTAATTCAATACATTATCCGGATTTGTTTCTTTAGTAAGTGTAAGAAGAGGAGTTTGATCTTCAGGTTTTACTTTAGGAATTACTGGAACTACTAGCTTTACATGTCCAACAACTTCTTTGATTCCAGGAACGGCATCCTTTACCTCACAGGCCGAATTATCAGCAAAACAAAGTGAACTAAACGAAAATAGAAAAAAAACAAATACAATAAAATTTGTTTTCATTAATTTCTCCCCAAAACAAGTAAATACTAAAATGCAAAGTGGATGCCAGAAGGTTGCTTGAATTACGCTGGGTTAGAGAGGGTAAAGGTGTCTAGGTTTATGACATGTAGATTTAGAGCTAAAAATAAGTGCGAAAAATAAGTGAAAATAAGTGAAAATAAGAAAATAAGTGCGTGATACGAATGCTACTGCTTTAAGCCACTTGGTTTGAGGATTTATACCTATTTCTTGGAATTAGCAAAAGGCTAAATGTCCCTCTTGTTCGACGTTTCAGTGCTCTAGGCTCAACCCTGAAT
>JABIHA010000014.1 GCA_018649885.1 Bacteriovoracaceae bacterium
ATGAATTAGGATTTATTGACGATATAGAATATAAATTCACATCGGGAGAAAGCCCCTTTAACTTCCGAGTAGTTAAGAAAAACACATAGTGTAAAGTATGTGTCGCTAATAAATAGTAAAGTATGTCTCGGAAAGTTCAAAGTTCATCTTGAGAGGCGAAGGCGAGGGCGACGTATTAGGTAAACGGCAACGGAAAAAGAAGGGGGAATATTAGTTAACTAAACATTAAACCTAAAATGCATAATATCACCATCTTTCACGACATACTCTTTGCCTTCAATTCTTAACTTTCCAGCTTCTTTAACTTTTTGCTCTGTGCCGTGCTCAATAAGGTCTTCATAGTGATATACCTCAGCCTTGATAAAACCTTTTTCAAAGTCAGTGTGGATAACAGCTGCTGCCTGAGGAGCCTTACTTCCGCTTTGAAAAGTCCAAGCTCTCACTTCCTTTTCTCCAGCAGTAAAGTATGTTTTTAAATCTAGAAGATCGTAACCAGCCTTTATTAAAACCACGAGACCAGAATGCTCGATTCCAACAGACTCTAAAAATTCAGCCCTCTCTTCTTTAGTATCAAGACCCGCAATTTCAGATTCAATTTTTCCACAAATTTTTGAAACTGCACTTCCTTCGGCTTCTGCAATTTCTCTAACTTGTTTAACAAAATCATTATCTTCGTGAATTGTATCCTCATCAACATTACAGGCGTAAAGAACTTTTTTGAGTGTTATTAAATGCAGGTCATGTAGGGCCTCAATTTCTTCTTTGTTGAAATCAACTGATCTAGCAAGCTTTCCCTCTTCAAGAGAATCCTTTAATTTAAGTAAAATTGGCTTTGTAAATTTCGCCTGATTTGACACCTTTTTATCTTGGGACTTAATCATTTTATCAATATTTTGAAGTCGTTTATCAACTGTTTCTAAATCTGCAAGGGCCAGCTCCATATTAATGGTTTCGATATCGCCTTTGGGATCTATTTTTCCGTGTACATGAACAATATCATCATCAGAAAAGCATCTCACAACATGAATTAGGGCCCCCACCTGTCTAATATGGCCAAGAAATTGATTACCAAGTCCTTCACCTTTTGAGGCTCCCTTTACAAGACCTGCAATATCAACAAACTCAACCATCGCTGGAATGGTTTTTTGTGGAGGTATTCTTTTACAAATCTCATCCATTCTCTTATCTGGGACTTCAACAACTCCAACATTGGGATCAATTGTGCAAAAGGGATAGTTTGCAGCTTCTGCCGGAGCCGAAGTTAGAGCGTTAAAGATTGTCGATTTCCCAACATTTGGTAAGCCTACAATTCCACAATTAAGTCCCATAATATTATCCCTTATTTAAAATGCCATTTTATTAGAAAATTTACCTGCTGCTTTCTGAAACCCCTGTGACATAAACTCTTCGATTGCACCGGCTGAATAAATTAAAAAATCTTCAAGGTTTTTATCTTGATTTGATGTAAATTTACTCAAAACCCAAGAACTCACATTTCCATGTGGTGGCCTATCAATTCCAAGTCTTAGTCTTAAAAAATCTTGAGATCCAAGACTCTTGGCAATAGACTTCAAGCCGTTGTGACCAGCAAGGCCTCCACCTTTTTTGAAGGCGACTTTCCCAAAATCCATATCCAGTTCATCGTGGACAACTAAAATATCCCCCATGGGTATTTTGAAAAAATTCACTACCTCTCTCACACTCTCACCACTCAAATTCATAAAAGTCATCGGTTTGAGAATAAAGACCTTTCCAAGCTTACTTTGATAGGTTGTGAAATGGCCTCTGTATTTACTATTCCATCTGAGCTCACTATGGAAACTCAATTGATCTACAGCAAGCCAGCCAATATTGTGCTTAGTTAATTCATGCTCTGGACCAGGATTACCGAGAGCGACGACCAGACGATTCATCTCTAGATGAAAAGAGAGCTCACAGAATCATTATTAAATGTTCTGTGTATCGCTTTAGAGATTAGCTCAGAGGTTGAAACGACTTTGATCTTATCAATACTCAAACCTCTTTCAGCAAGAGGTATTGTATCAGTAATAATAACACTATCTAGTGCATCACATGTTTCGATCCTATCAAGTGCAGGGTCCGAAAAAATTGCATGGGTGGCACAAGCATATATTTTATTAGCACCATGATCTTTCAATGCATTGACACCTTCAATCAGGGTTCCAGCTGTATCAATCATGTCATCCACAATCACACAGTCTTTACCCGAAACGTCACCAACCACATGCATGGCCTTAGCGACATTTTTACCAGTTCTTCTTTTATCAATCATCGCCAGTTCACATTTAAGTTTTTTAGCATAATGACGGACTCTCTCAACCCCACCACTATCAGGTGAAATCGCAATAAGATTTTCCATTGGAATATTTTTTTTGATGTATTTTAGTAAAACAGGCGATGAATAAATATTGTCCATAGGAATATTGAAAAATCCCTGAATCTGGCCAGCATGTAAATCAAGAGTCATTACTCTTGTTGCCCCTGCTGTAGACAATAAATCAGCCACAAGCTTTGAAGTAATAGGGGTTCTAGGACTCACCTTTCTGTCCTGCCGAGAATAACCAAAGTGAGGCATTACAGCCGTGATTGTTTTTGCTGATGCTCTTTTTAGAGCATCGATCATGATCAAAAGCTCCATAAGATTATCATTTACTGGACTTGAGGTAGACTGAACGATGAATACATCTGCTCCCCTCACATTTTTTTCGATCTCACAGCAGTACTCGCCGTTGGCAAATCTAACAATCTGAGGATCAACTAGTTGAACGTCGAGATGTTCAGAGACTTGAGATGAAAGGCCTGGATTAGATGATCCAGAAATTAGTACTAGACGATTCATTTAGCCCCCAAGGAGAGAATGGTTGGGGTGGCAGGATTCGAACCTGCGAATGGCAGAATCAAAATCTGCTGTCTTGCCGCTTGACGACACCCCAACTAATAGGATTTTCGGTGAATATACTGTGAGCATAACAAGGCGTCCATAAAAAATATAGAAGAAATAGGTTAAAAAGCCTCATCTTTATAAAGCGTTGGGCAATCTAGAAGTCCCATCTTACTTCCCATGCGCAATGCAAAGTTTTGAAAGACTCTAAAGCTTACACCCGCACCAGAAAGTGGAAATTTAACATCACTCCTCCTTCCTTCATGCCCTGCCCAAATAATCGCAAGTCTGTAGCCGTCAAATCCCACAAACCAAGCATCATATCCGTTATTTGTAGTGCCGGTTTTCCCAAAAAATTGAAAACCCTTAAGCCTTTTAGAAATCACTTTTCTAAGTGTAGTTATATTTGGATCTTTTAGTGCATCTAGTACCATTCCGTTATGTGGATTTTCATCTCGCCCATAACACTCTGCTTCTAGGAACTTTTTATAAGTATTTGCAACTTGCTCCACACTTAATTCTACTGCTCCAATCAATTGCGAGGGGTATTCACTAAGCGGACTTTTCAAACCCTCAATATCTAACGCAAGCAAGGCCTCAAGGTTGTCAAAGCCCAATTCACTGGCAATGCGAATTGTCGGTCTGTTCCTAGAAAGCTGTAGGGCCTGTCTAACTGTGAGCTCCTCATCATCAATAGAGTAAGCTTCCTTCGGAGACCAAAGGCCAGATTTTAAATTTAAACTTATTTCTCCGCTAGAAACTATGTCATCAAATGACTTTCCAAGACCTAGGTATGCCTTGTAAATAACGGGTTTTAAAATACTTCCCACCTGGTGCTTTTCCCTAGAGTAAGCAGTTTCTGAATTCTTTTCTTCCTTGGAATAATAAAAGTAAGGCTTACAGTCTTTGCATCTAATATCCAGATATACTGCCTTGATAGCTAAATCTGAATCCCCTTTAATACTCTTTCTAATTCTACTAAGCTGCTCCCTCGCAACCTTATTGAAAACATAGGACTCATACTCAGAAAATAATTGAATTTTTTTCTTTTTAGTAAGCTTCCAAAATGCCAAATAGGGTTTCGTAGTATTTTTTTTGACCAAAGAAGAAATAAATCTTTTCCAGCGTCTTTCACTCCAAGCCTTTTCTGAAGCTGCAATCAAATTTAATTCTTTAAGTTTATTAAAAACAATTTCGACTCTTCCTCGCAATCTTTTGGTTTTATTTATGGGGTGGTAATAATAAGGGCCTTTTAGCATGGAGATTAAAATCGCCATTTCATAATCCTCGAGCTGACTTATTTTCTTATCAAAATAAAAAATGGAAGCAGAGTAAGCCCCCTTTATTCTGACCCCCTGTAATGCTCCCCAAAATACTTCATTTAAATAAGCATTTAATATTTCTTCCTTTCTAAATTTAGATTCAATATAAACAGAAAGAATCATCTCTTTGAGTTTTCTTTTAATGGTCTTTTCATTTGTTAAAAAGAGGTTCTTGACCAATTGTTGAGTCAAAGTAGAGCCGCCTTGAACCATTTTTAATTCTTTTATGTCAGCCACAAGAGCTCGCAGAATGGATAAATAATCTACCCCCGAGTGCTGCAAGAATCGATTATCTTCAATGCCAATGAGCCCCTTCCACAATTTGGCGGGTAATTTATTAAAATCTAGTCGGTGTTGGTAACAGTAGGGAAACTCACAATGATTGTCAGTAAGGGGCGACAGACTTAAGTCTTTTGTCACAAGTATATAGCCATCCGGTTTGCGTACTAAATCGCCTGATTCAAATTTTGACTTAATCTCCGTAATTTCTTCTGAAAAAATGAGATAACTTTTAAGGTCGCCCAGTAGGACTGTTGAATCTGACTCCAAGAGAGTCTTTTGAGGAGAGAGTGTTGGCCGCTTCGCCTCATGAAAAATGTTTAACTCACTGCCGCTTATGATATAAAAACACCACCCAAAAAATATCAAAGCAGTGCCAAGTGCCACCGCAAGAAAAATGAATGTTAGCTTTTTAACCATAAGCTGCTCAGCACCCCAAAACCTCTACCTGATGTTTAATTGCCAGTTTGCCCCTTATTTTCTATTATTCATACTTTAAAACGTCAGCTTGCTGCCCGTAAAGAGAACTCAAATCGGAAGACTTAATGAACCAATTGTATAAAGTATTAATTATCACTACCACGGCCCTCACATTTATAGGGTCAGCATTTTCCATGCCAATAGATTGGAAGGGAACTTTTGGAGTCGACACAACTCTCATCGATTCTTATCGAAGAAGTGATGCCCTTATCAACAGCGGGACTTATGGGAACGTTGGATCAGAGACTCTCAATAACTCTTACGGAAACAGAAAAAATGCTTCCTTTCAAAGTTATATTTTCAGACTGAATCCATCTATTATTATCAATGACTCAGTAACAATTACTGGTGAAATGACTACCGGTTACGGTGGCGGTGGAATGGTTGGCGATGACTTTTCTCAGAGAAAAAAGCTAGCTGCTGGTACCCTCAATAAAACATTCGGTAATGCGCTCTACATGTACAATACCTCAAGTGGAAGTTCTAACTTAAGCCTTACTAAATTCTACATGGAACTTTATAGTGACACTGCTACTTATGTTATTGGTAGACATCCTTTTGGATGGGGTCTCGGAGCTCTTTATAATGATGGTGCTGAAGCTTGGGACAGACACTCTAGTATCAGAGACGGTATCACAGCAAAATTCAAACTTAGCAATTTCCATATCTATCCCTTTTGGTCAAAAATCCAATCTTCAGGACAGCTCACAAAAGCAACTGATATTACTGAATGGGGGGTCTCAGTTCTTTACTCCAGCACAGAAAAAGATTTTAAATTTGGGATACTATTTAGCAAACGAAGTTCTAATGCTCAAAATGCATCTCTTGCCAGTGGAAATGTTTCTGGTGGTAGCCTAGCAACTAATTCAACCCTAGGGGATACCAATGTTAAGGCATGGGATTTTTATGTTGATAAAAGTTTCGGTGCATACAGTGTAGGCATTGAAGTTCCAATAGTAGGTGGTGACGTAGGCCAGGTCTACAATACTGGTGGTTACACAAGTGGTGGTGACTATAAGCAAACTGAAACTAAAATGAAGTCCATGGCAGTCATTCTAGAAAATAAATTAGAGCTAAGTGATAGATGGAATCTTAACTTAGACTTAGGACATGTTTCTGGAGACGATGGCGGACAAACAAAATATGAAGCTACGTACCTTCATCCAAACTACCAAATCGCCAACCTCATGTTCCGCTATAACCTTCTGGCGATTACGGACCCTGATCAATACATCTACGACTCATACATAGTAAATGCAAAGTACGCTAAGCTTCACGGAAAATATCAAAATGATACTTGGAGCTTTAGCACTGCCCTAATCTATGCAGTTGCAAATGAAGCTCCTAAAGGTGGCGGAAAAGGGTTTGATGAAAAGACCAACGCAAGCTTTACTGCCAGCGGAAAACAAGACAAAGAATACGGCTGGGAAGTTGATATGGGCCTCGAATATGCTTGGAACCCCAATGTTAAAATTGGTCTCGATTCAGGTTATCATTTTGTTGGGGACTATTATAAATACACCAACTCTAACGGAACAAAACAAAAAATCACCAACACATTCATGGCCCAAGCTCGCGTAGGAATTGCTTTCTAGAGAGATTTTTTAGCGAAAACCAAATGGATTGCCATTAGACGACCCGGGTACTGTTGTTTGAGGTGACCAACCACCTTGTGTGCCCCATCCACCTTGTGCTCCACCTTGCGCGCCCCAACCACCTTGTACGCCACCTTGAACTCCCCATCCGCCCTGTTGTGGGAATGGGTATTGGTAGTTGTACTGTTGTTGTTGTGGATAATATCCCTGCTGAGGATAGTATCCCTGTTGAGGATAATACCCTTGCTGTGGATAATAGCCTTGTTGACCATTAACTCCAACGCCTACCTGAAAGCCAGATTGTTGTGATAAAAATGGATTGTAACCAGGTGGATACCCTTGTTGTTGTTGACCTCCTCCATTAGCAAAATTAAATGGTCCATTGCTCCACTGACTTCCTCTTGCAAGTGCGCTATCTCTAGCCTCATCGTCGTCGTCATCTTTTCTACGTGAGTCGTAGTCATCATCATCGTCGTCATCGTCATCATCGCCACCGCTCAAACTTGCAAAGCGAGATCGACCGCTTCCGCCATTAGCCTTTTCATATTCTTCGGCTAAATCCTCAAGCCTTTCTGCTTCAGCAACTTCTCTCGATTCATCTCTATTAATTTGAGCTAACTTTTTGGCATGTCGGTATTGAAAGCAAAAGTAATCTTCATATGCATAAGCACAATCTTTCATTTTACGGTTGGTATGACCTCGATAGCTTACAACTCCAGGACATTTTTTAGCAGCATCACATCTTCGGCCTGCAACATTTATGACACTATCACCATCTTCTTGCATTTCTTTTCCTATATCTGAAAGACAACTTGAAATACGTGGATTGCTATTAACAACTCCCAGGTTTCCAATACAACTAGCTGAAAGAGGGTTACTTCCACAGTAGCTCGTCATACTTCCACAGTAGGATTTCAAACTGCTGGCAGCATCTGACATAGCTCTTTTATACTTCTCGTCTTCATCCTCTCTATCTTCTTCAAACTGTCTTATAAGTTTTCTGGAACTTGGAGCGGCTTCGTATCCATTTTGAACTCGCCAATCTCTTCGAGTAGATTTTTGCTCATCTTTATATTCATCTTTTTTCTCTACTATAAAAGCATCTATGTGGGCCGGAGAAATAAATTCACCTTCGTGATCACCATCACTATGAGTTGCAGCTAATTTATTCCAAGCTTTATAGGTTAAAAGTCCATGCATTCTCTCAGCCAACACAAAGTCACCAGCCTTCTCAAGCTCAGTTACCTTTGTATCTGGAAGATATGTATCAAAAATTCTTTGAATATCGCCTTTTATTACATCCATTTGAGATTCAAGATCTCTAAGTTTCCTTTCAATACTGGCAGTCACTTTGCCTTTTCTAAGTGGTAACCACTTTTTGTAAAGGGCCCTAAGCTCATCAATTTTTGGATCGAGAACATCTGCTCCAAACTGCTCTATAAGGTCATATACTTTTGTACCTCCTACAATAGAATCATACTTTTCAGGGTCATCTAAAGCTTCCATATATCTGTAAAATTCAGCTTCGCCTTTTTGTGCACGCATTGAAAGGAGCTCTGATTCAAGTTGGGTAAACCCATATATGGCAGACTTATCTATAGCATCATCTAGTGCCTCTGGGGCAGCATCCTGACAAGCGTCAAGAACAATTTGGCTAACTTTTGGTAGAATTTTAAATTTTTCATCACCCACTAGAGCAGCTGGTTGCTCATATAGAGCACAGCCCAAAAGACCGTGTTCATCAGCAGTGTGAACTGGTGCAGGGCCAAAACCAAAAGGAGTTTCTCTCAAAGAATGAGGACCCTTTGACTTCCAAACAACAGTAACCTTATTATCACCTAGATCTTGAACGCCTTCACCATTGGGCATAACGATCGTATCAGTTTTACTCATATTTAGATTTGGTGTTAGTCTGCCATCTACTCTTAGAAATGGTAGTGTTGAATTGGGATCTTCACTAGAGCACGCTTCCATCATACTTTCGAAAGATTTTGAGCTTCTAAATAGAAGCGAAAAAGCAAATATTTTACTCTCGTCATTCTCTCCAGGCTCGATAGTCGTTCTTAGCTTTACATGATCTTTTAAACAAGCGTGGATTGGACCAATATGATACCCTACTTGACCAGTGGGAAAACCATCTTTTGTTTTTCTTTTATAACTTACTCTTGTGCCTCTTCTGTCCCCTGCAAAACGGTGAAGAACAGCTAAGGGTACAGACTCTTGAGGAGTATCGCGACTCCCACAACTTCCCTTTGCTTCATATTCGACTTCTACTCTTCCTGCTGTAACTGTTTCCACAATTGGGTTTCCTGAACCTCTGATTGGAGGACGTGCCACATGAGGCTGAGAAGTTGCTGGCTCAGAAAGCCCGTCATATACATTTACACTGTAATCTATGGCATCGACCGAAAAACTTTGAGTTGGGGTAGTAGTATCTTCCTCAGGAGCTGCTGCTTTGATGTTACCAATAGTAATAAACGACACGCACAACACGATTAAAAACCACGTCTTTTTCGTCTTGAACATCCTATTAGCTATTAGCATAATTTAAATCCTACTTCTCGCACAAGTAACACTTGCTATGAGTATCGGACAATTTAGTACTTGGCCTTAGCGCTGGCGTTTAAAAACTAAAAGTTATTGATATACCTGAGGATCTACGTCGAGTTTCACTTGGCTTCGAAATCTCCGTATATTATTGAAAAAAGAGTTAATTAGATTGTGTAGTTGATTTAAATCGCTAGATTTAATCTGCAAACACCAATAGTATTTATTTGATTTTTTTTCAATGCTGGCAGGCTTTGGTCCCAATATTTCAACCTTAGAAAAGTGCTCTTCACACATTTTCCTTAAAAGGGCTGCAGCTCCAGTAGCATCTTCTTGAACTCTACTGGGATTTGTACCAATAAAATACAGTAGTGCCACTTTGGAATATGGAGGGTCGCAAAAAACTTCTCGTGTTTTTATTTCCTCAGCAAAAAATCCATCATAATCAGTTTTTTTAACACTACTCCAGAGAGGAAGATCCGGATTAAAGCTTTGAATTAATACTCTTCCAGAGTTTGAATAACGACCAGCTCTACCAGCAACCTGAGTAACAAGTTGAAAAACTTTTTCAAAGGCCCTGAAATCTGGAAAATTTAGTTGATTGTCAGCACCTAAAACTACCACTGTATTTACTTTCTTAAAATTGTGGCCCTTAGAAAGCATCTGAGTACCAACAAGAATATCGATCTTTCCAGCATGAAAATTATTTAAAACCTCTTCCATTTTATTGAAGGTAGTAACCTCATCTCGATCAAACCGACCAATAGTATAATTAGGAAACTGCTCTTTTAATATTGCCACCACTTTTTCTGTGCCAAACCCCTTTGATTCAAGAGTCAAACAACTACATTCTGGGCACTCACTGGGTAGATCTATTTCAAATTCACAATGTGAACACGATAGCTTTCTCTTTCTTTTAAAAAATTTAAGTTTAGAAGAACAGTTGAGGCAATTAAACTCTTTCCCACAACCCATGCATTGTATAAAACTTGCAAACCCAAGACGATTTACAAATACAATTGCCTGCTCACCCTTTTTCACTGCACTATCAACTGCAGAAAGTGATTCACTTTGAAAGGGCCAAATCGATGAATCTATTTCTTCAAGAGTCGATTTAATAATTTCAATTGCTGGAGGCTTTCCTTCCCCAACCCTATTTTCAAGTCGTACATAGTTACTCTGACTAGCTCCCATCCTAAATTGAAAATAGGTTTCAAAAGAAGGTGTCGCAGATCCTAGAACAACAGGAAGCTTCTGCAAGCTCGCCTTTTTAATGGCCACATCCCGAGCATTATAGGCACAACGGCTATCTTGTTTAAAAGAATTATCATGCTCCTCATCAATAAGAATTAAACCTAACTTTTTGATGGGTAAGAAAACACTTGATCTCACTCCCAATACCAACTTGGGTGAGTGATCCTCATAGAGGGTCTTCCACAATAAAAATTTATTTGAATTAGATATTTCTGAATTATATGTATATACGGGCACATCGAGGTAGGTTGTAAAAAAATCTAAGAATTGAGATGTTAAATTAATTTCAGGTAGTAGGTAAAGGACAGAGTTGCCTGATGCTAGGACATCTTTCATCAGTTTTAAATATACAATAGACTTACCACTTCCTGTGATTCCATGTAAAAGCCACTTTGAAAAACCAGTCCCTAGTGAGACTTTAATTCTTTTATAAGCTTCTTCTTGCTCACCTGTAAATTCAAAATGATCTTTAACACCCTTGCCACGGAATGAGTCTAGTGGCCTGGGTCTTTTCATAAGTTTAGGAAGACAATCAAAAATCAGTTTTCCCAGTGGATAATGATAGTAGCTAGACATCCATTTAAATAATTCCAACTCATTCTCATCAAGAGTAAATGCAGAATCAATTTTTTTAATGACCTCTTTATATTTAATTTTAGTATTTAAATTAACTAGGCTTTCTTCTTTAAGCTCAGAGCTCAGAACACAACCAACTTCTTTTCTCCTGCCTAGGGGGATTTCTACAAGATCACCTCTTGCAAGCTCAATAGAGTGCTTATAAGTCAAAACGGAATTTTGACCGGGAAAATTTACTGCAATTTCACAATATTGACTCAAAAAACAAACCTCGGCAGCTCATAGTTCGTGCCCTTTGCAGTTAGTTTCTGATATTTATTTAAAAGCTTATTGTACCCTCTTTTTGAAAAGGTGAGGTGCTTTAAACTGAGTACCTTAATTTCATAAAAAGAATCATCTTCAAGCTTTGCAAGTATATTTTTCGGCATCTCATGAATGCCATTAAATAATATGTAGTCATGAAAACTAAAAGTCGTTTGACCTTTACCAGACATATAAGAAGTCAGTTGCAACTGATGTTTCTCATTGGAGAATAAAGATTTGAAATTTCCGAGAAAAACCTTAAGCAAGAAATCGTTTCCTGATTTATCAATATAAACCTGGTCTTTACCTACATACATTGGTTGAGACATGGTATTTTTTACAGATTCTTTTTCTTCCTCGACTTCAGGCTTGAGAGGTGAAACCAGAGTTTCCTTTAAAGTCGGCTCGTCAGCAACTGTTGTCAGGTAATTTTGATACCTTTTTAGAAGAGATTCTTTTTCTAAATTAATTAAATTTTTATTCGTTTTAAAGTCAGGTACGTAATTTCTAAAAAAGCTTTTTATATCTCGATCTGTATTTAATGCAAGCATTGACATTAGAGAGGTAAATAAGTCTCTTTCATAAAGGCCATCTTCTTTGCTTGCAACGACTTTTGAAATATCCTTTATATATCGATATCTTAAAAGACCACTATCTAACATTCTGCCATCTCCATAATAAGAGCAGATTAGAGATACTTTCAGTTTTTCCTCATCACTGAAGTGAAAGACCATTTTTAAGAAAATATCCTTTTCGATCTTTTCCTTTTTCACCAATGGTTGATCTTGATCTGATTCAGGCTGAACTTCAATATCCTCAGGTGTATCATCCGCATTTGGCATCAGATCTCTAATCATCAACTTAAGAACAACAGTGTCTTGTTGAATTTCTTTATTGCTGCCATTTCTAAACAAAGACTCTACTGTGGGCAACGCCCATAGGTTAAATACTATTGTGGTAGATAAAAAAAACAATACCGCTTTATACATTATGACTTCCTTATCTCACTAAATTTTTCCACAATTATTTTTTCCATATCACTTCTAAACTCACTAGATCTTAATGCAAATTCCACTGTGGCCCTAAGGTAACCTGGAATATTTCCAGCATCAAACCTATCGCCGTCAAAAATATGAGCATAAACTCCACCATCTTTTGCCAATAAATTTATTGCATCAGTGAGCTGGTATTCACCCCCTGCACCTTTAGGTATTTCACTGAGTGCCTGAAATATATCTGGGTTTAAAATATATCTACCTGGCGTTGCAAGGCAAGTTGGAGCCTCACTTGGCTTTGGCTTTTCTACCATACTATCCATGGTATAAGTTTTAGGGTCTCCATCAAGAACAGACCCACTAATAATGCCGTACTTATCTGTCTCTTTTCTATCAACTTCCATGACACCAATAACTGTGCCACTTTGATAATTTTCATGAACTTCACAAAGTTGTTTTATAACTGGTTTTTCTGACAATACGATGTCGTCACCTAAAAGAACTGCAAAGGGATCATGACCAACAATTGGCGCAGCACATGCGATGGCGTGACCAAGGCCCAACTGCTCTTTTTGTCGTACTGTTATAACTTCAGTCATTTGACCAATACTCTTAATCTTTTCATAGAGCTCTTCCTTCCCATTTTGAAGCAGAAAGCTTTCGAGCTCACAATTTCTGTCAAAGTAATTTTCTATTTGCTCTTTACCAGTTGATGTGACAAAAACAATTTGTTCTATACCGGCTTCCACTGCTTCTTCTACTACATAATGAACCATCGGCTTATCCACAATTGGGATCATTTCCTTAGGTATTTGCTTAGTAGCTGGCAAAAATCTTGTCCCCTTACCAGCAATTGGGATGACGGCTGTTTTAACCTTCATTATAATAATCCTTAGTTTCTATATTTTATAACCTCTGGACTTAAGTATGATAAACAAAATGACACAAACTATCTATTGCCTGAGCTTTTTACTTTTTATTTCTGGCCCTATTCACGCCAAGGTCCACGACTTTGAAACTGCCAGGTTAAAATCAACTGCAGGCTCAGGAGTTGGCTCCGTTTTAATGAATGAAGCAGCTATACTTAACCCTGCTTCAATTTCATTTTTTTCTTTTACATCAATCTACCTTCAAAAACACGATCTAAAACTAAAGGGCTCAGGCGAAGCAAATAAGATAACTTCGCAATACGGCAAGAAATCTGATGGGTTGGGTGTTATTTTGGCAGATGGGAAAAATGCCGCTAAGGGAGCTCTCTCTTACACCATTCAACAAGAAGGTCCTTACAAAAGAAAAAGATTTTCTGCGGGACTAGGCAGCATGGCGAGCAAAACATCTGCCGTAGGTGCTGGATATCGCTACACTGTCGATGAAGACATATTACTCCCCACTGAAAAAAGTAAAAACAAGTACCACCAATTCACCATGGGAGCCATGCACGCACTAGGAGAATCACTTACAGTGGGGCTTCTTTATGTTGACCCACTCGGAAAAACTCCTGAAGACTCTAGAGGCTATGTTGGAGGCCAGTATTTTCTAAAACGATTTATAGCCCTAATAGGCGATGTGGGTGCTGACTACCGCCGAGGTTTATCAGATACACTAGTCTATCGTGCGGCCTTACAACTTAGTTTTTTCAAAGATTTTTTCGTAAGGGCTGGCTTATTTGATGATAAGGCCATGGGTGAAAGAGGAAATGGTATTGGTATCAGTTGGGTTGGTCCTAAACTAAATATAGATGTGGCGATGAAAACAACAAAACCCAACGGATCTTCTGTAACAACTGGAACTCTTGCACAAAAAACACAGGAAACTATTTTTGGTCTTTCATATAGGTTCTAGTAGCAAAGCAAGCGACATAAATTTTATTTATTAAGGTTTTCCACGTATTGTCCCGAACTACCAACTATGCTATTTGATAAACTCCTTTTTAGTGCTGAAAAAGATGATGCGCCGGCTGCAGCTGCGCCAGCTGAAGAGAAACCTCAGTTAGCTAGAAAAAAATTAGAAGATTTAAATAAAAAATACCAAACAAGAATCACAGTAGCGCGCCAAGGTCAGGAAGCCTATTCAACTCAAGATTACGTCAATGCCATAACTTACTACAATCAATATTTAAAAATTATTGCAGAAGTTAAAGGCGCTGATATGGCCACACTAAGACCAAAGCATTTTGAAAAAAGAGATACCTCTGAAATGCTTTTAATAAGTCATATATATTGGGATCTTGCTAAAATTTATGATCTCACGCCACACTTAAAAACAGAGCTTAGAAGAGTTCTTGATCAGTTCAGCACATTTACAATTAATCAGCCCTACCAAATTGTAAATTCAGAGATGCTTAGAAAATTTATTAAAAAAGGACGAATGGTAAACGATAAGATTTTCCAAGAGTCTTATAAGAAAATTCAGGTTTCATCAAAGAAATGCTTTATTGCCACCTATGCTTTTGGATGCGATGCACCTACAACCAATCGACTAAGACTCTTTAAAAGTTTCGTAATGAGACGGCCAATGGGCTTTGTATTGGTGGATCACTATTACAGGATCTCACCTCACTTAATTAATTTTTTCCAACAAAATGAGTGGGTTGGAAAGCCTTTGACAACAATCGTTATAAAACCACTTCTTTTCTTAATTTCTTTGCCCTTTAAAAAGTAGTATTCATCAATGTAAGGTAGCTCTCCCTTCTTCACTAGCAGATACACGTGTGATATAAAGCGCTCAATGGAAACACTCACAAATTCAAGTAGTTACACATATAATCAGTTGTGCTCTAAAGCCGAAACTCTAAAGGTTCTGACTTACCCAAATCCCATCCTTAGAAAAAAATCTGAAGATGTAACAGACTTTGATGAGGGGCTCAAAGAGTTCGTAAGCAAGATGCTGATCACAATGTACCTAGCTCCCGGCATAGGACTAGCAGCACCACAAACAGGGCTACTTAAAAAGATTTTAATCATAGACCTGGATTACAAGAAAGAAATTATAGAGAAGTTTTCAGGTGAAGATGAAATTCAATACAGTGGTTTTAATCCTCTGGTGCTAATCAATCCAAAAATTTTAAGCGGATCCGGATCACAGAAATCACAAGAAGGATGCTTAAGTCTTCCTGGAATTTATGAAGACGTTGAACGCTTTTCTAAAATCACTATTTCTTACCAAACACTTTCGGGAGAAACCAAAATGCTTGAATCAGATGACTTACAAAGCATTTGCATTCAACATGAAATGGATCACCTTGAGGGTGTTGTCTTTTTAGACCATTTAAGCCGACTAAAGAAACAATTTTATATTAAGAAAATTCAGAAAAAGAAGCGTTCATGACCCAAGATGGCAAAAAAATAAAAACCATTTTTATGGGTACCCCAGATTTTTCTCTTCCGGCCCTCGCGGAGCTAGAAAAAAATGACAAAATAGAACTTCTATTCGCTGTCACTATGCCAGATCGACCAGTTGGGCGTGGCCATAAAATTCATTCACCACCTGTTGCTGAATATTGTAAATCAAGAGGAATCAAATTATTTCAAACTGAAAATGTAAACAGAGACCCAGAGGTTCTTGGCTCTATAGATAATTCAGAAGTCGATATGATCTTGGTTCTGGCATTTGCCCAGTTTTTAGGTTCTAAAATATTGAAAGCCCCCAAACTTGGCTGTTTCAACATTCACACATCTATTCTTCCAAAGTATAGAGGAGCTGCCCCCATTCAATATGCCATCCTTAATGGTGATACCGTAACCGGTGTATCCATACAAAAAATGGTGAGAAAAATGGATGCAGGAGATCTGGCCCTTTGTCAGGAAGTTAAAATTGGTGAGACAGAAACAGGTGGAGAGTTATACGATAAATTAAAACAAAAAGCAGGCTCAGCGCTATCAGATTTTGTTGACTTACTTTACCAAGGTAAAGTTACCTATACTCCGCAAGATGAAAGCCAGGTAAGTATTGCTCCAACACTAGATAAAGAAGACGGTCATCTCGACTTTGATTCTTTTTACGATACAGAGATCTTTAACCGAGTTCGTGCACTCTACCCATGGCCTGGAACTTACTTTTTTCTTGATGGAAAAAGGTTAAAAGTATTAGAGGCAAAAATCTCTTCAGAAAAATTAAAACCTTCAGAAATTAAACAAGGTGCTAAGAACCTAATTATTGGATGTAAACAAGGCTCTCTCAGACTCTCAAAAGTACAACTTGAGGGAAAGAAGGCTTGCGAAGATGGTGAGCTTATTAATGGATATAAAGGCCGCCTAATCATTACTCCAGGAGCTGTTAAAAATGGATAAAATTGTATCTCCAAGTTTGCTTGCATGTGATTTTTTAAATTTAGGAGCTGAGCTAAAGGCTTTTGATAATGTAGAGGACCTTTGGTTTCACATAGATGTAATGGATGCACACTTTGTGCCCAACTTAACCTTTGGCCACCCAGTCGTTAAAAAACTTCAAACTGTGACTAAGAAAAAGCTAGACGCACACTTCATGGTGACGGACCCAACTTTTTTTGCTGATAATTTTAAAGATTGTGGGATACATAATTTTAGCTTCCATTGGGAAGCGACCAATCACCACGACAGATTAATTAGTTATTTAAAAGACCTGTATCCAAGTGTAGGAATTGCACTTAATCCGTCCACACCGATTGAAGCAATCCCTGATTACTTACTAAGCCGTGTTGACCTAGTTCTTCTAATGTCTGTTAACCCAGGCTTTGGTGGGCAAAAATTCATAGAAAGCACTGTAGAAAAGACAAAATCTCTAAACCAAAAAAGAGAAAAGCTACAAGCAAATTTTCAAATCCAAATTGATGGAGGAGTCACCAATAAAAATGCCATGACTCTAAGAGATGCTGGGGCCAATAATTTAGTCGCGGGATCATATATATTTAAAGGTCAGCCTAGTGAGTATCAACAATTAGCTGACAGCTTGAGGTAAGTACAAAGTAATGAAAACAAATTTTTCTAGAGCAAAAAAATACTATATTACTGGTCGAGATATAACTCTTGAAGAAATCCATGACATCTCCCATGCAAAACCCGGAGAAGTGATCGTAGAGATTTCACCTGAAGCCTTGAAGGCGACACAAATTGCCCGCGACTTTGTTCACAAAGTTGTAGATGAAGGAAAGCCTGTTTACGGAATCAATACTGGTTTTGGAGCGCTTTCAGATAAATTTATAAATAAGGATGACTTGGCTGAACTCCAAGTCAATCTTGTTAGATCACACTGTACAGGTGTTGGTAGACCATTTCACATGGTCATCACCAGGGCCATCATGCTACTCAGGGCCAATTGTCTTGCCCAAGGACATTCGGGAGTAAACCCTGAAATCATCCAACTCCTTCTAGATTTTATTAACTATGGTATTACACCTATTGTCCCTGAAAAAGGATCTGTTGGTGCCAGTGGTGATCTAGCCCCACTTTCTCATATTGCCCTCAACCTTATTGGTGAGGGACAAGTGATTTTTGAGGGGAAAGAAATTGGTGCAAACTTAGCAATAAATTCCATAGGTAAAAAACCAGCAGTGCTTGGGCCTAAAGATGGCCTTGCACTTATAAATGGTACGGCCGTAATGGCTGCCCTTGGTAGCCTCGCTCTTCACCGGGCAAATAGTCTCATAAAAATTGCAGATATTTCTAGTTGCCTAACCCTTGAAGCAGTAAGAGGTTCGAGACAAGCCTATCACCAAGGTATTACTGCTCTTAAACCTCATCCTGGCCAAATAGAGTGCTGTGATAATCTCAACAGACTCCTTGTAAATTCTGAAGTTTCTGAATCACATAAAGATTGTAATAAAGTCCAAGATCCATACTCTCTAAGATGTGTTCCTCAGGTTCACGGAGCCTGCAGACAAACTCTTAAACACGCTCTTGATGTATTTCAAGTAGAGATTAATTCAGTAACTGATAATCCTCTTATTTTCCCTGAAACAGGGGAAATCATATCTGGTGGGAATTTCCATGGTGAAGCAGTTGCCATGTGTATGGACTATCTCGCCATCGGCCTTGCAGAGTTATGTAATATTTGCGAAAGAAGAGTTGAAAAAATGATGAATCCAATTTTTTCAGAACTTCCTCCTTTTTTAATTGAAGACTCCGGACTTAACTCAGGACTCATGATTGCACAGGTTACACTAGCAGCTCTTGCCTCAGAAAATAAATACCTCTGCCATCCTGCTTCAGTAGATTCGATTCCAACTTCAACTGATAAGGAAGACCACGTTTCAATGGGCGTAACATCTGGCCGTAAACTTATTGAAGTATTAGATAATCTCAAATACGGACTTAGTATTGAGATACTATGTAATACACAGGCTCTTGAATTTCTTAAGCCATTAAAACCTGCTAGCCCACTTGTTCCCGTCTATGATTTAGTCAGAATGCACGTGACCCCAATAGTAAAGGACCGAGTCCTTTCTAAAGATATTGAATCAATTAAAAAACTTATTGAAAGTAACGAAATACTCAAAGTCGTTGAACAAGAAATTGGACCGCTGAGATAAAAGGATAATCCATGAAACGCGAAATCCCTCTTCCACCTACTGGATCAACTCTTAATTGTAAGGGTTGGCACCAAGAGGCAGCCCTTAGATGTCTTTTAAATAATTTGCACCCAGAGGTTGCTGAAGATCGAGACAGCCTTATTGTTTACGGCGGGAACGGACAAGCTGCAAGAAACCACGACGCCCTTTTTAATATTATTGACTCACTAAAAAACCTTGAAAACGATCAAACACTTCTAGTGCAATCTGGAAAACCAGTCGCTGTCATTCCTTCACACCCTCATGGGCCAAGAGTATTGATTGCAAATTCCAATCTTGTTCCAAACTGGGCCAACTGGGAGCACTTCAATCATTTAAAAGAGAAAGGTCTAATGATGTACGGCCAAATGACTGCAGGCTCGTGGATCTATATTGGGAGCCAAGGAATACTACAGGGAACATATGAAACTTTTATGGCCGCTGCTGAAAAACACTGGGGAGAGGGATCAAATCTTTCTGGTAAATTGGTTTTATCGGCAGGTCTCGGTGGCATGGGCGGAGCTCAACCACTTGCTGTAAAAATGGCAGGAGGGGTATTTCTAGGAGCAGATGTTGATGTCACTAGAATCCAAAAAAGACTCGATAGTAAATATCTTGATATATTAGCAAATACTTTTGATGAGGCAATAGAGTTGGCACTCAAGGCCCGTGATAGAAGTGAAGCTGTTTCCATCGGCGTAGTTGGAAATGCTGCAGATTTTTTTGAATATGTTCTCAAAAGCGAAATCTGTCCTGAACTTGTCACTGACCAAACCTCTGCCCATGATCCGATTAATGGATATGTCCCCAGAGGATATGACCTCGATGAAGCCTTTAAACTCCGAAATAGGAATTCAGCTGAGTACAAAGAAAAAAGCTTAAGTACAATGAAAGACCATGTGCAAGCAATGCTCGACTTTCAAAAGCGAGGCTCCCACGTCTTTGATTATGGAAATAATTTAAGAGAAGGTGCAAAAATAGCAGGATTAAAAAATGCTTACGACTTTCCTGGTTTTGTTCCTGCCTATATTAGACCTCTTTTCTGTGAAGGATCTGGTCCATTTAGATGGGTCGCCCTGTCAGGTGACCCCGAAGATATATATACAACAGACCGTGCTCTCCTAGAGCTTTTTCCAGAAAATAAAAAATTACACAACTGGATTGATAAAGCACAAAAAATGGTTCAATTCCAGGGACTGCCTTCGAGAATCTGTTGGCTCAAGTACGGAGAGAGAGAAAAGGCAGGTCTGCTTTTCAATAAGCTTGTTCGTGATAAAAAAGTAAAAGCACCCATTGTCATAGGACGTGACCACTTGGATTGCGGCTCGGTTGCTTCACCCAATAGGGAAACTGAAGGGATGCGAGATGGAACAGATGCTGTTTCTGACTGGGCCTTATTAAATGCAATGATCAACACAATGAATGGCGCTAGTTGGATTAGCTTTCATCACGGCGGTGGAGTCGGAATGGGTTATTCTCAACATGCGGGAATGGTTATACTTGCTGATGGCTCTGAAGATATGGATCATAGAATTTCGAGAGTTTTAAATTCTGATCCCGGCATGGGTATAATTCGGCACGCAGATGCTGGCTATGAAATCGCACTCGAGTGTGCCCAAAAAACAAATATTGGGTTTCCCTCTCTTTAATGGAGAAAGTACCATGGCACAGGTATATAAAAATATTTCAGAACTCGTAACTCTTAGCAGTGTTCACAAAAAAGATGGACGGAATTTACTCCCCGAAGATCTAGGCATCATAAAAGATGGTGCAATAGTTTTTGATGAAAAAATATTATGGGTTGGTACAAGCCCTAAGCTCCCCCCTGAATACAAAGATCTACCTACCAAGTCCCTTGCTGGACATGTTCTAATCCCCGAGATCGTAGATTGCCATACTCACATTCCCTTTGGAGGAAATCGAGCTAGCGAATATGCTATGAGATTAAACGGTGCAGACTATCAGCAAATAGCTGAGGCCGGCGGTGGAATACTACACACTGTTACCAAATCTAATTCATGTGATGAAAAGGAACTACTCTCTATCTGTAGAAAAAGAATCGAAAAGATGGCCTCATATGGAGTTGGCAGCTTTGAGATTAAAAGTGGCTACGGGCTGGACTATGAAAACGAGAAAAGGTTAACTCTGCTTATTGATAAATTGAAAAAAGAGTTTGCTCCCAAATATCAAATAAAAAATACCTACCTAGCTGCCCATGCAGTTCCTAAACAATTTAAAAATTCATCAACTTATTTGAATGAAATCGTGATCCCCCTTCTTGAGGAACTGGCACCACTAGAAATTATAGATGCTGTGGATATATTCCACGAGAAAGGATACTTCACCCGCGAGGATACCACTGCCCTTTTTAAGAAGGCACAAGAATTAAAAATAGACATTAAAAGCCATGCTGATGAATTTAATGATAATGGGGGAGCACTTCTCGCAAGCCACCACAACGCTCTCAGTACTGATCACCTAATGTGTACAGGAATTGATGGCATACAAGCACTCTCGAAAAGTAGAACTGTGGCTACCCTATTACCAGGAACTAGCTTTTTTCTTGGAAAGAGCCAGGCAAATGCACGGGCCTTCCTAGATAAAGGATGCAAGGTTGCCATTGCAAGTGATTTCAACCCAGGTTCATGCCACTACGATAATGTCTTGCAAATCGCAGCGATGGTAGCGCCAACCTATCAAATGAATCTCTGTGAATTATGGGCGTCCATTACCCATAATGCATCCCACGCCATGGGACTTTTTAATCAGGGCGCATTGAAAAAAGGACTCAATTCACGTTTTTCAATTTTCAAGGTTGATGAGTTAAACCAAATCACATACGACTGGGGCGTCAATCACTTTACACAAGGTATTTGAATATACTGGGATCAGTATATATTATTTGATATCTTGAAGTTTTTTTAGGAAGCCTTTCTCAAGAAAATTAAACTCGCCTGCACTTTTTGCTAAAAATTTTCCATTGGCATAGATTATGGAATAAGGGAGTGAACTCACCATAAACTTTTCAGCAACAGTCCCCTCAGAATCGACTATGGAATCAAAAAGTAGCTTGTGCTTTTTTTGAGTTTTTAAAATTGTCTGCTTCGGATTCTCTGCATCACTATTAATTCCCACAACTAGTAATTTCTTTTTACCCAGCTTATCGATTAAGCCATTAAGGGATTTAAATTCTTTAATACAAGGCAAACACCATGAGGCCCAAAAATTAACAATTACAATTGGCGCTTTTACTTTTGAAAGCTCTATTTTTTTCCCTGTGATTGTTTTGATTTTCAACTTTTGATAGACACCTTCAAAGTGCTGCCTTTCAATTCCCTCCCGGGTTGAAGGCTTCGCTCCAATATCGAAAGTATCAAAGATGACCTGAGCCACTAAAAAGCTGCTAAAGACAAAAATGGTAAAGAGAATAGGAAAGGTTTTCTTCATGTTGCAGACCTGTTCATAAGCTAAGAAAATAATAGTACAAAGAAGCTTCTTAGAATACCTGATAATATTTGCTGGATTTTGTAACAATGGGAAAAAAGGTGAAACTTAAAAAAATTTTAAATGACCAGGGTGGTCAAGTTTTTATCGAGTTCATGTTTCTGCTGATCGCCATCATCTCCCTATCGTTTATTTTGGTGAAAAGCTCCAACAACTTTCTCGCTGCGCGGTGGGAGGCTATAGTCGGCCTAGTCGTCGCCCCCAATACTGTTCAAGTAAGATAACCTGTCATAAAATATTTCTTCCATCAAAACCTCATCTAGGAGCACTCCGTGAGTGATTATATTTTGGCCATTGATAATGGCACGACCGGAACTACATCTGTTTTGATAAATGCAAAAACACTAGAATTAACCGATAAAATCAATCAAGAATATACCCAAATCTTTCCAAAACCCGGCTGGGTAGAACACAACCTGGACGAAATTTGGAAAACCGTCGAATATACAGTCTCTGAAGTTCTCAAAAGAAATAACCTTACCGGCGCAAATATCGCATGTATTGGCATAACAAATCAAAGAGAGACAACTTGCGCCTTTAACAAAAACGGAGAGCCTCTTCACAATGCAATTGTCTGGCAGGACAGAAGAACCCAAAGTTATTGTGAGGAACTCAGATCAAAAGGACTATCTGAGAAAGTCACAAAGAAAACGGGCCTTCCCATCGATCCCTACTTCTCTGGCACTAAGATGCACTGGCTTTTAGAAAATAGTGAGCAAGTCAAAAAGGCAAACGAATCTGGAGAGCTTAAGCTCGGAACAATCGACACCTACATTCTCTACCGACTCACCTCTGGAAATTCCTTTGCAACCGAGCCAAGTAACGCCTCCAGAACTCTTTTAATGGATTTAAATACAACTGATTGGGACAGTGAGCTCACTGAACTTCTAGGTGTAAATAAAGATTGCCTAGCAGAAATAAAAGATTCTTTTGGCAGTTTTGGAACCACTAGCTCACTAAGCTTCCTCCCCGACGGTATCCCCATAACAGGAATACTTGGTGACCAACAAGCAGCACTATTTGGGCAAGCAGGTTTTAATAAAGGCGACATGAAATGTACCTACGGAACAGGCTCCTTTTTACTTCTCAATACTGGAGAAGGCATCGACTACTCAGACAATGGTTTACTAACAACCGTCGCCTACCGAAATAAGGGAAAAACTATTTATGCCCTTGAAGGAAGTGTCTATATTGCTGGAGCTGCCGTTCAATTTCTTCGAGACAACCTAAAGATAATTAGTTCGGCTGAAGAAATTGAAGAGCTTGCAGGCCAAGTTAAGGATACGAGTGAATTAGAAAATCTATTGTTTTTTCCATTTTTCACAGGCCTTGGATCGCCTTACTGGAAAAGTGATGCCAAGGGTGCCATCGCCGGCATTACCAGAGATACTCAAAACAAACATATTGCAAGGGCATGCCTAGAGGGAATTTGCCTTTCAATAAATGATGTCATGAAGGCATTTGCAGCCGACTTTGGAAACCCAATTAAAGAAATTAGGGTTGATGGTGGCGCCGTAGTCAACAACCTTCTGATGCAAATGCAATCGGATATCTCTGAATGCAAAATCATTAGACCCAAAGTCATCGAGACAACTGCATACGGAGCGGCCCTAGCAGCTGCGATCGGAGTAGAGCTAATTTCATTTGATAGTCTAAAAGATTTTTGGAAAGAAGATCGAAATTATCAGCCTCAAGCAGGGGAGCTTAAGTACCATAAAGATAAACAAATTATATGGGATAGTATGATCAAAAAGCTATTTTTATAGAGTATTACCCAGCTTATTAAATCCAGCGGTAATGCAATTTTTAAATTGCTGCTCGACTACACTTGATCTGTTATTTGGATTTGGACAATTATCAGAGAGCATAATGAATCCCCCAGTGTCCCTAATTTTTCCTTCAATTGTTTTAAAATTATTTTTCACGCACTCTTTAAAATCTACAGATGAGGATTTGCCAATGCATTTTGTAAGATTTGCTCCCGAAAGCAAACTAGAAGCAAGGTCAAAATTTCTCTGAACACATGCTCTATATTCTGAAGTTGGCGCTTTATCTACACCTGATTGAGTACAGCGACCGAAGCGAGCTCCGTAAGCTTGAAATGAGCTAGCGTATAAAGTAATCATAATGATAAGAGTCTTGGTCATTTTACTTATGCCTTTATCTGTTATTCGTTCAAGCGCAATATAACTCAATGTAGTATTTATTTGAATAAAAATTATAGGTTACTGAAATAAATACAAAACTGTCTAAATTTTATTCACCTTTTGCGTAACTGCCCAATATACTGTTTTTAAAGAGATCGTATAGTTTGGGCAAGAAAAGGAAGTTCTCCGCGGGTCGAAGTTCGGTCATCTAGGTATTTCCAAAAACTCACACCAAG
>JABIHA010000144.1 GCA_018649885.1 Bacteriovoracaceae bacterium
AGATAAGCAATTCGCAATTACCGAGCCATATTTTTGCGCAACTCGATAGCTGAGAATCAACCAGATAAGCAATTCGCAATTCGCAATTACCGAGCCATATTTTTGCGCAACTCGATAGCTGAGAATCAACCAGATAAACAATTCGCAATTACCTAGCTATTTTTTAGCTCTGATTTATAAAAATATCCATCTTATGCTGAGATAAGGCCACTATTGCTGCTCTTGAATTGCAATTTGAGCATAACTGGCGCACGTTCCCAATCGCCGATTCCCCCCCCATACTATAGGGGACGATGTGATCAAAGTGCAGATTATATTTTGAAGCACAATTTTCACATTTATTACCTGATCTTGTTATCACAGCTTTTTTGATAGCTGCTGAGATGGTCCTAGAGTTTGTGATAGCTTTAGATTTTCTAGACCCAATACTCAAAATCTTTTTTCTCATGGACTCGGCGGTAGTATTAATGGCATGGCCGATTATATCTTCTGGTCTATAGACTCTACTATTAGATAGCTGCTCTTTAATAAACTGATAATCTTTTGCAGTTTGTCCCACTAAGGTGAGATGAATACGAATGCTTCCATCTGAATGGGCGCGAGTTTTAGATCTTGTGACACGCTTCTTTCCAGTCAACTCGTCAACTAAATCTCTTGTCTGGATTTGAGTTTTCCCCTTAATGCTATTAAGTATTTCATTTTTCTTTTTATTACTTTTAATATTTCCGACTAAGTTTGAAACTTCTGCTAGATTGGTAAGAGTCACTTGCTTATTGGCTAGAGCTTTATCTGCACTAGGGATATGCCTTAAAGTTTTTGCTGCTAAAACCCTTCGACTAATTTCGCTATCACTTTTATTAAAGTTTTTACGAATATATTTAAATAGAGAACCAGTCTGACTATCACAAAAAAGCCTTCTTCTATTAACTTCATTAATATGTCTCAAAAATTGACGAGTACAATACTCCTCTTTTTCATTCCACATTTTAGTGTCTGCAATTAACCTTTCATCTGATAAATTTTGTAGTGACAAAACTACCTCCTAATTGAAGTTAATCTATCATTTCAGTCACAATCATTAAATAAAAAGATTAAATTTTGTCTCTAATTAAAAGCCTATATCGCAATATCGAAAGACATCTCGAGTGATCAAAAACAATAAACCTCTTTCATGAAACTTACAAAAAAATCAAAAAATCTAAAGCCCCAAAACCAATAAAACCACCTTTCCATAAAAGAGATTACTACCACCGTAAATAATTCAAGCAAGATCGCCTTATCAATAAATGACTCCAGCCTTTTAAACATCTCCGCCTTGATATAAGCCCCTATATCTAACTTACTAAAGATCACAACACCTGTGGGGGCGTGCCAACTTAATTTCATAACCTATTTCTTAAATTCCAAATGATTTTATTAGATTTTCAAAGTACTATATGGCAACTTTAATCAGTACATTCCTTTTTCAAAAACCTGCGCATCATCATATTTATAAATTTTCTTTAGCTTCCGATGAAGTGATAGATATAATTCACCTAGGAACACTATGAAAAAGAGCTCTCAAAAACTTCCGCTGGTCTACTCTTGCTCAGGTTGCTCTTCATCAGCACAGATGGCCAACTACATCGCCCTAAAACTTCATAAAGAACAGTGTGCTCAAATGTCTTGTATTGCCGGCATAGGTGGAAAAGTAAGGCCCTTAGTGGATTTGGCCAAATCAAACTCAGACATTGTCGCCTTAGATGGATGCCCTCTTCATTGTGTAAAAAAAACTCTCCAAACAATCGAGGTTACTCCCAAGCTGCACTTCACTTTGAGTGAGTTTGGAGTCAAGAAATGTGAAGGGGAAGAGTTTGATCTAGTTCAGGCCCAAGAAATTTACAAAAAAATTATCAGTGAATTTTGAGCATCCCGGCGATTCACTAAAGTTAGGAAATTAAAATAGAAAAAATCTAATTAATTTCCAGGTCCTTCGTATTGCCTTTGCCTTGCTCCACCTTCAAGAAGTTCGGCTCCCTCACTTTTCATGCTTCCAGTTTCCGCCGATGTAGGATTATGAGACCCAGACAATGCCTTTACATTCTCTCCCTCAATTATACTTCTCTTGCGACTATCCCAATATTCAGGTGAACAAAGTCCGTTTATATCATCATCATACCAGTCATGGGCGTCATCTCTTTCTTCAGTATATCCGAATAAGATATTTTCATAGTAGTTATAATTAAAAAGCTTCTCCTCACCGCTTCTCGGATCACACTTTTCTTTATCCCCAAAACATTTTCTCATTTTATTTCCAAAATCTCTTTGGCTTCTAGCAAGCTTTCTTTTAGTTTCTTCCACTGCTTCACTTTCTGCTAATAGGGATTCCTCAGTGTTTGCCTCAAGAGAGTGTTGCATAGATTCAACTTCAGCTTCAATTTGCCTTCCACAATAAGAAACTGACTCTTTTACCGAAATTCGATCACTACTAGAAAAGGAGATTTGCTTTCTTCCAAGATAGGATTCAGAGTGCCGCTCTAAGGCCTTTCTTCCTTGTCTTTTGAAGTTAGTAAAAATTCTACTCCCCCTATACTTTCTCAATGTATCAATGCTTTCGACTTTATCAACAGGTGGCTTATCTGTAGACATCCCATTTTCGACAGGTGGAATCCCTGTAAATTGTCTTACTTCATTTAAACAAGGATCATGATTGGCCTGAAGTTTTTTGAGATTATCTTTAACATATCTCTTTTTAAAACATCCTTCATAAATTGTCCCAAGGCGTGGATCAATGTCATCAAGTTTTGCTACGCAATCTTCTCTAATTCTTTTGACAATTTTTACCATTGCTCTTTTTGATTCGTAATCTTGATATTCACGGTCTCCATCGTCTCTGGCATCGGAGTCAGCACTCCTTTTTTCACGATGAACCTGAGATGTATAGAAAAAGTAGTCATCATCGATTTTTTTTGCAATCTCAACCATTTTTACTTCAAGACTCATCAACTCTGCAATTCTGGCCTCGGCCTTATGGCATGCCTTAAAGTAGGCATCCTCAAGCTTAGGAAGAAGCTCTTCAATGGCCATAATCTGAGGCTCGACCAAATCATGGCATCTAGGGAACATGAATTTTAAATTTTTCATCCTCTGGTTTAATGCGACAAGGTCCACCATTCTATCAAGGTTAACTTTTAAAAAGTCATTGATAAAATTTTCCATTTCTTCTTCAGCGAGTATCAGCTCGCTTCTCATTTCAGCAAATTTGTCGAGCATATCTTCATAATCTCGGGCCTTCATTCTACGATACTTACCAGAAACCACATTGTAGAGCTCACCAATACCTGAAATTATCAATTTTGGAATTCCATAAAATAACATACTAGCTGCCGCATCCCCTAGTGCTTGCCCAAATCCTTGAAGGGCAGACACACCAACAATTGCTCCAGCAGCATAAGCCCCGTACTTTATGGGATCAGATGTGATTGCAGAGATTGTATCGTTGAGCGTTTCCCCCGCTCCAGTAACCCACGCTTCAGCATCATCCCATGCATCAGAAACGTTGTCCGACAACTCCTTCACATTGGTCATTGTATCTTCGGCATCTGTTAGGGCCTGATCGATCCCTTCTTCGTGGTCTTCGTAGGTTTCTCTAACCCCACTCGTTACTGCCCTTGCATCTGCAGCTGCTCCAGCCCCATCAGCCGCTGCAGTAGCAAGAACATTTGCAGAAACCGCCATAGAAGCTGCAGTAGCCCCAAGGCTTCCTACACCACCGCCACCACCTGGAACTCCGCCACCTCCAGGAATTGGAAGTCCACCTTGGGCATGTGCCTGAGCAAAAGGATTAAAAAGGTTAATAATAGTTCTTAAATCATTATTAACAGTTTTTTTAAGATTGGGATCGACACTGAGAGAGTACTGTAGAGCAATTGATTCTACGAAATTATACCTAATATACCCGCCTCTTCTCATGGAAGAAAAAGATATATTTGCTCTATTTTTTGAAATAGGTGTAACCCAAAAAACAAAGAGCCGGTTAAGCTTATCTACCTCAAGTACATATATATGAGATTTTTTATATTTTCTTTTTAAATTCCATTTCTTTTGACCAAACATCACAAGAAATAAGTCTGAAAACTCTTTAGCATCAAATGATTCTTTCCAGTGAGAAGTATCCATTTGAAATTGTGTGACATCAGCTATTGGATATTTTACCGGAGCATTCATGAACTTCACAAACCTTCTAGGTTTCAATGCTTTTGGAGATCCAAATTGATAGTTTTGTTCAAGAACCTCAACCCAGTTTTCAAAGGGGTTTGCTGCGATCCCGTCATTGTGTAAAAAGAATGTAACAAATATTGTAAATAATAATAATTTATACATAATATTCCCAATCCTTTCTCTCCATAATTATCGGATATTTAAATGTAAAAATGAGAAGTAAGTAAATCTAATTTAAAGAAATCCTAGTTATTAGTATTTTAGATACATCTTTCTTCTACCAAGAGTTTTTGAGGGCAGGCACAGATTTTTGGCAGGGGGGATTGCTTTTAGTATTTTTAACTTGAAATTGTTTCAAAGAAGATTTTAAAACCTAAAGATTTGGGTAGAAATCACTCCACATAAATCGTTCTAGTGAGCTAGGTACAACAGTTGTAGGAAGTTCCACTTTTTCTGTTTTCTCATCTACAAATTGTTTACTCAACTCGATGGCCAGCGTTTGATAGGCCGCTCCCGTCCACATCCCATAAACGGTGTGTCCACCTTCATAGTTTTGCTTTTGGTACTCTTCGTAAGTCGTAATGTAACCATGATAGGAATTACAATATCCGGCAATTACAAGATTTTTTATTCCCAACTTTGCCAGTTGAGGAAGTGTAGATTTTCTAAGCCTTCTCCCCTGAGTTGTTGTAGGCTCTCCCGGAAGTCCCAAAATGGCGAAATTACCAATCGAAAAGATTTGGATTGGATTGTGAGTATGATAGAAAGGAAAATCAACTTTACTAGCAATCTTGGTAAAAAACTTAACTGATCTAACATACATTTCAACAAAGTTTGGAACCGGAAGTAAGTACAAACGTTTGATGCCAAAAACAGTTCTTCTCTTGCAATCAATAAATATATCTTTTTCACCGTGCACTTTTGAAAGGTTCTTAGTTAAAAGTCTGCTAAGCATCTTGATCAAAAAAATAATAAACCCAGGAATACCACTTCCCTCTCCATTGGCACCCTTCATTAAAAATATTCCCAGGGCAGGATCTCCCGTTTTCGCCCCTGCTTTGCCAAAACTGAATTCAGGCATGGCCTCAATATTTGTCAGATCATTATATTTTGTAAGATACCCTATTTGTGCTTTTAAGGGAGTCTTCTGAGAGGCCTCATCAAATAATTTGATCGCCTGGTCAGCTTGTAATTTTCCATTGAAATTTTTACTTTCAAACATATCTCTAAAGGCGCCTCGGTAACCTCGAAGGCCAAAGTATAGTTTATAATTGGGGGAAACATCAGCACCGGTTGATTGCATAAATAGAGAAATAAAATCGGGGTTATCCCCATTTTGGTTGATGCTTTCCTCGTGAAGCTTGGCCGCCCACCCTTTGTTATCACTACTAATTAAATTATTTGTATTTTTAACACTTGTGCAATGAACGCCAAACCAATTGAGACTGGCAAGAGGTTTTCCATCTTCACCCTCCACCCTGAGAAGATACATATTCCGATCTATCGCCTTATGCCTATGACCATAGGGAATCCGTTCGGCATCAGGGTTGGCCACATAAGGAATAATGGATCGATTGAAAGCAACTGGGATATCTTCAGCGAAGGCCCCATAGTGATATTTGACTACCCCAGGAACAAAGCTTTGATGTGCACTCACTACTGCTTTGACTATAGCATCTACTAAAAAATTGTAGATCTCTTTGCAGTATCCGGGTGTAGGCAAATTATAGATGGGGTAATGGCAGTACCCACTGGGAGCACTATGGGTGTGATTAGCAGATACCTGTAGGTTTTGCTCAGTAACTTCTAGTTCTGGATGATCAGCCTTCAACTTCCTGATAATTCCCAAGTACAACGCTTGTGAAATCATGCAGTATTCAATATTAACCATGACTATTTTTTTTGAGCTATCAGCTTCTTTCAGCACAACCGCTCGACAGTAGAGTGGAGTTTCAACTCCCTTAATGGTATTTCTGGTATCTGCCCATCCAAACATGGCGACAGATTTAGTAGAAAAAGTAATATCAGACTTACTTCTTCCAACGAGTAGGGTTGTTTCATTCATGGCACAATCTTAACATAGAATTAATCTTATAGCAGTGGGTTGTCTATACCTTGGACAAAGACTTTGAGTACATCTCTTCTGGCCACAATTCCTTTAAGATATCCGCCTTTATCAATCACAGGCACCCTGCGCAAACCGTTTGCTAAGAAAATTTTAAAAATATCAACAAATGTAGCATAGGGTCTGATTTGGATGATTTCGTCCCCTTGTTTTAACTTTTTTATGAAATTTTGGAGAGCACTATGAGGGTCAGAGGTGACAGCAAATTTCATTAAATCAAACTCACTAATAATCGCCAAAACCCGACCCATATCATCAACAATGGGAGCGCCACTGATTCCGTGGTCAATAAGCTTTTCCATTGCCTCTGTGATGGTATTCAACCCCTTAAGGGTAATCACAGGAGTTGTCATTATCTCTTCAACCAAAAGTGTACTTCTAATATCGCGGTTAGTTCCCATGGGATGATTATACTATTTTGTGCTGAGAACTTTAAGTAAAAACGCCGAAGTCTCTTTAGAAAAATAATTCCCTCTGAGTTTTTCCACCAATTTAGTCCTAAGTTTCAATGTTCTGTTGTATTCCTTTTGATCGAAGTCCTCCATCACAATCTTTCCAGCTGAAAGTATCTTAAATGCCTCATCATTAGCACCATCGACTTGTTTATCAGCAACTTCTTGAAGCGCTTTAAACTCATTTCTCAAAATGGTTTTATCTGTCGCCGATATCTTACCCCAAGCTTTTTTTGATAAAACAAATGCAGAAAAAGTATAACTAACAGGTTTTTTTGACATATATTTAAACAAATGAAGCCACTGCAAGGCAACAATACCAAGAGGTGTATTATAGGCAGCATCAACGATTCCGGTGCTTACTGAAATGGCCACATCTGCAAGTGTTAATGGAACACTATTTAATTCCAGAATTTGCATCCACGCCTGAGTCAGCCGATCCTGACCCCAAGTCCAAAACTTAAGTTTTTCAATCTCGCTCTTAGTATCAAAACTTTTAGTGGTAAAAAGATAAACTGGGCCCACCCGAAAAAAGCCAAGGGGAATTAAATCTTTCTTGGGAAGTGCTATCTGATAATTTTTTTCTACATAGGCCACCGTTTTTTCAAAGGCCTCTTTATCATTCACTAAGTAAGGAATCTCTAGTGCTCGAATATCTGGGTGAATATCACCAAGAGTTCTTGTTGAAAAAGAACCGCCTTGAAGATTGCCAATACGAATTTTTCTCATGACATCTTCTTCTTCCCCCTGAATGCCACCATAAAATATTTTCAACTTAATCCTGCCCTTGGTTGCCTTTTTGATTCTCTTAGTAAGATCCACAAGCGGCTTTCCAAAACCCGAATTTTTAGGCGCTAGTGTCGCAATTTTAATGGTCAATGCCTCAGCACTGAAAGAGAGAAAAATCAAAAAAATAGTAAAGGCCTTCATGGTCGCTCCTTAAATAAGAACAGTTTAACACTTAAAAACAACAACTCTATGCTCTATTGTATATGTTAATTCTATTCAGCTGTTATTTTTAAAGGTAGAATTTGTACATGGATCCACTTGCCAGCGAAAAGAATCAAAATATTCACTACCCTGCAGCTATGGTTAATATTACCAATTCCTGTAACTTAAAGTGCGAACACTGCTTTGTCTTTAGGGATGGAAACGCTAATTTGGTACAAAACCAGGAAGACGATAAAAACCTAATTGATCAACTGATAGGATTACAAAAAAAGCACGGTATTCACACAATGCTTTGGATGGGTGGAGAGCCTTTGATCAAAAAAGAGTTGCTCAAAAAAGGGCTCCCCTACTTTGAACACAATACCATCACAACAAATGGAACACTTCCTCTAGTTGATTATTCTCAATATACAAAAAGTCTACTCTACGTCATTTCGCTTGACGGTCCAGAGCATGTAAACGATGAAATAAGAGGTCGCGGTGTATTTCAAAGGGTATTAAAAACGCTTTCAAATATTCCCGAAAATTTTCCTCATAAAATACAATGCCAATGTGTTGTCACAAAAAAAAATCAGCACCTACTTGCTGAGCTTGTAGACTCTCTGAAAAATACAAAATTTGACCACATGACCTTTTCATTCTACGTTCCCCCAAAAAATGATGATTCGGGAAATTGCTGGCTTGATTTAAAAGACCGTGACGGTGCAGTGAAAATTATTTTAGATCTAAAGGCAAATTCAAATGGCTTTATCAAAAATAGAACGACTTCACTTGAAATGATGCTCTCTGAAAACAATCCAAAAAAAATTACAGACCATTGCCCCGCTAAAAAAGCGGTGCTCCCACTATATCTCGACAAGGGGGAATTTGTGACCCCATTTTGCTGCTATGGAAATGACGTCAATTGCGACCAGTGCGGTGCTTGGGTGGTCTTTGAGTTTGCTGCAAGAAAGGCCAGTGAGATGTGGCAAAGTGATCCATGGTACTACGAAGATTAAAGAAAATTAATTGACCACGGTCGATCTACTGAGGTTTTTGATGTATTAACTGATCTAGGTCAAACTTTTCAAAGGCGGAAGATGATACACTCACAGCAGAGCAAACAGGGGATGCAATTGGAAAGAATACAGTGGTGTGATGAGTTCAATGTGGGTGTCAAAATCATCGATGAGCAGCACAAGCGCTTTGTTGGTATTTTAAATAACCTAAGCGACAGTATTTCGGGAACAAAACCCGATGCTGATGAAGTCTATTCAGTCATCATAGAGTTGATCGATTACACTAGTACCCACTTTGTTACTGAAGAAGAATTGATGAAGGTCTACAAGTGGGAAAACTACAGAGAGCACTTCAAAATACACAATAGATTTGTTGAAAAGATTGGCGAGTACAATAAGAACTATCATCATGTAAGCCAAGCAGAACTTGAAGACATTTACCTTTTCCTCAAAAGCTGGCTACTTAATCACATTTCCGTTGAAGACAGAAAACTTGCAAGTTTTCTCAACAGCGAAGGCCTCAAGTAGTTTTAAACCTCCTTCACTGATTTAAAAAATCAAAGAACTCCCACACTTTTGACTTGGGCAAAAACTTTTTTGCCTACCTCCAAAGAAAGGTGAAATGATGATTTTTTTGTAATACTAGCAAGCATAGAAATACCACCAACTTCTATCTCTACAATATCTTGCGCTGGGGATACTGAATTTATTTTCTTTATCTCTGCTTCAAAAATATTTAAAATGCTCGAGTTGGAGGCCTTAGTAGTTGTTAAACTTACATCACCTGCCCGAATCAAAACTTTGAGTTGGTCTCCCACTGTTCCCTCTTTTTTGGGAACCCAGATACTACCTCCAGAAAACTTTAAATTAGAAAGCTGAAACTCTTCATCAAATGACTCGAGCGTAGTGTTGATTATTGACAAGAATCCACTTGAGTTTAGCTGTGGATAATCTAAGTCTGCAATCATCGGCCCTAGCTCACCAGATGCTGTAATAGATCCATTTTCCATTAATACAAGGTGATCACAAAGCTTAGCGACTTCCTGGAGTGAATGAGTCACAAGAATAATAGGAATACTGCATACTTTTTTTAATTTTTCTAAATAAACGAAGAGCTCTGCCTTACTCTCCTCATCAAGCCCTGTAAAAGGCTCATCGAGAAGAAGAATTTTAGGAGAGCTGATGATGGCCATGGCCAGCCCAACCCTTTGCTTCTCTCCCCCAGACAGAGTGTGAATGCTACGCTCAAGCAAATGATCCAGCCCCACCAGATTCGCAACTTCATCAATGCTAAATTTTTTAGTAGCACTTCTATCAAAAGAATATTTTATATTTCCTAAAACACTTAAGTGTGGAAATACGGCCGGCCTTTGAAAAACTTTTCCCATCTCTCTTTTATGTGTGGGGACAAAAATACCAGAACTCGAATCCTGTAAAACCCTCTCTCCGATTTTTAAAAATCCGACTCCCCCACTCTCAAGACCTGCCAAGGTTTTCAGGAAAGTGGTTTTTCCACAACCTGATGGACCAAATATGGCCGTGGCTCCAATAAGTGGAATAGAGTGAATTAAATGAGCGGAAAAATTCCCTTTTTCTAAATGTAGATCAAATTCAATGCTCATGGTGCACCACCGAAAATTTACGATTAAGTCCATAGACAAGAACCAAAAGAGCGAAACACAAAACTAGTAAAATTGCTGAGAGTAAGTGAGCGCTTGCATATTCAAGGTTTTCCACGTGCTCATAGATAGAGATAGAAACCACTTGGGTCTTTCCAGGAATATTTCCTCCGATCATCAGCACTACTCCAAATTCACCAATTGTGTGGGCAAAGCCTAGAACAGATCCTGTCAAAATACCCGGCCTGGATAGAGGAAGTATCACTGAAAAAAAGCGGTCAAGTGGAGATGCCCCAAGACAAGAGGCCTGATCTAAAAGATCTGAGTCAATTGATTCAAAAGCATTTTTTATAGGCTGAACCACAAAGGGCAATGAGTAGCAAATTGAGCCAATGACTAGCCCCCAAAATGAGAAGGCCAGTGTTTTTCCCCAAAGATAAAATGAAACACTTCCAATAGGCCCGCGAGGTCCCAAGGCCAAAAGTAGATAAAATCCAATGACTGTAGGAGGTAGTATTAGTGGCAATGAAACAAAGGCCTCAATAAGAATTTTTAATTTTGACCCGGATCTCGAAATCCAGTAAGCAAGTGGCAGTGAAATAACAAGCAGTAAGGCGGTCGTCACCAATGCCAGTTTCAAGGTTAGAAAAAGTGAATTGAAATCGGCCTGGCTCATAGCTTATCTACCTGAACACTGGGAATTTGATAGCCTGCATTTTGGATTACACGCCTTGACTCAGGGCCTTTCAAATAATTTAAAAAGTCTATACCTGCTTTTTTTTCACTTACAGGGGCAGCTTGCTGTTCGATTGGTGAATACCACTCAGTGGGGATGGTAGAAAAGTGGCTTGAGTTTACACTCTGATTGCCTTTAAGAAATGATAGGCCAACTAAGCCCATTTGAGCATTGCCTGAGCTTATAAAAGCATAGGCCTGAGAGATATTTTCCGCCATGACAACACTTCCACTAAGCCTTTCCCATTCACCCATTTTTTTTAGCACCTCAACAGAAGCTCTTCCGTAAGGAGCAAGCTTTGGATTTGCAATTGAAAAATGAGATACTTTTTTCTTAATCAAATCAGCAGTAGTCCCTTTTCCCAGACCCCCTGGCCTCCAAAGTGCCAGCTGACCATAAGCATAAGTAAAACGGCTTCCCTTTACGGCATATCCATTTTCCTCAAGTAGCTTTACCCTTCTAATGTCAGCTGATAAAAAAACATCAAACGGAGCCCCATTTGTAATCTGAGAATAGAGCTTTCCAGATGATCCAAAACTTAGCACCACCTTATGTGGGAACTTCTTCTCAAAACTTGCGGCAAGCAACTTGGCCGTCTTAGAAAAATTAGAAGCACAGGCCACGTGAATTTTTTCAGCGCTGGCAAGTTTTGTCCCCGTTAATAACAGGAGTATTAAAGTGAGTGATCTTAAGATATCTCGCATGGATTGCATGGAGATTTATTTACTATGATTGACTCATTATAGCTATATTTAGAGCAATTATCTGTGCGATAGGTCAAAGGCGACAGAGACCAACACGAGGCGTTACTAGTTGGTTCCAATTTGAAATAGGCCTCTTCCATGTTTTAATACCCACATGAAATTATTGATTCCCTTGGCCCTCGTGGCCCTGGCCACGTATTTTTACTTCCAAAAAGACCCCCAAATCTTGGTAGATAAAACTCCAGTTTTAAAACCAAAGACCTTGCCCCTAATTGTGCTGCCACCCCCAGTTGTGGCCGTGAAGGTCCCTACCAAGAAGGTATTAAAAAAGATCCTGCCCACTAAAAGTCTCCCAACAAGGAACGCTCCTAACCAGCTTGATCAAACCCTCCCTGTCCAAAAAACCAGGGATGAACACACAGCGATCCAAAATAAAAAAGGTGAGCTGATCATAAATTCTGTATTTATTGATGGCCCCTACCTAATTGCCCACGGTGATATTATTGTGGCAAACAAAGCAGATTTAGAAGCGCTGCAATCGGGTAAACAAATTCTTACTTTGCCTAGACCTACCCTGTGGCCTGGCGGAGTTGTCCCTATAAAGATTGATAGAGGCCTTGCAAATGCAAAAGCTATTGCCACTGCAGTCAAAGAACTGGAAGAGGCGAGCTCTCTAACTTTCCCCATAAGAGACGACGAAAAAAACTATATACATTTTAAAAAAGGGAAAATGAATTGTTACTCAAAACTAGGAATGATAGGAGGAGCGCAAGATATCTCGCTGTCACCTAATTGCCAGAGCTCTCACATCACTCACGAAATACTTCACGCTGTTGGACTTTTACACGAACAAAATAGAGAAGACCGGGATGATTCCATTATTATATATTGGGAAAATATAGAACAGTCCAATTGGCTTCAATTTCAAAAAATTAAAAATGATTTTATTGATGCGCTTGAACACCCCTTTGATTTTGATTCCATCATGCTCTATTCATCAGAACACTTTTCCAAATACCCAGATCAGTATTCAATGACAAAAATCAACGGAGATATTTGGCCGGCTACTCAGAAAAAACTATCCACAACTGATTTGAAAAAAATCAACAAACTCTACCCTGCGCATTCTAAATGACAAACTGATTACAGATATTTTTGTTTTTCTTTTTTAGATTCATTTTCCGTATCATTTTTCTATATTTTCTGAAAATGTTCTCACCAATTTCCCCAAGGATTTCTTCAATCTTTTCCGCGGTAGTTTCAATCTTGTTTTTAAGTAAGTCGTTGAGCTTATCTAGCTTTTTGCCAGAACTTTGTGCAAATATTTTCCTGTGTAGCTCTAAATTATCATCGTAGAAGCCACTAAGCTCAGTATAGTCATTGACCACTAAGGTATAAAAATGTGTATAATAATCGATTTTATAATCAGCATTTTGCGTTATACGAAAGCACTCATCCTTTAAACTCTCTGGACAAGTAAACTCATTTTTTCACTCATTTCCTTGAATTGCCCTAAGTGGTGTTTTAGTTTTTGCATTTTAGTTGTTAAAGAAATCAATTTAAAGTGGTCTCTCGTAAAAATACCACTTTCACCCAATGCCTTTTCAACTACACTTTGAAATTCGTCACTTGTGTAATGAACACTTAACCAAAAATATTCTGCATCATTGACAACTTCTTCAAAATCATTTTCATAGAATAACCCTTCAAGAGAGGTCATCATAAAAAATGGATTTACCCTGTCACTATTAATTCCTCCCATCATAGGATAATCACCGCGATATAATTTACTCCAGTCTACTTTCTTGCTTTTTAAAGTTTTCAAATAACTTTTCTCTAGTGAGCGTCCTGTCTCTAAATTTTCCCTGAAATTGATGTTAAATGGATTGTCAAAACTCGCCGGTAAAAAACTCGGAGCAGAGGAAATTGTGCAATAATTCTCTGGAGGGAAATATTTGTGAATATTACCTCCAAAGCAAGAATTATCAAAAATAGCAATATTTACATTGGGAACCTTATCTTTAACCCTATCTACTTCCACTTTAAGTTCGCTAACACTTATCTCTTCCTTGCTGGTTATACACAGGGTATGTTCATTTTTTTCATCTTCCTTACCACCATGAGTATTTATTTGAATTATTAGCTGATCTCCTTCATTCAGTTCAAGGCCCTGGAGATAACTGATAAATTTTCCCTTACTGAATTCTCCATCTGCCCAATCTGGTCCACCGCCAAAAAGTACATGAGTTTCAATACCAAGTTCACGATATTTTTTTAGATCTGATTGGACTTCGGACTCAAAAGGGCCATCATCTACTTTTAAACATCCTCCACCAGCAAGTAGCACATAGTTTTTTGCACTAGCAATTTGAACAAATAGATTTGAAAATATGAGAAAAATGATGATGATCTTCACGCTAGTCGCTCCTTGGTCTAGATATAGGTATTTTACCTTATGCGAATCCATTACATCTAGACACTTTCCAATTATTCCCGGACCGTCTAAAAAATCGACAACTTTTAAGTGCCCTTAAAGCCCATATACAGTGACTTACAACGTCCTATTGATGCTGACCCAATTTTTCCCAAGACGTTGTATAGTTTCCCGAGGCGAGCAACCACCTGATGCTTAAAAGCTGATCTGCTGGCAAGAGAGACTTATCCCTAAAAGAGAGTTGACAGTATTTTCTCTCAATCTCTTTTAATTCTTTTTGAAAGTCTTTGTAACACTGCTTAGACATTTCAATTTCACTATTTAAAAATGATTTACTATCACCAATAATTTCTAAGTTGTAGAACTCCTCTAGAAAAGGGCCTGTCAGCTCTCTTCTCATTTTCATCTCTAGAGGTGAATTGAGTTTCAACTCAAGTGTTCCACAGGGAACGACTCTCACTAGGTCACCGGGCATCACTTCAACTAAGTTAATTTTCTCCAGGCCTAAAAGTATCTTAAAAAGTTCTTTTTTACTTAGCCCAAAACGATCTCTAATGCTGACAAGAGATCTCTTTCTATATACTTCTCTAAATATAGCAAAATGTGCTAAGTGCTTTAAAAAATATTTTTCTTGTTCACTAGAAAGCCAAAACTTTCTCCCACTCTTGCCTTTTGCAAGATCGACCAAATCGAAAAGAGAAATATCTAAATGCTCTAAAATCTCAAAAAACCTTGGTGAGTATTGTCCCGTTTTCGGTGAGAGAACTCTTTTGATTGTGACTTCACTGGTGGACAGTACACTGGCAAGCTCGGCGTAACTTAGTCCTCTTCCTTTCAATACGGCCTTTAGTGAGTCAATAAGTGAGTTGTATTCAACTTGTAGCATGATGATACTCCAAAGGGCTTAAAGTATCACCCATTGATACTTCAACTAAACTAATTGCTATCAAGTATCATATTGTTTAGAAGGTGTTAAGCAGAAGAGCTGCTCAAAAAAGCGCTTCTAGCTTAAATAAATTTAAACACTTAGCTCAATTACAGGAGAAAAAAATGAAGTTCATCACCACCACCCTTGGCCTGCTGCTAACACTTTCGGCGGTAGCGAAGGCCCCAGAAAAACCAAGTATTGATATTGCTATCTTGCTAGATACAAGTGGCAGTATGCAAGGTCTTATAGACCAAACAAGATCTCGAATATGGAAGCTAATTAATAAACTCGATGAGGTGAAACACACTGGTCTTCCCGTCGATATAAATGTTGGCCTCTACCAATACGGCAGCTCTTATGTCGATGCTGAAGAAAACTACATAAAACAAGTTGTGGCCTTATCCACAGATCACGATCTACTGGCAAAGGAGCTCTTCTCTCTTAAGGCCCAAGGATCAGTTGAGTATGCAGGGCTTGCCTTAGAAAAAGCAGTTTTGGATCTTGAATGGGGAACGGCTCCCGCTGGTCTTAAAACAATTTTTCTCGCAGGTAATGAGACTTTAAAACAAGGTAGTACAGATGTAGCCAGCTCCTTAGCACTGGCGCAAAGTAAAAATATTTTTGTAAATACTATTTATGCAAATAATACCGGAAGCTTTAGACCAACTCGAACTCTTCCTAGAGGACATCACCTTCCAGGCCCACATAACGGTCCCGGTCCTCACATTCCTCTTCCTGGACTCGACCCAGTCCAACAGGAGTGGGAAAAAGCGGCCCTTCTTGGTGGAGGCTCCTTTTCTGTCATCCATCAAAATAAAAAGATAGTAGTGATCAAAACCCCTATGGATAAGAAAATTTTAGAACTTGATAAAAAAGTGAATAAGACTTTTGTTCCATTTGGAAAAGAAGGAAGTAGTTACTACAAGAGAATGATTGATCTCGATAGCAATATTGGAAATTCTTCGACTGATGATATGATCAATAGAGGAAGATACAAGGCCGGTGGTCACTACAATATTAAAAATTGGGACCTTGTTGAAGCTGCCAAAGAGACAACTTTTAAATTAGAAGATTTAAAAGATGACGATCTTCCAGATCAGCTTAAAGGAAAATCAGTAGAAGAAATTGAGCTCTACCTATTACAAAAAGAGCAACTCAGAAATAAGCTTAAGCAGCAGATTAAAAACCTCTACGTAGAAAGAGAAGCATTTATCAAAAAAGAGATGGATCGTCTTGAAACAGAAAATGGAGTTGATCCAATTGATTCTGCAATGTTTGACTCCCTTGCTGGAAAACTTAAAGAATCTGGTTTTGAACTAAACTAAAGGTCACAGTGGCTGCAATTTAAGATTGCAGTCACTTCTTCTACTTATGTTTCATCATCATCGTCAGAAGAAGATGAACTTTCTGAATACTCCGCTTCGAATACTTTTGTACCAATTTGTGATTCAGTATGTGAAGAAGGCCCAGCAGATTGTGAGTCAAAGTTTGACTGAAAACTTTGAAAATTGATATTACTGGCAAAGTGAATATTTCCTGTTTCAATCCCTTTTTTAAAGTATCCTTTTAACAAAGATACTAAGAGGTGACGACTTCCAGGAATTACCATGGAAAGCCCTAATATATCGGTCAAAAAACCAGGAGTTAAAAGTAAGAGTCCACCTCCAAAAACTAAGAGCCCATGAATGAACTGATTCGCTGGAAGCTGTCCTTTTGACATTTCAGATTGAATCTTCCCCAGTATGGATAGGCCTTCTGATTTAGCTAATGCTGCCCCCACAAGTCCAGTCAACAGTACAATGCCAATGGTGTAGCCTCCGCCAATAGCACTAGAAGCTGTAATCAGCAGATATATCTCAAGGGCCGGAACCACAGTAAATAAAAGCAAGAGAACGAAAAACATAGCGATCAACCCCCTTAGTAACGATTGCGATCACCAATTTCCGTACACATTAAAACTTTAGGTGGATAGTGTGAATACTAAAATCGAAGTCCCCCACATTTGGCACCGCGAAGAGAGTTGAATCGTTAGATAAGCTTGCAGATATTTTAGTAAGTTAGCTCAACAGTGTGTGGCAATAATGTCATATTGGCATGATCTTAAACTCCTCTTAGTATTATTTTAAAATACCAAAGGAGACAATATGAAATTCGTGATTCTTATACTTTGTATCTTTTCAGCTGGCGTCTACAGTGACACAAACATCGATTCAAAAAAATTCAACTCACTCAATAAATTTATAAAGAAAAACCTAAGTGGATACGTGCAGGCAAAAGTCGACAGTGTGAAATTATCAAATTTTGACGGTTTACTTTCACAACTCTCAACTAGCTACAATATTTTAAAATTCAAAAACCAAGAGATTTATACTATTAAATCAGATCAAAGTTACCACTACCTTGATGGAAGCTTACTTATCGCTATAAACGTAACTGTCTATCCTAAAACAGTTGAAAAAAGAAAAGCCTTATTAAAGGAAAACAAAAATGAAATTCAAAAACTAAGGAACTTATTTCTAAGTAAATACTTTATTTTCGATGTTAAAGAAGTGAAAAAAATCGAGCATATAAAAAGTCTTGCGGTAACAGTGAGTTCAAAAAATAGTAGTACCTACATTAAAGATTTCTATATTGTTGCCCGTCCAGATCCAAAAAATTTGAGTGTGCACTATAAAATCAATGCAAGAGTTAATGCCACTCATATTCTAGTTGATCAATTGCGCTCCACACTAACAAATATGATCGATAGCATTGTAGCCGATACTAAGCCGGATAACCTGGAAAAAGAGCAAATCTCACAACTGGGCTCAAAGATAGTAAAGAAATTGTGTAAAACAGAGTTAAACTGCGAACACCGCAAAGCAGCCAAGTAGATTTTTCTTAGGTTTTCTATAAGAATATGATAGTTAATGCGGTAAAAAAAAAGATCAATTCTTAAAAAAGGTATTATTTTGAAAGTTTCAGACGATCATGTCGTATCAATTCACTACACTCTTACCAATGAAAAGGGTGAAACACTAGACTCCTCAATAGGCGCTGAACCTTTGATTTTTATCCAAGGTAAAAAGCATATCATTCCAGGTCTTGAAGACGCTCTTACTGGAAAAGAAACTGGTGAAAAACTCAAAGTTACAATCCCACCTGAAAAAGCTTATGGCCCAAGAAATGACGAAATGGTTCAAGCTATTCCAAGAGCTGAGTTTGGAGAAAATGAGCAAATTGATCCGGGAATGCAATTCCAAGCTGATACTGACAATGGACCTGTTATATTAACTGTTGTTGAAGTAAAAGATGAAGAAGTCGTTGTAGATGGAAATCATCCTCTTTCTGGCATTACTCTTTGCTTTGATGTTGAAGTAGTAGAAGTAAGAGAGGCCACTGAAGAAGAGCTTTCAGAAGGTCACGTTCACGGACCAGGCTGCCAACACTAGAAAATATTCTTACATATATATGAGGAGGCAATAACACTTTTTATTGCCTCCTTTTTTTGTATAAAAATTGCACAAGAAAATTAGAGATATTCGCTTATTTTAGGTAAAAAAGATTCTGCATACCGATCGCACTTATTTTGTCCTACACCGTTTACCATTAGAAATTCTGTTTTATCCCTAGGAAGAAGTAAGCACATGTCACGGAGAGATTTGTCGCTAAAAATAATATAAGGGGGAATGCTTGCTTTTTTTGCTAGCTCAAGTCTAATTGATCTAAGCTCCTCAAATAAATCATCATTGTCATGAGCTGTATCAATATGTCTTGTAGATTTAGTTTTCTTAGTGGATTTTTTGCTCTCAACTCTTTGAACTCTTACTTCAAGTTTCTGAGCTCCTGATAGAAGATCCTTACTTTTTTCAGTTAGACAAAAATTTCGATATTCCCAGTTTTTAACTCTGATAAAGCCTTGGTTTAAAAGTTGCCTGAGAATACTGCCCAAATAAGTTTTTGACCTAGATTTCCCTATTCCAAAAACACTGAGCTGATCGTGGCCTCTTTCAAGAACCTTGGCATTTTTTGAACCTCTAAGGACATCTATTATATAACCGGCTCCATAGATTTGATTAGTTCGGTATATTGCTGAAAGAATCTTTTGGGCATCCTCTGTGGCATCACATGTATCAGCAGGTACTAGGCATGAGTCACAATTTCCACAGTCCTGATCCAATTTCTGCCCAAAGTAACTAAGCAGAAATATCCTCCTGCAACTAACACTTTCACACAAACAAAGCATACTATCGAGCTTGGCCCTGGCCACTTTTTTGTAGCTTTCTATGGCCTGCGTTGTCTCCAGCATTTGAGAGAGCTTTACAACATCTTGAAGGCCATAGACCATCCAAGCATTTGAAGGCCTACCATCTCTTCCGGCCCTTCCTGTCTCTTGATAATAACCTTCAATACTTTTGGGAAGATCTAGGTGAGCGACAAATCTCACATCAGGCCTGTCAATTCCCATACCAAAGGCAATGGTGGCCACAACAATTAAATCTTCTTCAGTGTTAAACAGATCCTGACTTCGCTCCCTTACCTCAGTGCTGAGTCCAGCGTGATAGCAAACAGCGTTGTGTCCCAATTGACATAGCTTTTCGGCTACCCTTTCCACTTTCTTTCTTGAAAGACAGTAAACGATGCCACACTCGCCTGAATGATTGGCCTTAATAAACTGATCAAGCTGTTTAATTTCATCAGCTCGTTCAAGAATTTGATATTTGATATTGGGTCTATCAAAGGAGTCCACAAAAATAGTTGGAGAATTAAGCCCTAGCTGCAGTGAAATATCACCGCGGGTTTTCTCATCGGCAGTGGCAGTCAGAGCAAGCATTGTGACATTTGGGAAAATAGTTTTTAATTCACCTAGCCTAATATAGTCGGCCCTAAACTCATGGCCCCATTGTGAAACACAGTGGGCCTCATCAATGGCAATCAATGAGATATTAAAATTTTGAAGGAACCTATAAATACCTGGGCTTAGAATGCCTTCAGGAGAAACATAAACCAAATTGACATGACCACTCTTGATATCTGATTTAACAGATTCTTTTTCACTGGCACTTTGACTGGAGTTTAAAAAGCAGGCCTTGATTCCGTGCTCTTTAAGCCCGGTAACCTGGTCTTTCATCAGGGAGATCAAAGGCGAGATAACAATCACCACACCCTCGCTATAAAGTGCAGGAATTTGATAACACAAAGATTTTCCGCCGCCTGTAGGCATTATGGTTAGAGTGTCTTTTCCCTCAAGCACGCTAGTGATAGTGGCCAATTGGTGGCCTCTAAAGTTCTCATAGCCGAAGTATTTTTTTAGAATGTTGTGGAGTTTACTCTCTGTCATCAACTCCACTGTAACGAATCTATAAAGGGGCAGTAAATAAATAAAATTGAGAAAAACATTTTACTCGAAAATGAAAAAATATTTTCAGTATAGAGCTCTATCTATTTAATTTAATTAATCACTACTCAACTTAAATAAAAAGCGAATTCAAGCTTTTTGTAATACACGCCGAAATGAGTCAAGAATAAGATTTAACGAAATTTTCCTTTTGGAAAGGTTGATGAAAATGAAAAAAATAGCATGCAGTGTTGTAATGATATTTCTCACAATGGGACTAGCATCAGCTAAAGATGATTCCTCCTCAGATCCCGTATTTGTCTCAAGTGATAGTGAGTGTTTTGATAAATTCACACTCAAGGCGGATAAAAAAAATAAAAAACCTGGCTTTTGGAATGATTTTAGAAAAGGCTTCGCCAAAAGAGTAAGAACTTATGATGATGGCGAAATTGGCCATAGTAAGCCTCGGTATCACTTTACATCTGAAGAGATAGAGGACTCCTCAGCAAGCTCAAGCGGGTCAGGTAGTGCAGGTCACAAGCTACAAAACCCAACTGAAGACGCTGAGGCCTATTGGTATAAATTGCAGGCAGAAGCAGTAAAGATAGACCCAAAAATAACAGATCAGAAGCTTGAGGAAATCTACTATAGCGGTTTCGAAAATGACACATTCTGCTCTGGAAGAGGGCCAAAAAAACTCTATGGAAAAGTTAGAATCAAACGATATGTCTTAGAATCTGTTCAAATCCAAAAAGACTCTGATGATAGCGGTCGAGATATTTCAGGAGATGAGGCTCCAGCTGCCAGTAGAGAGAGCGAAGTTGATGCCGTTCCAGAATAGATAATAGTCCACGGACACAACTCTACTTACACAACTTGTAACTATCAGTATCCCAATCATAACTTACATACTGACTATCGAGGGCGCGAAAGTACTTGCAGCCTTTATGCTTGTAGATGTCATCAAAAATTGCAGGAGCCAGTTCCTTAACACGATCTTTAAGTGACTTTATTTCTGAGAAACTCAAAGAAATGGCCTTTGAATGGTGAAGAATATAAACTCCGTCATCGTTTTTTGAAAGAAGGTAGCTATCATAAATAGTATTTGATGGGCGATCAAATTCGTCTCTACCAAGAGACCACAGCTTTTCGAATTCTGCCTGATAACTATCCAGCACTGCAATGTATGCCTGCCCTTTTAAAAAGATCATATTATCAAATTGCTTATGCTCAGCATTTTTTGAAACATTGTAAGAGCCAGTCAAAATTGAGCCATGGTTCCCGTGATCAAAAATAAAGAATTTATGATGATTGAGAAGCCAATATCTTGGACTAGGAGCATGTGAATAAAATTTAACTCTCACAGGTGAGGGCCTTCCCGCAACTAACTGTCCAAGTGCTCTCCAGTCGGCCACAAAATTGGGAGTCATCTCTTTGGTATCAACTCCATCAATGTACTCTTGATTATCAACGTAGAGCTTAACATCCACTCCCCGCTTAACTGCTTCAATCAACTCAATCTCAATATCTTTTATATTAAAATGATTGAGAACTGCCGTGACTGAATGCTTTGCATTTCTAATGCTTTTAATAATGCGGTCTCTTACTGTCCAACTTTTAACACCATCAATTTTTTTGGCGCTCATTTTGAGATATCTTCCGACCGTGATATCTGCCCCCAACTCCTCTGATTTTGAATAGTGAAAATTCATGGAGCTTGAATAAAATCCAAAGTGGGAGCTCTCAGAAACCTTTGATACGATTCCCTGCTCCTGAGACAGTGGAGATTCAACACCTTCACCATGGGTAATAACATCTTTCGAGCTATTCCATAGAAACTTAAACTCGCGCTCCAGTGCCTTTATCGCCTTGTCAGCTGTATCCCCTGCACTAACACTTTCAAAAAATAAGAAGTTTTCACTATAGCGTGTTTTGGCCCCACTACTAAAATTAGCACTTGAATTGACGGCCTTGATGCCATCTACAATGGTAAATTTCTCGTGCATATTTTTTGTGTGCCTTTTTATCATCACTCCCGCAGCTTCAAGAGCTTTAATTCTTTTTTGTAGTGATTTTTTTCTGGCAAGGGCCGGATGAAGAACCAACCTAACTTTCACTTCACTATTATTTGATAGGGCCTTTAAAAGCGCCTTATCAAAATCTTTATCTTTCCAACTATACACAGTGACATGGACATAGCTTGTCGCCGATTCAATCATTTTATAAGTAGTGGCAAAGGCCTTCTCTCCCTCCCACGGTGAGAACATAGAATAAATTTTTCCTGGATCAATGGGTTTTTGTTTGAGCTCATTTGAATTTGGGACAAGTCTTTGTCTGTGAGTGTTATTATCACCGCATGAGCTCAGAGTGAGTAAAATTGAAATTATGAGAAAAAATGGACTCATTCGCAGTAAAAGTGCTTTCATTAACTACCTTTTTTGAATTGGATAAATATGAACTCAGCTGGGCCCATATATATCCAAGCAAGGATCTGAAAACAACCCATTTATGAAGAGTTTACGCGAAATGTCATTTTTTTTTAATAATCTAGCCCCGATTTCCTTATATGAACTTTAGGCAAGGCCTTTTCATCACCCACAATGCTGTGGATCACTTCTGCCACTACCAATTGGTGGTCCCCTGGACTGTGAGACTCTTTGATCTTGCAAATCATAGTTGATTTGGCCCGTGAGATTACCACGGCACCATTATCAATTGATATGTGCTCAATTTCACTAAAGGGGTCCGTATTGGGATCATAACCTTTCCAGAAATGCTTTAAGTATGAGGCGTCGTGATCACCCACAACGTTGATAGAGAAGACAGTGCCCTTTGTGATCAGGTCATAGGCAGGTCTTCCTGGCTTGAGGCATAGGCCAACGAGCAAAGGATCAAATGAGATTTGCTGGACCCAACTTGCTAAAAAACCGTCTATCCTCGAGCTTTCAGGATCTTTGGCGCACACAATAAAAAGGCCGCTGGGAATATGGCCCACAGCTTTTGCTACTTCACTTCTATCTGACATTTTGATCTCCTTAAGATTAATTTTACTTGAAATAGGGTTTTTTTTGCCCTATTTTAAAATTATAGATTGAGTTTTGCAAATGCAATATTAAAAGAAATAATTTCCGGAGAATCTCTATGAGTTATGAGTTTTATAAAGTAGTCCATCTTATGTGTCTTATCTTAGTGGTGAGCTGCCTTGGTATTGGATTTTTTTCAGGTACTCCTAGAAAGTGGGCCCGCATGCTCGGCATGGGATCTTCACTCTTTCTTTTCATTGCAGGATTCGGACTACTGGCCAAAGGAAATTTTTCTCCTTGGCCTCTATGGGTAAAAATAAAAATTGTTATTTGGGTAGTTCTTGCAGGATCTGGCCCTATATTGGCCAAACGTTTAAAGAGTAATAGAGAAATTGCTTTTTTTGGGCTACTCGCCCTCTTCTCTGCAGCTATAATTTTGGCCGTGGTGAAACCTTACTCCTAATACTCAGTAAACCAATTGACTATGTTAATTAATTTTTTTTGCTTTAATTTCTTTAAACCATCCTCAAGACTACCCTTATTTAATAGGGCCATTACAATAATGGCCCTATTATTTTTCCCTAAAATTGAGAGGATTTGATTGGACTTAACTTTTTGATTTCTCAGCTTTTTCCTTAATTTGATTATTCTTTTGGATCACCCTTCTGTGACTTCTAGATGAGTGCCATCTTCTCACTTGAGTTTTTGTAGGTCTGTAATCAAATTCCCTTGCGATTTGATAGATTTTCTTTAAATTTCTGGCCGTGTCTAAAAATAAAATTTTAGATGAGTTTTTTTGAACTGCGCTTCTGCCATAGCGGCTCATGAGAGGTCGCATGACTGCTTGAATTTCTGAGGCCACCATTGGATGTTTGGCCACATAAATGAGTTGATGGTAATTTGAATTGTCAGGGATTTTTGGTTCCTGGTTTGCTTTGACTTTTATGATGGGAGAGGCGTGATAACGAATATTTCTTGAGCTAATAATATTCCATTTATTTTGTCCCATGGGAATAACTGAATAGCCGTGAGTCGAGAGTATGTCTGACAAAAATCTATTCGCATTACTTTTATCAAGTTTCAAATTCGCTGAAGTAAAAATATCTCCTTTTAGCTCTTCAGAGGACATATATTCATGACCGGTTAACTCTGATACAGATCCTACACACTCTTTAATAGTTTTACACACACCCGCAAAACTTAGTGCAGGAACCAGTACTAGTATTGTGATGACCAAAGGCCCTATTTTTTTCATTAAAACGTTCTCCCTAAAAAAAAGTACAATTGCTTAGGATTTTCATCTTGCCCTATCTCTAAATTAAATTGTTAGGTTTTTGTCAATTTATTGAAATTTTTCAGTATAATAGGAGGTCATGAAACTCATTATGACAGGTGGAGGAGACTCAAAGTATTTCTCTGAGCTAGACTCCCACTTTTATTCTCTTCTTTCACTAAGCCCAACTCTTTTGGTCATTCCCCTAGCGGAAGAGGATGATGACTTTGAGTATTCGCTTGAGAGAATAACTGAATCTTTTTCTAGCATCCATTTTGAAGAAATAAAGATGTGTACTGATCTAAGGGCCTTAAACTGGGACTATCTTGAGAGTTTTGATGCCGTCTACATTGATGGTGGTAATACCTTCAAACTGATGGAGTCTATAAGGCAATCTCATTTGTATGAGCTGCTCAGAAGATTTCTACATCGAGGCGGAATCATAAATGGTGATAGTGCAGGGGCCATCATCATGGGCTCCCATCTAGAAACCGCCCACTTTGGTGAGCATGGTGATGAAAATGATTCTGAGCTCATTAGTTATCAAGGACTCAATTTGATTGGGGACCTCGCCATTCATTGTCACTACAATAAATCAGAGGACAGCGAAATTCGAGACTTTGTATCTGAATGCGGTCTGCCTGTGCTGGCCTTGACTGAAGAGACGGGTCTGTCCCTAGAAGAAAATGTCATTAAGGTTTTCGGCTTTGCCCAGGCAACATTATTTGGCCTTGAGAAAATGATTACTATAAAAGTGGGAGAAAAATTTTGTCTGGACTCAGAAACGTTCTACTAACCCTACTCATTCTCAGTGGCCTATGACTAAACAGTAGTCTATGACTAAACAGTAGTCACCACGACCCAAACTATACAAATCCGACCCCACTTTCAGCTACTTATCAGATTTTTCTGGCACTATTCTTGCTCTTTTAAAAAGAAAAAATTTGCTGGGAGAAATCTAGATGAAAATCAGCTCAATAGTATTTGTTTTGTATTTTTGTGCAATGGCCTTAGCACATGGTGATGATGCAACACCAGTAGATTTACCAATATTCCTTCCTAGCCAAAGTAATCCCTGTCTCCCTTATGCTGATTTCATTCATCGGGACAATTTTACTTTCACAAAAGAGACACCTAACTGCTTTTCTCACACAAAAGAATTTGTTGATGAAGGTGAACTAGATCAGGAAAAAGGAAATGCCTCAGTGCTTACAAGAGAAGAAGCTGAAGATTTAGGATCGACTTTTGAAAAAGAGGTACACTTCGCAAAAGCAGCTGATGCAGGAGCAACCTTTTATCACACAACACTTCAATACACTCCCAAGTTTGAAATAGCTGAAGCTGTTTACATTTTCTATCCAAATGGAACTTCTGAATATTTTTTCGCCGATGGAGCTTTTGATCCTACAATTGGAATGATAGATAAACCTGAAAAAGAAGGATCCAGTCTAGGAGATGAAGGTATACTTTTTGAGACAGAAAGTGGAGTAATAGGACGATTTGTTTACGAACCGCCAACTGAGTTAACTGGGGCCTACTACGGTCTTCAAATAAACGGTAAGCTTGGCCGACTATTTGATTCAAGATCAAAAAATAGTCATGGAGGAGAATAAGTCCTCTGAGAAGTGACAGTTCATCTGTCTAAAGATTATAATGGGTAGATGGATATTAATTTTTGGCAATTTTTAGCAGGGCTAGGTTTTTTTCTGCTGGCGCTCACCATGATAGAAGACACCATCAAAGATCTGTCTGGAAGATCCTTTAAAATGTTTCTCAAAAAATATACTCGCACACCCCTCAGAGGCATTGTCATGGGAGCCATAACAACGGCCATATTACAAAGCTCATCAGTGGTGACTTTAATGGTTTTGGCCTTTGTCGGTGCCTCCATATTAAGTCTAAAAAATTCTCTGGGTATTATTATTGGATCAAACCTTGGAACTACCTTTACTGGATGGCTTGTTACCCTAATAGGTTTTAAACTCAATCTCAAAGTTATTACACTACCATTTATCACTGTTGGTGCGCTAGGAAGTGTCTTCGCAAAAGATAACCTTCCAAGACTTGAAAAAATTTTTAAGCTTCTCCTGGGCCTTGGCCTCTTACTTTTTGGCCTCAGCTTCATGCAACAAGGGGTTGAGGCAGTCAAACAACAAGTTGATTTTACGGCCATATCAAATAGCAGTCGAATTTTATTTTGGGTTTTTGGAATTGTCTTTACGGCCCTGATTCAATCCTCTTCAGCAGCAATGGTGATCACCCTGAGTGCCCTTCACGCTGGACTGATCGACATCACCCAGGCCATGTCAATAGCCATTGGAGCCGATCTTGGGACAACTATCACAGTTATTATCGGTTCTCTCAAAGGTAGTTCAAGTAAAAAGCAGGTGGCCCTGGCCCATTTTAGCTTCAATTTAGTGGCCGGTACCATCGCCTTTATTTTACTTGATAGTTACAAATATATTATACAAGATGTCATTGGAATTACAGATCCACTCTATGCGGTGGTGGCCTTTCACTCTGCAATGAATTTAGTGGGAATTTGTATTTTCTTTCCTTTTATTAAAGATTTCGCGAAATTTCTTAAATCCATCTTTCCCTCCCATCATGAAAGTAGCGTTCAATTTATTAGTGAGACCTCAAGTGCCCAAAGTGATCTGGCGCTACTGGCGCTTGAAAAAGAGTTTGATACTCTTTTAATTTATCTAATTGAAATGCAAAAAGATGGTTATGGACTGATTAAAACTCCAGGCGGCTTAGGTTTTATTTTAAACGGTGATAAATTCTATGAGAACTATCACCTATTTAAGAAAACACAGGGCGAAATATTAAAGTATAGCTATCATGTCCAACAAGAATCTCTATCTACAGAAGAAGGTGAAAAGCTAGCACGACTTTTAAGGGCCTTAAATAATTTGGCCCACTCTGCAAAAGCGGCAAAGGATGTTCATCACAATATTTCGAGTATTAAAGATGATGTCTCCAGTCAACTCCATGAGCTTTGGAAGGAAATTGAACAAAACCTGGAAAGTTTTTATGCTGCAATTGAATCCCTCACTTTCGAAGATACAACAGAGCTTGTAATTTTTGAGCAGCTGAGCGACCTATTAAAATCCACAACTGAGTCTAATCATATTTTTAATGAGAAAATTTTTAAGGCCTGCTCTTGGAAGAAAATATCAGACTCAAGGCTTGCCACACTCATGATTATCGCCAGAGAGATCTACTCATCACAAAAATCTCTAATCTTGGGAATTAAGGATCGTCATTTTAATGCTGAGAGAAGTGAAGATTTTCAGTCTCTTCCCCAGGTATAATAAAAAAGGCCCGGTCATAAAGACCAGGCCACACATCAATTTATCTTTTCCCGTACTCTTAAAACTACAGTCTTTGCATCAGTTGTCTTAAACTTTGCATGCTCTGCTTAACAGCTCTAAAAGTCATTTGAATATGAAAGTTGTGTCTTCTTGCTTGTCTTCTTTGTACAGTTTGTTTTAGCTCTCTGAAAGCAAACTTAACAGCTTGGAATTTTCTAACAAGCCTTCTGCAAGGAACATATGACTGAGACAGTCTTTTAAGTTGTCTCGCCTGGCCGATAAGCTCTTGGCTCTTCAAAAGAAGTCTGTTTCCTCTACGAAGCATTTGAGCTTCTCTTTTAAGTTGTCTAGCACTTTGAATCAAAGCAGTTGAACGCCGCTGAACTCTCATACTCGCCCGACAGCTTCTGTATCCTGGGTTCC
>JABIHA010000121.1 GCA_018649885.1 Bacteriovoracaceae bacterium
AGTTGAACGCCGCTGAACTCTCATACTCGCCCGACAGCTTCTGTATCCTGGGTTCCAGCCGCCGCCACCATGTCCGCCACCATATCCGCCACCATATCCGCCACCATATCCGCCACCGTGTCCGCCACCGTGTCCAGGGTGTGCTAGGGCAAGTCCAGATAAAGTCATTAGAAGCGCTGCGATAATAAAATTTTTCATTACTCTCTCCTTAGTAATTAATTTTTCGATATTTTTTATAAAGCAATTGGCATGCCAAAAAAAACATCCAAAAAAGCTTATTCTAGGGATTAATACGCACCTTGCACCGTGCAAACGGGAGCTAATGACACCAAAAAGTGGAGACACTCAGTGGACTTCATGCGTCGCAAGGTGATTTGGAAAATTAATTAAATAGGATACTGTGTGTGCATGAAAAATTTTGTGCTCAAACCATTTCTCATTGCCCTTGGATGGATCTGTTTAGTAGTAGGCATTATTGGATCTTTTTTACCGCTTCTCCCCACAACTCCTTTTATCCTGCTCGCTGCTTATTTTTTTTCCAAAGGCTCCCAGCGGTTTTATCTGTGGCTGATTCATCTTCCTAAATTTGGAGAGAGTATAAAAAACTGGAATGAATCGGGAGTTATAGGTCTTCGTGCAAAAATAATCTGTGTGATTTCTATTTCTTCAGTACTTTTATATTTAAATTTATTCAAAGACTACACACCTGCACTAAAAGCATTTGTCTCACTAGTACTTTTAATAGTGGTAGTCTTTGTATGTACAAGGCCTGCAAAGGTTAAGGAAAAATTGGATGCCTGAAAAAGAGCACCTTATCACCAAAACGAGAATCAACTAATTTTGAGTTTAACTCTAGTGTGCCAATCACTTTGCCAACTTCACTTTCATCAGCGTTATCTGTATTAAAGGCCTGTATTTCATAGATTGTCTCTGAGCTTGTGCCCTTCCAAACACTCCTCAACTCCTCTCTAAAGTTAACGCTATAGTCACTTCCATAAGTACCTTCTACTTTGGGAACAAAAACTAAGTGATGAGGAGCTACAGCACTTGCAACAGATGTTCCGTCACCATTTACACGAGCAAAATTTCCTAAAGGGAGATAGTTGGCCTTTCCACCAGAGGTAATTGTATCCATAGCATTTTTAAATATCCAGGCACCCACTTTTAATGGCGCGGTATCTGGAGCATCAATATTATTTGAAAAGCTATGCTTGAAAAAATTTGAATCTTTTCCCTGACCAGCAAGTTGATACATGGCCACCATATTTTCCGAGGGCTTGCCCTCTACAAAGAATTTCAGGCCAAAGCCTGGGATAAAATTTCCAGTAAACTGAGGGACTGCAACTGACAATCTAATGAGTCCTTTGTGATCACCTTTTGAAAGAAGCCCTGTGTAGGGTCCGTTTGTAATTCTCATAGTTATTTTGGCAACAGAACCTTGAGCGTGGATGACCTTTCTTCTTCCCCAAGGCATGAAGTCACTCTTATGGGTAAAAGTTAGGGCAAGATAACTAGAAAATGGTGAAAGAAATGTTGCAATAGGATTCGAGATAAAAGATGCAACATTGGCCACAAATAAGGGGCCTCCTGTTCCAAAATCATATCCTTTGTAAACAGTTCTTGTTATGGCCTCTAAGAAATTTGAAGGGCCGGTAAAATCGATGTAGGGCTTATCGTATGCCGACTTCTCAACCTTGTCATAAAGACAGTCTCTTTGAGTAGCTGCATCTTGCTTATTGTAGCCAAGAGAGCAGTTGTAAATCGATACACCAGATGCATAACTATTTGCACCCAAAACCAAGATCATAAGAATTAAGATATTTTTCACACAAAAACCCTTCCTTTGCCACATAGCTACCCTATAAGATGAGGGAAATCAGCATTTTTCTCAAAAAATAGTAAAAACTATAGCTATTTTCACGAATTCGGCAGCAGGTTCTAGAAAATAGAGGGGGGTCCTTTTGGAACAATCCTAAAGGGGTTGATGGAATCGTGTGAAAAGTAGTAGTGCCTCTTAATATGATCAAGTCTTGTGGTCTTTTGAAAGGCCGGAATTTCATATAAATTTTTTAAATAGCGATGGAGGTTTTTAAATTCTTTGATTTTTTTCACATTACACTTGAAGTGAAAGTAGTAAACTAAATCGAATCTTACCAGCGTGGTGTATAGCCTTATGTCTGTTTCTGTTAACTGATCTCCCACTAAAAAGTCTTGACCCTCAAGCCTTTGATCCATTCGTCCAAGTGACAGATACAAATTCTCAATTGCTTTGTCATAGGCCTTTTGAGTTCGAGCAAAGCCACACAGATAAACACCATTATTAATATTGCTATATACATCTGCATTTACACTATCAATTTCTTTTTGATGAACAGTGGGATAGAAGTCATCTGAATTTTTGGTTAGACCATTAAAGCTTTGATTAAAAATTCTCACGATTTCAGAGGACTCATTATTAACAATAGTTTTAGGCTTTTTATCCAGCAAGATCGGCACTGTCACTCTCCCACTAAACCCAGAAAAGCATGCCACATAAACATCCTTTAGATATTCACACCCAAACTCGGTATCAGCTAAAACTCCTTCCATATCCTGGTGAAAGCTCCATCCATTTTCAAGCATATCAGGACTTACAATCGACAGAGAGATGATATCACTGAGCCCTTTAAGCTCTCTCATAATAAGAGTGCGGTGGGCCCATGGGCATGCATAAGAGACATAGAGGTGGTAGCGATCCCTCTCAGGGAGGAAATCGCCACTATTATCAATTGTATTTCTAAAGTTTTGTACTTGCCTGATGTACGCACCATCTAATGTGCGTGGGTTTACTTCTTCGACCACCCATTTTCCATTTTCAAGACGCCCCATCAGAATTCTCCAAAATTTAGGATTTTAGAAAAACGTTAAAATCAACTTTTACTTCGTCATGGATTAATTTGTCGCCTAGGTCTTTAAAAAAGTTCCCCGATTTGTAGGTCATACCAAATTTTGTTCTATCAAACTTCAATGTCCCACTAAAGCCCTTTCCCTTTTTGGTCATTTTAAATTTCACAGGGTGTGTATTGTTTTTAATAGTTAAATTGGCAAAAACCATATTCCCTTTAACTTTTGATATTTCAAGTTTAGCTGTGGGAAACTGCTTAACATCAAAAAAATCTGGGGCCTTAATGTGACCTAGAAATTTATCTTTCCACTCCCCTGAAAGGTCACCTACGGTGATACTACTAATATCCACTACAAAACTTCCACTTTGTAGCTTTCCATTCTTAGATAGATTAACCCAACCTGATCTCAGCTTAATTTGACCTTCGTGTTTTCCAGTCATTTTAGTCCCAAGCCACGAAAACCCACTCTTACCTATATCGACGCTTTTCTTGCTCACAGCACTTTTAGCTTTCATCTCTTTTTTCATTTCAGTACCAGAAGAAAAGGCCTGAAAGGCAAAGAGAGTACTGAGGATAATTGTAAATATTTTCATTTATGCTCCTTTTATTAATTTCACACACCCATCATCGCCTAAAATGATCTGTTGCAAAAGGGGTCAATTTCGAGATACAATGTTGCAAAATTGGAACAATAAAATGAACCTCAATTTACTGCGTACATTCTCTAAAGTTGTGGAATTAAAGAGCTTCACTAAGGCTGCCCAAGCACTTGCTCTACCAAAATCTAGAGTTTCTAGAGCTGTAGCAAGGTTAGAAGATGACCTGGGGGTCTCGTTGATCAGAAGAAGTACCAGGCTCGTGGCCCCTACTGAGCTGGGGGTAAAGTTTTATAACAGCATTGAAAATCAACTCCACTCCATCGAAAATGCAGTTCATATGCTCACTGAGGTTTCTTCAAAGCTCTCGGGAACCATAAGAGTTTCCGCCCCTGAAGATTTTGGCCTGAGTGTCCTGTGTCCATTGATGGATAAATTTCAAGATATCTACCCTGAAATCAGATTTGAGCTCATTCAGTCTAATACTTATTTAGATTTAAATTTTAACGATATTGACGTCACTTTTAGAATCGGAAAACTTAAAGACTCCTCACTTATCCAAAAAAAGGTGGCGTCAGTTAGTCTCATTTTAGCAGCAGGCACCGACTATCTTGCAAAATACGGAGAGCCAAAATCACTAGAGGAACTTAAATCTCATCGAATTTATGGATTTTTTAGCGAGAACAACTTGTCCCCCAGAGAAGACCTACTTAAGCAATTTGTGAATATTGAAACCCAGTCAACAATTATGAGTTGTAATAGCTTTTCTCTTTTGAAACAAATTGCTGAATCAAATAAAGGCATTGTGATCCTGCCCGATTTTTTCTTTAGCGTGTTAGGCAAAAAAAGTGGACTCAAAAGAGTTCTACCGAATAAGACCTCAAAAAAGAGTAATATCCACTTAATTTACCCAAGCTCAAGAAATTTACTTCAAAGGACAAGGACATTTATTGATTTTGTCTCTCAGGAGATCACTCACCACACCACTTGTTAGCGGCACCAATGTCGTGATTACTCCAAAAGCAAGATTGCAGAGGCCAACTCTTTTTTAAGGATAGGAACTGTCTCAACACTTGCGCGCTGTTTTAGTTTTTCTAGTGCAGAATCCAATTTTAAATAGACCACAGATCCTATGGCCTCTTTTCTTACAGCGGCCATACCACTATCTAATCTGCCTATGATTTCACTTGCCAGGGTTTTATCGCCTTGCTTGTACAGTACTTCCGCCGCGATAATAGCAATAGGTAAGCTTTTCATTGTTACAAGACTTTTTAGTTTTGTTTTAGTTTTTTCATCTTTGTAGTGAATGAGTGCTAAGCAAGCACTTCTTTGCATATCAAAATTAGGAGCATTATCCATAAAAGTTGTAATCTGTTCTCTAAGTTCGGGAACATTTTTATGTTTGAGACTATGTAAAATCTCGCTAATGGCATCAAGGTTTTTTGATCTTAAAATTTTACTGTATTTAGCAATATCTTTTTTTGACATCGCCTTGTTATCTTGAAGCTCTCCCTTCTTGTGCCCATCTCCATGGGTCACGTTAAGAGATAGGATTAGTGAAAGTGTAAGCAGCAAAGCTTTTGAGAACATTTTGCCTCCTAATTTGTGATCTATGATTTATATAAAAATCCTAGCACAAATTTTCTAAGAGGCCAATTGCTGGAATAGGTGCCTACTAGGCAAAGCTTAAAAAAAGAGCTAAGTTTGGGCCATGCATCACTATTTGATCACACTGTCTTATAACGGGACACAATTTAGCGGTTGGCAATCCCAAACCGGAGATCTGAAAACAATTCAATCGGAGCTCCTCAGGGCCTTTAGAAAGTCTGTTAAACAAAGAGATGTAGTTGTTGTTGGCGCAAGCCGTACAGACCGGGGAGTACATGCCTTAGACCAAAAAGTAAAAGTCTCACTCCTTTGTGATTTGCAGCCTGATGCGCTTCAAAGCTCTGTGAACTATAGACTCCACCCTGATGTGAAAATTCTAAATTGCACCAAGGTTTCAAAAGAATTTAATCTGTTTAATAGTTGCCAGAAAAAAACTTACCACTACTATTTTAGTAATCAGAAAAATGAAATTCCCATTCACACTGATCAAGTGGTCTATGTTTCCAGAGAAATGGATATAGAGAAAATGAAAAAGGCCTGTTCAACTTTTGTAGGCGAACATGATTTTAGAAATTTTTATAGCAAAAGCTCACAGGTAAAAAGTACTGTACGCGAGATCACACACTTCGAACTAAGCAAGTGCCAATTTTCGCCATTTTTAGATGAAGTAATGGTTTTTAAAGTTGAAGGTTATGGTTTTTTAAAGCATTTAATACGCTATATGGTGGGTACTATATTTCAAGTTGGACTGGGATATAAAAGTGAAGATCATATACGTGAATATCTTGAAGTTGAAAAAGATGATAAGTTGTCCAAAAAAGCACCAGCTCACGGGCTCTACCTCTATCAAATAGAGCTAAAAAACCACCACTAGTGGCCAGATGCTTGCCTATCCCCAATAAGAGCAACTCGGTGATCTTTGATTCGTTTTTCATTGAGCCAATATGGACTTGTGATTTCTTTAAAGGCATAGATGGCAGCCTGAATGCCCTCGGCCCAAGCTACTGTGATAAGCTTTATATCACCATGAATATCACCCACAGCAAATATCCCTTTTCGGCTGGTCTCAAAATAAGAGTCGATGGCCACACTTCCATCTGATTTCAATCTTATATTTAAATCTTCAAAAACTTTTTTTGAAGAGATAAATCCAATTTGGACAATAACCAGGTCGCATTCAACTTCACTACCATTCGATAGCGTAAGGTAGACTCGACCTTGTTTTTGCTGCGCTTTAACTATTTCTGTTTCAACTAAAACTCTACATCCTGACTCTTTAACTCTTAAAAATGTATCATGTTTTCCCACAGGATTTTTTTCTCTAATAACTTGAGTGACTTCCCCATTTCTCTCATGAACCATGACAGCAGCATCAAGAGCAGAGTCGCCACCTCCAACAATAACAACAGACTTTCCACTATAATCTGATATTTTGGGTATCTTATACAATACCAGCTTTGGGCCCAAGGCCTCTAAAACTGGAACCTTTCTGGGAAAATGCAAAAGCCCAAAGGCCAATATCACTTTTCTACACTTATAACTTCCTTTGCTTGTCACAACACATTTTAATTTTTGATCACCTACCAGCTGATCAACACGGCCAATGCGCTGTAACTCTTCATTGAAACGAAATTGCACCAGTGCACCCAGTGCCTGCTGATAAGTTGAACTTGAAAGCTCATGCCCTTTGACACCTGCTGGAAAGCCAGGCACATCTACTATCTTTTTATCGCTATAGAGAAACTCTGGCTGGCCTCCAGCTTTTGACTTTGCCTCAATCACTAAAGTGGTGAGTCCCCTATGAGCAGTTGTTAAACTGGCGGACAACCCTGCAGGACCAGCTCCAATGACAAGCACATCCCAATAGGGAATATTATCAAAATTAATCTTTTCATCTAGAGATTTTATACTAAAGTCTGCCATGTATTAGATCCTTCGTTTAGAGAAGACTTCTATACATTTATCGCATGGAATCATATATGAATAAAATTAGAATTTTTCTACTATTTAATCAGAAAATCTTATACCTTAAAATCTATTGAATATTAAGAAGCCTTTTTTTCACCATCAATTAGCTGAAGATTTGGTCTTTCAACTTCTTCTTCTCCGTATTTGAGTTTATCAATATATCTCATATGGACATTTAGAGTTTGATCCAAATTATCGAAATAGTCACCATCTCGAAATTTTAAAGGCTTAGTTTTCTCACCTGCCGATAATAGCTTCAATGTCATTTCAACTTTCTTGATAGGTCCAATAATCTTCATTCCCAATATCCACGAAGCACTAAAATAGATGATGCCCGATAAGAAAACTGAAACAAAAGCTCCTGCCTCTAGAAATGAAAGGCAAAAAATCAAAGTAGAAGCTCCTAGAATAAAATTCAAACTAGTATAAAGTGCAAACCTTGTTTGAAATTTCTCATCAATTAAAGAGCCATGCCTTCTATTTTGAGAGCTGTAGATAAGGGTAGATTCAGCTCTAGTTATACTTTTTAAGTCGTGGGCATGAATGGTTTCCATATTTCACCTCGTTTTTGGTTTCAATAACCTCATCGGTTAATATAGTAATTTAGTAAAATTAGGAGCTTAATTAGCCATAAAAATTATTTATCTTGTTGAAATTTAATACACTTTCTTAAATATTACATTCTGCTGCATGCAAAGTGGGCGACAACGATGATAGCTTTAAGTCTATGAAAATAGTGCTAATTCTACTCTCTTTTAATTTATGTCTATCTGTCTGCCACGGCTCTGGACTTAAGTCTATTTGGTGGAATGTGGCGAGACTTGCTGTTCCCATTGGTGAAAGCCTTCCTCAAACAAGTGAAGAGATTGAGAGAAATTCTGAAGTTAATCGTGAGCTAATTAGTATTATTTCAAATGAAAATCCTGATGTTCTGATGATTGGAGAAGCTGTACCCACCGCCTTTAGTGAAAGCTTCAAGGCGAAGGCCCGTGAGGTGTATCCCTACCAACAATTTTTTAGATATAATCCCAGTGACAAAGTTTTTGGCTTCTACATTTTGGCAAAAGTGCCACCTAAGAATATCGTTAAACAACCTCTCCATTGGTTTCCACTCAACCTTGAAGCTGAGTACAAAGACAAATGGTTGTCTCCTTTTCCAGATGACCCTCACTCGAGAGATTATATCCAGCTAGATTTTGAGACAAATGAAGGGAATTTAAGTGTTGTGCCAATTCATCTGATGATGCCGTGGGTTCAAATGATTGATCAAAAAGGTGTCCTCAAGGCCTCTTTCGCCATGTTTTATGATGCCTCCCACCCACAAATGATTCAGCTTCAAAACCTCATTAAAAAGCTGAGAGATCTCAAGAATTCCGGAGTGAGTTTCTTTGCCATGGGAGACTTCAACTTTCCTAAAAAAGTCTTATCTCAGCGCACTATGGGATTTTTCTTTCTCTCCACCTTTTTTGATGAATTAGGCAGTACTGGGGGGACTTTTAAGGTTACGAAATATCAAATAAGGACACCACTGGATCTAGACCAGGCCTACGGAAGTGGAATTGAAAATGCTGTGTTAAGAAGGCTATCCTACTCCCATTCTGACCACTTTCCTATTCAACTCACGTTTTAAGTGCTTCCCCTTTCTATTTTGTTAGCATAAAATGTACTAGTAAAACAAAACTCAAAGGCATTTATTATGAGGCGCTCCTGGGACCCAAAGACTCCATTTGAACTCTTCTTTATTTATCCGCTAATTATGCCAATCATACTTTTTTCTTTAACTGTTGCCCTTGTTTGGATTAACTATGGAAACAAAGGACTCTTTTCAGGAAGAAATAGAGTGTTCACAATGCTGGGAATTTTCCCTTCAATACTTTTTTTGTTTGTATTTAATGACAACCAACTTGTTTTAAATAATAAGGCCTTACTGTATGGCGTTCCATTCACACTACAAACAGTGCATACATTTAGTTGGTATTTTTCATTGAAAAAAATTAGATCTTAAGAAGACCCATCTTATAAAGTGCCAGGCATTTTATATTCCAAGCAAATGTTGGTTTTTTAAATTCTCCCTCTAAAAAGTCTGCTTTGTATTGATTACACCACCTATGAGAAATCTGGAGGTTACTGTCATCGTCATCGCCCCCTTTAGACTTAGGGGTAATATGATCTAAATTGGCGTGGTCCACACTGAGAATTTTGTGACCACAAATACCGCAGGTGCAACCTGGGAAATACCAATTTTTCGCAGAACCCATATAGTTAGACGCCTAGGGCAGTGCCTATCTTGGCACTGCCTGCCATAAATTTCATTGATAAAAGATTTACTTTGCTTTTTTTGCTACTTTTTTTGTGGCCTTCTTTGCGACTTTTTTCTTAGCTACTTTCTTTGTGGCCTTCTTCGCAACTTTCTTAGTCGCCTTCTTTGCAACTTTCTTAGTTGCTTTCTTTGCAACTTTTTTAGTGGCCTTCTTTGCAACCTTCTTCTTAGTGGTTTTAGTTAAGCCTGAAGTTTTCTTTTTGATGTAGCCTTCAACTGTTTTTTTAATGCTTTCAAGTTCTTTGTGTTGAAGTTCAAAAATATTTTTAATTCTTTTTAACTCTTTATCTCTTAAAGCATTGAGTGCTTTTTTCTCTTTTTGAAAACTCTTTTGAACGTCACTTAAAGTTGAATTGATCATTTTTTCAACTTGCTTCTTTCTCTGAGCTTGCATTTTTTTAATATTTGTTAAAACACTTTGCAGTTCTTTATTTTTCAAAAGTTGCTGAAAGTTTTTTTCAAGATTACCAAAGGCTTTTAGTAAACTTTTCTTAGCTGTATTAGACATGATGTTCTCCTTTAAAAAGACTAGGTGAATCATATCACGAGCTGCACTGATTACAAGCCGTTAATGTAAATAGTGTTTTACATATTCAGCAATGTAAAACACTATTTACATTGTGAAAAACAAATTGCATAAAATTCGAAAAGACCACCAAATTACTCAAACCCAGCTAGCTGATAAGGTTCTCACCACACGGCAAACAATTTACTTGATTGAAAAAGATAAGGTCACTCCATCACTGGAGCTGGCCTTCAAATTGGCTCAATATTTCGAAATCTCTATAGAAGATATATTTATATACTCACCAAAGAGTGAAGGCAGCGAAGACGATCTATTTAGGATACACTAAGGCCTCCAGCCCTCAGTAACTTTCCCGCTTTCAGTAAGCCAAAGTCTTGTATTTGTAGGAAACGGACCCTTAAAAACTTTTGTTTGCCCACCTGGAAAGCTCAACTTTATTTTTGAGATGACTTTTGCATCTCCCAGCCCAAAATGCAGATAAAGTGAGTTCTGTCCCCCCTTACCTGAAGCTCCTTCAACTTGTCTTAAATAGAGTTTTCCGCCAGCGTAAACCCTCACCACTGTTCCAATAGCAGCTGTGTTGACACGCTTCTCACCCACCACCTTGATAGAAACAAAATTTCCTGAAATAGGACCGTTATAGGTATTAACCCCATTAGCATAAAAATCAACATCTCCGTCATTATCATAGTCAGATGACGATATGCCAGCACCGTAAAAGGATCTGCCTACATCAATTCCCGCAAAATATGTATCAATTTTAAAGCTACCATCTCCTTTTCCCCAATAAAAATCTTGGGTCCTTCTTTCTCTTCCAGAGGTCAAAATGAGATCGGGCACTCCATCTAAGTTAAAATCACTAATCAGAGGTACAGCATGAATTTCTTGAAAGCGAAGACCTGCACGGTTTTCAAGTCCCGTCCAATCACTCATAGAGCTTTCAAATTTTCCATCTGCTTTTTGCAGTAAAATTTGAGTTTTATTTGAAGCTTTATAATATCTAGGGTGAGCAAGATTGGCCTGGATATTATCCCAATCTCCATCACCATCAAGGTCTGACCATCCAGCACTGATAGTGTGTCCTCTATATTTAGGCGCCACACCAGCAAGGTTCAAATCTCTGCCAATCTCTTTAAATCTAGTGCCACCAATATTTTCAAATAGTAGGTTTCTTTCCATCTTGTAACTAGTCACTTGAATATCAATATCCCCATCGCTATCAAAATCAATGGGAATAGCACTTCTTCCAGGCATTCCAAAGCCAGCGATACCCACCTCTTTGCTAACCTCTGTAAAAGTGCCATTACCGTTATTTCTATAGAGAGCATCATCGAAGTAGGCCCCCTTAATACAAAGGCCATTTGTCACATAGAGATCTATATTTCCATCAGCATTGTAATCAAGCCAGGCCCCCGATCTACTTTTGGTGAATTTACCAAGCTTACAAAATCTTTTTTGATGAGCAGTGAGTGCTATTCCAGAGGCATCACTAACATCTTTAAATGTTCCATCACAATTTGATTTGTAAAGACGATTGGGAACAGTATCTTTTTCGTTAAATAGAAATAAATCTAGACAGCTATCGCCATTATAATCGGCCCAACTGCCTCCACTGGCCTTTATTCCAGAGAGTCCAGCCTTTTCAGTGACATCTGAAAATCCAAGTCCACCCAAGTTCTTATAGAGCTTTGGACCATCGATGAGAAGATCATCAAACCCGTCGTGATTGTAATCCCCCCAGTTGACATGACTTGAGATGGCAGGCATGGATCTTTTAAAATACTTTTTTGAATTTTTATGACGGTACTTCACATAGAGTTTTATCTGATACTTTCGGGATAGCCTTTTAACGGCCCCTTGATACAATCTCCTGGTTTCAACAGTAGGTAGGTGAACAACAGCAGGGCAATTATTCCAATTCTTACATTTTGCATTTGAATCCATCTGCCATACAGGAGCAGATTTCCTTTTCACATGATGGGCCACAAAAATATACTCAGGGTTTGGTATATCTACAGGGCGATCAAGAATATAGTCGACCCACTTACCAGGGATCACATCCTGAGAACAACGAGTTCCCTCCCAAAGAGGCTTTTTGTGCCAAAAATGAAAACCATTGTGGCCAAAGTCGCGGTAAAGGCCGGCTTTTAATTTCTGAAATGGAAGTGCTGATTTTGAATCCCACTTAACAGAGAAACCTATGATTTTTGCTGGAGCTTTTAAATCGAATCTCATCCCTTCATAGAAAGGATGATCCAAAACCCGGTATCCACTTTTTTTTCCATTTACACGAGGATTTAGGCTTTTTATATTGGTCCCCGCTGAAGCCCCACTGCTCCACTGTAGTACTTCAACATCATGCTGGATTTTATTGTTGGCGCTTCCACAAACTGCGTAAAGATTTGTACCTGCCACAAAGATAGTAAAAATTAAAAATACTACATTGAAATTCCTTGAACCTCTCAACATCTCTTCTCTCCTATTTATCCCTTGAAAGCTTCCCGAAGGCCTTCAATACTCGGAATGTAGCAGGATTAAGAAATTACTGGGAAAAATTGAAATTTTTTCTTATATTGAAAAAAGAAAAACAAGGCCTAGTCTGTAATAATTGCACTTTTGAGGGTTAAATTATTTTAGTGGGCAATCAGTTTGTTGATGATTCCAAATCCCTGACTCATCAAAACAATTGTAGAGCTTAGAAAGCTGTGAGGTGTAATTGTGAGTAGAAACTTGAGAGCTTGATACTCCGATTACCCGTCCCGTTTGCTCATCGAGTGCCGGTGAGCCTGAGCTCCCAGGAAGAATAGAGCACCTATGGGGAAAAGTTTCATAAAAGAAAAGTCCATTGTCTTTCTCTGACTTAATGCTAACTTTCCTCAATTTAGGTGCCTTAAGTATCTGACAAGTTGAAATATATAAATGGTTTGAATCAACTGAAATAGGAAAATTTGGTATCACTATAGTCTGCTCTTCAAATAACTCTATACCGTCGTATAGCTCAAATGGAGTTGCGTACTGCTTTACTTCCCCTACAGACTTTTTAGATTCTAAGATCGCAAAGTCTCTCTTTCTCCTTGTGGCCAGTTTAATTTTTTTGATTCGAATACTTCCTTTCTTTTTTCCATTTAAAAAATGGATATTTTCCAGATAGTCTTTATCAATAACCAAGTCCTCTGGTCCAAGCTTCCCGTCATACCTTGTGTCGACTCTACTGGAGTTAGGATCTTTTTTTATACAATGACCTGCTGTTATAAAGTAAGCAGGAGCCTGATCTCCAGCCCCTTGATCAATGAAAAAACCGTTGCACTGAGCATACCTAAGTGTTCCCACACCCGAGTACATGAGTCTGGTACTAGGAACAGATTTTTTATCTACTCGCACCCAATTCACATCAGGTTTTTTATAACGTTTGGCCTTTAATGCAACTCCCTGTTCATTAAAAAGGGTTGAGTGGGCATTAGCGCAAAAAAACAATGTAATTACAAATAGTTGAAGTTTAATTTTTTTCTCCTTACCAAGATCACCAGAATTTCAGTTTTTGGAAGGGTTTGGCAACAATGATTGGTCTTATTTGAAGTTATTACAAGCTAAATGAAGATGCTCTTTCTAATTAATAAAGTCTTTTAGAGTATCGTAGACTTCATCGGGCGCATCGTGATGAACGAAATGAGAGGCCTTAGAAATAAGATGAAGTCTTCCATTTTGGCAATACTTTAGACTAGGTGCTGCCATCTTCACTCTTACAAATGGATCTTTTTCTCCCCAGATAACAAGAGTTGGCACTTTTATGGGCGACTTGTAATTGTAAGTCACACTTCTAAAGGCGGCTCGGTACCAATTGAGCATTCCTGTAAAGGCCCCTTTTTGTGACCATGCTTTCACATAGTCGCTGCCGCCTAGATCACATATATGATGGTTCTTTGTTCCTTTAGATGTAGCCTTGGCAAAATGCTTGAAGTTTTTAAATGACCAAATTTTTTCTGGAAGAAAGGGAAGCTGCATAAAAAACATATACCAACTAGATCGAAGTTGTTTTGGATTAGTCAGAATCTCTTTAAGAAAAACATCTGGGTGTGGAACGTTTAATACTGCTGCTTTTTTAATATTATCACCATGATTAGCGGCAAGCGCCCACGTAACAGCTGCTCCCCAGTCGTGACCAATGACTGTCGCCTTTTCTCGTTTTTCTGATTTGATCAGTCCCAAGATATCCGCAGTTAGCTCTTTCATTTTATAAGCATTAATTTTTTTAGGGCGATCACTTAAATTGTACCCTCTTTGATCGGGAATCAACACGCGGTATCCACACTCCGCAAATTTTTTTCCAATATACTCCCAGCTTTTCCAAAATTCAGGAAAGCCATGTAAAAAAATCAATAGCTCTCCATCTTCTGGACCAGAAACTTTAACATGGAGTTTTATACCATTGGTGTTTACAAACTTTGATTCCATTTCCTCTCCAATTTTCGAAAAAAGGGGGGGACTTCCCCCCTTTAGACATTAAATCAAATGACTTTTTTCTCCTGAGTAAAGTACCCAGAGTTGATGAATCGCCCTAGTGGCGGCCAAGTACAACCTCTTTCTAGTTCGATTTCGTACAGGATAGTTTTCAATATTAGCATCGGGAATGACAACATAATCAAACTCAAGCCCTTTGACTTGATCCACTGTACTAATATCGATTCCTGGCTGAAAATTAAACTCAAAATCCACAATCAGTCTGACAGGTCCTATTTCTCTTAGAGCAGAATAAATTTCACCCGCAGTTTTCATCTCATTGCATATGATAGCAATTGATGCTTTGGGTTCAGCAATGACAAGATCAGAGAGTGCTTCATATAAAACAAGGCAAGCTTGTTCCAGGTGAGGCAAGTGATCGATCCTGACAGGTGAGCCGACCCTACCTGCACTTGGTAAATTTGTCGGTGCAAGGGGCCCAAGGATGTGATGAGAGAATTCAACAATTGTACTGGGAGAGCGATAAGAGATGGCCAGCTCTGAAGCTGATGCATCCTGTGCCCCCAGATTTGAAAGAACATGATCCCATGATATAAAGTTCGTTGTTTTATCAATTTGCTGAGCACTATCTCCGGCCACTGTCACCTGTCCTCCAGGTGCCAAGAATTTAGAAATCACTTGAAGTTCAACTGAGCTCAACTCTTGCGCTTCATCGAGAACAATATGCTTAAATTTTCGGGCCCTCCCCTTAGGAGCATTCAGTGCAGAGGTTTTTAACTCAAGCAGCTTAAGACAAAGTGCAAAGTCTTCGCCATCAACTGTCTGGGCCAAATCAAAATTAGTTTGTGCTTCTACACTTTGACTATCGATGCCCTTAGTTTTTGAGCTCTCATCCCTTTCTTTCAATTGACGATTTGTGTGTTCAAGAAGTCTTTCAACCATTCTCCCACTAATTTCGGGCTGACTTGTAAGAGTCATAAGTAGTTTTTTATCTGAAAGCACTTCAAGTAGATCTTCCCACACAAAGAAGGTGGAATGAATCATTTGCTCAACATGAAATTTAGCTGTGGCCTGAATATTTTTTAGCTTTTCCACTTTTTTCAAACGAATCAAAAGGCATTGATCCGAAAACTCATTGAATACACTTTGCAATATAGCTCCATCATCAAGTTTCAATAACTGCTCAGAAAACTTAAACGTAAGTTTACCAATATGCTCCCCCAGAAGTGTAAGCATCGCCGGATGTCTTTTTACCATTCTGACATCCTCGGGCGTCTCTAAGCATAGTCTTTTTGGCAAATCCGCCACAACCTTTCTCGCCTGAAGCTCGATCCAGTGACTGGAAGTTTTCACATTCACTTTTTCAATGCCTACACTCGAAAGTAGGGTGTGAGAAAGTTTAATTAGCCCTTTATGAGGGACCAGAACTAATGCCTGGCTTTGTGCTAACCCATCACTACATAGTTGGGCAATACGATATAAGGCCACTGTGGTCTTTCCACTTCCAGCTCCGCCAGTAATAAGTAAAGGCCTGGTGGCGTCAGCTTGTACAATGGCATATTGATCTCTATCCAATAGTCCAAGTACATCGGGAGTAGAAAACCCACTGGCGCCTAGACCCAATTTTCTGGTGGCACTCCCCTGCCCTCCCGAGAATTTCTCGCAAAGCTTGTGTAGGTTAATCCATTTCCCATCTTTTTTGACATAGGTTTTTCCCGCCCTATCAACTCGGTGGATTTTTCCTCCGTATATAGTCAGTATTGACGACTCCTCTACCACTCCTGAGATGACTTTTTTGGGAAGCTCTAACTCAAAGTTCTCTCCCTCTTTAAAGTCGTAGAAGATTCTCGATATGGGTGCTTTTTTCCAGTCGACAATACGAAAGTCACCCTCTGCCTCAATAAAAGAGGTGTGGCCTAAAAATATATCTTTTGACTCTCCATTTTGAACAATTCTCATATACCCAAAATAAGGTGAATTTAAATCGGGCGTTTTAATTTTTTGTGAATACCTACTCGCAAGTTGATACTGTAAATTGAGTTGGTAAAATAATCCCCCTAAGTCCTCTTCCTTTCCCACTTTAATTTCTTCTTTAATTTGGGCAATGGTTGTGTGGATTAGATCGAGATCGGCCCCCTTCTTTTCTGGGGCACTGGTAATTGTCTTTAACACTTCATCTAAGTACTGTTCATGTTTAACAAGAAAATGAATTTCTAACTCAGATAATTCTTCACCCATAGGCATACTCCTCTTTTCATTTGATTCGACAAGGTCATGGATTAAATTTATAGTGCAAACAGAGGTGGAAATCAATGCGCTGCGTGCATTGATTTAAATCCAGAATTTTGTTATATTCAGTCTATGGCGAGATGGGTGATTAGAGATTTTGTCTAGTCTACTTTTTTGGTCTTCTAAACTTGGATCTTTTGGGTTTAGGGGCAGCGAACTTTCCGTGAATACTCCCTTTATGAATTCCTCCACCATTACCAGGACCAGATTCTCTTTTCGTTTTTCCTGCATAACAAGCTGTGGCCATAGTCAGTGCGGTTAGGAATAAAACTGCTTTCATGAAAGTCACCTTTGTTAACAATTCAAATGTCGGGGAGTTTTTTAACACAAACGAGTTATGCTAAAAGATGATTATGCCCCCACATAGAACTTTTTAAAGACCCGCAATCCTAACCTAAATTCGGTATTTCTGGGGAAAGACTGAAAAAATTACAACACCATCACTAAGTCAGCGAAATGTATTATTGATCAAAGGGGTGTAGACTACTGAATAAAACTGAGGCTTGGTCAAAAACTAAAATATGCCCCTGGGTACCGGCCCCCCCAAGATACTTAGCTGAGTACCCAGCACTTTGATAAGCCCCCGAACTAATAGTTCCAGTGAAAGGTTCACTTTCAGCAGACGGAGTGCAAGTACTATTACTAAAAATTTTAATATCAGCTGTTGAGCCGTCACTGTCGGCAGCAATAATACTTGCATTTACACTAGAACTTACAGCTCCTGGGTTCCCATAGGTATCAATACTCACAACCTTAAATTTATGGCAGGTGGTACTAGCAGGATTCGTACCATTACTAAAAGAAAAATAATCATCAGTAAGAGCATTGTCATCAAAGGGGTCATCTACCAACATTAACTCTCTAGCAGATCCATTGGAACCAGCGTTGTCAGCAGACATCAACCTGGAATTGTAAAAACCAATAATATACATGGTGGTGCTATTATCAGTGGCAAACCCCGTTTGAAACTCAATATCATCATCTCCATCACAAGACGGTGATGTGGGAGTTGCACTGCTTTGATCTAAGTCAAGACAGGTGCTGGAATTATCGACAGTTGAACCCGACCCTGTATAAAGAACTGTACCAGTAGCTACTTGATAGACCTCATAATCAAAAGTCATGGTATTACTAACGTTATTGGTTACATTCAATTTATAATAATACCCAGACGATGTAAGACCTATATAAACTCCATTCAGACTTTGAGAAAGAGCAATAGATCCAGTTCGATTTTGAAATTCTTGGTAATTACATGAAAGGAAGTCGAAATCGATAAGGGCGTAAGAACTTTCTAAACCGCAGCCAGCAATATCGCTAAACCCTAAGCCTGTGCAGTTGTTAATGATAATGGAATCTGAGGGTGTAAAAGTGCTTTGAAAAGTCACATTATTATCACCAGCCTCTAAGTTAACATTTTTACTAGTAACCACATACATCGCTGAGATATAGTTTTCAAAATCATCGTTTGTTAATTCAAGAAAATTTGGGCAATGTGCAAAATGGGTATCGTCTTTAGAGAAGGCAATCACTTGCAATTCAATATTGTCACCAGCATCCACTTCGAACTTTCCATCACCACCATTTCCTATGGAAGTCGAATGATGGGTGAATGATCCAATCTCAGCGTTATCTGAGTTATAACAAGTGGCCTTTCGATCTTTGTCAGGATGAGTGGCAAAAATAAAAACACAATCAAGATCAGAGGCCGTACTAGGATTTGAGACAGCGCCATGTTTGGTGGAGCTAACTTTTGAATTGTGAAAGCTAAAATGAACAGTTGCTAACTCATTTTCTTCTTTGTTTGAACAGCTTAGCAGTAGAAATAATAGTATTGGTGCAAGACCTAGAACTTTCATGATTCACTCCGAAAATAATGAGACATAATTGTCTGCTAATTTTCGGAGTGTGCAAATGAGGGTCGCGGCGAAAAGCTGCGATTAGTCTACTTTATTTGGCCTTGGTGAACTACTTGCCTGCCATTTTCTGAGTCAATGACAATAAACTCATAGTCTATACTTGGTGCCCCGCCCTCTCTTTTAACAGTTAGAGTCACATAGCCGAGAGCACTGATGGCAAAATCTCTGGGTTTTGCGGCCAAAGGCCTAAGTTTTCCAGCAGCCCCTGACACTATTAATCTTGTGCCATCAACTTCCCCCTCATCAGAGAGATCGTGATCGTGACCTGAGAAATAGGCATCAAATCGTCCGATAACATGCTCTTTCAAAAAGTCTTTATCATCACTATCCGCGTCCCCATGATCTCCCACAGAGAGGTAGGGGTGATGGCCAAAGGCCAATGAAAGGGAGCAACCCTCAGAGATTTCAGGCCAAGACTCTTCAATCCAATCTTTTTGTGGAAAAAATCCCCACCAAGTATTGGTATCAAAAGTCACAAAACAAATATCATCCCAAACTTCAGCGTAATAAAAGGCAGGAAAGATGATACTAGTATGTCTATTAGCTAGCTCTAGCCACGCCTTGGTGTCGCCATTGTAGTCGTGATTACCAAGGGCGATGTAAAAGGGAACATCACCTTCTAACATCTCTTTATAGGGATCATAAAACTTATCCATAAATTGCTGATCATCAGGGCCTTCAAGACCATCTTCATAGATGATATCTCCCACAACTCTTACTTGATCACAGCCCTCTTCCTTTAAATAAGAGGCCACTAGCATTTGCTCATCTCCCGCAGTACCACTATCACCGAAAACACAAATTTTTGTCCCATCTGCAATTTGGGAGTTCTCACTGACAACTGTTGGGGGTACAGGATCTTCTCCTTTGCCATCTGGTTCCGGGCTTGGATCGGGGTTACAGGCAGCGAGTGTTAAAAGTAGAAGTAAAGTAGTCCAGTTATTTTTCATAGAAGCCTCTAGTATTTAGGAGTTACTAAATACTCGGGATCAATTTGAAAGTAGGACAGTCGCTAATTGAAATAATGGGGCATAGGTAAGAAGTGCCCCTACTCTACATGCCCTGCTGTTCCTCTGGAGATAAGGACAACTCCAGCTACAATTACCCCAATTAAGGCCAAACTAAGAATACTGGGAAAGCGCTGATAAATCATAATCTCAAGTGCAACAGGGGTTAAAACAATAGCAGAGTTGACGGTGGGGACAACCACAAGAGCTGGACTTTTAAAGAAACCTAACTGAGTTAAACACAAAGCGAGGGCCCCAAAGCCTAAACCAAGATAAGGGTATGGAGTATCTAGTTGTCCGGATAATGAGCCTCCAGCTTTCTTAAGACCAACATCGCCCATAAAAAGCCCAATGCCAATAAAGACCCCTGCAGCTAGTCCAAAGCTAACACCGTGGAGTTTTTTTAAAAGCATCGACAGTGCACAGGCCGAAAGTGAAAAAATACAAAGAATGACGATAACCTTGATAAAGAGCTGATCTGAAAAACCACTAAAAGAAGGTCTATCAGCTGCTCCGATATAACTGATGCTCGAGGTTCCTATCATGACCAGTAAAATTCCCAGAAGGTCCCCTGTTTTTAATTTTTCTCCTAAGACTTTACTGGCGTATAAGGCGAGGCCTGCGAGTCCTACACCTGTCATGGCGGAAACGATAGAAGCCGACTTAGTCAGCTTAATAGCAAGTGAAAATGGAACGACGGCGGTTGCTGTCAAAAAGACTCCAACAATCCAAATGAAAAAATCGATTCGATGATCACTTCTTAATGCATATTTAAGATTTTTGAGTACATGAACTTTTTGCTTTTGAATGCCCTTGCCCACATTGAGCATAAGCGCAGCTAAGATACTTACAAAAATTCCCAAAATAAATTCGCGGTCCATGCCGCAATTATATAGCGGAGTTTCTCAAGATTCAATCACCAGAACTATTTTATGGAGTTTTTGAAGACTTTGAAGTACTTTTTTAACATGAAAGAAATCATACTCGTCTACAATGAAACACTTAATCCCATATCCTTGGTAGAAAACATTATTACCAGGTATACAGACCCATCAAAGTATAGTTGTAATTTGTGCCATATCACCTATGGCCACATCAAAATGAAAAATATTTGGAAAGAATACTTGGCCTCTGTCGAATGTAAAACTGAAGTCTATTTGAAGAAAAGTTTTTCCAAAAAATACCCTAAATTTAAAAACTACCTCTACCCTGCTATTTTCACTTTGGATGATAACGACAATGTAAAACTTCTCATTTCAGAAAGCGAAATCAAAGATTGCAGTGAAATTGAAATGTTAATAGCGCTGATGAAAAATAAACTAGCAGATTTTCATTCCAGAGAAGCCAGTAAAAAATAAGCTTAGCTTCTCCCAATTCAAGGATCCTATCCCTCGCATAATTGTTGAAAAATATTAGTATAATTTCTGCCGAAGCAATTGTAGAAATATGTTGTTCTCAATACTAAAAAGTCTCGTAAGATTCATCATACCTCAAAAACACCTCTAATAAGATTCGCCTAAACAAAGCTGCAAACTTTAAACCGAGTAGTTTTTTATTAATATCTCGCACGAGTTTAGGATTATTTTTGGTGGTAGCAATTCTTTTATAAAAGAGAGGACGTGATAACCTGTGGTTGATTTTTAATTGAGAGGGTCGACTCTTTGGATGGAGGGGGTTTGCACGATAGAAGCCCCAGCACCTCATTTACTAAATCTCACAATACTTCCATGCCGTGCAAACCCACTCCACTCACAAGCCCTCTTCTCTCCTCAATTGATTCATCCAGATTACCTGTGGGGAGTTTCATATAAATTCTAGTTTTTTGAAGTTCCAGTCGATTTACTAAATAGGAAATTTGGTTTGGGCCTAATTTGAATTAGAAATAAACTCTTATTCCTAGATCAACTACTCTTTTTTGATTGCAACCAGATTCGAGGAGGTATTGTGCGAATAGATCAGCTCTCCCCTTCATCATGGGGTAGAGAAACCCCGCTCCCAGATAAACACCTGAACAGCTATCATCCAAAACGAATTCACCTTGAAAGGGACATCCAGGTGGAACTGTAATCACTCTATTGTGCTTGCCCATTCCAGCGAAGAAATTGAAATACTTGAAAAGAAAAATTCGCGCCCCTGCACTAACATAGTTTTCCTCGAGGGTTATGGCATATGGCTGATTATAAAAATTTCGACTTTCAGCTGCATCGTTTTTTCCATACATTCCTTCAAGGGCAAAAGCACTCCACCTCTTTCCTACTGTAAAGCCGTACCCTTTGCCATTAAAATTTCCATAGTTCCCACCCAACCTGTGCTCTACAATTTGATAATTACCACTAATGTAAAAAGATGAGGCCTGGGTAGTGGAGGTACTAAATAAGTGAAAAAAGCATAGAAGAAAAAATGGGATCACCAGGTCGTGTGTTCTCATGTCCTGAATTATACACGTCAGAAATTGTTGATCAATTCGGTAAATTTTACGAGTTTTAACAGAGATGGTTTGTCGGTTTATTCATGATATTTTATATAGATAGCGATCCAGTCTTTAATATCATTTTTTTTGTCTGAGAAGTAATCAATTTGAGAGCTACCTAGTCCACTCACAATCTTTTGAGTTATCCCCATTGCCAGCTTCTGCTCATGTCCAAATTTGAGTTTGAGGTTGTACTGGGTAAACAACTTATGGACCAATTCTTGTTTTCTATGGACTGGTTCATTTGAGCCCAAGAGATCCAGAAGGTCTCTTTGAAAACTAAGCCTTCTGTCATACCTTTGCTGTGAGATTTTATTAAAAATATCACTCCCGCCCTTAATCAGATTGATTTGGTCTTCCCTAAGATCACCAAAGAATTTACCAAAACGTTTTTTAGCAGGTGAAGTATTTGCAAGTGTGGAGATTTTTAAGGATTGGTTTCTTTGCTGTAGATTCTGTTTAAATTTACCTAATTGATATGGATTTAACTGCGCCAGATACTTTGAGAGAATGGCACTAAAAGATACTGCAATTTCCGTATAAATTCCTTTTAAATAGATAAAATCATCACTGACAACTGCATTTTTAATTTGATGTTTTTCTAATTGCTTCAAAAGAGAGCTCGCCAGCATTTTTTGATTTTTTAAATAGCTTTGAATATCTTTTTTGAGACTATCTCTTTGATAAGAGTTGAGATGAAATTCATCACCAATTTTCTTTGTTAAAATCAAATCAAAATTGGCGACAATAACCTCTTTAATTCCGCATGAGCTCAGAAAAAGAGGAAGAAAAATGAGTAAAAAACTTGCTAACTTAAACATCTATACTAGGCTACGTTTCTTTGGCCTTTTCCACAAGGCCCAAGTAACATCTTTATCTTACAATGCTCCATAGGAAACTGCTTTGAAGCTCATTTTAATACTATTCACCCTACTCTCACCGCTTGGCGCAAATGCTTCGAAAATTCTTTTTTTAGGTGATTCTCTAACCGAGGGTTATGGTGTTCAAAAATCAGACTCTTACCCTTCACAGCTGCAGCTCCTTCTTAATAAAAAGGGACTAAAAGTGGTTGTCATTAATGCTGGCAGCAGTGGTTCAACTACAGCTAGTGGGCCTTCGAGACTTCGCTGGCATCTAAAAAGTGCCCCAAAAATTTTAGTGCTTGCTCTTGGTGGCAATGATGGATTAAGGGGAGTCAAACTTGAGTCCACTAAAATCAATTTAGAGAAAACAATTACCATGGCAAAGGGAAAGGGAATTCGTGTCATCCTTGGGGGGATGAAGTTGCCCCACAATTATGGAAGTGAATATAGAAAGAAATTTGAAAACCTATTTCAAACACTTGCAAGCAAGCACAAGGTTTTATTCATTCCCTTTATGCTAAAAGATGTGGGAGGTATAAACTCTCTCAATCTTCCAGATGGAATTCATCCCAATGAAAAGGGACACAAAATTATAGCTCGAAATATATTACCAATAATTATAAAAGCACTTGAGGTTAGTCAGTGATTGAAATTCAGGACCTTAGTAAAACTTACCAGCAAGCAGGCTCGGCCATTCATGCTGTTAATGGTGTGAATATTAGTATCGAAAAAGGCCAAACTGTGGCCATAACAGGTCGCTCGGGAAGCGGGAAAACGACACTTCTGACGCTACTTGCTGGACTTGATAGACCTACGCATGGACAAATCAGCATACTAGGTAAGAATTTAACTTCTATGTCTGAAAAAGAGATGGGCCAATTTAGAGGAGAAAATATTGGAATCGTTTTTCAAAAATTCCACCTCATGCCCTATTTAACGGCCCTAGAAAATGTTTCTCTTCCACTAGAAATACTCGGAGTTAAGGATGCGGATAAAAAGGCATCTGAGGCCCTAGCACTCGTAGGACTAGAGGATAGACTCACTCATCTTCCAGCACAGCTCAGTGGTGGAGAATGCCAAAGAGTGGCCATTGCAAGAGCACTCGTAACAGGCCCCTCTATATTGCTAGCAGATGAACCCAGTGGTAATTTGGATTCACATACTGGTCAAAAAGTTATGGATCTTCTTTTTGAATTAGCAGAAAAAAAGAAAAGCACTCTCATATTAGTCACTCATGACCAAACGCTGGCTTCTAGGTGTCAAAGACAAATTAATCTCACTGCTGGATCAATTTCACAATAGGAGACCTCCACTTGAAAATTCCATATAAGCTAATTTTTCAAGAAATGAGAGGCTCCAAAAAATTTACGCTATTATTTATTTTAAACTTAGGTTTAGGCCTTGCCGGTTTTATTTCTTTAAATAGCTTTCGTGAGTCCATCAATTTTTCACTAAAATCACAGTCAAAGAATATTCTTGGTGCTGATTTTGGCGTTTCAGCAAGAAGGCCTATTACCAGTATTGAAAGAGAACTGATCAAATCCACGGCCGAATCAAAAGTTGTAGAGAGCGAGATGGTGGAGCTATTCACCATGATCAGAGGAGCAAATAAACAAAGTCGCCTTGTTCAGCTCAAAGCGATCTCATCCCCCTACCCCTTCTATGGGGCCCTGGGGCTTGATGATGATAAAAAAATAAACGGCAGCGAGATTGATGAGCTCTACCAAAAAAATGTAGTGTGGGTTTATCCTGAGCTGCTACTGCAGCTGGGCCTTAAAAAAGGTGAATCCATTCAAGTTGGTGAAGCACAATTTACAATTTCCCAAGTTGTCAGCTCTGACTCTGCTGCAGGTTTTTCCACTAGCATGGCCCCCAGAATGTATATTTCCCTTGAGCATTTGGGCCGTACTAAGCTTTTGAGAGCTGGCTCTCTTGCGTGGTACTCCTATGTCTATCAAATCCCTGGAAAAAGTGCAGCTGAGCTGGGTGAAATGCAAAAGGAAGTCTTTGATAGTGTCCCCTCAAATGATTTGCAAGTTTACTCTTATGAGGAGGTGAATGAGCAAACGGGGAGACTTATGAATTACCTAAGTGATTTCTTAGGACTCAGCTCTCTAGCGGCCCTCTTTTTAGCTGCAGTTGGGGCGGGGTTTTTGTATAAGAGCTACCTCGAAGAAAAAACTAATCAAGTGGCAGTGCTTTTAAGTTTAGGCATTTCAAAAAACCAAGCTTTTTTTCTATATAATCTACAACTTGTGGTATTGGGGGCCTTCAGTGCGCTACTGGCGCTCACTGTATCAGTCGGAGTCTCTCCCCTTATCGGCATTGTACTAAAAGACCTATTCCCCTACGTTATTACTTTTAATATAAGTACATCATCTATTGTAGTAACAATACTCCTTGGGACGCTCGGAAGTTGTACGATTTGCTTCCCACAACTTCGTGGTCTCAAAAAATTGAGCCCAACAATTCTACTCGACTCATTTGAAAGTCCACAAGCCAAAAGTGACCTATATAGTTACTTAAGCTACCTACCAGCTGTGGTAAGTTTTTACCTTTTGTCCATTTATCAGTCTCGGTCCCTGATTGTAGGGAGTCTATTTTGCGCCCTTTTTTTTGGTTCGGTCATTGTTCTCACCTACGTCTCACCCAAAGTTTTTCATTGGCTTGAAAGCTTTTCAAAACATAGGTGGAAAAGTTTCTCCTGGGCCATGAGAGATCTAGCAAGACATAGGCTAGCAACCACCTCTTCTTTTTTGGCCTTAGCATTAGGGATGCTCTTACTTAATTTAATCCCCCAAATAGAGGCATCTTTGCAACATGAGCTAGAAGGTCCAGCGGACTCAAAACTTCCAAGCCTCTTTCTCTTTGATATCCAAGAAGAACAAGTCTCAGATATAATCAAAATTGCTCAAAAAGATTTCGGTGGACTCCACAATCTCTCCCCCATGGTTCGCGCTAAGCTGGTTGAAGTCAATGACTTGCCGTTTGAAAAAGGCTCACTCAAAGAAAAGGCCCTCACAAGAGAGGAGCAGCGTGAAAGACGATTTAGAAATAGAGGGGTAAACCTATCTTATAAAAAATCTCTAGGTAATGGAGAGAAAATTACCAATGGCAGGCCTTTTTCAGGTGATTGGGATGAATCAAGTGGAAAACTTCCTGAGATTTCACTTGAAACAAGGTACGCAAGTAGGTTGGGATTAAAGATTGGAGATAAACTAACCTTCGATGTCCAAAGTATCATGGTATCTGGTGAAGTGATCAATATTAGAAAAGTAAAATGGACTACATTTTCTCCCAATTTCTTCATCCAATTTCAGCCGGGAGTCCTTGAGCCTGCACCTAAAACATTTTTGGCGAGCACAAGAAATCTATCCACTCAGGCAAAGAATGATTTTCAACTAGCAGTGCTTGAAGGACACTCTAATGTCAGCATGGTTGATGTTACAAGGCTGGCTAGTCGTATTCAACTCATCATTGAAAGAATGGGAGTTGCACTAAATTTAATGGCGACACTTTGTTTTATAGTAGGATTTGTAGTGGTATTCTCCATCTCTACCCAACAGGCAAGAGCTAAGATTTGGGATGTGGCCCTTTACAAAGCACTTGGAGCGGATTTTAAAAAAATTAGATCTATTTTCATTTGGCAATTTACAATTTTATCACTGCTGGCCTCTCTGGGAGGAATCTCACTAGGCATATTAATTAGTTTAGGATTGTCTTCAGTTCTTTTTGAAAGCTACTGGGCGATCAATACCACCCTTCCCATCATCTCTACAATACTTTGTTGTTTTATCACAGTGATCGTTAGCACGCTTTCGACACAATCGGCGCTTAAATCAGATGCTGCAAGTTTACTGAATTAAAAAAAAGAAAGGGCAATCTAATAAGATTGCCCTAGATTCAGTTTAATGATGGGTATTTTGCGATCCACAATGAGGCATATTGGGAGCGTAAGGGTTGTGAACCTTCGCCATTTTTTTTGAGTTTTGAACCCATTTCTTTTTTACCATGGGGCAAGAGTAAGCATTATATTTTGGGCCAACATCATAAGAGTTAATTAAATGGATCAAGGCCATGGAAAAAAGATGATAATTTTGATCATTTGATTCACGAGGGCTTTTTTCTTCAATTTCAGCTAGCTTTGTCTTTGCAAATGCCATCAGTTTTACAATTTCTGGATCTGTAACTTTTGAAAGAGAATCGGCTACTTTCTTGGCATGTTTTTCCACTTTCTTTGCATTGTACTTATAAAAAGAATTATGAAGAGACTCGTTATCACTCAACATTTTTATCAATTGCCTTTTAACTTTCTTTGCTACAGTTTTTCTCTTTGAGTTTTTTGACTCACCCATCATCTTCTGAGAACCCATTGAGTTCCCCTTACCCATCATCTTTCCATTTTTCATCGTTTTGCCATTATCCATCATATGATCTGAGCCAGAGGAAAAAGCTTGGGTAGAAAAAAGTGTTAAGATAAAAATAGTCATTAATTTTTTCATGATCAACTCCTTAAATATATTAATTTTGATAATTATTTATCATTTTTCTTTGCTCAAAAAATGAAAATGTTACTGGTACAATAAATAATGTGATCAGCTCAACTAACATCCCGCCAATTGCTGGGATCGCCATGGGCTTCATCACTTCGCTGCCTGCACTTGTGGCCCACATCACCGGGAGCAACGCTATCACAGTGGTCGTTGTAGTCATAACAAGTGGTCTAATTCTCCTAGAACCAGCTGCAATGATACAATTTTTAAGCTCTTCCCAAGTCTTAGGAGAGCCAACCTTTACGGCTTTTTGAAGATAAGTCATCATCACAACGCCGTCATCCACTGCAATACCAAATAGTGCAATAAATCCAACCCAAACAGCGACAGAAGTATTAAAGCCTAATATTCCCAGAAGAATCAAACCACCCGCCATTGCAATGGGAACTGCTGAGAAAATAATGGCACTATTTCTCATATTTTTAATTCCAAGGAAAATAATAAAAAGGTTAATGATCAGTGCCAGTGGAATTAATAATTTCAAACGATTATTGGCCCTTACTTGATTTTCATATTGTCCGGCCCATACAATTGAATACCCTCTGGGAAGTTCAACATTTTCTTCAACAGCTACTCTTGCCTCATCGACAAAGCCCATCAGGTCTCTATTTTTTACATTTAATAGCACAACAGATCTGAGCATTCCATTTTCTGATTGAATGGCCGCAGGTCCTGTTACTGTTTTGATTTTTGCAAGTTGCTCAAGCGGGATATGCTGCCCCAGAGGACTTGGAACTAAAACCCTTTTAAGCTCATCTATTCGATCTCTCAGCTCTTTTTTATATCTCACTCTTATAGGGTATCTCTCTCGTCCTTCATAAAATTGGCCGATGCTCATGCCACCAACTGCTGTTTGCAAAATTTTATTAACTGTACCCGTATTGATCCCATATCTTGAGGCGGCGACCCTATCCACCTCAAACTCGATATAGGGTTTTCCAGTAATTCTCTCAGCGTAAACTCCGTAGGCCCCCCTAACTTTCTCAACTTCGCTTCCAATATTTCTCGCTAGAGTTTCCAAAGTCTTTAAATCAGGCCCAAAAATTTTAATCCCAATTTGAGTTTTAATACCTGATTGAAGCATCCCTATGCGGGTTTGGATGGGAAAGTCCCAAGAATTAACAAGACCTGGGATTTGAAGTTTTTCATCTAAATCGGCCATAATATCGTAAATCGATTTACCAGATGGCCACTGGTCTTTAGGCACTAATTTAACAACTGTTTCAAACATGGCAACAGGTGCGGGATCAATGGGAGAATTTGCCCTTCCAAGTTTTCCTACCGCATACTCCACCAAAGGGTGAGCATTTAAAACAGTGTCAGTATAGGCCAAAAGCTCGCGGGCCTTAGTCATACTCACATCAGGGGTAGTCACCGGCATATAAAGAATGTCACCTTCGTTAAGCGCAGGCATAAACTCTTTTCCCAAGCGACTAAAAGAAATTCCTCCTAACACAAGAACAACAATTGGAGCAATCAAAAACAAACTGCGATGTCCTAAAACCCAAGTAAGTGCAGGCCGATAGCTCCTAACAATAAAGGAGCTCACTCGGTTTTTTTCTATGGGGCGCAGTTTACCTTTTAATAAATAAACAGATAGTGCTGGAACTAAAAAGATCGCCACTAAAACTGATCCAAACATTGCCAAGGTTTTGGCCCATGCAAGTGGCCCAAATAATTTCCCTTCACTACCTTCAAGGGCAAATACAGGAAAGAAAGTGATTATAGTTGTCATCACAGCGGTTAAAATTGCGGGACCCACTTCAGTGGCAGCACTGGTAATAACTTCAATTCTCTCAGCAGGTGTAGACGGTTTTTTTTCAGCAATATTTGCGTAAATATTTTCTGTCATGATAATACCCATATCGACCATGGAGCCGATGGCAATCACCATTCCAGAAAGACTCATGACATTTGAATCAATCCCAAGAACTTTCATCAAAATAAAGCTAATCCCCACTCCAAATGGTAGAGTTAGCGAGACCAACATACTTGATCTAAAATGAAGAAGAAAAAGTAAGATAACAAATACGGTAATGACTATTTCTTCAGTTAAAGCTGAATATACTGTCCCAATAGTGTTTTCTATTAAAAGGGTTCGATCATAGAAAGGAACCAGTGCGACGCCAGCGGGAAGACCCTTCTCTACGACTTTTATTCTCTTTTTAACACCATCAATAACTTCTTTCGGGTTTTGACCAAAACGCATAGTCACGACACCGCCAACAGCTTCGACTCCATTTTTATCGAGAGCACCTCTCCTGAAAGCAGGCCCTAAGCCGACTGTTGCAATATCTTTAACCCTAACAGGAATTTTGTTATTTACACCAACAACTACATTTTCAATATCCTCAAGGCTTTTAAAAAATCCTTTACCACGCACGATATATTCTCTATCGCCGTCCTCGATAACTTCTGCTCCCACATCAACGTTACTATTTTTAATAGCTGAAATAATTTTGGTTAAATGAACATTAAAAGCAATGATTTTTCTAGGGTCTACATCGATTTGATATTCTTTTACAAAGCCACCTACCGTAGCAACCTCACTCACTCCCTCAACACCTTGAAGTAGGTACTTAACATAGAAATCTTGGATTGATCTGAGCTCAGAAAGTGACTTAGGGTGAGCTGAATCTTTTTCATTTTCAAGTGTATACCAAAAAACTTGACCTAACCCGGTGGCGTCAGGGCCCATTTTGGGAACAACTTCATTAGGAATCTCACTTGAAGCGGTAGAGAGCTTTTCCAAAACCCTTGACCTACTCCAATAAAAATCAACATCATCTTTAAAAATAATATAAATCGTGGAAAAGCCAAATGCTGAGATACCTCTAACATTTTTTACCCCTGGGATCCCCTGAAGCAAAATACTCAGCGGATAAGTAACCTGCTCTTCAATGTCAGTAGGAGATCTTCCTGCCCACTCGGTAAAGACAATTTGCTGATTTTCACCAATATCGGGAATGGCATCAATTCTTGCTGTCTTCAAACTAAAGACAGCTGCAAGGCCTATAAAAACAAAGATGATGACCACTGCCATCCTGTTTTTGATTGATAATTCAATAAGTTTAGTAATCATCTAACTATCTCTATCTTAATGATTGTGTGAACTGTCGGCGGTCATATCCTCATAACCACCAAATAACTGGGCCTGTGCATCCAAAAGAAAATTACCTTCAATGACAACTTCCTCTCCTTCCATCAGTCCATCTTTAACCTCAACATATCCCTCAGATTCAATTCCTGTCAGAACTGTCTTTGCTTGAAATTGTTTTTTATTTATTTTCAACCACACCACTTTTCTCTTGCCTGTGTCGATAATGGCACTTCTTGGAACAACTAGCGGCATTCTATCAAAGCTGATTTTGAGAGTCGCATCGGCGGCCATTCCTGGCTTCAATCTTCCATCTGCATTTTTAATAGTACTACGAATCTTGAGAGTTCTAGATTTAGCATCTAAAATCGGAGCCACAAAATCGACCTCTCCGCTATAAATATCCCCGGGGAGTGAAGTAAATTCCAGCTCAACACGCTGACCTAATTTAACTAGTGCAGCGTCTTGCTCATAGACGTCCATCTCAAGCCATACATCTGAGAGATCAGATAGTTCAAAGAAGTTTTGCCCCTCTTTAAAATACTTTCCAACTGTGGCATTTCTTTTTTGTACAATCCCTGTCGATTGGGAGTAAATAGTAATTGATCTTGGAACTCTCCCCTGAGCATACCAACTTCCAAATTGAGATTTTTTGATTCCCCAAAGAAGTAGTCTTTGCTCACTTTGTTTTAAGAGATTTTTAAACTCACTATTTTTATTTTTTACAAAGCTTTTCCTGGTTAAAATATATTCTTCACCTGCCGTAATAAGTTTTGGGGAATAAATTTGAAGTACTGGGTCTCCAATGCTGATAAAACTACCAGTTGATCTAACAAATACTTTCTCAACTCTTCCTCCGATCCTGGCCGGAATACTACTCTCTTTTTCTTCAGATTCTAGCACTGAGCCTAAAAGCCTAACTTCTTTAGTCATTTTCATCGTGGTAACAGGAAAAAAATCCGGAGAAAAATGTTCTAGCTGCGCCGACCTTAGCTTTACTTTGGCGATAATTAGCCCAGCACCGCGATCCACCTTCTTTTTAATCATAGGAGAGCCATCAATGGGACATGTATCTTCTTTCTCGCTCGTGACATCTGGAAATTTTTCACATTGCCAAATCGGTTTTGCTAAAGCTGCAGGTTGAGCTGGAGTATCATCATCCAATTCCACTTCCACTTTTGTTAAAGTCATGTGACATATAGGACATTTGCCTGGCTTATCTTCTCTGATTTGAGGGTGCATAGAGCAAGTATAGTAGGTTTCAGTTTTAGAGTGCTCATGAGTACCACTTTTTTTACCATCAGTAGAGTTTGATTTACTACAGCCCAAAAGACCAAAAGTGAAAATTAAAATGAGTATAATTCTACTCATAGAGCTTGCCTCCAGTTAAATAAGTAAGTTGAACTTTCTTTCTGTCCAGCACACTACTCAGTTTTACACGTCTTAAAAGTAGTTTTTGAAGTTTTAGCTCAGCTTGTAAGAGCTCTATATAACTACTTCCCCCAAGACTATAAGACTTGGTGGTGATCTTTCTAGAATTTCTAGCAAAAATGATGCTTTTATCACTTAAAATTTCTAGATCCATTTGAATTTTTTCAATTTGATGCCCCAAAAGTTCTACATTTGATTTCTTCTTTTTTTGATAATTTCTAAGACCTCTAATTGATTCGGCCCTCTTAAAACCAGCTTTTGCGTGTTTGCTATATTTATCTGAAGATAGAGGCAGTGGAAACGTGATCATTGCGCTAAGAAAATCCCCTTTTTTATCAATATTTGCCCTTTTGGTATATCCAACAGATATATTTAGATCTGGTATATAGGAAAGCCTTTGGGCCTTTAACATCTCTTTAGAGGAAAGGGCCTTCATTTCAAGGGACCTCAATTTATAATCACCCCGATCGTCTTCAGCTTTTGCTTCTAGTAGTTTCCAGGGGACTGTATCGATTTCAAAAGTTTTTCCATTTTTTCCAATAAGGTAGCTCAACTTGGCAGCGATTTCACTCATTCCAAAGTCAACATTATTTAAGCCTATTTCTAATTCAGATTTTCTAATTTGAATTTCTAGTAGTGACTGCTGATTAACTTTTCCATTGGCATAGAGCTTATTGGAGACCGCCAACATTTTTTCTACCCAAGAAAGATTTTCCTCGATGATTTTTTTTTCATCAATTAGGCCCTTTTTATCAATTGAAAGATCCCAAAGAGCTTTGATCAAAAGACGTTTTTGATCACCTGAGGCAAAAGATTGTGAATCGGCCATTGCATCAAAGGAGTTTTCAATTTTTCCATATCTATTTGTTAGAGCAATTTTTTGAGAAAGGCCAAACTCAATACCTGTCATCGGTGTCTGGTCATTATTAAATGAATCGACGGGATAATTTTTTGCGGCCATTTTTAATTTTGGATCTCCCCAAGAACCCCTAATGTCCCCTTCTTCTTCAAGAGACTTGGCCCTTTGTAAAAGAGCATCCACAGAATCGTGAGATTCAATGGCCTTAGCTGCATCAATAAATGTAAAACTGTGAGCACAAGTTGTGCTAATAGCAAAACTCACAAAAAGAAGCCACTGACCTATCATTGAGAGAGCTCCTTCAATGAGAAGTTCACCCACGCCTTGATTTGCAAAATTTCATTATCAGTAATTTGATTTTTTTTGTGCATGAATGCATACCTCTCAGGAGGCATTCTCTTTTCGACAATGCTTTTTAAAATGGAGCTTAAATCTGATTCGGGAGATTCATGGCTTTTAAAGGGAAATTTCTCAGTAAAAACTAAATGCTCTTTGGCATTTTTAATATCTCTATCTATAAGTTGTTTTATTCCTGGAATTTTATAATAACTTGGATAGTTTATCGTTTCGCTATGGCAGTCAAAGCATGCCTTTTTAAAAATCTTAACAATATTTTTTTGGTAGTAAGCACTGATCCTTTTATAGGCCTGGGTATTGTGCTTAGTTGGAGAAGGACTCCCTAAGCTCTCTTCATGAATATTGTCACTACCTTCCTTATGACTCTCTCCTTCATGGGCCCATCCAGACCCAAAGCTCACTGCAGTAAAAAAAATCACTAAAATACATTTATACACTTTTGACCCTTTCCAAAAACGCAGCTTCACCATCAATTACGGATTGAAGCTAGAAGTTGTGACAAATTAATTTATTTTGCTCAATATTTGCCTAATTTTACTAACTTATACACTATATGGGTATCCATTTTAAAAAATCTGTCACAAAATAGATGAGAATTTCGTAAAAAGGAGTAAAGGCCCGTGAACCCATATAATGGCCTTGAGGATGATAAATTGATGGTGCTCTATCAAAAAGGCAGTTCCCAGGCCTTCGAAATTCTCCATGAGAGGCACAAATCTCGTGTCATCACCTATTTATCCAAGAGAATTGCGGATAAAAATGCCCAAAATGAGATATTTCAAAATATATTTTTAAAACTTCATAGAAAAAGAGATCTCTACAACCCAGATTTTCTCTTCGCGAAATGGCTCTATACAATTTGTCGGTCCGAGTTAGTGGATTACTTTAGATTAAAAAAAATGGAAACCGTTCAGTGGGATGAACACCTTCACGCCAGTGAGCAGGTACCTACCAAAGAGCTAATAGAGCTTGAAGATTTTAAAACCCTAACTAGCGATGAAAAAAAGGCAATTTCTCTTCGCTATTATTCAGACCAAGACTTTAGTGAAATCTCTGAAACGCTCGGAACATCTGCCGCCAATTCCAGGAAAATTGTCTCCAGAGGAATTGCTAAACTTAGAGCGGCATTAGCTGGAGAAAAAAAATGACTGACATGGACAAAAAAAACGAAGACTACCATTCATTTTTAATAAGTAGCGATACTCAGCCAGATGAGAAAGTTTCAAATCAAGTTTTTAATTTTATTGAAAATGACCTCAACCCAGCTCATCCAAAAATTGCCGTAAAACTATTTTCTATTCAGGCCCTTGTGGGAATTTTAACTCTCACATTTTGTCCTCAATTTAATCTCAGCCTAACTAATAGATATGAACTCTTTCACTTTTTTCACCACACTTTTGGTAATTATATTTGCATGCTTTTATGTGGCTCTATTTTTATAGGTACAGGTGCAATATTTTCTGCACTTATCCTCAAAAAACAAGAAATCGAAAAAATCAAAAGCTCTAAGTTTCTCTACTATATGTCTATCTCAGGCATCGCAATCTCTGCCTTCTTAGTTTTAGGATCTGAGGTCTATTTTGATTTAGCACTAACTTGGTTTGTTGGCGCCACAGCTGCGGGAGTATTCTTTCTCGATATTAGTCACTTCTTTCGCTTTCGCCTCGGAAGCCATAGCTAAAGACACAATTTTCTCTTTAGATACTTTGCTCTTAATTTGTGAAAGCTTAGAATTTCCTCGAATCCAGAGATATAAGAACTTACACTATCATAGCGATTTTTTGGATCGGCTTGTTTTTTTAGAAAAGGCAAAATATCTTGTTTCATTTTCTTGGCCTCTAGTAAGAGCCTTTCATTCCAATACTTAGAATCTAAGAAATCACAAATTCTATTTTGGACCATTTTGGAAAGAGCAGGATCACTCCAAACTATTTGATAAAGTAAGTTAAAATCCCTTTGGTTTGGATAAACACTAATGAGCTCATCTTTTCTATGCCCAGTTTTGTGGGGTTTATTGTAGAAGAATTCGTCACAAATTGAATCACTGTTTACGCTATCCCAAAGACAACCCCAAGTTTGATCTAGGTCCCATGGGAGTAAGCGGAACTTCCCATTTCTTTTGAGCAGATAATAATTCTTTTTGGAGTAATCAAAGTTTTGTACTATCCCCATTATTGCCAAAAAGTCCACCACATCATCAACATCAAAACTATCGGGGACAAATGAAGGCTCATTTTTTGTAAAACTCTCCCATAGGCCATCAATTAGATTGATCAGGACATCGGGGTATTTTTTTGCTTCACCTATATGCTTATAAGCAAGTACGTACATGCTCTCATTTGGCAGAGGGATCAAATTTCCTGCTCCATTTTTATAGAGTTCCCCAGTTGGGTCTGAACGAAAAAGAAGGGAGCCTTCACTCATTTTTCTACTGTCCAAAAATTTTTTACCGATTTTTTCTATATCGAGCATCAACCCATAGGGAGAATTATTCACCCATAAATAAGACAATTGAGCTTTGGGAGTAGGAATATTTGTCAAATTTTCAAAAAGTTTAAATGTTAGATAATTTCTTAAGTAGGTCCCATCTCCGAAATCAGACTTTAAAGTTATTTTTCTAGAGTATGATAGCTTTGGTGAGCCACTGGGGAGAATGACTCTAAATGACAGCTTGGGGTACTTCCTACTAATGCCCCCATGAACTCTTATCTTGCAAATACTGCTCAACTCAGCTGAAGAAATATCACATGCAACATACTCATTACTCCATTTGTTTTTTAACAGCGTCTCCCAGTTATGCTTATCTACGCTAAGACGGTAGTGCCTTGTCTCAGCTGCTAACAGTGAGGACCAAGTAACGAGTGTAATTAACAAAAAGATGTATTTCATCACAATTAGATATGATGACAAATGCTGTTTGGCAACAACCATGATTTTGAATAGTTAGGAGGTCCCTATACACTATTAGTAAACTTTATAATGCCCGATGATTTATTATTAGTTTATTTTTTATATCACCCTAGGTATTTTTATATCTGTAAACGAGTCCTTCATAAAGAAGGTCTAAAATGGAGAGGGAAAAATGAAATATTTAACTTTAATTATGGTACACGCACTACTTTTAACAAACCTAGCATTCGCTAAAAAATTCACCAATGCAAAAAAACAAAATAATTTAACCATAAGCAGGTATGAGGTTAAAAATATTATCTCTATGCTTAAGCTCAATGCGGATGGTGATGATATCGCTGACTGCAAGAGTGATTCAGATTGTGGCTCAGGTGAAATTTGCGTTGGAATTGGCATTTGTGTGCCAGAGGCCAAGGCAAAAGCATATGCTTTTAAATTGCCTAGTCTTTTAAGCAGATAATTAAAAGCGGGGGGCACTCAAATGGTTTTTATTGAGTGCTCTCCCAGCTTACTTTCAGTTTGAGAATTATTGTGGTCATCAATAAAATTTATTGTTTCAATTATTTCCATCATTTCACTCCTGTTATTAATCATTTCCCGGCGCTAAAATTCCCTCACCTTAATTTCGTGTTACATTACTTCAGGGGAAAAAACTCTTTTATATGCCAAATATGTCGATAAAGAGAAAAATAAAAATCTGGAGGAGTGATGAGAATTTTAATTTTATTAAGTGCGTGTCTGCTTTTAAGCTTACCTGCATTTTCTGCTAACTGTAAAAGAATCCAAAAGAAAATGGATAGAAAGTGCGGTAAAAAGCCTGACAGTAAAAAGTGTAAAAGACTGACTGACAAATATCAAAAAGTTTGTGAGGAAGGTCTAAGCGGAAAAGAGTACAGAAAAGGAAAAAAAGCTGCTAGAAAAGCTTCAGGCAAGACTGGTAACATTGCTAAGAAATGTGCCAGAATCAAGAAGAAAATGGATCGGAAGTGTGATAAAAAGCCTGATGGCAAAAGATGTGCTCGACTCACAAAAAAATATGATAAGAAAGGTTGTGCCGATTTAAGCGAAGACGAATAAAAAAACAAATATTTTCAGCGATAGGTCCCTGGGGTCTATCGCTTTTATTTTTGCAACATAAGCAAGTAAACCATCAAACCCAACCCAACAAAATATATTTACTATACTTAAGAAAAAGTGGTGAAAGCCGAAAAGTCCTCTATGCTAGATGTTGAAGAGTTAACATTTTACCTATTCAATTTGATTGAAAAATTTTACACCGCTAAATCCCGGAAGTCTGTTTACAATATGACTGAGGAGACAATTGAAAATCTAGTTTCATGTGATAGGTGTAGTATCTTCTATTTTAATGAAAAAGAAAGAACCCTCGATTTAAAAATGGGCACCAACCTAGAAAAAGGTGATATTTCACTTAGCGTCCAAAAAGGTGTGATTGGTTTTTGCTGGAGAAGTAGTAATTCATTAATTGTGAACACTCCTCAGGATCACCCCGAGTTTTTCTCTGAAATCGATGAAAGGTCTAATTATCAAACACAGAATTTAATGTGTGCGATTATTCATTCTCCTGAAAGGCCAATTGGTGTCATTGAAACTTTAAACTCAAAAAAAGGGGCCTTTACCAAGCAAAATTTAGAATGCCTAAAACTGATAGGCCTAATTCTTGGAATTGGACTCGAAAAATTCAATAGATCTTCGATTGGTGAAACAGAGTCCAACCTACTCTCCTTTGAAGAAAATAAATTTGAGTTTAGTGATTTAAATGTAAAAAAACAAAAAGAGCTCCTAGAGCGAGCTCTTATTAGTGTTGCCTTAAATAAATGCTCTGGTAATAAAACAAAAGCAGCAGAACTTCTAGGCCTTTCTGGTGAAGGTCTAAGAAAAGCTTTGATTCGCAATAAAGCAGCTTAATTTTTTTGTTGGGGCCTATGATTTGGGCTTATCTATTTTGTCGATGATTTCTGTAGCAATTTGAGAAACCTTCCCATTCACATTTCTTATAATATCGTAGACACCACCAATTGTTATCTCTTGAATATCCTTAATACTTTTTGCTGGTTTTTCTAGACCATCAATTGTAGATAAAACATCAAGTGGAAGAGAGGCAATCGCTTTATGAACTTCCTCTACTGTTGTGGCACCTTTATCAACTGCTTCTTGAACAAGATCTTTTAGCTCTCTCATATTACTCATCGCTTTCCCCGTAGTTAGATCGAAATACTATTTTGATGCTATCAATAAAAGTGAGCGAAAGAAAAGGGGAAAAAGATTTCAAATTGTGAGCAGGGAGTGCTAGGGCCGAAGTATTGGAGTAATTTGATTTGGAGATGACCTTATTTTTTTAAATGGTCGTAGAATTCAGTCAAACCATTTTTCTTGATCAGATTAACTGATTTTTGATAGCTTTCCTCTGAATAAAACTTGGCCCCCTTCTTTATCAGCAATTTAAAAATCTCTATATTTCCACTGACAATTGACATCTCTAACTCAGAAACTCCACCTTTTGTTCTTTGCCCAAGCGGCAAGTCCTTACTAATTATAAATTTAGCGAGTTCAGTATGGTTTTTCTTGATACAAATGAGTAGTGGACTTTTCCTCTCCACCGGTGAACTAGCATCACTGCTAATACAAAAACTGACACCATGCTCAAAGAGGAACTCTACAATAAAAAAGTGATTCATCTCACAGGCGGCCATGACGGCACTCACTCCCTCCCACGTGATAGGATCATCTCTAAAGGGTAGCGTCGGTCCATCATGGGTGCAGGGTAGATTTATATCAGCCCCTTTATTTATTAAATAGTCTAGTATCTCCATTGATCCAAAAGCTGCTGCTGCAACAATCAGCGGACAGTCATCTCCTAGATCTATTGGCGCGAGATCTCTTGATATATAAATTTTTTGATTTGGATTTTTTATATGCTTAAATTGTTTTTTAAAATTTTTAAGTGAATCACTTTTAATACTACTGAGTAGCTCACCCAATTCATTATTTTCCATAGAAATAGAATATCACAAAGACCATATTCTGCTATGGCCCAAATGTTTAAATAAAACTCTATTAAATAGCTACACCATTATTTTGCAAGCAATGGGACAAAGATGAATGACTCCCTTCTCCTCAAGCTCTCTAATTGTGATGATTATTAACTCCTGAGATTTCGCTACTTCACCTACAGATCGTGGCTCCTTTATATGATGTAACATCTCAATTTTTATGCTCGAAGAAACTTCTGATATCACTCCGCCAATAAGCTCTGGTGTGCAAAGTCTTAGGGCCTTGGCAAATACAATTAAATCAATATGGCGATAGAACTCCTGCTTCATAGTCCTAGTCAGAAGCACTAGCCTAGATAGGAAATCAATATTTTCGGAAATCCTCACTGCCAGTTTAGGGTCACCAATGGCAATCTTGTCTAAGACCTTTTCTTTGTCTCTTTTAGTGTGACCATACTCGTACTTTAATCGCTTCTTCATGATGTGATCCTCCAAAATATAGAGGGGGGCATGAACGGGGAATCAACGTGCTGTAATATCCAACGCCCTTTTATCTCACTTAATATTATTTAAACAGCTGACTCCAAGCTTTATTAAAATTTTTGGGAAATTCTCCACAATTCAATTTGATACGAGGATTGGTTAAGATCAGTTAAACATTGAAAATAGAGGATATTCGACAATAAAAGCTGGCAGATGCAGTTTAAGTAAAAGTACTGTAAATAAAATTTATTTTAATACGGCCGTACCAACGCTACCTGGCTCTTTGATCTCTCTCAAAATACTCTCAGGTGAATCAACGCCTACGATGTGAAATGAGTCCAAGTCCCCTCCGAGAAGCTTAAAACCCTCTTCTAGCTTGGGGATCATTCCACCCTGGATCGTTCCATCCAGTATTTTCTCTTTAGCACTGCTCACTGAGAGAGTCGTAATTTTAGAGGACTTATCATCTAAGTCTCCAAAGACTCCGCCAATACCAGTAACTAAGACTAACTTTTTTGCATTAACAGCGCGGGCCACTTGAACACTGATGGTATCGGCATTTATATTGAGCATCACCCCATCACTATCACTGCAAAGTGGGCTCACTACTGGAATATAGCGATGCTCAAGCAGATGCCCAAAATATGTTGGATCAACTCCTAACACATCCCCTACGAAGCCGAAGTCAACCACAGCTCCATCACTTCCACTAACCACTTTAGGTGGCCTTTTCACTGCTTCCACAACCGAGATGCCACTAACGGCGACACCTGGTAGTTTACGGCTTTTTAATATTGCCAGTACATTGCTATTAATAATTCCGGGAAGAGTCATCTTCATCACTTCAAGTGTCTCACTACAAGTAACTCTTCTGCCCCCAACTTTACTCGGCGTAAGATTTAACCTAGTAGAGATCTTACTTGCAAGAGGTCCCCCTCCGTGAACGAGAATGATTTCATTTCCATCATGATAGAGCTTTGAAACGGAGGCCATAAGATTGGAAAGACCGCTTTCTGATTCCGCAACTTCACCACCAAATTTAATCACAATCACTGGATTACTAGATAGTCTCATCCCTATTCCTTAAGGCCACGTTCCAAAATCATCAAGGCCTGCTAGCTCATCAAAGCCGTACATCAAATTCATATTTTGAATGGCCTGCCCTGTAGCGCCTTTAACAAGATTATCAATGGCGCAAACGGCTGCAAAGCTTTTTGAACCACACTGCTCTTCTTTTAATGACCAACCAATTTCTACAAAATTTGTGCCTGCCACATTTACAGTTTCAGGCAAACCATTTGGAGAGACAAGCCTGATAAAAGGCTCATCCTTGTAGTAGTCAGTGTAAATTTTTTGAATATCAGCATCTGTAATAGATGATGGCAGATCAACAATAGAGTTAGTCAAAATCCCGCGAGTTAGTGGTGCTGAAATAGGAATAAAATCCACACTTATATTTTCTCCACCTGCTGATCTTAAAACTTGCTCCATCTCTGGTTGGTGTTGATGAAAAAGAGGCTTATAGCTTTTTAGGTTTCTAGATCTTATGGGGTGATGGGTTCCAGCACTAGCATGGACTCCACTTCCACTACTCCCTGTAGGACCTATCACTCTCACCTTGCCTTTAAGAAGACCATTTTTTGCTAGTGGAAGAAGACCTAGAGAGACAGAAGTGGGAAAGCAGCCAGGGTTGGCAATATAGTTGGCCTCTTTAATCTCATTTTTAAAGAGCTCAGGAAGACCGTAGACAAATTTTTCAAGATTTTCAGGATTGGTGTGGGTTGTTTTGTAGTACTGCTCATAAACGGCCACATCTCTAATTCTATAGTCACCAGAATAATCGATGACTTTTACTCCTAGCTCCAAAAGCTCGGGTACTTTGAGATATGAGACTTTGTGCGGAATGGCCAAAAAGACTAAGTCACACCCTGCGACTAACTCTTTGGGGCTAATATCTTCCAGGATGTAGGGAAGCCGATCTCCAAAGCATTTGTGAACTTGCCCAACATTTTTACCCACATGATCAATACTAGAAACCCTTACAAGCTCCACATGGGGGTGATTTCTAAGCCTTTTAATGAGCTCTGCTGCTGCATATCCACTGCCGCCCATTAATGCGGCCTTAATTTTTTCTGCCATAAAGATCTCCTAGTTGTTAGGAATCATATACAACAAAAAAGACCATGGTACCAGTCGTGTGGAAGGTAAGCCCCAGCAGAAACTTTATTCAATACTAGGGCCTTCAAAAATAAGCAATTATTGTTTTCTGATTCTGCCCTTAATAATAAGCTCAGAAGGCCTGGCCTTGGCTGCCCAACCGTCATATTGCTCACCCCTCACAACGATCCTTTTTATACAGGCCCTGCTTCCAGGTCCTTTTACCTTAAGCTTGTACCATTTTGATCTTTCCCCTGGATCTAAAACAGAATCAGCGGCGGTAGGAGTGATCACTTCCCTGTATGTCCTTTGCCCGTCATATTTTACAACGACAATATTATAGACTTTTAATCTCCAGTTACTCTTACCATTTGCCCATCTCATGGGTGCAGTAAATTTAATGGCATTGACCCTCTCATTATTTGAGTTGTGACATCTTGGAAACTCCAATAAGTCGTAGTCAAAATCCTTTTTCTTATCCGCTTCAGCAAGTACATAGCGGGCCATTTTTAAGTTTCCAAAATCATCCATTTTTAATATTGGATAGGATGGCTTTTCTTTTGAAAAAGCGGCGGTTGCCACCATTAAAGTTAATGCTACTGTAAGTAATCTCATCATTTCTCCTTTAGTTAGCTTGGAATATTATTTCCAGCCCCACTACTTGGTATCTTGTTTGCCCCACCTTGTTGAGCAACAAAATCCATGCTGAATAAAATTCCAAATTTCTTTCAACAGTGGAGAAAGGTTTCAGCAGTGAGGAATAACTTACAGAGGTGTTCAAAAAATAGACAATCAAAGACTTAGTTTAATTGTCAAAAGCATCAAAATTTTACCTACCCCCCCCTTTTTCACTCATCACAAAATCCATTTGTTATATAATTTAAAAGCACTAAAGCTTTAACCAATCAATTAAGGATACAAAACCATGGTCGCATTTATAGTAGGAATTATTACTGGATTTTTTATGTGTATCCCTGTTGGTCCTTTAACTGTTTTAACAGTCAATACAAAGCTTAGAAGCGGAACCCTTCCTGCTTTTTTAATCGCGCTGGGCGGATCCCTGATGGATCTAACATATTTTTTAGTGATTATGGCGGGTCTTTCTTTTATCGACTTTGATCCCAAAGTGGTCAGTATTTTAAAAAGTGGTGGAATCGTTCTGATTCTTGTTTTAGGTATTAAAGAGTTGTTCGCAAAACCCAATATGAAAGAGCCCGAAAGCAAAAAGATATCAGGGGCCAATTACGGCGGGTTTCTGCTACTAGGAATAGTCATCTATGTTTCAAACCCTACACTCATTGTAACAATGTCTGGGCTTGGCGCCTTTCTTAAAAGTCTGGCACTCTTTGATGATATTTTTATCAACAATGTTTTCCTTTCTGTTGGTGTCGCCATTGGCTCCGCCAGCTGGTTTTTATTTGTCATCACACTAGTGGGCAAATACGAAGAGGTGATCAAACAAAGATTTCTTCCCATTTTTAATAAGGCCTGCGGGGCAATGATGGTTTCATTTTCAATCTATATGGGGATTAAGCTGACAATGGTGTGATTATGACACCACTGCAGAAATATAAGTTGTAAAAATTTCGAACATGCGCACTGAATCACAAGCAAATGATAAGCTCCCCCTCATCTTGGGAAGTCATACGGAGGCAAAATGAAAACCATACTATCACTGCTTTTAGCAGTTTCTTTTATTTCAACAAGCTACGCCAGTAGCAAAAGCTGTACAAGGGCATTTGAAGATGCTGCTTTTGATCGGGAGACCGGTGCAAGAGTTGCCGTCGTTGCGGGAGCCATAGCTGTCGCTATAGCTGCAACTGTGGCCGTGGCCGTTGCTGTAAGTGACGATGATGATGATAATAGAAGTAGCTCACACGTAGATGTTTATACCCCTCCAGTACACGTACAACCAAATCATGGTCACCATACGACCCATCACGTAGAGCACCACTATGTTGAAACTCATACCTATCACAATTACTATTATAGTGATGATTACTACTCTCATGAATACTACTCTCACAGACACTATCACAGACACTATCACCAAAGTTACGGAGTTTACTATGTGGATTCACGAGACAGTGATGACAGATGGTTTGGAAATAATGCTTTTGATAAAGTTCTTAAGGCCTACAATGATGCCAAAGTATGGAAAAACTCAGATGCTGATTTTCCATCAACAGCTTACTTAAATGAACTCAATAAAAAAGTTGCCAGAAGAGTAAAAGGACTTGCAAGGAGACAAGGTCTCACTCAAATAGTTCCAGGTATTATGAGAAATGCTGAGTTAAAGAAAAAAGACCGTAGGGTTGTGAGAAATGCACTTATCAAAGGAATGGAAGACACTAAGGCAACAGGTTATTGCAGTCGTGGTAGGTACCAGAATAAGGCCTTAAAAAGAGTTCAAGTTATTAAAAGACTCGCTCAGGCCGTATTAACTAAAAGGCAGACACATACTATGACACTTCAGCCGGAATAGTTGGCCTTGATAGTACAACTTAAGAATTAATTTATAGGGACTATAGAGCTATAGTCCCTTTTTTTCACAAAATATGAAACACAAAGATTACACTCCCCACGCAATTTTCTAAGTTCTTACCTATAATCCACTTTCGGGATCCAGTAGGAGAGAGTTAAATGATAATAAGATTGCTACTAGTATACACAGTGAGTGCATTCATTGTAGCTTTCGCACAAGTTAATCCCATTCATCATGGGCTTAAGAAAATCCTGGTCGATTACCAACTGCCAGGAATAGGTGTTGCAACCATAACCCCTCAAAATCCACTGCAGATTGAAGTGGCAGGCCTTAGAAGAGCAGATCATCCAGCCACTATTAAATCAAATGATCTTTTTAATTTGGCCTCTTGTACCAAATCCATGACAGCAACCCTCGCTGCAATAATAGTAGAAAGTGGGCTGATAAGTTGGAAAACAACACTTGGAGAACTCTACCCCCTTTCGCATCCAAATTTAAGAAACGTTACACTTGAGATGATCTTGGCCCACCGAGGAGGAATTCTTCGCTCACCTACTTCCATTAAAAAGGGAAAATTTTGGAAAAAAATTAAAAATAAGAGATTAACGACAAAGGCCTCTAGAGACTTGCTTGTTAAAAAAATTCTGAAGTCAAAACCAAGCCTGACTCCAGGCTCCACTTTTAGCTACAGTAATATTGGATACGCAGTAGTTGCCCACATGCTAGAAACAGTCACAGAAAGTAGCTATGAAAATTTAATGAGAGAAAAGATTTTCTCTCCTCTTGGCATGAATAAGTGCATATTTGGTCAACCCGCACATAAGGAAAACAGTAAAAACCCTCTACAGCCTTGGGGTCATAGACATAAAAAAGGGATAAGCGTTGTAAGCGAAAATCCCAATAGTGCAGGAAAAGGCCCTAAGCCGTTAAACTCTGCTGGAGGAGTCAGCTGCAGCCTTAAAGATTGGGCCAAATATGCACAAGTCCATCAAGAAAAAAATAGGCTACTACAAAAGAGATCCTTCAAAAAACTCCATTCAAACTATCCAGGACAAAATTATACATACGGCGGATGGTATAAAACTCAGAACACACTTAGGCATACAGGGGCCCAAAAATCTAATTATTCTGCTGTCTCCATTAATTTAAAAAAACATTCTATAAAGCTATTTGTAACTAACTGGCGAGGAAAGAACGCCAAACAAATCGTCAAAGAAATCTATGATCTCCTCGACTTGTAAACCTATGCTTTGAAACTATTGGGGATTATTGTTTTGGTAGCACTTTTTCACATAGTACTTATACTGCTCTTTTACATCTTTAAAACCCTGTGTCTCTGTGGCCTCCCAAGAGGTGGCAAAATAAATTGGTTTTGAAGTGTTTTTGATGGCGTCAAAATGAATTTGTCAGTTATGTGATATTAGTGGGCCAAAACAGAGTCAATCCCTGCTGGCCCGTGAAAAATTATCGCGATGTGTACTTAACCATTCCTTTTGATGTGAATAATTTAAGTGTGTAGACTTTTCCTTCAGGAGTTGGCTGGCTACCAAAAATATAGTGTGTGTCTTTGCCTACTTTTGCGTAATATTCTTTTAAATCACCATTGCCTACACTCTTGAAAATAAAACCTTTTTGCAAACCAATATGAGGAGCTCTTCCAAATGGGCAAAGAGAAAAATCTTCGTTTTCCTGAATCGTAACTTTAAGCTCCGTGCCTTGAGAATCATTTAAATTTACTTGTAAGTAAGTCTCACAGCTAACCGGTGTAGCTGAACTGTATAAATCTATTGACTCTCCAAAGGCCCAACTTTTAGCTGACACCATTAAAAGTGCTGCTGAAAGGACCATGGTAAAAACTGATATCTTCATAATCTTACCCCTTGTGTTGATTACACCATGGCCTTGTTCTACCACTCGCGCCCTGAAAATCAAGTTTTGAACTCCAACATTTTCTTACTGAAAACTCATATATTTTCTACTCATATGCAGTGCTACTGGGAGCAAAATGCACCACGCTTTTTACTGATAAACATCAAGGATATTTAGAGGATTTTTTTTAGAATTTTAACAGTGGCCTTGGCATAGGGTATTGCCCTAGCAAAAAGTCTTGGATTATCATATCTTGTGTAAAACCACTGTACTGCCATAAGCCTACGAGCGTGACCCAAATCGGTGATGGCATTAATATCTTTTTGGCCCAAGCTAGAGCATGAGTCATAGCTATTAAGAAATATTTCATTAAGTGCCTGATAGCTTTTCTTTGTGATACTTTTGTTATCTACGAAATGAGATAGCGACATACTTGTTACGGCCAAATCGTACATGTGAAAGCCGTATCCACAGTCGTCAAAATCAATGGGACAAATCTGTCCTTGGTTTTGAAATAGATTTCCAAAATGGAGATCTGCATGAATCATCGATAATTTGTGGGGATTTTTTTTCTGATAGTTATTTAGTTTATGGTAAATTAATTTTTGGCCCCTAGTGATGATTTCTTGCTCCCTTGTACTCAAACCATCAAGACCTTTAAGAGGGCCCATAAAAGGATTTTTCCCAACAAGTCCCTCGGCATCCCAGTAGTGCCTTTTCTTTACAGAAAATTTAGAAGCATCTTTATGAAGATCAGCAAGTAATTCAGCTATTAGTTTGAGGTGCCTTCCTCCAACCGAGCGAGAAATTCTTCTACCTTCTACCCATTTGAGTAATGTCATATTTCGAAGTTCACCAGAAATTGGAAGCTTTCTTGATACAACAAGTTCAGAAGATTTACTTTTTAGAGGGATAGGAGAAGTGATAGATGTTTTCTGACTAAGCCGAGTTAGCCATTTAAGTTCCTCACCAATGGCCTGTTTGCTGTGGTATCCATTTCGGTGAATTCTTAAGAGGTATTTTTGTTTTTTTGAATCAACAATCTTATAGGTTGTATTTTCACCGTGTTGAATAAAATTAACTGATTCAACCTTAATGGGATAGGCCGTGAGGCAGGAATTTGCAAGCTCCCTCAGGTGCCGTAATTGAGAAAGATAGCCCAGTTTTCCAAAATTCAAGTTTTACATCTCCAAAATTAATCCACAATTGTGAAATCTTACTATATAATTTTATGTATGTATTTTAAAGCTAGGTGGGGGAATGCCCTCAAGGCCATTTCAATTTTTTGCACCCTGGTATTATTATCAGTTCCCATAATTGTCTATGTCGCTCAGTCTGCTCAAATAAATGCTACCACTACTGCTGTATCATTACTCAGCATTAGTGCACTTATCGGCTGCATCCCTTTTTCTGTCAGGGGTTATAGAGTCGAAACAAATGAGTTGGTCATTTTGCGAACATTTCATAGAGATTTTATTCCAATTGGTGAAATCACTTCCATTGAAAAAATAGAGCGGTTGCCAAAGTTTACACTTAGAGTTTTTGGAAATGGAGGTCTCTTTTCTTTTTCTGGAAATTACTGGTCAAAAGGTATTGGTCACTTTAAGGCCTATGTTACAAACTTTGATAACCTTGTGATGGTTACTGCTGCTCAGAAAAAGATGTTAATCTCTCCCGACCAACCTGATGAGTTGATCGCCCAGGTTCAAAAAGAGATGCCCAGCAATTGTTAAGGCCTATTTTTTTGCTCAGAGACCAATTGGTCCAATTTGGATTGCATGGTATTCAGGACTCTTTCATGACACAGACTTACGTACTGCTCATCTTTAGCGGCTTCTTTACCTGTTCTTTCAAAAATAATGGGGTTAAGCACTTCGATCGTAATCTTTGTCGGCATAGGAAAGTGAGGAGGAGGAGGCCCAAAGGTTAAACCCCAGGGGAGACTCAAAGTGATAGGCCACACCTTTATTCTTAAATATTTATCTAGCTTAAAAAACTTAGCAATAGATTTGCCATCGTTTAAAACTAAAAATGTGGTGTGGGCCCCAGCACTGACTACAGGAATAATGGGTACACCGTGGTTTAAAGCTAGACGAATATAGCCCATTCGACCGCCAAAGATCACCCGGTTTCTCTCTTTGTATGACCTCATGGCATCCATGTCTCCACCAGGGTAGACGATCACATTTTTTCCATTTTCAAATAGTATCTTGGCATTTTCGTGGCTGGCCCTAATGGCGCCAAGTGGAACGGCCAAATGGTGAAGAATGGGAATGGAGATGGCAGTAGTATGGGCCAAACCATAGGGAAGCTTTTCTAGCCCAAATTTATCAATAACCGCTGCGCCAAAAATAAAAGAATCTGGAGTCAGCATTCCTGAATTATGATTACCTACAAATAAAGATGAGTCTTTAGGAATATTGTCTAACCCCCTAACCTCTGGTTTGAAAAACTTATCCATGAAAGGTCTTATTTTAATTAATAATTTGTGGATAAACTCAGGGTCTCTATTTTCAATGGAATCAATGTCGTATTTTAATTTTACTAAGTTTTTTATTTTCAACTATCTACTCACAGGTTCCAATCATAATAACACTTCCAAATTTTCCCCTGGCAAAAAATCCTTTTCGCCTGTGAACCTGTTGGTATTTTGGTTTTTTACAATACTGAGAAACAATTCGGTGGCAATCTCTCTCATTCATCCGCCCCAATGGCTGATAACCGCCACGCCCGTTTCCTGCTCTCACACTACACTCTTTTGTTTCCTTACCATTTTGATCAAATGTTGGTTTTATAGGCTCCTTCTTTTTACTACAACTAATGGGTAGCAGGCAAAAGACCAAAAAAGGAATAAGAGATTTCATATACATACTGATATCATAACTTAATTTAGTCATTTAGCACCTGTTAAACACACCCATCCTGACTAATTTGCTCTTGTTATTTAAAAATTAACTTCATCTTTGCCGAAAGGTATCCATGAGAAAAATAGGGACTAGGTTATGGCACTAAAGGTTAAAGACATAGTGGATTTCAACAACCAAAAAGAGGTTCAGTTTGTTGAATCCAGTGATTCGATTCATAGTGTTGCCAAAAAAATGCTGGAGCTCCACATGGGTTTTTTTCTCGTAAAATCTGGTGGTGAATTCATCGGACTGATCTCAGAGCGAGACTTAATCTACAAGGTTTTGGCCACAGCCACTCCTCCAGAAAAACTCGTTATTTCAGATATTATGACCACAGAAATAGTTTGGGCCAATTCAGCAGATGATTTAAAATCAGCATTATCTAAACTTAAGGGAGGCAATTTTCGGCATTTGCCCATAAAGAATGAAAAAAATGAGCCCATAGCAGTCATCTCAGAAAGAGATATTACAAGCTTTCTCTTAAATCGAATTTCTTAAATCCTAATAAGACTCAGTTTGTCACAATAAGAGATCCAAAATAGAAGGCATTGGCCAATTTTGAGTGGCTAAGATGTTAGTTTCATTATATTCTCCATAAAAGAGCGCTAGGAACTTCTATGAGCAGTAACGAAACCAATCCAAAAAGACCAAAACAAGATATCCCCTCAATTTTGGGAAGAATAAAAAGACCTAAAAAAGCAGTAGTCACTGCTGGTATGCCCTATGCAAATGGGCCACTCCATTTGGGCCACTTAGCGGGCGCATTATTACCACCCGATATTTATTCAAGATGGTTAAGAATGTTAATCGGTCCAGAAAATGTCCTCTTTGTCTGTGGTACAGATGACCACGGCTCAACCAGCGAAGTGGCTGCTTTAAAGGCAGGTAAATCAAACCGAGAATTTATTGACTCAATTCATACGGGCCAAAAAAAGACACTTGAAAGATACCATCTGGGGCTAGATATTTACTCAGGGACATCAAAAGAAGAAAATTTTGAAGAACATAAACAGTACTGCCAAAACTTTCTAAGAAAACTGCACCACAATCAAATGCTCGATAAAAAGTCGTCCAACCAGTGGTTTGATCCTGAGCTGAAATTATTTTTACCCGATAGATATGTTCACGGAACCTGTCCCAATGAAAACTGTCAAAGCCCTCGCGCCTATAGTGATGAATGCGAAGTCTGCGGCACTCAGTACGATCCTGAAAAATTAATTAATCCCAAAAGTACTATTAGTGACTCTACTCCCGTTTTAAAGGAGACAGATCACTGGTGGCTCAATATGTGGAAAGTCAGTGATCAACTCAAGCAGTGGATTGATGGCAAACAAAAAACGTGGAGAAAGGCAGTATTTAGTGAAGTTTCTGGCACTGTTGCCCCTTGTATTGTTTTCTCTAATACCCATGAACCAAAATTCAAAGAACTCAGAGAATCACTTCCCAAACACAAAAGTCGATATGCTCCAGGAAAAAAGGTTGTGGTCCAGTTCAACTCACTTGCCGATCTTGAAACTGGTCGCAAAGCCATCGCAGAGCAAGGCATTGAAAGTGAGCTGATGGATGCTTGGGCACACAGATCAATTACAAGAGACGTGTCTTGGGGAATTCCACTTCCGACTGAAAACGATCAAACAATGGAAGGTAAGACCCTCTATGTCTGGCCTGAGTCTCTCATTGCCCCCATATCATTTACAAAGGCGGCCTTAAAAAAGCAGGGAAAATCTCCTGAACAGTACAAAGATTTTTGGTGTGACCCTGAGGCCAATATTTATCAATTTCTAGGGCAAGACAATGTCTTTTTCTATGTGCTAATGCAAGGGGCCTTGTGGATTGGAACCCAAGAGGAAACAAATCGTCTGCCCATAAAAGGGGAGCTTCAATTAACAGATATCTTTAGCTGCCACCTACTTCAAGTTGATGGTCAAAAGATGAGTAAATCAACAGGAAATTTTTATTCTGGAGACCAGCTACTCGACGAGTACGGACATAGTGCTGATCAAATTAGATACTTCTTGGCATTACTCAGCTTACCAGAGAAGCCATCAAACTTTGATTTTGAAGCACTTAAAAAAAGAAATGATTTCCTGGCCGGTCCTCTCAATGCTGCCTTTGAAAAACCTATTTCAGCATGCCATTCTAAGTTTGGCTCAATTATCCCTTCAGGAAAGTTAATTGGAAAAACAGAAAAAGAAACACTTAAAATAGTTCAAATGTATGCTCGCTCTATGCCAAAAGCAGAATATTCAACACTTTTATTTGCCATAGAAAATTACGCCAGGATTATTAACGGTCTTTTTACTATGTACAAGCCACACGACGATCGTTTCCCGGAAGAGGAAAGAGCAGATGCACTTTACTCCTGCTTTTATATTCTAAAAAATCTTATGATTATGCTTCATCCCTTTGTCCCATCGACAATGGATAAGCTGCGCCAAACTCTTAATTTAGATGAAGATATCTTTAGAATAGATCAACTTGGTGTTCCGATGCCAGAAAATCATCAAATTAATGAGCAGTTAGAGTACTTTCCGCCAACTAATAAAGAGGAAAGCTAAGCTCACTAAGTTCAACTAAATACCTTGTGTCTAATTTCGAGATTTTTTTTTACACTTGCTGGAAATTTACAAATTCCTCTTCCGCAATCTATTAAAATCGCATTCAAAAACTGGCGCTTATCTTGCTTTTAATAAGGGTACCAGGCCAAGGAATGGTCAAAGTTCAAACAAGGATAGTTTATGAAGGTTCTCCTACTCGTACTACTTTTCATTACATTTATTACTACTGGTTGCAATGACAGTGACTCTGCAAGTGCAGGATCTTCTGCAAGTGGTGACGTACAAGACCCCCAGCCAATACTTCCGGGAGATGAGGGATTTTGTGATGAACAGTGTCAGTTTAAAGAGGACCTTTTGAGTAAGCACAACCAGTTAAGAGAGATGGTAAGTAATGGAGAGATTGAAGGCCTTCCTGTTAGCACCAATCAACTCCCCGAATTAGAGTGGGATGAAAACTTAGCGACTGTCGCCGCTAACTTTATTCAAAATTGTGGCTCTGGCCATGACGACCAAAGAACCGAATTAACCCGTCAGCTAGGTTCAGATTATAGCTATGTGGGTGAGAATATTTTTATCACAACTAATATAAATGACTCAAATCAAGTATACACAGATGGTATTCAATCTTGGTTTGATGAGCATCAAAACTATAACTACAATAATATCTCATGTGAGGGGGGCGTTTGTGGTCACTTCACTCAAGTTATCTGGGAGAATACAACAAAAGTAGGATGCGCAAAAATCATTTGCCAAGGTATTGAAGATTCTACTAATGGCCCATCGGCACTTCTTGTTTGTAACTATGGAGAAGGTGGGAATTACGCCAATCAAAACCCTTATAGTTCAGAAGGCAATATTGGTCCTCAGACTCCACCACCAGTGGAGGAAAATGATGAATTCGACATGGTTTGGGAAAATGGACATTTTATTGCAAGTGATCTGATCTTTGACGACAAAAAGATTCTAGTCGAAGGAGATTTAATTATTGAAGAGCATGGTGAAGTTCTATTCAGAGGCTGCAAACTTGAAGTAGAGGGAGACCTTATACTTGAGAGAAATTCTGTCACCTTATTTGAAGAATGTGATATTGAAATCAACGGAAAATTAAAGATCCAAGATACGGCCATCTCTGAATTCAATGGGAGTTACATGGACGTGTCAGGAAGAATAGAAATAAAAGATGATGCAGAGGTGAGCTTTGAAGGAGTAGAATTATATCTAACCAATGTCTTAAAAATCAGTAACAGATCAGAAGTTTACATTTACGGTTCATTATTTGAAATCGTTTCACCAAATCCAGCTGACAAGAGTAAAATTGACCATCAAGCGAGAGTTGAAATCACAGACAGCGAGCTAACAGGCAACACTCAAGGCGGTCATACTCTTGAGATCAAAAGAAATGCCTACTTAGGACTAACCGATACGTACCATGATTTTAATTTAGTGATAAAAAATGATGCAACAGTTTTCTATGGAGATGATAATTAAGAAATAAAAAAAGGGAGCTTGGTAGCTCCCTTTTTTATCAGAAATATATTATTAAATTATTCAGCTACTATTCCGTTACAAACATTACCTAAACATTCAACATCTTCTTCTAAAGAAAGATCCGCAGGCTCAAATGCGATAGTTTCATCGTATTCACTTTCATTAACTGATGGACACGATTGTTGGGCCAAAACTCTTAGATTACTTTCAAAGGCCATTAAATTTCGTGGTTCATTTCCAGCTCTTTTATATCCAAATCCAGCTAACCTATCTTCAAATGCTTCATATGAAACAGAAATAAAGGCGACTCCTCTACAACTAGCACTTATTTCAGGATCTATATTAGCAGCTACTAAACCAGCCTCTTCAGCAAACTCTCCTGCAATTTTTTCAACCCACAATCCTAATTCTGCTAACTCTTTTCCACCAATGTCATTTTTAATATATCTTTGGGTGTCCAGTATAAGAGAATCGATCTCTCTAAGCATATACATTCTATTTTCATAGGTATTATCGACTCTTTCAGCTGAGCCAAGAATCTTTTCATGGTGAATTTCTCCAACAGCGCTCATTCTGGGATCTTCGCTTTGACAAAAAACATTTAAAGAAAATACACAAATAACCAGTAAAATTAAATAATTTCTCATTTCAAACCTCTCTTTACTCTCAATATTTATACCTAAATAAGAGCAAGAGTGGTGCCAGGTTTAAAGCAAATTTTCAAAAGGTTGAAGCGGCCTAAATCGCTACTTTTAAGTAATGTCTATAAGTTCACCCTATTTAAATAAAAATCATTGGGCCTTTTTTAGCTTAAATGTCTGCTCAATTTGGGCCTTAAATATGCTGGGATCTGTTGTAGGTCTTAGACAAACACCCTTTTCACAGACATAAGCAGTGCTCTTTCCCTCCATGGCAAATTTCCCACCAATAAGAGGAATAGTAGAGGCCAATTTATTTAAAGGCCCTCCTTCACCCACGATGGCAATAATCCTATTGGGAAGAAAGCTTGCTCTTAATATACTAATCATTTTCGAAGAGGTCTTATCACTTTTTTCAGGAGTCACAATAATCACTTCTTTTGCTTTATCGTGGTAAAAATCTAGGGCCAAAAGCATTTCAGAGAGTGCCAGTGGATTAGAAGTAAGAGTTCCTGAAAAGGCCTTAAAAACAGCTACTGCTCTTTTTCTATATTGATCATTAGTGGTGAACTCATGGAGTCTGAGTAGGTTCATCACCTGAATACTATTACCTGAAGGCTCGGCTCCATCGTAGCCAGGCTTTTCTCTCGCTAGTAGTTTTTCATGATCACTACTTGTCATAAAAAATCCACCATGACTATGGTCTTCATAAAATTTTTGGACAGTCTGGTCCAAGCTGATCGCCTCATTAAGCCAGCGAGATTCACTGGAAACTTCGTAGAGATCAATTAGTCCTGCGATCAAAAAAGCGTAATCATCGAGGTAAGCATTGTGTCTGGCAGAATTGTCTTTAAAACTTCGATAAAGCCTTTTATCAATTATTAAATTTTTCAAAATGAAACTTGCAGCAGCTTTAGCGGCTTCAAGGTATTTTTTTTGATTGTAAACAAATGATCCCTGAGCAAAGGCTGAAATCATCAGTCCATTCCAGGCCGTGATAATTTTATCATCTCTAATGGGAGCAGGTCTTCTATTTCGATCAGAGTAGAGCTCAGCTCGGGCCTTATTAATATCAGCTCGGGCCTTAGAGGCGGAAATTCCAAGTTTTTTTGAAATGGTACTTAAAGCTTTTGGTGTATTTAATATGGTTCTTCCACCTTCAAAATTTCCAGCAGATGTTACAGTGTAATATTCTTTTACTAGCGTGCTTTGCTCTTTTTTTAGCACTCCATCGATTTCTGAAGGGGTCCAGGTAAAATAGTAGCCTTCTTCTCTATGCCCCTTAGGCCCAATACTATCTGCATCTGTCGCAGAATAGAAACCTCCACCAGGAGATCTCATATCCTTTAGAACATAATCTAAAATTTCTTCTGCTACTCGCTTATACTCACTATCATGTGTAACTTGAAAGGCCTCAGTATAAACAACTACTAGAAGGGCATTGTCATAGAGCATTTTTTCAAAATGAGGTACAAGCCAGCGCTCATCTGTTGAGTAGCGATGAAACCCTCCGGCCACATGATCATACATTCCTCCTGCGGCCATTTTCGTCAACGTTTTCTCTACAATATCCAGGTAGGCACTGTTTTTTGTTCTTCTGTAATAACGAAGAAGTAAACGAGATGATAATGAGCTTGGAAACTTAGGTTTTCCCGTAAGTCCCCCATTAACACTATCAAATCTCTTCTGGTAATAAGAAACAGCTGAATGAATAGGCAAGGTCCCTGGAAGCCCTCCAGAAGTAGTATGTTCAAGTCTTTTGGTGATAAATTCTGATAATCCCTTTGATGAGTTGGCCACTTTTTCAGGATCTTGGTCAAAAATATTTTTGAAGTGTTTTAGCATGGTCAGAAAGCCGGCGCTTACTCCCCTATCTCCATCCCTTGCTGGAATATAGGTCGCACCATAAAAAGGTTTTTTATCTGGTGTCAGCCAAACAGTCATAGGCCATCCGCCACTTCCAGAAATCGCTTGAACAGCGGCCATATAGATGGCATCCACATCAGGTCTTTCTTCTCGGTCCACTTTGATCGCCACATAGTTTTGGTTTATAAACTTAGCGATCTTTTCATCTTCAAAAGACTCCTCTTCCATGACATGGCACCAATGACAAGTGGAGTAGCCCACACTGAGTAGAACGGGGAGACCCTTCTGGGCCGCCTTTTTAAAGGCCTCTTCTCCCCATGGGTACCAATTAACTGGATTGTGGGCGTGTTGCAAAAGATAGGGACTGGTCTCAAGAAAAAGACGATTAGTATATTTTGGACCACCTTTAGAATCTTTATGGCGTGTGCGCGCTCTATAGCTCTTCCCTCTTTGCTTTTTCATTTTTTCAAATTTTTCTAACAAAAGGATTTCAGGGTTTTCAGCACCGGGAAGTGCTAGGTATTTGGGCAACTTTTTTTGACAGGATATTATTACTAGAGAAAAACAAATTATCAAAATTTTAGTAAAACCCAAAGCTTCCCTCCCAGGAATCTGCGTAAGAACTTCCAGTATTTGTTCAATTCTACCAACAATGATTAGGAGTGCCATTAAAGAAAATTTTATTGGAGCTCACTCATAAAGTGAGCGGTTTACTTTTTGTCTATATCTACCCTACAAAAAAATTAATACAGAAGTGGAACCCTATTCAAACCAGAAAGAGGAATAGGACGAACTTGAAAAGGATGTGGATAGTCGACTGCAGGTAGCAGACCAACTGATCTTCTTTTACTCAAGTCCGGAGAAAGAGATACCCCGGGGGTTGCAGTGGGATCTAAGTACAACCATGATCCCTTAATATATAGGGCCACATAAACATGACTAGCAGTGGGGAGGCCATTAGCAGCTGGATGATGAGCTGTAGCAATAGCAATACGGTCACGAGGTATCCCGAGTCGCCCTAAAACCATGGCAAAAAGATGGGCCTTTGAAAAACAGGCAGACCAAACAAGGCGCTTGTTATTTCTATAATAAATTGCGTGCTCCAAAATTGTGGGCCACCGTCCATCAGGTCTTATGGATTTATAAACACTATCATTTACAAAGGCCTTACTTCCCAAAAAGTTCCATACAACTGAGACTTTCTCCCAAATTTGTGACTCTGTTTTGGCCCTTTTAGGTGAAAGACCCATATCCAAAAAAAGCTCTGTTATATAAGGGTGGGATTTCTCATAATCTAGAAAGTGATTATCTGTGGCAGTGTAAACCTTGCCCCCCACTCGGGCCCAAAAATTCCAATAAGAGTTGTACCTAATAGAAGGATTGTACATTCCCTTTTCAATGCGAACCAGTGGCTGAGCGGATACACTCATTGGATGAAATGCTAAAACAGTAAAAATAAGAGCAAATATTGTTTTCATTCCTCTCCCCTAAGAGCAGTTTGAGTGATGCAATATTTCATATCTGCTTGAAAATTGTCAAATGTACACGCTAATGCCAGTAGGGTTTATTGGTTTTTCATTAAGTTATAGGAAATTAAGTGCTACTTAAGCAGATTTTTTTGCAAAACCTACGCTATGCCTAATTGTAATGAGTGATAGGGCGATAAAAAGTGGAAATGCTCCAAAAAAATGTCTCCCAGAGTTTCCAATAAAACCCATCAAAACAAAGAGAGAGGTTATGGGGAGTTGAATCCAAATACACGCTGGAATTGAAATTGTGGCCTTCTTTTTAATTGTCAGAAAGATTCCGTACCCAACTAAAAGATAGCTAAGTAAAAGACCGTTACTTAGATCGTGTACTCCCTTAAAAGAAAAGAGATACTTAAGCACTCCTGGAATATATCCAAGAAAGTGAATGATCACCCCAATAAATGTACCTGAAGCACCGGCCACTCCCTCTCCCACAATAAGGCCTCGCACTAACATTAAAAATACAAGTGAAACCAATGTGGCAGTGATAAATAACACTAAAGATTTTTTTTCTTTTCGAATAAACATTTCGATAACTGGAATTGCAAAAAATGGCAAAATAGATTCTTTAAAGCACACAATAATAGGCAGTGAAAACATCAAGGTTTTATAACGATGAGAAATCGTCATGTAACTAATAAAGGAAATGCCAAAGAAATAAAGGGAGTCCACAAGAGGAGTTCCGATGCTTAGAATGAAAATTCGGCTTGAACTCAAAAGAAAAGTCCCCACCAAACAATAAACCTCTTCAAACCCAAGCTCTCTCAAAAAAAGAAATAAGAAGAGTAGCGCGAGCAGGCCCACACCAAAATTCCAGAAATAATAAATCGTTTGGAAGTTTTTTACGTTTGCTTCTACTCCCAATGTCTTTTGGGTTGCCCGCACAAGGCCTGGGATGATGAAGCGATATTTATGTGTCACGGTTACATTGTAATCACCCAAGGCCATTTTTAAATATGACAGTGAATCTTCTACTCCACGAGGATCTGTGTGGTCATAATGCCTAAATTGCTGCATCGTAACTCCATAGAGAATAGAGATCATTAAAATGCCGTAGATTAAAAACTTATTCACGAAAAAGACCTCTCTTAAAGAATGCTACGCTGAGAGGAACGTTTTTTGTAGCGGCTGCTCGGAAATTTGTATAGCTTGATGGAAAACTCCACCCCTAATTCAATCAACTCACGAACTCTCCATTTAAAATTCATAAGCATATAGCGAGGCCTGAAATAATACCTCCTAACTGCTCTTTGTAGCAGTTTTCTTACTTGCTTTGGATCAAGTCCATCGTGCTTATACACAAGATTAAATTGACTATATTTTTCTAGGTCATCCGTTAAAAGTCGCCCTTCTCTTTTCACCTGGTCATAAAACCCAGTTCCTGGATAGGGTGTTGAAATAGCAAATCGAGTTAAGTGAGTGTTGAGTTTCATAGCATAATCAACAAGACTATTTACCGATTTTTCTGTATCGCCCTCGAGCCCAAATATATAAAAAGCTGATATTTTCACACCAACTTTTTCACAAAAGCGAATCATTTTGAGTTGCAGGTCTTCTTTAACCAAAACCCTCTTACTTGCTTTAGCAATCTCCGGGTCATTTGTTTCAATACCAATATTAATATTTCTGAGACCGAGCTGATGCATTCGAATAATAAGCTCTTCGCTAAGCACATCCAGCCGAGTTTCCATGGCCCACTTGATTTTGACTTTTCTTCTTTCAAGTTCATCGCAGAACTCGGTAATAAATTGGTTTTTTAGACCAAAAACGGGATCACGAAATAAAATTCCTTTTATCCCCCATCCCTTTTGATAATTAACAATATCATCAACAACTTTCCCGGCCGATCTCTGTCTAATTTTTGGGCCTTGAAATTCACCATAAGTGCAGTAATAGCTACAACTATATGGGCAGCCCATAGAAGATTTTAAAGTGGCAAAAGGTCTCGCGTTTAGGGCGGGCGCATAGCCATAGTTTTCAACTGGAAGTCCACTAAGATCTGGAGAAGGCAAAGAGTCAAGATCAGTCAGTTTATGGACTGTCACAATTCCTTCTAACTCAGAGAGCTCTTTAAACTGCTCCATAAAGTAGGCTTCAGCTTCTCCTTTGAGAATAAAGTTGAAGTTACTAAAGAGTTCAGGTTTTACTCCAGGGAATGGTCCAAAGAATCCCACCTTTGCCTTGGGGTACTGCTGTGCAATCTTCTGGGCCACTATATTTTCATACTTATAATCAACAATGGTGCCGTAAATGAGTACCACATCAAATTCTGCACTTTGATGAGCTGGAATTTCCCCTTCAAAATACTGAACCAGGTGGCCAAGCTGCTTCAAAACAGATTGCAGATAGGCAAAAGAAATAACTGGGAGAGAAATAGATTTGCTCTTAATGAATCGAACAATATTTGTTGCGACACTTCCACCATAATCATCAGCAGTTCCAACACCACCAGAAAGATCTTTATTCATGGCCATTTTTTTGTGATCATTGACAACACTAACAAGAGCAAACCTGTAGCGCTTTGAAGGCATCACTGACATTGTCCCTGTATCACTTATAATTTGATCCCCACAATCCATAAATTTTTCTTTTAGAACCTTGATCCTGAAGTATTAGCAAAGAATTTCGTGTCCTAACAAGATACATTGATTGGATAATCAAGTAAATTTTTTACTATGAAAGCTACTATGCATTAAAGCTGTGCATGTGTATGATCAAGGCTTAATCAACCTGCTTTTTGAGGATAGTCTCTAATGACCAAAAGTATTCAATTCTCTTCAAGAATATTGCAAAATTTGACTTTATGGTTGGTATTTTTGTCTGTAGTGATCGTCCCCTACTGGTCTATGCCATTCGCCTCCCACTTCGCAAAGCACCACAATTTTAAAGCTATATGGATTTTGGTCCCATTTTTAATAATCAATTGTTTATTATTTTATCTTATTAAAAAGGCGATAGTCGCTAGTGGCTCCCTATTCACCATCACCCTTGATGTTTTTGATCTGAAAATATTTTTTGCTATTTTCTGTGTCGGACTTGCTCTTCAGCTGCCCTATATGGCACTGGATTTACCTTATTCCGGAGATGAAGCTGTTCACATTGATAAGGCCTTCAAGATGTCCAAGTGTGTGCAGCTGATACTGAGCGAATTTTGGCCTTTTATACTCTTTTTTATATTTGTGATCCTAGGGGTCCTTAAAATTTTTAAAACTAATTTAAAGAACCTTGGGCTGGCAATTCTAGTCTTAGGATTTGTTTTATTTATAACATCTGGCTGGATATTCATGGACCTTCATTGGAAAAGATACCCTCCACTTCTGGTGATTTTTGAATTTATTTTTGCTAATGCTTTGATATTTACTGAGCAGTCCCAAATTTTTCACAGACTCCCGATCACTCTTCTATGGTTACTCACCTGTTTTACTTTCTATTACTCAATGAGATCTCGTGAGATTAAAAAAGAAATTTCCTTTTTAGTCTCCACTGTCTTTCTTCTTATTCCCGTATACTTCTATCACGGGGCAATCGTATTGATTGAACCACTTTTATTTTTTGAAGTTTCTGCTGCGATATTAATCATCTCTTCAAAAATTCAAGATAAGCAAAAAATACATTTTCTTGTGCTTCTCAACTTGCTGGTGGGTTTATCAAAGGAGATTAGTCCATTTCTGATTTTTCCTAATATCCTGATGGTTTTCCACCTAATGGGGCTAAAAAACATCCTACAAAAAAAGAAAGTTTTTCTTCATGCCACTAAACTATCTTTAATTTCAATTTCAACCATGGCGATTTATTACTTTTATCGAATCTATTCTCAAATTTTCAACCCCAAGGCCATGACAGTTTATGCAAGGCCCTATAAATTTGCTCCTCTGAATTTTCTAGATCCTCTACAATACCGCTCACTTTACGAGTTTTTTAAAATCCAAACGACTTTACCTATAATGGTATTGAGTTTATTAGGTATAGCATTTTTGATCAAAAATAGAAAAAAAGACAACCGTAACCTGGTTTTGATTTTCTGGACGATCACATTTTCAAGCTTACTATTCATATTATTTGGTGGAGATGCATCCAAATACTATGGCTACAGTCGCTTTCACGGTTTAATATTTTTGCCTATTATTTTGATAGGCTTAATGGGAATGGCCGAGGTTGCCCAAAAATACCAATCCAAGTGGGTCACGCCAATAATGGTAGTGCTCGGTATTTTTCTTTTCATGAAAACACCTAAAATAGATGAAAGAAATAGTTGGGGCACTCCCTTATATCAAAACTATGGAGAGAGCTACTTAGACATAGAAGGTTTGGTAAAATATTCTAATAAAATAGGTGCTAAATCCATTGCCTACTTTGAACTTCAGCTTCCACTTTGGTTTTATAAAACAATGGCAAAATTCCCTCTCAGCATAGAAATTAATAACACTTTGAATAAAAGCCTAAACCTAAAATCTTATGATTATTTTGTTCATGCTCAAAAAGAAAGTGATATCTGCCAAAAACTATCAAAGAAAGAATTCTCTCACATCAAACTTATTAAAAATTTTGATAGTTTGAAAAATGGAGCCTGTCTTTTACTATTTAAAAATCTAAATGGAAATAGTATTGAAATTGAAAAAAAATATCACCGCTGGAAAGCCTCGAGTGGAAATATGGCCATCGGCATAGATCCTCAGAAAATTGCGAAGATCAAACAAGAGCTCTACTTTTGGCGAAAGACAGAACCAGCACTCTAGCTATTGTATGAAACAGGATCAATTTCCTGCACATGGCAATAACCCGAAGCCTTGGCATTAATAGCAAATATGAGAATTAAAACAAATAGAAGCGATTTCACGACAACTCCTTCTTATTTCTACCAAAAAACTACCAAATTTACCTGGACCCAAGGAATGACCCTCCTCAGAAATATTCAAGACAATTTATAGTTTAAAGATTAATCTTTGATAAGAAAAAGGATATTGACCTTGGTAATGAGCTGCCCCCTATGTCTTGATACTAACCATTCTCTCTTTTATGAGGATAAAGCTAGAACTTACTATCAATGTGGGAATTGTTTTTTAATTTTCGTGCCCCCTAAGTTTTGGACTTCCCAGGTAGAAGAAAAAGAAATCTATGATCTCCACCAAAACTCTCCGCTTGATTTGGGATACCGAAAGTTTCTCTCTAGACTATTCGATCCACTCGTTAAAAAACTTACCCCCAACTCCAAGGGACTCGATTTTGGCTGCGGAAATGGTCCAACATTATCAGTTATGCTTGAAGAAAAGGGACATTCGGTAGAGCTTTTCGATCTATACTACGCAAACGATCTAAAAGTATTTTCAAAAAAATATGACTTTATTGTGGCCACTGAAGTTATTGAACATCTTGGCAATCCAAATCAAGAGATCACCAGATTAATAAGCCTTTTAAGGCCAGAAGGCTTACTTGGAGTCATGACAAAGCTGGCGAGAGACCAAAGTGCTTTTTCGACCTGGCACTATAAAAATGACATCACTCACATCTGTTTTTACTCAGTGAAAACCTTTGAATGGATCGCCAAACACTGGTCCATGGAAATAGAATTTGTTGGAAATGATGTAGTGATTTTAAAGGCCTGCACATAGAAAACAGACCCTAGCTGGCCTTCCTTTTAATCGCCTTTCTAAGGCCTTCTTTTGATAATCCCAAAACTCCAGATGCTTTTTGCTTATTGCCCCCAGTTTCCACCAAAGCAAGTGAGATCAACTTTTGCTCCAAGCGTTCTTTTTGTTTTTTTACATTTAAGTCATCAATTTCAAAATGATGACTTTCAGATGATGTACTGAGTGCACTTAAACCACAAGAAAGAAGGTGGCCAACGAGTTCAAGTAAATCTAATTCATACTTTTCAAATCTTCCGGATATTGAGTTCAAGGCCTGAATCACTCCAAAGGGATTCTCTGTGGTGCCTATAAGTGCACTGGCAATACACTCTGTTTTGTATTTGGTCTTTGTATCAATTTCTGGAAAAAAATCGGGGTGCCCGCTGGGGTCATTAACAAGTAGTGGTGCCTTATTTCTCCAGCAAAAGCCCACCACTCCCTTAGTCACGGGCAGTGAGATCTCTCCATTTTCAATACCAGTTCCGAGTTTTAAATCAAGCTGCTCCGTCTTGTGATTAAAAATAAAGACTGAAACTCTTTCAGCAAATAATAGCTTTTGTGTGTAATTCACAAAGGGACGATAGAGGGCCACAGCAGACTTAGGTCCGTGAATAAGCTTACTTAGCTCTAGTAAATAAAACAATTTCTCTTGAAAATCGCTCATAACTACTTGTCGGTTGGACGATGTACAACTTGAGTTTGCCCTTTGAACACTTTGCGATGACCAGGCCCAAGACACACGACAAACTTCCAGCTACTTGAGAGCTTATCCAATTTATCTGGGCGGGTTTCAGGCCTTTGGTAAATGAATTCTGATTGGATAAGAAACCTTTAACTATACTCCACATTATTGAAATAATTCGAATTACGGTACATGAGTTGGATCAAGGCCTACCAAAGTGGTCAATAGACATAAAATATAGGGGTGAAACGAAGAATCGAAAGATTCTTACCCTACGATAGCTGTATGTAAGTGGAAGTTACCAATCTCAATGTAGGGGCCATTGAAGCAATAAACGGATTTCGCTTCAAAGGGGTCAATATGAAAGCATCACATCTTATGTCAATTTTACTAGCAGTTTTTTTAGTTTTTGCCACAGAGGCCAACTCTGCGTCTACAAAAAGATCAGCTAAATCCAAGCACAAAAAAGCACATCGAGGTAATCACAGAGGCGTTAAAAAAATGCTTAAAAAGTTTTACAAAAAACAAAGAAGAATCAGAAGACGCTACAAAAAACTTCATCTAGCTGGCAATGTAGGCCTAAAGGTAACGCAAATTGGAAGAGGCGAAAGGGAGAATAAAAGCGGCTTAGCTGCAAAGTCTCTCCTACTAAGAGGTGCCAATTTTTCGACTCAATTTTCAAGCTTACCACCAGAAATTGAAAAGGGATTGGTAGAAAGACTCAAAGGGGTTTATCTATACACGAGAATGAAAAATGAAAGCTCTGAGGCCCAAATAAGCCGATGTGACAAACTTGCACAAAACTCCATGCACAACCAAGACGCGCAAGTTTTTCTCTCCTTTGAAAACCTTAGATACCATCAAGTCTTTAGCAGTCTTATCAGGATTGTAAGGTACAAAATTAGATCTCTAAAATGGGGAAAAAGAAGAGCTTTGTACAAGAAATGGAAGACAAAAAGAAAGCATAGAAGAACAAAGCTGTCGTGGAGAAGGTTTTACCGCAAATTTTATAGAGTTAAAATTGGTAAAAAAGAGATTAAAAAGATTTTAAAAAGTGTTGAAGGAAAATTTTTCACCAAAGGTTATCTCTATATTAATGTAGACGCAGGCCCTGTCAGCTGTACTAGTACTAATCCTGAAATAAGTGCAGTAGAAGAGGTTGAAGAGCATGAAGAAAAAGAACACGGTAAAGCTAAAAAAAATGATTAATTCTTAAAGTTATTCTCCCCCACTATGCTTAAAGCATGGTGGGGCCAAAAAGTAGCATTCTTTTCATTAAATAATTGTTAGTTTAGTATACTTGGCATGTTTATTGCTCTATTTCATAAAGAGAAAACTGAGGTGAATATGAATAAAATTGCTGAATTACTACATATACTTCTACTGGTCGTAGGCATCACATTGGTGGCCGCCACACATTCACCAAAGAAGCATTTCAAATCAAAGTCGCGCTCTATCCAAAGAATGGGGTACAAGGTGCATTTTGAAAATTACTAGGTGGTGTTTAAAGAACTCAGAAGCTTATTTAATCACATTATTAAATCTGCTATAGTCCATAAGCTTGTTTCCATTTGAATCTGTAATCAAAATATCCTCAAACTTTTTTGCCTTCATAATATGATCAGAAGTGTAAATATGTCTGCCATGCACTGTTTGAGAAAATACATCTTCGATTCCTGTAAACGATAGAACAAATAGTGCTTCTCTATTTTGAATGTCATCAATACTCATGCCAAATATTGGGCTCTGCTCATCAATTTTGTGCACCACCAACCAACTGAGAGTAAAGAGTGGAGTACGAGATCTCATTAGCTCTAGGTCGTAGATCCTTTTCATTTCGACTCCCTCTTTTGAGGTCTCAGGCAAAACAACAACACTTTTAATATTAGCATCGACAATATGGGTGGCACGAGCGTTACCAAGACGAAACATCAAAGTCTTCTCACCCTCATATTCAGTGATTATCATATCCTTTGAAAATAAAACTTTGGATGTTGGCCTTGAAAAACGAGCAAAGGCCATCCCCGTAGAGATGGCCACAAAGAGTATTCCAGACAAAGAATCAAATACGACAATCAAGTGAGCGTACATCGTTTTGGGAAGAAAATATCCATACCCTAGAGTGGTACTAGTTTGAAAACTAAAAATCCATGCGTCCCAATAAGACTTAGGGTTGGCATTTAAAATACTATCTCCACCCAAAAAATAAAGAGTTGCAAATAAACTATTAATACACAGATATAGTAACGTAAAAATTACAAAATAATGGCCCCAGCTAATTCGCATCAGAGTATGGTACCAATCATCCATAAATTTTTTCTGAATTCCTGTTCGCTTTAGATTAAAGCTGCCATCAGAGTTTATCAGTGATTTTGTTGGTGAGTTCGACATTAGTAAACGATAATTCCAATATTGTGTTGTCGCAACTTAAATCTTGTTTTGCACTAATTTGAAGCCTTTAAAAAACTATTAACCAAAGTATTCACAACTTGTTCTTTTTCTATAAGAGGCAAGTGACGGGTCTCTGGAATTGAATGAAACTGAACTCTTTTTATCGCCTCTAATACAAATTTATGTCCTTCAAAAGGAGTAACCTGATCTCCTTCTCCCCAAATCAGTAAAACTGGATACTCAGCCTTGCCCACTTCTGAATAAAATTCTTTGACATCGTTCAATGGGAAATACTTTAGAGTAGACAAAAGTGAGGCCTTAAAACCCAGATACCCCATTTGGATCTTCATTTTTTCTTTGAGATCTAAAAAATTTTCTGGTTTCATAAAGCACTTGGAAAATCCCTTAAAAACAATTTGTCTCCCCAGCACATGGGTAAGATAACTACCGAGAAATGGAAGCTTCAACAGTCCTGCAATTTTTGGCGTATTTGAAGCAGCCCCGGCCGGATCAATTAGAGTTAAACTGTTTATCAATTGAGGGTGAGAAGCAGCAAAGTGAGTACTTATAGCTCCTCCCATGGAAAGGCCCACCAGATGATTTTTTTTATCGATACCCACTTTTTCAATCAACTCTATTAACTGTCTTTCAAAGAAAGCGCTGTCATAAGCCTTTTTAGGTCGATCAGAGTATCCTCTTCCATATAAATCATAGCGGAGTACACGAAAACCAGAGTCCACTAGATCACGAGTTAAGGCGTCCCATATGAAGCTAGGGGTACTAAAGCCATGAACCAAAATGACTTGGGGGTCTGAATCATTGCCACTCACTTGGTAATAAACATGCCCATCACTAAGTTGACAAAAATCTCCTCCTATAATCTCCCTTTCTTTTGAATCAAGAACTTTCTTCTCATCGTTAAAAAGAAAAATAGTAAAAATGAATGCAACCGCAATAATTACAGCTACCAGGGCCATCTCATTCTCCGTGTAAATTTAAATGGTTGCTCTCGAGCTACTGCATGTCAATAAATCTCGGTATCTGTTTGCGAAAAAAACATATTCACTCAGCGCTGCATCAAAGAGTCAAGCCTTTGAATTTTTTGTAAAATGTCTGTATCCACAACTTGCGTGAATTGATTTAATATTAATTATTCGTAGCAAGTGGGAAGCTCTTGACAGGTAGAACTCAGAATTGGAAAGAAAACAGACAGAGGATTGAGTCCCTTATTTCTTCGGCAAAGGGTTCGCTCAACCCCTTTTCATTAGAATGGGATTTTGTAGAAACATTTAAACGTCCAATAATTTTAATGAGCAAGCTTACAGGAATTTATGGAAAGGGATTTAGGAATTCACTTGATATTCGTGTAAAGAAAATTGACTGGGAATTTAATGAGCTTCCCAAAAACTTTCACAATTTCAAAATTCTTCACATCTCCGACTTACATTTAGACGAAAGACCAGACTTAGTGGATAAAATCTGCTCCCTTATTGAGGGGCAAAACTTTGATATAGCGGTTTTAACAGGAGATTTTTACTGTACCGCAAATTCAAAGGAGCAAGACCAATTAAAGGAAATCTCAGAAAGAATAAAGCAAATCACGAGTTGTTACTCCACAACTAACGGAAACTTTGCCATCCTTGGAAATCACGATGGCCTGGCCATTATAGAACACTTAGAAAATATTGGTCTAAATCTACTCATAAATCAAAAAGTCGACCTAGAGATCTCAGGACAAAAACTAAGAATCATTGGAGTCGATGATCCTCACCTATTCTACAATCAAGAAATCAAACAGACATTAATGGAAGGCCAGGAACACTTTAGTATCGCTTTAGTTCATTCACCTGAGGCCTTTGACTATGCTGAAGCAGGTGGCTGTAATTTCTATCTATGTGGTCATACCCATGGAGGTCAAATTTGTCTTCCCGGTGGAAGGCCAGTTTTAACTCACTTGAAAAGAGGAAAAAAGTTTTCATCTGGCTCGTGGAGTTACAAATCAATGAAAGGCCATACTTCAAAAGGAGTGGGAACAACAGACGTTCCTCTACGCTTTTTCTGCCCCCCAGAATTAGTTATTCACACATTGAAGTCTATTTAAGATTCATGACTTATAGGTAGAGTAATGGTGAATTTTGAGCCTTCACCTTCAACAGATTCTGCATGGACTGAACCCTCGTGCACAAGAGCAATGTTTTTAACAATACTTAGACCCAGACCTGAGCCCCCAAGCTCCCTGCATCTCGCTTTATCAACAGAGTAAAACCGCTCAAAAATTCGCTCTAGATGAACTTTCGATATACCTGGCCCTTGATCTGCAACTACAATGCTAATAGTTTTCTCAACTTCATTGGGTCTAAGTGTAATGGAAATATTGGTTTTTTCATCACTATACTTGATGGCATTATCAATCAAATTAAGCACGGCCTGTTCTATCAGTCGTGAGTTGACTGATACCAAAGCATCCCCTTTAGAGTCTACTTTCAAATTAATTTCTTTATGCTTTGCTTTGGCCTCACAGGCAGAGGCAGCATTTTCAATTATAGGAGCTAGTTCAGTGAGCTCTATTTGGACTGATTTTTGATCCCTTTCAATATCGAGCTCAGATAGTGCTAATAAGTCTTCAGTAATTTGACGAAGCCTTTCGGAGTTTCTTTTAATAATTAATAAAAATTCATTTCGGGTTTCATCTGAATCAATTTCCCCTGCGAGCAATATATCGACGTACCCGTGAATAGAAGTAAGAGGAGTTCTTAACTCATGACTAACATTGGCCACAAAATCTTTACGATGATTTTCTAGTTTTACAATACGAGTAATATCATTAAATACCATCAAGATACCTAAATCATCACCATTAAATTGTTTTAATATACTGCCGTGTACTTGCAGATATTTTCCATTTCGAAGCTCAATTTCCTCTTCTATGACCGAGCTTTGTTCTTTAACTTGATCAATGAAATAATAAATCTGATTATTATCAAAGACATCTAAAAGTGGAACTCCCTTATAGTCATGTGAATAGGGAACATCAAAAAAATTACATACGGCCTCATTTAAATGAAAAATACCACCGTCCATATAAACAGAAAGTACCCCTTCAGACATTCCACTAAAGATCGCCTCTCTCTCATTACGCTGACCTTGTATTTTCTTAAAAAGACTTCCAAGCTTCTTTGCCATTTCGTTTAATGAATGAACAAGTGAGTTGATTTCAAATGTGTCATTTGAATTAACTGGAATACTTTCGCTAAAGTTACCGAGGGCATAGTCAGATGCTTTTTCTTGAATTCGGTAGAGAGAAGAGCTTACTCTTTTTGAAGTTAATGTTAGCAAAATAGTAAAAAGCACCCCCAAAATCATAGTTCCCCAAAAAACTTTGTAAGTGTAACTCCAAAGTGCTGGTCTCAAAGCATGAGTTGTGTATGAGTGCCTAAGTACGGCCAATACTTTACCGTTGTCGAAAAGAGGAACAGCAACATAAATGGAGTCCTCATTAAGACTATCACTAAATCGCCGAATTCTTGCGACATTACCTTTTAAAGCTTCAATGACTTCAGGTCTTTTTCCGTGATCATCGAGCAAGTCTGGGTTTTTCGAACTATCAGCAATGACTCTCCCATCAATTAATATCACTGAGATCCTCTGCTGACTTTCGCGAGCTCTCTGGTCAATAAATCCCCTTAATTTTTTGATATCCTTCACTTTTATGTAGCCAAGAACCGGCTTTTTTAAAACAGTGGCCATATTCTTTAAATGCAGAGTTTTCTCATCGTGATAGAAATTTTTAAAATGGTAACGGCCTAGATAAAGCAGCGCTAGAAAACCTGTTAGTGATAAAATCAAAAACTTAGGAAATAATTTTCGAAATAGCGTTGGCTTTCTCATGATTTTTTTGATGGTAATATTACCGCTCATTCCTAGCTGCTAAAAAAGTTTAAAACTGTATGATATATTTATACCTTCAATGATAAAGGTATCTATAACTCATTGTAAATCGTGATAATTAAAGAAATATTGGGTTCTTAACTACTGATTTCCTTAACCGTTAACTATTTCTCCAAACAATTACTTCTGACTCTAAGATATCATGAGCGTACCTTTCACCAACCATTTAGGAGATCGCTATGAAGTATTTTATCATATTAATTCTATCAATTAGCTCATTTAGTCTACTAGCTGCAGCTGAACGCTTTACCGCAATTCAAAGAGATGGGGCCAATGTCAATATTAACTGCAGGACTTCAAGCTCTAGCTCCCAATTCCAAAGGGCCGAATATGATTGGGAACTCGAACTTGATAAGCTCACAGCTGCCGAGTGGGCGCAATTTGAAACAAACTATGAAGCTGGTAGCTCTTACGTAACACTTACAATTGATACCAATACTTTTAGTAGTGGCCCAGTTTTAGCAGCTAATGGTGGTAAATACTCTCTTTCTATAATTGATAGCAGTGGAGTAGAGTTTGCAGTTGCAAGTGATATTTCAGTATATGATGGGAAATACGAACTCAATCTTGACCCAAGCTTGATAGGCGAGCTTATGCAAAGTGACACAATCTCGCTACGTGTCTCAGGTTTTGCCTTTGTTACTTGCGGGCGCTTTAATTCAGGACAAGCTCAATCAAATTACTATGCCAGAGGTGTTCATTTATATTACTAACTAGGGGCATCGATCACATAGTGGATATGTAGTTTGCTCACATATGATCCAAATATCTTTGAAAGTAATTAGCTTGCCATCTTTTGTAAACTCACCTGAAGCTTTAGCCGCATAGTTCGTCACTGTCCCTCCCGCGGGAATTGAACGAGTATGTGACACTGTCTGATCAGTTAAATTGAAAATAATGGCCGCTCCTCTGTGATTCCACCTCCGGGCCATGACTCCATTATAGCTAATATCAATAGAGTTTCGATTGGCACCTCCATTGCTTGCGAAATGATTATAAGAAAAGCTTTGAAGTGCATTGGAGCAAATAAATGTATTAGCACTAGAAGTTGGGCCCATACTACAAAATAAAATAATCAATAGAAAATATCTCATAACTTACCTCCGAGAAATGATTTAGTGCTCAGTAACATATATAACTGCGGCGAGCAATCTCCCAATCTTATTGCCATTTGAGATTTAAGTACTATAGACGGAGAATTATTCGAAATTTAAGTAATCTTTAATTCCTCATTTTTTCCTATAAACCTAAGTTAATTAAAATGAAATTAACCAAATTAAAACACAATACTTGGAAACTCAGGGCTACAATATAGCACTACAGAAATTTGGAGATTAAATGCAGACTTGCCATAAAATTGTACCTCTTATTTTATTACTGATACTTCAAGCGAGCTGTACTTCAAGTTCATTCAAAAATACGAAGAGTAGTTCGGGAGTAAAAAATATCATTTTTGTTATAGGTGATGGTATGGGACCTGGACAAATTGGCCTCTTACTAAGTTATGCCAGACAGGCTCCCCATTCAGTTTTTCCCAATAAGAAAACTGCTTTTGATAAACTAGCAGAAAAAGGAGAAATGGGTATTTCCATGACCTACGCTCACAATGCGTTAGTTACTGACTCCGCTGCCTCCGCAACTCAAATGGCTTCAGGAGAATTTGCTGGCTCAGAAATGATTGGCTCAAACTACCGAGGAGAAAAAACGACAACGATACTAGAGCTGGCCAAAAAAAAGGGAATGAGTGTGGGGCTTGTTTCAGACACTAGAATCACCCATGCTACGCCCGCTGCATTTGCTGCTCATCAAAAACACAGATACCATGAAAATAAAATTGCACGCGATTTGGTAGAGCTGGCCCCTGATGTCATGCTCTCAGGTGGCCTTCGCCACTTTATTCCAATGGAGGCCAGTAACAAGTCATCAAAAATCCACTTTGATTTAAAAAAAATGACAGGTGGAAAAATTCGAATTAAATCAAAAGGGAAGGATCAAGAAAATCTCCTAGAAATCATAAAGTCAAAAGGACACAAGCTAGTTTTTACAAAAAATCAATTAAAGGATGTGGAGGGAAAAGTTCTAGGACTTTTTTCATACTCTGCTCTTCCCGACGGTATAAAAGAGAGTAGAAACAAACACAGTAGTAAGCGAACGATTCCCACCTTAAAAGAGCTTACTGAAAAATCAATTGATCTATTATCAAAAAATGAAAAAGGGTTTTTCTTAATGGTTGAGGCGGGACAAATTGATTGGGCCGCACACTACAACGACACAGGAACAATGCTTCATGAAATGATAAGGATAAATGAAACTCTAGAGCATATTTTATCATGGGCAGGCAGTCGTGATGACACTCTAGTTGTTGTGACTGCTGATCATGAAACAGGTGGCTTTGGCCTTAGCTATTCAGGAGATTATCTCCCCTCCCCTAAAAAATTAAATGGCAATGTTTTTCGCGGAAAAACCTTTCAACCTCAATTTAATTTTGGGAAATTAAAAATACTAGACAAGCTATATCAACAAAAGAAAAGCTATTCTGAAATATTTTTTGAAGACTTTGATTATCTCGCCAAAAATCGACAAACTCCTCGCTCTTTGGCAAATATTATTAATAATAATACCAAATTCCCAATTACGATCAAACAAGCAAAAAGGATACTCGCAACCGAGAAGAACCCCTTCTACCAAAATGGTCACAAATATCTTGGAGATAAAAATGTTCCTGTAATGGGAAAGATGGGAGCATTTTACCCTTATCAATTAGATGATAACCGGCAAAACCTATTGGCAATGGAGGTGGCGACCAGCCAGCATGTAGTGTGGTCTACAGGCACTCACACCAGCACGCCTGTGTTAGTATTTGCCAGTGGTCCTCCCAAAGTAACAAAAGATTTCCAAAAAATACTCCATCATACTGAGCTAGCTAATTTACTAAAAAAAACCATTCAATGAACTAAAAAAAAGGGCCTAAATATAGGCCCTTATCAAACTTTTTCAATATTTAAAAAAATTAATCGATAAAAATATCACCTTCTTCATCGAATTCAACAGGTTGTCCAGCCGAGATAACAGACTCATCAACTTCAAATCTTTTTGCCGAAATGGCCCTTAAGATCGATGTACCATCTTCGTAGAAAGTAGCTGCACATGAGCTTGCTTTAGAAGCAGAGTTTGCAAATCTTAGCTTGTGACAGTGATCCATTGAAGAAACCTCAACTCCGTTGTAATTTTCGTTGTCTTTAAGGTAGCCAGTTTTTACCCTACCACTCGAAAAGAAATAAACGCTATTGGTAAATTTTCTGCCATCTACTTCAATATTCACATTGGCGCCTTTGCCTTGTGAAACCATACTGATCAGACTAGTGGCGAAAAAGTTAACTGTCGTACCTGCAGGAAGAGATAATTTCCCTACAGTTGCTGCACTTGAAAGAGTAACACTCTTAGGAACCTTATTTGAATAAAAGCTATATCTTCCCAGTGCCACGTTAAAGCCTGCAATAGATGAGCCCAAAGTTGTGACTCTTACTTTTTCGACTTGATGTAAACGTCCAAAGGAAACTGCTGTTCCTTTTGAGAGTTTTACATTTCCAGAAACCCACTGTTCACCAACTGTAGCACTATCCACTTTAGAGCTGTAACCAAGTGAGAACTTTGATCCCGCTGGAAGTACTACTTCAGGAAGTGAGTCAGATTTGTAACCTTTAGGCTTTTCATTTGAATTTTTAAATTTGTAGAGAAAAGAAAACTCTGAACCAAGGGTTCCCTCAGTAAGATTTCCCTCTTCATCAAACTCAACTACTGTTTCTGCAAGGAGAGGAATTTTTCCATATCTGTCATTTTCTGCAGAGACGCTAGCTCCGATTGTCCCTCTATTAATTCTTCCACTATCGTGGAAAGTCAGAAAGTCATTTGAATACCTGCCACTTGCTCTTGGTAAGAAAGTCATTCCCGCAATTTCAATTGGTTTAGAAAAAACTAATTTTGAAGGCATTCCCGACCACTTATCAAAAATCAGCTCCGCTCCTTCGGGAACAGTTATAGAGTAGTCTCTGAGTACAATACGAGGAGACTCACCTGCTGGAGATTTTACTTCTCTTAAAGATCCTTTTTCACTGAAAGCAATTACAGTTCCTTTAGGAAAAGTATGGTTTTTTAATTTCAGTGGTCCTTCCAGTCTTACCCACTTAGGGTTTGAAGTTTCTGAATTTGGAATATAAAGAGATCCCTTCGGGAAAAGTGTTCCCCAAAAATATTCTGCGTCTCCTACTACTTGATATAGTGGAGCGACTATTTTACCTGTATTATTCAAAGTTACTTTTGTTCCTTTGTCATAAAGGGCACCATTTATTGTTCTTGCTTCTGCCATTAAAAATGTTTTGAGTTTACCATTAGCATGGAAGCAAATATTTCTTTTTGCAGAATCATTACTTACCCCTTGAAGCTTCGTAGCATGCCCTACAACTTTAAAATCTCCCAGCTCTGTGGTGTCATTTATGTAAGCACACTCAAGCTCACCCGTAGGATAAAAGCTAACCTTATGTGGTCCCTTCCAATTTCCTCTTAATTCTACTTTTTTGCCATTAAGCGTGTATTCAGTATCTTTGTACAGCTGAGCAGTTTGTAGAGTTCCATCTTCATAAAATCTCACCATTGAAGTGCCCAGTCCCCCTAAGAGGTTCAGTCCTTTATAGGTGATCTTTTCAGCAAGGTGTCCTTGTTTAACACTGCCATTTTTTCTGTAAAACTTAACTGCTCCACCATTATCTTCAAAAAATGGCTTAAAAGTAAAAAATCCTATTTTAGTAGGCTCAGAAAGGTAAGCAACTTTTGGCACACCCTTCTTACCAGCATAGAGGTCAATATAACTTCCCTTAGCAAAGTTAATTCCATTAATTGTGGCCTTGCTACCGGCCAAAACAGTACGAGGTGTACAATTTTTAAAAAAGTACCAACCTCTTTTCTTTTCTGTGATTTGCTTTTCACAAATACTCTTTAAGTTGGCCCTAAGCTCTTCAAAGTTAGCAGCCTTATCGCCTTCAAGCATTGTGATGTAGTGATAAATGTCACTTCGGTCAATTCTGGCTTTTCCTTTTTCATCGTCTTGAACAAATAATTCAACATAATCTGAAGTTTCAAACTTCTCTGAGAAATCAATAAAAATGTCATTCTTTGCACCTGGAGTAAATTTGTTGCTTCTAACAAATCTTGCCACGGCATTAAGCCCAGTATTTTTTTCAAGTGTATTCGTTAGACTGGCCCAGTCAGTATCTTTGCTCCAATCTTTAAGCTCTTTTTTTACATCTTTTGAAGTTTGAACAACGTCTTCAAAGAAATTCAGTAAATTTTCAGTTTTCAAGTTTTTGATATTTAATGAAACTGAATCAATATTTTTTAATTCAAAATCAAGCCCTGGAAGAATTCTTCCCCAGATATTGTATTGCATGGAAGGGCCCATAACGATTTGATACTTTGGTGAGTAAACCTTCCAAAATTGATTCCCAACAAGAGGCATTCTATTAGTTACAACAATCTCAGCTCTTTGGTAAAGCTTCCAGAAAGTCGACTGGTAGTGAACCGGCTTTTGTTGAGCATAAAAAGTGATCTCTACAACTTGCCCTGCTACTTTTCTAGTATAGGTGGTGATTTCATCACTTTCACTTTTTACAGAGTACCCATAGTCTTTAATACTCTTTTTGAAGTCTGAGACAAATTTCAAGTCGCCTTTGTCTTCTTCTGTACATCCATATCTTTTATCATTACATTTTTGAATGGAAATAAGTACTTCAACTTTTCCGTCTTTAAATAGCTCATTGTATTCAGGATACACTTTTGCCACTTTTTTATAACTAACATCTTCTTTCCAAAAAACGGCTTCATTAAAGGTTCCATCTTTTAAGTAGCATTTGTTAGCAACATGATTAAATGACCGAAGGAAGTTATTCATTGTTAAAATGCCACTTTGAACTTTTTCTCCCAAACATAGGTTTTTTACATCGTTCAAAACTCTTTTCCATTTAAGTCTAGGCTTTGGTAGTGCCTTTTTCTTAAGAGACTCAAGAGCGAGATCTTTTAGATCACTCACACCTAAAATTTGATAGTAAAGCTGGTGAATATTTTTGGGAGATTTAAAACTTAGATCATAGTCAGAGATCTTACCTGCACCATCTTTTAGCTCAAGCTCTCTTCTAACTGAATAAACAACATCAAGGGTTCCAGATGCTTTATTTACCACAGTTTTATCATGGTCAATTTTAATATCTACCACTCTATTCACTTTCCAAACTTTTCCAGAGTTTAGGCCATTTGAAAATCTCATATGTTTTTTTATCCAGTACTCAACGTTGACCGGAATGACTGAGCCATCTGCACGAACGACAGGGTAGCCTCGATTTTCGTCTCTTTGTTGATTAAAAGTGGCCTTTAAATCATAGTAAGTTTCAGGAAGGCCAGCACTACTTCTCCACCTATCAACATAATGAACCAAAAGATGGTCTTCAAGTTTGACAGGGATTGATATTTTAGATTCAAAGCCAAAATATGTAGCCGATTTAATATTAGCAGTTAAAGGGGCCATAGCATCTTTTAATGCACCAAGATCAACAGTTGCAAAAACATTGAAACTTGATAACAAAAACAAAGTGGAGCACAGAGCGGTAGTCTTTTTCATTTTTTCGATTCCTTGGAAGTCATGAATTTTTTATCAATATTTCCGGTGGTAACAAATAAGCCAGTGTATAAAAACAACCGTGAAATATTTTCAAACTCACTAGAAATAGACAACGCATCGCAAACTAAATGTTTTTATACAGGCCTTTGAAAATTCAATTTTTTAGTTACAATAAAATTTAACTAAATTAATACTCTGCTCTTACTCAAACAGTCGTTGACATTTAAATGTCATGTTCCAAAAGTAGGTGGTAGAGCTCATTTGAGCGACTTCTTAAAGGCTCGAAATGTAATCACATACTAATTTATAAATATTTTCAGGAATGCTATCAACAGGCTTATTCATGGTTATATTACCTAGGTCCTTAAAAGTAAATTTTGCAAATTGCTCATCAAAGCGAATTTCCCCATGCTCAAAAACCCTTATATTGATATTCTTCCCGCTTACAACTTCAGAGCTCATGCTAACAAATTTTAATGGAGTCACTTCACTATTATCACTTGATATTTTTAGCCAGTGAAATTTCTTTTCTTTAGCGCAGTCAGGGGGTAAACCGAGTTTCTCTACTTCAAGAATACTGACTTCCTCATTCATAAAATAATATAGTGGCCTAAATTCTTTTTCGCTCATGACGATCCCCTAGTTCACAATAAGAAAATTTTAACATAGGTGGTAACTCTAAGTCACTGAAATGATAAATTACAATTCTCCACCGTATGCCAATTAAACACAACTTTATGGAAATTAAACACAAGTGTAATTGTTACAATTTCAGGTACTTACACCTCCTCTAAAGGCCTTGGGTGATACAATTTATGGGCACTAAAATTCTCAAGGAAATACGATGTATATCAAGCAGCTCTTATTGGTCTCCCTAGCAATTCTATTTTGCTCATGTGGAAATGGTGTAGATGACGAAAAGTCTAATCAAAGCACCAGCACTGATGCAACTTCAAAAACACAATATGTTGAAAAAATTGTTACTCAAGTTGAAAATACATGGGGACTTGATTTTGTATCGACCCCCATTGACCAGGCATCAGCTGCAGAAATCGAGGCGTCTAAGGCAGTTGCATATGTCAATTATCGTGAAGGCGGATGTGCTACAGGTTTTTTTATTTCTGATGATGGATTATTTCTCACAAATGAGCACGTACTGAGTCGGCAAAGATGTCACAAAGGAAAATGTCCAAACATTAAAATTATCAGAGATTATAAAATTGGTGGAGCAATAGAAGTTTATGATGATTTTGAAGTACTTGCTCACAATTATTCTCTTGACTACGCCCTGGCCAAAGTAAAATTAAAAGATGGAGAAAAAGTTCCCTTTCTCAAAATGGAATGGTCTGGAGCAACTGAAGCAAAAAATTTCGAAGGAAGTGATTTAAAAATCATTGGTCATCCAAATTGCTCCTCTCTTAGGACAGGTAATGCAATATTTAGCTACGGCCAAGATCAAAACCTGGTACTTAGAAGTATAGCCATATCCGGAAATAGTGGGAGTCCGTTATTTGATCTCACGACAAAAAAAGTGGTAGGACTCTATCACGCATCTTATATGGACTATCCCCTATCTGTATTCATTTTAGTCATAAAAACCACATATCTCAAATCCTGAGACAATTATTTACTTCTTTATTTGATGCGGAATAATTGATAGTAAATAATTAGAGGACCGTCAAAAAAAAGCAACCACACCTAGGTGGCGAGAGTCGACAGACCCCGGGGCCATGATGAGAATGGATTCAATCTATCAGCGAACATGTAACGGGCTCTAGAGTTTAAAACGAAGGCCAGAAGACTCTAGCGGAAACGCCTCGACGATCGAGATTAGGACGATCACCATAGCGCCATATGAAAGTTAATAAGTCCCTACCTAGAGTTCGGCAAGAAGTAGTGTGGTTTTCTTTTTTTCGATGCAATTGCTACAGATAGAGTTATTCCTATTAAGAAGTAAAAAAACTTATAGTTTTCTTTTATCTAAGAAAACAAAAGCTACTACTAAAAAAACTAAAAAACTTAATCCTAATATAATAAGGTCTCGCATTACATAAGCTAACACCAACGTTCCAGCACCCAGCACGCTTCCTGTGCCAATAATTATATCAGCAGTTAATTTTTGATTTTTTCCTTTAAAGTAATTCCCCATAAATCCTATCTATCTTCCCCCGCATACAAGATTATTTGAGGTTTGATTTCTACCACTTAACAAATTATTAGTGGGATTTAAATTACCAGAACTTCGTTTACCTGGAGTATATAACAATTCAGATCCACTAGCATCATTTATTATTTTAGCCGAGCTATTGGTTATTGCATTCAAGAAAGAATATGCTCCAGCAGCCCCTGCAAGAAGTCCAACTCTAATGGTCGCGGGATTTTTTGAGGTTGCTGCAACTCCAAAACCAAATACTGCCGTAGCCCCAGAAACAGCAATCCGGGTCGATCTTTGTACTTTTGGATCAGCTGCAACTTTTTGAGCTTTTTTTACAGTTGCTTTGATTTCATCTTTGTAAATATATGTTGCAACTGTAACAGCGACAGCACCTAATACCGCTAATAAGCTAACATTTCCACTCGGGTCTACAAACTCAGATGGATTATTAAGTGCATATCTATAAAGGTTTGTGTCACCACCGTACAATCCACTAGGATCAAGCGAAAGAAATCGAGCAGAATTAGGATCATACGGACTATCAGGAAAATTTAGGGCTACAGCCATACTCATACTAACTCACTAAAATTAAAAATATTTTTGCAGTTATATTTTATCATGTAGCCTTCAAATTTTTTGCATTTTATTGAGCTTTTTTTAATTTTTGGCCATATTCTGGCCATTTTAAAGACCTTAGCTCCCACTTATCAGCCTTTGCCGATACCCAAAACCTATTCGAGTATTTGCAATCGGAGAACCCGCAGTCAAATTTCCTGCTGTAGCTTGAATTAGATACCTATAATCAAGTATCCACTCTTTGAAAAAAGGGTTAGCAAAATAATACTGTCCATTAGGCTTATAAATATATTCTTTCTTTTCCAAGGCATTTAGAGCATTTGTAACTGCACCGGGGCTTTTAACTCCAATCGTTTTTTGAAAGGCCTTTCCAAAGAATTTTATATCATTTTGTTCTTGTGCCCCTGCAAGCTGGACTATTAGGTTTTTTTGCACTTTTGTTAGCTCTTTTCCATCGAGAATATTTTTAAAATACTTTTGCTCATTCTTATAAATTATTTCTAAAACAACAAAAAAAGCCTCAATATTTAGGTGAGTTCCCTCTGGTAAACTATCAAAGGCCACTCGGCAAAAAGTTTGAATATCTCCAGTAACACCGTAGCAAATTTGGTAAAGGTAATCATAGGCATCTTGCTCTAAAATGATCTTTTTTTTCTTAAAACGGGTCGATATAAACTTATAGAAAATATCTGCCTCTATATGCTCGAAATAGATAATTTCAGCTTGTTTAAAGAAAGGAGAGCTTTGATCTCTAAAGATGTGATCCATTTCATGCCTGATACTACCTACATACATAAAGGGGATTCTCGTAATTTTTTGAATTTTTCCCCTCATATACTTGAGTATTGCCTCGCCGTTTTCTACCTCTTTAATCGCTTGAAATTCATCGAATAAAATAACTACTTTCCCCTTAGTTCTTTTTACTGTTTCGTTCAAAAACTCAAAGGCAACATTCAATGTTTTTTTATATTCTTGTCCTTTTGTTCCAACACCAAAAGAAACCCCACTCTCTGTTATATCGAATTTGGGAGTTAAACGGCTTGCTAAATCTAAAACTTTCTTGCCATCCCAAACATGGCTTAAAACCTTCATACAGGCATCTATAATGGATTCAGCTATATCAGACGGTTCGGTAATATGATAAAGGTCTATATCCACCTTATAATAACCTTTCATCCCATCAATTACATGATGGGCGGTGGAAGTTTTGCCAATTCTTCGATCACCAATGAGTGCTAAGTTGTGACCGCTTTCTAGCTTTTTTAAGATTTTTTCTTCTACCTCTTTTCTAGGGCAGTAATCTCCCTTTGATACGATGGAATCATCAATAAATGGGTTTTTTGCTCTATTCACACGCTTTCCCTTCTTTACTCAGATTTGAGTAATTTTTTATTATCTTACTCGAAATTGAGTAAAATATCAATTTTTTACTCTAACTTGAGTAAAATAGAGGGTGGCTCATTTAGTCATTTTAAAGGGTTAGATACTATACTCCGGCCCTTCCCAAAAAGGCCGTTTTTCCTGTAGGCCATTAATAATGAGAATTATCTCAAATTTCAGGAGGCAAAAATGCAATCAATAATCAACTTAATTATGACCATTGTTACTGTTCTCTCACTTCAACATGGACTACCAAAAATCTACAATTTTGTGAGGTACGAGGCATTGAAAAAAGTTAGTCAGGGACTTCCTGGTTTTAGCAGTCCAATAGTCACCCGGGTAAGTGCCATTTAACGGCCTAAAAGTCACCCACCTCACATTTTGATATGACACGAAGCTTAATAGCATCCCGTTGTATCGGAGGAGGAGTGATTAGTATGGATATGTATG
>JABIHA010000102.1 GCA_018649885.1 Bacteriovoracaceae bacterium
ATTGGTGAAATGGGCGGCAATACTCAGACTGCCAGGATGTTCAATTGGCTCTCTGATAAGGGAGTAAACTGGATCAGCTTAGGTGAGGACTATGATAGTTTCATCTACCCAGATGGCTACAAAATTGCTTTTCCCAATGACAAAAATGAATATATCAGAAGGTTAAAAGAAGACTTTCCAGATGAGACAGAAAAACTTGATGAGTATTTCAAGCTTGTCAAAAAAGCTGCTCATGAGGCCAAGTCATATTTTGCTTTTAAGCTTCTGCCTGAAAAAATTGACTCTGCCTTTAGCCGCATAAACCATAAATTTCAAAAAGATTGGTGGGAAGCGACAGCTGAAGATGTACTACAAGAAATGGGACTTAGTGAAAAACTAATAACCGTACTAACAGCGCAGTGGGGTTATCATGGAAATATTCCAAACGAAGCCAGCTTTGCCATACATGCCCTTATCGTAAATCACTTTGCCTGGGGAGCTTATTACCCTCAAGGCGGATCGAAATCGATTGCCAGCGCTCTACTTAGTCAGGTTGAAAATGCAGGAGGTGAAACTCTTTGCCGCGCTTTTGTCGAAGAAGTTTTGGTCGAGGGAAATAAGGCCGTTGGGGTGAGATTGAAGACTGGTGAGAAATTTTATGCACCCAAAATCATCTCTGCTATTCCGGCCAAAAAGACTGTAGAGAATCTTATTCCTAGCAGTTTTAAAAATACGCCTTGGGCAAAAGAGATCTCTAAAATTCCAGACTCTCCTCCCTATCTCTGTCTTCACATGGGATTTAAAGGTGATATTAAAAAGGCCGGAGCTAAGTCCACAAATATGTGGTTTATGAATACCTACTCTAGAGAGAAAAAGCTTTGGGATATTAGTGATCCCAATTCAATCATAGATATTCTCTATGTCAGCTTCCCCTCACTTAAAGACCCAGAACACAATCCAGGTGAGGAGATGATTCATACAGGTGAAGCTGTGACTTTTGTTCCCTATGATATCTTTGAAAAGTGGAAGAATTCTGATTACGGTAAGAGAGACCAAAGTTACAAGGACTTTAAAAATCAAATTGAAAAAAGAATCATCGATCATCTCAAAGAGCGTATACCAGATATTATGCAGTATTTAGATTTTGTAGAATTGTCGACTCCTTTAACATCAGAACATTTTGTGGAAGTTGTTAAAGGCGCCATCTATGGTCTCGACAGCTCTCCTGCTAGATTTGCTTGTAAAAAATTAAGACCTAGAACTCCTATAAAAGGATTTTATCTCTCTGGCGTGGATATCACGACAACAGGTGTTATGGGTGGAATGACCGCCGGACTGATAACCGCAGCTACAATAGAACCAAAAGTTATTCGCCATCTTCTCTAACTCCCCCCCTGAGAAGATGGTGATAAATGCAAAGAAGGGGAGATGAAAATCTCCCCTTCCTCTTAATAGTAAAATTACTTATCTATTTTTTATTCTGCTGATTCGCCAGAAGCTTCTGATCCTTCAGACCCAGCTCCAGCGTAACGACGTCTTCTATGAGGAAATCTTGGTCTTTTGTGCTCACCTTCTCCCTCGCTAGCAATGCTTCTTGCGGCCTTGGCTTCTTCACCACTAACAAAACCATCGCCGTCAGTATCAGCTTTTTTCTCCCAGGGCCGGTTGACTTTACTTTTGGCCCTTAGGCGCATTTGTCTTCTTTCAACCTGGTCGATTTTTCCATCACCATTACTATCAGCGTGCTCTTTTACATTTTGAGCTCGCCTATGCTCTCTTGGCCCAACATGGCCGTCATTATTTTTATCGGCCCTTTCTTCCCAAGGTTTGTCGACTTGAGCTTGCTCTCTATGTTGTTCCCTATACTCTTTGGCATTTTGTCTTTCTCTGGGTCCCACACGACCATCATGGTTTTTATCTGCACGGGCTTCCCAGGGACGATCCACTTGAAATTGTTGTCTTTTTCCCTCTGCCCATTTATTTTCTCTTGGTCCAACATGACCATCATTATTTTTATCAGCACGAGCTTCCCAGGGACGATTAACTTGAGATTGTTGTCTTTTTCCCTTGGCCCATCTATTTTCTCTTGGTCCAACATGACCATCATTATTTTTGTCAGCTCTGGCTTCCCAGGGTCTGTCCACTTGTGATTTTTCTCTTCTATTTTGGGCCCAGCCACCACCTTGTGATGATCCGTTTTGCCCACCTTGGAAGTTTCCACGTCCTGGACGATTATTTCCACCACGACCACCTTGAAAGTTTCCACCTCCGCGTCCTGGTCGGTTATTTCCACTGCGTCCGCCTTGAAAGTTTCCGCCTCTAGCATGAGCTGGTCCTCTGGCCTGTCCAGCGCCACCTCTATTACCGCGCCTAGCTCCAGCGCCGCCTCTATTTCCTCGCTGAGCTCTGCCGCCACCTCGCTGAGCTCCGCCGCCACCTCGATGACCACCGCCACCTCCGCGCTTGAAGCCGCTGCCTCTATGACCACCGCCACCTCCGCGACGTCCACCGCCTCCGCCTCGTCGGGCGAAAACTTCACTAGTTAATGCAAATGAGAGTAAGGTCACCAAAAAGGTGCTTAAAACTGAACGTATTTTCATAATGTTCTCCCTTTTCTTCTGCTCCCAATCTCCCCAAAGATTAAAAACCTCTATTTTGAAGTAGTTTACCCCCTCTTTTCGGTCAAATTGCTTTTTTACTGGAATCCTTGGCCAAACTTTATAAATTCAGGTGCTTAAGTATACAAAATGATTTTATTGGCTGATTTATGAGTAGGAACTGCGCCAAAAAAAAGAGGCAAAAGAGCAGTGAAATTAGGTAGTAAAGGAAGCAATCCAGATGGGAATTAAAATATAGATGATGGTGTCTCTGATTAAATAAAACAGAAAAAAGTAGATAAAGGCCTTTGGTCCTTTATCCCACAGCTTTTCAAGACCCAAAACCTGGGCCTTTTGCCCCATTTTGACCATGAATTTTGTTTTGCCGAAATGCTTGAAAAAGAAGCTGACAGCTCCATCCACTTTCTTATCAAAACTTAAAAAACGTCCGTAAATCCGACTTCGAATCTGCATGACAACTTTGTAACATGTTCTATGCCCATAAGTTAACTGATAAAAATCAAAGGCAAAAATATACCCTTTCTACAAATCTGTGACAAAGTTGTGACGTCTTTCCCATAGTATAATCCCATGTTAGACCAATTGACCCTCTGCAATTTCCAAAATTCCCATGAGTCTCAAATTCTGAGGCCCGAGGGCAGTTTCATTATGAAAACCTGTCAGAGAACAATTGTCTTACAACACAGCTGGTCTGAAGCCGATACTCCGGTGGAGCAAGAGCCTAGCATTCAAAAATATTGTGGAAAAGATGCCTATATATTTATGCTCGAGGTCATTTGTGGTCTACAAAGTCATGTTTTGGCCGAAAATGAGATCACCTCCCAATTTAAAAAATCATTTTTAGAGTACATAAAATCAGATCATAAAAACCCACTGCTTATAAAAATCATGGAAAAGCTGCTTAAAGATGCCAAAGAAGTGAGAACCAAGCACTTAATTGGCCTTGGCCACAATACCTACGCAGGCCTCACAAGATCTATCATGGAGCGCAAAAATAAGCTCGAAAGCATCCTGATACTAGGCTCTGGAGATTTGGCCATTGATCTTTGCTACCAATTTAAGAAAAAATACGATGTCTATATAAGTGCCAGAAACCCAGAAAAAGTGAAAACACTTTGCCTTGAGCACGGTGTAAAAGCGGTTCCCTGGATGGATGCCAAGGAGTATTGTAATTTTTCTCACATGGCCAATACCCTTGGTGGTAATCAGGTCTTGCTGGATCACTCATTTTTCAAAAGCTGGGCGGCCAGTCATAACAAAAATAACATTTTGGTAGACCTCAGCTCTCCAAGCACTATTGACACCTCTTTTTCCCTAGGTGAAGGTGTCTTCAGATTAGAGGATCTCTTTAGTCTGGGGGCCACTAAAAACAAAGACAAAATGGACAAAATCTCCCAGGCAAGGGACTACATGAAAAAGCTAGCGCAGCACCGCGACCTCTCTTTTATGTTGTCATTACCCTTTGGTTGGGAGGAGCTACAATTTGCCTGATTCAGAAAAAACCTTCGTCATTGGAACAAGGGCCAGTCTTTTGGCCGTCACCCAATGCACACTTGTAAAAAATCAACTTGAAAAAATTTCTGGCCGAAAATTCAGCCTCAAATTAATTGAAACAGAGGGTGATCAAAAAACTGATAAACCATTGTGGCAACTTGAGGGAAAAGATTTTTTCACAAAAGAGCTCGATAGCGCACTCTTAATGGGTGAGGTAGATATGGTAGTTCACTCCTACAAAGATTTAGGAAGTGAAAGGCCTGAGGGAATTAAACTGGCTGCTGTCACCAGAAGAGCTAGCCCTTACGATATACTGTTATTTAATAAGAATAGTTTTGACCATGAGTCTGCTAAAAGATTTTGTGTCGGGACTAGCTCTCCTAGAAGAATTTCTAACACCACTGCTTTTTTAAAAGACTTTCTTCCCTCCCCTATATCAAAACTGCCCATAGAAACAGAAGTTCTCAGAGGTAACGTCAACACAAGAATCCAAAAACTTAGAGATGGAAAATATGATGCCATCATTTTGGCCATGGCAGGACTTGAAAGACTTTGTGGACTTCAAAACTCCAAAAAACAGCTAAGAGAGCTTTTAAATGGGCTTGACTACAGCATTCTTCCAGCTGATTACTTCACACCAGCTGCTTCACAGGGAGCACTGGCCATTGAATGCCTTGATGGCAGGAACGACGATGGTGAGCTTGAGAAAATTTTAGACTGCGCAACTCATGGTGATACATGGGACTCAATAAAAAAAGAAAGGGCCATTTTTAATTCTTATGGAGGTGGATGCCACCTGGCCGTTGGAATTCATGTTGAAAAAAAAGACCATCACTACATACACCGAATTCAAGGTGAAGTGGATGGAAAAAGAGTTGAAAGCTACTATAGTGAGCCCAAAGTTCAACTGGCTTGTCCTGCTGACAAAGATCAAAACAAGGTTTTCGTAGGTCTTGCTCCAGAAAAAGTATCTGAGAATTACCTAAGTGATAAGTTACTAGAAAAAAAATCAGTGATAGCAGAAAATGGGCCTTATCCTAGCGGCCATTTCTTTGTCACCTCTTGGCATTGCATAGATAACTTAGAGAAAGTTTTTGACTCGGGTAGAGTTTGGGTTTCTGGCTCAAAAACTTGGAAGGCCCTTGCTAGCAGAGGCTTTTGGGTTAACGGTTCTGCTGATTATATGGGACACGGAAAAATTGCGGCCTTTAGAAATAGCCCACTAGTAAAGCTGTTTGGTGAAATAGATTCTGTGAACGACAAATGTAACGTGTTGACACATAAAGACTCTGATTCTGAAATTGGAGAAATTCTCCCCAGTTATGAGCGAGTCACCAAATCTCTGTCTCCAGAATATGTGGAAAAGCTAAAATCCGCACAGTATTTTTTCTGGACTAGCTTTCATCAATATTCTCAGTACACAGACTTAATTCCAGAAATTAAAAATGGACAGCACTTTTGCGGCTTAGGTAAAACTTTGGCCCATTTCAAAGAAAACAATATTAAAATTACCAGTTTTTCAAATTTGTCAGAATTTTTGAACTGGACCAAAGGAAACGCACATGAATAAGTCAAAAGAATCTCTTTTTGAGAAATCAAAAACCTTAGTTCCCGGTGGAGTTCATTCACCCGTTCGAAGTTTTAAAGGTCTAAATACAACTCCCATATTTATTGAAAGAGCTGAGGGGGCCAAAATTTATGATACTGAGGGAAAAGACTATATTGATTTTTGTATGAGCTTTGGCCCACTAATTTTGGGACATAGAAACAAGACTGTAGAAAATGATCTAAAATCGGCACTGGAGCGGGGCTGGAGTTTTGGAGCATGTGAGCCCTACTCCCTAGAATTAGCAGAATTTATCACCAGTAAAATTGATTTTGTAGAACAAGTTCGTTTTGTGAACTCTGGCACTGAAGCTGTAATGACAGCACTCAGACTCGCTAGAGGGGCAACAAAGAGAGATAAAATTATTAAATTTAATGGCTGTTATCACGGTCACGTTGACAGCATGTTAATTAAAGCTGGATCAGGTCTTGCTGGAGAGGCAGAATCATCATCAAAGGGTATCCCAGAAGGTGTGGCAAAAGACACATTGACCTGTGAGTTAGATGACCGTGAAACTGTTGAGGAAATATTTAAAAGAGAAGGTGCTAATATTGCGGCCATCATAGTTGAACCTCTTCCCGCCAATAATGGATTACTCCCACAAAGAAAAGAGTATCTTCAGTTTCTAAGAGATATTACGAAGAAAAATGGCGCACTTTTAATTTTTGATGAAGTCATCTCTGGCTTTAGAATGTCCTTTAGTGGAATGAGTGGAATTCTAGGAATCACTCCAGATCTAGTGACTTACGGAAAAATCATAGGCGGCGGACTCCCGGTTGGAGCAATTTGCGGAAAGAGAGCTCTACTAGAAAACCTAGCTCCTATGGGAGATGTTTATCAGGCCGGAACTCTTAGTGCCAACCCTCTAGCAATGGTGGGAGGGCTGTCGACACTTCGCCAGTTAACTGAAGAAAATTACAAAAAATTAGAAGAAGGCACAGGCAAAATTGTAGAAATGTTTCGGGAGTACTTTGCAAGCAAGAGCCAATATGCCCATTTAAAAGTTCAATCACGTGGCTCTCTATTTTGGATTCATCCCGCAATGCCTGACGACCAAGAAATTTCGAGTCTTGCAGATTTTCCAAGCAATTTAGCTGAAAGTTTTTCAATTCTTTTTGATGATTTTCTAGAAAAAGGAATATATCTAGCACCTAATGGATACGAAGTTGGCTTTGTTAGTCTAGCTCACTGTGATCAAACCATTACCGAATTAAGAAAAAGGCTATGGAGCTAAAGAAAAAAAGGGTAAGTCCCATTCTCATTTTTTCATCACTGTGGATGGTCTTAATCTTGGCCCTAGGTACCTGGTGGCTCTATCTTATTGTGACTTTAGGCAAAAAGATTGACCTACTAGATGCCAGCTCACTCCACGGCACCAATTGGTCCTCTATGGTTAAGTGGGAAGGAATATTCTTTTTCACACTACTTATATTATTATCTACAACTCTTCTCATATTTTATTTAAGAGACACTCGTAGAAACAAGTCCTTTCATGCATTTTTTGCCTCTCTTACCCATGAGCTAAAGACGCCACTTGCTTCCATCCAACTACAAGCAGAAGTTCTGCAAGAGAAATTAAAAGAACACAAAGTGGGAGGTGATATTGAAAAGCTTACAAATAGGCTCACACAAGACACCCAAAAACTAGAATATGAGTTCGATAAAATTTTACAATTATCTCGAATAGAAAAAGGCTCTCCTCTCAATTTAGATAGTATCGCCATCACACCCTTTGTAGAGAAGTTCTTCACCTCATACCCTTTTGAAATTGAATATAAAATTCAAGATGAAGGTAACAAAGCTCTTCGCATAAAGGCAGATCAATTCGCCCTAACACTTGTGCTTAGAAACCTAGTAGAAAATACTTTGAAACATAGAAAAACTTCTTCATCTCCAATAAGTATTAAAATATCTAGTGTCAGCGGAGATAGAGTGGCCCTTCACTACAATGATCATGGCGGGGCATTCACAGGGGATCACAGCAAACTGGGGACCCTTTTTTATCGTCATAATTCAAAGAAGGGTTCAGGCATTGGGCTCTATCTTATTTCAAAGCTTATGAAAAAAATGGATGGCAAAGTGTCTTTTCACCTCAGCCCCGAAATTAATTTCACTTTAGTTTTTGAACAGGGAGTTTCTTAAGTGGGAAGCCGAATCCTGATTGTAGAAGATGAAAAAAACTTAGGAGATACTCTCACTGAATATCTAGGTAGTCTAGGTCATCAAATTTCTCTTTCAGGGACTTGTGAAAGTGCTAGAAATTCATTTAATGATTTTGACCCTCAAATTATTTTGATGGATATTGGACTCCCCGATGGAGATGGAATTGAGCTCGCAAAAGAGCTTAGAGAGAAGTCCAAAAATTTTGTTTTAATTTTTCTATCTGCTCAAAATGACCCTGAAACTCGGCTTCTAGGTCTGGAAATTGGTGCAGACGACTACATTACAAAACCCTTCCAGCTAAAAGAATTAGTCCTAAGACTAGACAGAATTAGTGCTGGAAAAACCAATATTGATAGTGGTCCTCCAGTCTACACATTTGGAGAAGTCTGCTATTGGCCAAACCGATTTGAAATTAAAGATGGCGTGGGAGATATTCACAATCTCTCATTAAAAGAAGCTAATATACTGACTCTCCTTATCAAAAATATGGGCAAGGTTGTTAGTAGAGATCAAATAATAGAAGAAGTATGGGGAAGTGACTCTTTCCCCAGTAATAGAACCGTTGATAATTATATTGTTAAATTAAGAAAATGGTCAGACTCAGAACCAAATGGAAAAGTACAAATCCAAAGTGTTCGGGGTGTGGGCTATAAATTATTAAAAAATTAGGAGAACTTATGGGTTTATATGATGATCGCACCAGGACCAGTGATGGTAAAACAGAAATTCCAGTTTGGTTTATGAGGCAGGCGGGAAGATACCACGTTCACTATCAAGCGATTCGCAAAAATCATGATTTCATCACAATGTGTAAAACTCCAGAGCTTGCATGTGAAATCACCATGGGACCCATTGATGCATTCGACTTTGATGGTGCGATTCTTTTTTCGGATCTGCTCTTCCCACTAGAACAATTGGGACTCGGTCTTCAGTATAGTCCAGGTCCAAAGCTAGGCTTTAACCTAGAAGACCAAGCCTCATTTGAAAGACTCGACCTTTCAAAAAATGCTCGTGAATTTTATCATTTCCAAAAACTAGCATGTGAGCTTTTAAGAGAAAAACTTCCTCAGAGCAAGAGCCTTTTAGGTTTTGCGGGTGCACCTTTTACTCTATTCACCTATGCTGCCTGTGGATCTCATGCAGGAAATTTGATCCCCGCCAAATCTGGTCTATACGATGGAAGATATCAAAAATTTGTAGATATTTTACTCCCAGAAGTTTTGACTGAAATGATTGTTCAAGCTGAAGGTGGAGCTGATGGAGTCTGTCTATTTGACACTGCTGCTGGAGAGCTTTGTTTCTCCGACTTTAATAAATTTGTCGTACCTCATATAAAATGGCTGGCAGAAGAATTTAAAAAAGTTCAGCCCCATAAAAAAGTCACTTACTACGCAAAGTATGCCCCGCTTAGCTACTTCAAGGCCATTGAAAGCGATCACATTGATGTTATAGGAGTTGATTGGCGAGTTGATATGGCGCAGGCCCTAAAAGAGCTTGGTCCTGACTACTACGTTCAAGGCAATATTGATCCCACATGGCTTCATCTTCCATGGGATACACTTGAAAAACTAATGGGTGAGTATTGGAATAGACTGCAAAATGCTCCCAATCTTAATCACTGGATTGCAGGCCTTGGTCACGGTGTAACAGTTGGTACTCCACAAGACCACGTTAAAAAAGCTGTAAAATTTATTCATGACAACTTTAGATACTAAACTCATTGAGAAATACCATAGGTTAGGTCCAAGGTATTTTACTTATCCATCACCTCGCTTTTGGCAAAAGAGTGAAAAAGAGCAATCTAAGTTCATCAAAAATGATGGTGGTAATCTCTCGGTATATATTCATATTCCATTTTGTGAATCATTTTGCAGTTACTGCGGATGCAATATAAAAGTCACAAAAGATCACTCTAATGAAAAAAAGATATTGAAAGAAATTAAAAGTGAGTTATTGCAATATTCGAACTCCCTACACGGAAACACCTTGGGTGAGCTCTACCTAGGTGGAGGAACCCCCACTTTTTTATCTCCTGAAAACCTTAAAACCCTTATTGGTCAAATTTTTGATTTTTTTCCGAAGTCTTCTGATTTTGTAGGTACTATTGAGGTGGATCCACGAGTAACAACGACTGGGCACTTAGATGTCTTAAAAGAATGTGGCTTTTCGAAGTTACAAATAGGTGTACAAGATACTGACTCAAAAACACTAAAAAGTGTGAATCGCTTCATTGAAAAAGATCAGCTTTTTCGGTTTATGGGAGAGGCCCATGCTCGTTTTAACCATATTGGGATTGATCTTATCTATGGACTGCCCAATCAAACTCTTGAAGGCCTTGCTGCCACAGCAAATGATCTCAAAACTATTAATGCCGATTCAGTCTCCGTTTATCCCCTGGCCCATGTTCCTTGGCTCAAGGGACAAGGCGGATGTGAAACTCCAAATGCTATAGATAAAACGATTCTTGGAGCTTTTCTATCCAACACACTTTTTGAAAACAATTATTCAGAACTGGGAATGGGCCATTTCTCAAAAAATGATGGTGAACTTTTCTCCCTGCTAAAAGAAGGGAAGCTGCAAAAAAATATCATGGGCTATACAAAGGCAATGACGACGGCCACTCTTGGTCTTGGAGTCGGATCTATTTCAGAATACCAGGGTGCATACTTTCAAAATGATCGAGTCTTAGAAAAATACCGCCACCTTTTAAAAAATGGGAAACCTCTAGCGAGATCCCATATTCTTACTCCAATGGACAAAGAGATTAAAAATGCCATGGGTAAAATCATGTGCGGCAATAGAATTGAGTTTAGTGATTTGAAAGCTATTTTTAATGAAACCCCGCAAGACCAAATAAGTGAAATATACCGTGGTTTTATTGAAGACAAAATACTCACTACTGTCGGGGAAGGTTATACCATTACTAAGCTTGGAAGATCTTTTTTGAAGCCCCTATGCCTAACTCTAGATGGCCACCTCTAAGACTTATTTATATCTGAGAAAAAACTCTGTCGTAGACCATTTTCTACCAATCGAGCTGTATTTTGTGAGGCGATCCCAGTAGAGACCAGCTTGCCTCCTTGTCTATGAGCAATATTTTGCATAAGCACCCGCTCTTCTTCCATACCTGTGACTTCAGATATTTTTTCCACTACCCTTTCGCCATCTGGAGTTCGCCCCAATTGAATCACGATATCTACAGCATTAGAGATTTGCTCCCTAATGGCCTTAATAGGAATGTCAAAACCACTTAAGTGATATAGAACCTCAATTCTCTGTAAACAATCTCCTGTGGAATTAGCGTGGAGGGATCCCATTGAACCTGAGTGACCAGTATTCATCGCCATTAGAAAATCAAATGCCTCAGCTCCCCTAACCTCTCCTATAATAATTCGATCAGGTCTCATTCTAAGTGAGTTTTTAACCAAATCTCTCACTGAAATTTTGGCACTTTCACTAGCCAGGTAATTTGCAGATGTCTCTAGACGAACTACATTAGGTTTATCTATTTCGAGTTCTAATGTATCTTCAATACAAATGACCCTTTCATCTTGAGAAACTTCACCTAAAAGTAGATTCAAGAAAGTTGTTTTACCAACAGCAGTCCCACCAGAGACTATAATATTGAGCCTTGATTTTACACAAGCTTTTAAAAAGCTGATCCAATCCTTTGATAGAGAAAAGAGATCAGGGTTTTGATCAAAGCTAATTCCTTTGAGTTCATATTTCCTAATAGTGATGGCAGGGAATCCCCTAACATAAGGAGGCATTATAATATTGATTCGATTTCCATCGGGCAAAAGCCCATCTAGAATTGGATATTTAGATCCAAGGTTTTGATTATTGTATTCGGCCACAGACTCAATGAATTCAAGGATTTCACGTCTATCGATTTTCGCCTTGAGGAAAATGAGTTTTCCTTTTCTTTCAACAAAAATTTTATCAGGCCCATTAATGACAATCTCTGTGACACCTTTTTTCGATGCCATTTCAGCCAAAAGCTTGCAAACACCATTACTTTTTTTAAAAATGGCCTTAGCTTTGCTTAGATCCTCATTTAATAATTCTACTCTTTTCCCCACAGTAACTCGCTCGTGAAAATCTCTATTTCATTAATTGAATATCCATACCGTAAAAAATTCTTGGTAAATAACAATCCCTCTTCTTTTGAAAGGTTTTGTAAAATACTATCAAAATCCGCGTCTTCTGAATTCAACATTTCAGTCAATTTATCAAAACCTAAAATATCAGAAAGCTGCCATATGAGTATTAGAAGTATGTCCACTCTATAGGCCTTAGCATTTCCCAGTGATAGGAGTTTAAAAACTTCTTCTGGTGTTCTAAAGCTGGCATAACTATGATCCTTGGAACCATAAACGATGCGCACCATTTTTTGGTAGAGGCCCACTAGAAAAGATCTGGAATGACCTGAAACTGTTAAGTCCTCTAGCTCCATTTCAAAATCTAAAATATCTCGAACATAATCAATTTGAGATTCTCTTGGAAAGTCATTGTGATAGAGGCGATAAATATAAAGAGAAGTCAGCCGGTTTCTAAAATTTTTCCACCCTAGGTTTCTCAAAATCTGGTCTATGCTTCCAGTGGCAGAGTACTTGTGAAAACTCTTTTGAATTAAATATCTAAAAGTTGGTTTGGAAATAATGTATTCAGCTAGCTCTTGAGTGGATTCAACTGTGCTGTGGATGGGAAGTTTTAAAAGCCCCACGAGCTCAATGGGCATCGCAACTGAGGGTAGGGTCAATGATCGCAAGGCCACTCCTTTTAGTATAAGTACTTAAAATTATATTCTTTATGGGGAAGTATTCTAAGTCGGTAATTTTGTTCAAAGCCAGATTAAATACCTTTTTTCAGGTACTTATGTTGTTCATAAAGTTGACAGTTTTTATATATATTACATAAGACGGCTATTTTCTCCTGAATGAGAGGAAATGAGATAGGGTTGGATAGCTTAGAACGCAGTCCTAGACTGGGTTGTCCCCATTTAAGTGGAGGTTAATATGATAATGGAAGTTAGTATGATAGCGAAAGCTGCTCTATTTGCCTTTGTCATGTCTGTTTTTGCACAACTCACAAGCGGTATTTGGCTGTAAAAATGCAGAAGACTCACAAGTCCCCTGCACCAGCTCATTTGAATTAGTTTTAGTAAGGCCAGCGCGCTTTCACAGCACAAGATTCGGCAACATCCAGTAGATTATCTAGTTTTTTACAATAAAAGTGACCCAGTTTCTTGCAGGCATCCTCTATACATCTTGAACCTCTATTATATGCACAAGATTTGGCAACTTCAGCTAACTTTGCTGAATCTCTACAAGTACTCATTGGTGCTTTTTTACAGACGGCCTTAATACAATGACCGCCATCGTTAAATTGGCAGGCCTTAGCAAATGAGATGATATTCTTTCTTTCGTTGCAAAAAGAAAATGAAACTCTTGAACACATATCTTCAACACATGTAGAGCTAAGGTTTTCTTTACAGGCAGCTGCATACTCAGAAACCATATCTGGCTTAAGACAAGTCCTCATAGGACCCTCTTTACAAAGATATCTCACACACCACTTATCCCAATTATCACTGCAAGATGTTTGAATTTTTTTATAGACCTTTGGATCTTTACACTTACCCCAGGTTTGTTTACAGGACTCTTCAACACAGGCGCGAGCATCCTTTCTATATCTTGGAAAGGGAGCTGGGTAATCACGCCAATCAGTGGCAAAAAGAGAAGTTGTCATAGAAAAAATGAAAATAGAGATGATGCTCAATTTGAACATATTTGGCCTCCTAGTTTTTTGGCTTGTCTTTAAGATTTACAAGTTATGCATGGTCTTGGCAAAGAAGCGATGCGCCATATCACCAACGATGAAAGAGCAACGCAACAATTAAGGCCTAGTCATCTAGTTAAATAAGTCGATTATCTTACCTATTGCCCCGAGATCTGAGCCCTCACCTACTTTGTTTTTCCCCACGTGACTAGCGCTGATAACTCTATCTGCAAGTCTCGAAAAAGGAAGCGATTGAAGCCATACGTAGCCATGACCTGATAATTTGGCCAGGAATAGACCCTCTCCCCCGAATATCATGGTTTTGAGCCCTCCGGCCCTCTCTATGCTGTATTCTACACCCTTGGTGAATGCAACAAGACAGCCGGTATCCACATAGAGAGTATTACCCTCTAGTTTCTTCAGATGAACAGTTCCAGAGGCGTGAACAAAGGCCTTTCCATCACCTTCTAATTTTTGCAAGATGAATCCCTCGCCACCGAAAAGCCCGGCCCCGAATCTTTTAGCCAGTGCGATAGAGACCTTAGTTCCATAGGCCGCACATAAAAAGGAGCTCTTTTGACAGGTGACCTCACCTTTTAGCTTTTCTAAATCCATAGGAATAATTTTACCTGGGTAAGGAGCTGCAAATCCAACGTGAGACTTCCCTTCCTTTGTGGCAGTAAAATGAGTTAGGAAAATTGACTCTTTAGTTAAAATTCGTTTTCCAATGTTAACAAAGGCGTCGAAGACTCCAGCGTCAGGATTAGAGCCGTCTCCCATTTTTGCCTCAAAACTGACACCTTCTTCCATATACATCATTGATCCAGCTTCACCCACTATGGTTTCGCCTGGGTCTAGTTCAACTTCAACAAACTGGAGATCATCTCCATAAATTTTATAGTCAATTACATGTGAGGCCATAGAAAACTCCTTTTTAGTGGAGTTAATGATATTCACTTAAACCAGAAATGAAAACGAAGAAAAGTGGCAAGCAGCCTTTGAGGTCGCGATGTGTCCCAGAATTGTATTATTACTACTTTAGATCAATATCATTAACAATATCTCCCATGAAAATCTCAATTCGAGGGTTACTATAGTGATAGATAGAAATAAATGCATTTAAGAAATTTGCTAAAATGAGAATAGTTTTTAATTTGAGAATAGTTCTTAATTTGAGTAAGCCTCTTTTAGTTTCAACAAGGAGACAATAATGATTCAAAAGATTTCCATATTTTTCGCTATTTCACTATCATTTTTGGTTCTTAACAGCACATTTGCAGCCGTCAAATTGGATGGCAATTTTGATGGAGGGTGTGGTTCAGGCAAAATAATTCGAACTCGTTTTCAATCACAGAGAGTTCTAGTTGAAATTGAAAGCAACCCATACTTTCCTGAAAGCATATGCATAGTACATTTTACTGTTGAAGATAAGGCCATGGGAGCATCTCTTATTTCTGCTCACGGAAAAGTATTTAAAATTCTTGAAAGCAAAGGTGGTATGATTAATTCATTTGAAATCCAACAAAATTAAAAAAGGCCTGGAGCTACCGAGCCTTTTTATCGGATTTTAATTTATTAATTTTTATTAATCGAGAGCGATTTTTCCCATTCCCTCTTGTCTGGTTCCATCAACTCGGTAGTGAAAGGCCTTGCCGTGAAGTTTTCTTACTCCACCAAAAACTGCAACATTGAGTTCAAACTCCATTCTTGCTCCAGTTCTTTCTCCTGCTAAATTTTTCAGCAAAACTTTAAACTTTAGAGAGTTACCATCAAAGTCCACATCGTAGACATCTCCAGCGGCAACAGAGTAATCAAACTCAACTCTTCCAAATTCATTGTCAGCAGGCTTCCATACAGTATTTTGCATCATACATAAGTTAATAATGGCCTTTCCAGAAGTATTAAATTCAGTGAAATCAAATGTAGAGTTTCCTGAAGAGCATAAGTAGAGATTGTCTTCATTTTCTAATTTTCCAGCTCTTAAACGAGCAGAGTTTTTACGGAGCCAATCATCACCATTTTCCACAGTTTTATCGGCAACCTTCTCTCTATCAACCTTGGATTGGCACTGATCAGCTATAGATTTCTTAGAATCCTTAAAGTGCTCATTCATTGGGTTTTCAATGTCAGTATCACTCTCATCAGCTAATTCACAAAGCTTTAGATTGCTATTAATGGGAAGAGATTCGAGTTGCTCTGACCATCTACTATATTTTTCACAAAATACACCATCTTCATCAAAACGATCGTAGGTATCATCGACTTCAATACTACAAAAATGAATTTGCATATTGTCTCTCTCACCACTATCTCTTTTTACTTTGTCCGCCTCTAAGTTTCCATATTTTGAAGAAGCTCTCTCAAACGGTAAGTACTTTCTCTGAACTGATTTTAAACTACTTGTCACTTTTTTCACTTTAGACCAAGAAGCTGCGTACTCACCTTTCACATCGGTATCTGCACATCGGTATCTATAAGTTAATCCGAGTGTTGACTCAAGGCCTTTAACAAATTGGTCTTTTACAGCAAATTCACTTCTCTTACATTTATACTGAACAGCTGTGGCCGGTACCACATCGCCCATGGCAGTTTTAAGGGCCAGGTCAGCTGCTATGATTTTATCTTTCTTAGCGGCAAGTGCTGTTTCATACTTTGTCTTAAGTGTATCAATTTTTAGTTTTAATAATTCGATACCTTTTTGAAGTCTTTTATCGTGAAAAGTATTTGTCCCAAAAGTTTTTTGCTCACTAGTCATTTTTTCAGAAACAGTCTTGTTAAATCCTCTTTGTGATTTTAAAAGCTGTCTTTCAATATAAAATCTCTCAGCATAGAGTTTATCCTGTTCATAGCCTAAAAGACCAAGCCTTGAATTCATATAAGACAGTCTGTCTTTGTACGAACCCATGGTACATCCATTGCCTTCGTATTTGGTAATAAATGTTTGATAGGCAACTGAGTTCGTAAGTGCACCCTTTGCCAAAAGGTAGAGCTCTCTTTCACTACTTCGCTCTGGAGCCGAAAGACTTACACCGTATAACTCACCTACAAGTTCCTTTTCAGCTTTTGAAGCATCTGAATTAACCCCAACTGAGTCAAGTCCTTTCAATGCCCAGTACTTTGCGGAGGTCTGCCAACTTTTGTGTGCCCGTTGTAATGCACCTGAGCTCAAGTCACTCTTACAACTTTCAGGCATCCAAGGTAGGTCCTGATCATAGAAGAACACTAAGAACTTTGCTCTTTCGTTGAACGCAGTCGATAGAGAACTTATTGTCTTTGTCGGATCTAGCGGATTATGTGAAACTACTGACTCATCAGCATTTTTTCCAATTGGATTTGCACATGACACTAAAAAACTAAGTGATAAAAGTGCTGTCAAATTTAATAACTTTTTCATTTTAATCTCCATCCCTTACTTTAGAAGAATAATACTAATTCACCCTGAGCAACACCTGCATCACTAACACTTTTGCCATTCACTGGAAGTGCATAGGTTAGATTCGCCTGTAGAGGGACTTTAAATTTCTTTTGCTTAAATAATGGAATTGTAGAAAAACCAGCTCCCATAGTTACAGCGTGCATTTTCTGTCTGGAGTTTTTTCCCATATAGTAATACCGCGCATCACTATAAAGTGAGCCTTCATATTTGTCTCTTTCCTTGTACTGAAATGTATAGGCCGAAAGAATGTGAAATCCAGTAAAGAATTCAAACTTCCCCCCTACTTGAGTCATGAATTGATCTCCAAGGTCTCTTTGTACCATATCTTTATCCGGAGATAGTGAAGAATAGGAATTTCGTGGAACTCTCATTAAAGAGCGATCCTTAAACTCTCCACCAACACCTAATCTATAAGGCGTTTGCCAAATATAATTAACAGCGCCACTAAAAGTAAAATCAGAGAGTTTATACTCAGCAATTACACCAAGACCAATATCCCACTGTCCGTCCCCTGCTGGGATATCAACAACCTCGTCAATATTTTTTTCTTTTCCAGTAGGTAAGACAATATCATTTCGAAGTGTCATGGTAAGAGCACTTCTTTTCAACAATTGATGCTTGTTAACAAGTTTTATATCGCCAAGTTTGGTTTCTGTTCTATTTGTTATTGGATTGTAACCGTACTCTGCAGCCTTTTCGGCAATTGGATTCGACGTTTTCCTCATAAAGGTTTCGTAATCCTCTACAGTACCTTGGGCCCTTACAGCATCTTGTAACTTTTTAAGAGCATCCCCAGCTTCAACACCGGTGGCAACCTTTTGGTCAACTCTTGTCACGGGCACAGCGATTGCTGCCGTCCACTTCTTGCTCATACCATAAGCAAAAACAGGAACTGTAACAGATGCCCCTACGTTGACCATTCCTGTTGAGTTTCCCAGTGAATCGGAGTGCCCAATTCCCTCTAAGGTAGCAATGGTCATGGTCTTTGATGCTTTCACATCATCTGTTTCCCCTTCATATATTCTTTCAACTGTAATGACGCTATTCATGTCATTACCTATGGGTACGGAGTTCCCATCATTATCAAATTTATCACCAATTTTGGTGCCAACGCCTTTGACTCGAACATTTCTTATTCCTTTAGGAAGAACTGCTGCTGATTCCATATCAATGGGTGCAGTCAAATTTCCGGCCAATATGGAGCTAGACAGAATTAGAGAAATTCCAATACTTGAAGTTTTTAGGCGAGATAAATACCAACTCATACCTTTTCCTTTTATGGTTTATGTTTACTTAAAGTGATGTTCACAAAATTTGATGGGCAGTGTAGTCACATGCAAATAAGGTGGCAATCCTTTTTACTATCAGTGGGGCTATCATAGCCACTTTGATCTGAGACCAAATCGTGTAATTTTTTTGTAGTAAAACAGTTCTTAACGCTACGCGCGCTATCGTAAGGTACCGATTCTTTCCCCTCCGCACAGAAAACTAAAATTTTGATTAAAATAGAGAATATGAAAGTACCTGTCTATCACGAAATTAAAATGGAAAATAAACCAATAGAGGAAATCGAGAAACTCATCAAGCTCTCGCCCGTTGGAAGCTCCCCTGTCTATATCAGTTTTCGAGATGCCGATGATCCTGAAGATGTAAGAAGGGCCGTAAGTAAAATCTCCTTAACCATAACCTCCATGGGAGTAAACCCTAGATTCCCCAATCCTATTTATGTGGTCTATAATGGTGATTATAAAAAGGGTGAATTGCCACATATTCGTCACGTTAATGAACTACCCAAATTCTTCTTTTCAAAAACCAAAGAGGTTACCTCAAAAGAAATGCATTTTATCAAAAAAATTCAGCTCAATGTTGAGAAAATGAGTGGTTCCCTCATTAGGAAACAACTTGGTATTTTAAATAAGAAAAGTGAGGCCAACAAGGAGCTCTTTTTATTAACTAGAGAAACTCATTATTATCAAACTCTTTTAAAATTGCTGGAAGAAAAATGACCAAGAAAAAACAAAAGAAAAAAGAAATTAAAGGTTTTGAGGATTTTATAGATCACTTTGGTATTAATCTAAGCCCAGAGAGTGTGGCAGTTAAACAAAAATTTGTATCAGACTTTGAATTACACGATAAATTAGAATATGAGCTCATAAGACAAGAAAAGCTCGCTGCCTTTTTCACTGAGAAACTATCCCATATAGAAAGTTTTTCGCCCACAGGAAATCTCATCATCAAACAAAGGGAAAATAAAGATTTGGAGCTTGATAGGTTGGCCTATAAACTAATGAAAGAGGGCTCACCATTTCTGGCCCATATTAAGAAGATATTTCTCGAAACCTTTTCGGGTAAGAACTAGTTTAAAACCTAACTTTGAAGCAATATCGGTCCGCCGACATGTTGGTACTCATCGCCTTTTAGCTCACTGATGTCATAACCACTTAGGTGCCAGCTTACAATCTTTTGAAGAAAAGATGGAAGTCCCGGAATTTCAGCAAATCCAAAAGTTGAAATAAACTCATCTGTCATTTTCTGAAATTCATCAGTATTTTCATTAAATTGAGTCTTTCCCTCACAATCAAAAAATCGATTCCAAAAACTCGTAAGCTCACTTTTAGTAACACCCATTTTCTTTTCTTCATTTTGAAGACTGCCTAGAGAGTAGTTAATCAGGCTAGACAATATAATTGACTCAAAATCAATTTCAGCAACATTGTAATTCAAATAGAACTGGTCCTGGAGATATTCCCCCTCAACCAACTGACTATAGCTTTGATGGAAACTTTGTATATAGGGAATAAGTCTTATTAAAAATTCAATTTCTTTTTCCCATTGATGAAAATCTTCTAACTTTTCGAGGCTCACTTTCTTCTCATCAAGACCTTTGGAATAATGGCCTGGCCCATCTAAGGCCTCTTCCAAAGTTTTATTTAAATGGACGCCAAAAAATTTCTGCTCTCCTAACTCTTCAAAGCCAAATTTCCTCAACTTGGCCTTAAGCTTTCTTTGGGATATGGCGACTATTGATTTACCCACTTTATAAATTTCACTGAAATCAAAGAGTGCAAAGATACCTTGCTCGGGAAGATTGGCATTAGAATACTGAAGATAAAAATCAATATATTCAAATCCTAGCTTCAATGAATTACTTACCTCAACTCCGTGCCTATTCATTGTAAGAGAACTCTCTTTTAGTGCTCCCTCAAAGGCCAAAACTGAATTTACCAGTCTAATGAAATTAAACTGCAGATAATAAGATCTATCGCTATCTTTAATTTTCGAAAGTCCTGTATGAATTTTATCAAACCCCTTCCTAAAAGGAACAATTTGGTTTGCGTGAAGTCTTTGCAATTTCTGGACAGAATCAAGTTCCGCAGTTAATTCTTTTTTATTTTTTATAAAACTATTCACATGGGACATGGATGGAAAATTGGCAAGCAGTTTCAAAGACTCGTAGTAATCAACTATACCAATATCTTCCAGGCGACTTTTCTTAAATTGATATCCTGCCTCTTCAACATTAGCGTAACAATCCGAAACTATTTTAAATATGTGAGCATAGGCCCTCTCGACACCCCATCGACTATATAAATGTCTGAGTAAATTTTTGATTTGATCAACGTATGGATAATCCTCTTCATACTCAAAAAGAAGAAGCCCATCATCGGTTAAAAAGTATTGATCATGATCTGGGTACATGGGATCTTCGACATCAAAAGTTTTGATATCAAATCTTCCTTTCAAGTAAAGAAGAAAGGATTCACCGGAGATAAAGTCCTCGACAATTTGCTCATCTTTGCATTTTAGGTAACTTGTAATCCATCTCTCGAAGCTTGCCACGTCGAGGTGGTCTTTTTGCCACAAATCGATATCAATAAAATATTGTCTTTGAGCGCTCGAAAGCTTTTCAACTAATAGAGCTAACTGATCTGATGTACATTTTTTTGTGGCCAAGTACATGGGCTGAACTGGAAGATTGTCCAACTTTTCGTTACTTTCAAGTAGCGCTTCAAGATTGTAATGACCTTTGTAAGCCTCAGCTTCCATGAATAGTAGTGATAAAAGATCTCTATCGGTGTCGCTTGAATTTTCCAAGGTATATTCCCCAAATAATGACATTGAGCTTCAGTTCATACCTAGAAATAAGTCAGTTGTAAATCACCGGGAACTAGCGGTTATTTGGCGAGTATTTTCTCTAGAGCAAGCCTTTCTTTTGGATTGAAATCAAACCCACCTCCTCCTAGGAGGCTTTTAAGCTTGTGATGAGTTAAAGGATCATTTGGGTTATTTGCAGCAACATCACCTGGGGGATGGTCTTCGCCCCTTATTGTGGCCTTTAGGGCGTGACTTTTTTTGTTTAGAGCTTGCGCCTTATTGGAAATTTGGGCAGTATTTCCTGCTCTCCCACCTTGAAGTTGTTTAATTTTGGCCCTGACTTCACTTTCGCTGAGAGTTCTTTTTGGTGCTGGCCTTGCATTTTTGCTACTAGACTTCACACTACTCGCTTTAGTGTTTGCTGCCGTACTGGGGGCTGAGGCCGGATTTCCGTATACTGAAAAAAGTCCCATGTGGGCTCCTCTTTTAATGCCTAGCACCATTTTACCCAAAGTGGGCCTTGTAAATAAAGATCGAAATTTTTTCTCAAACTTGAGGGAAACATTTTAAACAACTACAAGTTTCTAGGAAAAAAATGCCCCAATTGCATCACTCATGCACCACAATTGATCTTCGCTAGCTAGAGCAATCCAAGCGGTCTCCGAGAAGAGATTACAACCCAAAATAACAATGAACCGAGGTGAATTATGGAAAATTTCAATTGGATCACGGTAAGATCCGCCCTGACGACTGTGGTACTCAGCTTCACACTGATGTTAAGTACTTCATGTAACAAGCCTGAGGGTGAAAACCCTGAAATCGAAGGAGTTACTGGACCTGTTCTAAATCTCATTGAAGACAATATGATAATCTCTATTGTTTTTGACGATCTAGTTTTAGATGGAGGCCTAAGGTTTCCAATTCCTGAGTATGAAAGAAGTTTTGTAGAAGTAGGCCCTGACTTTGATTCAGGGGGAACACTCATGACTGTTTCTGTTTCTCTTCAAGATCTTTTTGATGATAAATTAAAAATGCTTGATCCTCAAACCCTTCCAGGAGGAAGACCACTTCCTGGAGTTGCAGGTGGAACTCTACCGGCCACAGCTTTTTCCATTCAAGATTGGGGCATGGAAGACTTTGCATTTTACCTAGGCCCAAAATTATTTGGAAGCTTTATTCCATTTAAACTTGGAGTCCCAGGCGCCATTTTAACCTATAGATTTTATGTAGACGGAAAGAGAATGGGTAACATCTCTCTCGTAGGTGAAGACGAAAATGGGCAGAACTCAGGAATGTTTTTAATTTTAGATGTAGACCAAGCAACTGAAGACTATTTAAGAGATGTTGCTGAATTCTACCGCTATTAATTTTTAATACGTAAGTACCAGATATGGGGGAAGTTTAACTTCCCCTTTTTCTTGGCACTTTTAAAAATCGCGCCTTTTTTAACTCTCTGAAAACTTGAAATCCAAACCCTAATTATCAGCTTCTCCCTATCCCGGTTACAATAGTTTAGCTTTTTAATACGACAGGGGATGTACTATTAAACAAATTTTATTTGTCGCTTTAGCATTTTTTCTGGGCACACCGAGCGCTTTCTCATCTGAGAAAATATGCAAAATTGGGGTTTGGGACAATGAAGGAAAATTCCATAAACTCGAAAGAATCGTCAACGTTCCAAAAACAGTTTGTAAATACAAAGCGATGAAAAGAGATATTGCCAGAAAGTTTAAATGGAAAATAGTTAAGCTTTGTAATAAAGGTACTGAAAAAGTGGGTTGGCTCTGGGAGCAGTATGAGCGAGGCTTGATTAAAAGACAAAAATCTCAAAAATCTTGGAATTGCGTAGAGTTTGATAACTAAAAAGCCGAGTACCCAGTCAGGGAAGCACTCGGCAATATTAAAATTTAAGCTTGAATTGGTGATTGATAGATTCGCCATCTTCTATATATGGGAAGCCCCATATCTTTCCAAGGCTTATTCATCCCTTCATTGTCTTCTAAGATCCAAGAAGCTTCTCCACCAATTAATCCATATTTTTTGGCCCTAATAAAACCTTCGTGAGAAAAGAGTGCAAAAATACCTTCTTTTCTAAATTCAGGCTTCACTCCCAAGGCGACAACTCTTACTGTTTTTAAAAGTTTTTTGCCTATTAATAGTTTTGGAAGTCCAAATGGAAAGAGCTTTCCGTTTGGTATGCGCTTTAGGATATGGTTGATATCAGGTAGAGCAAACATAAATCCAGCAGGTGCTCCATCTTTTAATACGATATAAGAAAACCTTGGGTCAACAATTAACTTCATGTCTTCAGCTGCATACTTAAACTCTTCTCTGGTCATAGGGACAAATCCCCAGTTCTTCTCCCAGGCAGCATTATAAATCTCAAAACATGTATCAATATCCCGATCCCAGTTCTTTGTACTTAAGTCTCTAAAGGTGAACCCATCTTCTCTTCTCAGTTTATTTGAACGGGTCACGACTTTAGCTGGAAGCTCATCAACACCTTCATGTGGTATCCAGTAGGCAACAAGATCTTTGACGCCTTCAAACCCAGATTTCTCATGTAGATCTTGGTAATACTTAGGATTGTATGTGGTCATAATTGTAGGGTGCTGAGAGTGTCCCCTCACTAAAAGTCCACACTCATGATTAGTAGAAGGACTCATTGGTCCTCTAAGAGCATCAAGACCCTCGTTCTTACACCAAGACTTGGCAGCTTTAAAAAGCTCGTCCGCAACCTCTTGATCATTGGTGCATTCAAAGTACCCATAAAAGCCGATATTTTCATCGTGATACTCATTATGAGCGTCATTTTTGACAGCTGCGATTCTTCCTACAACTTTTCCGTCTTTTTTAGCTATAAAAAGTTCAATTTTGGCCCTCTTATAGAAGGGATTTTTTACAGTATCTAGGGATTCTTTCACACTAAGTCTTAGTGGTGGAACCCAATTCGGGTATTCTTTACTCGAATATATTCTCCAGGGCACATCAATAAATAGCTTTTTCAATGACTTAGACTTCCCGACTGGAAAGATTTCAATCTGCTGTTTCATTGTTTCCTCGCTTATGAAACGGGGCTTGTCTCTAAGCTGACTTAGTTTATAGTAGCAAAAGAACTTTAACGCAACATGTTATGAAAATTTTTTAGCCGATCTTTTTTTATTATAAATTGGGCTTGTCACTAATAGATCGAACTAAATAATTTACTTTAGAAACTGCATTTAAAAAAACAACTATCAACCTGGAGTCAATGATGATTGTTGAAGATTACTCGAAAAAACCTTTGGTCCAAAGAAAGAGACAAGTTGAAAAACTTGGGCTTTACACATTTTTTAGACCAATTTCTGAATCAACTGGTAGAACAGTTACTGTAAGGGGAAAGAAACAAGTTATGGTAGGTTCAAATAACTATCTCGGACTTACACACCACCCCTATGTAAAAGAAAAAGCTAAGGAAGCAATTGATAAATACGGTACTGGATGTACTGGATCAAGATTTATAAATGGGAATTTAGATCTACACGAAGAGCTAGAAGAAAGACTGGCAAAATTTATGGGTGTAGAGAAGACCATTGTTTATTCCACGGGAATGCAAACAAACTTAGGGTCTATTGCAGCTATCACTGAAGGTAAGGCCGCTATTTTTAGCGATGCCGAAAATCACGCCTCTATTATTGATGCTTGTAGACTTTCAAGGTCACCAATTTACAAATTTAAGCATAATAGTATGGAAGAGCTTGAAATGTTACTCGAAGAAAATCGTGACAAATACGATGATGCAATGATTATCGTAGATGGCGTTTATTCCATGACTGGTGATATTGCGAATCTTCCAGAAATTGTGACCCTTTCAAAAAAATATAATTGCAAAGTATATGTTGATGATGCTCACGGCCTCGGTGTTCTAGGTCCCAATGGACAAGGAACTCCCACTCATTTTGGACTACAAAAAGATGTAGACTTTTTAATGGGTACCTTTTCTAAATCATTCGCCTCTATTGGCGGTGTTTTAGGTGGCGCTAAAGATTCAATTGAGTTTGTTCAATTAACTTCACGCTCTCTTACTTTTTCAGCAAGTATACCACCATCTGCTGCGGCAACAGTACTGGCCTGTCTCGATATACTCGAAAAAGATGATAGTTTAGTTAAGAAACTTAATGATAATGTTGATTTTATGGCCCGTGGTTTTAAAGACCTCGGTTTCTATACTTATGATTCAAAAACACCTATTATCTCTATACTAGTTGGTGATGAGCTTATTGGACTTCAAGTTGCAAAAGCACTGGACGATATGGGTGTCTTTACATCTTGCATTCTTCCACCAGCAGTTCCAAAAGGTGAAGCTTTGATTAGAACAAGCTACATGGCATCTCATGAAAAAGAAGAATTGCAATACGTTTTAGATGTATTCGCAAAACTAAAGAAAATGTTTCCATTTGCGACCGAATTGAAGCAGGGGCTCTAATGAAAGTTATTGTTTCTGGATCAACCGGTTTTATAGGATCACATATTTGTGATAGACTCCAAAGCGAGGGAGTAGATATCTATTCCCTCGCTCGCAATCAAAGAAAGTTTAAAGACTTTGATGTGAAAGGAAAGTTTGTTCAATGTGATTTCAATTCCCTTAAAGATGAAATGCTAGAAGAATTACCAGAAAGTGTTGATGCAATCATTCATGTCGCTGGAACTCTGTTTTCACACAATCCAAATGATTACTATCAAATGAATGTGGAAAGAACTCTTGATTTTATCAACATGCTTAAGAAGAAGTATGAGGCCCAACGGGTAAAGTTGATATTCTTCTCTTCTATAGCAGCAGCCGGTCCTTCGGCGAGTGGAAGGGCTAAGTCAGAAAGTGAGCTCGAAAATCCCGTGAGCCACTATGGTAAGTCGAAGCTTGAAGCTGAGAAGGCCTTGATAGCAGCAGCCCCCGAGGGTTGGGAAGTTGTAATTATTAGACCTCCAATGGTTATAGGACCAAGAGACCCGGCCTTTTTAGAGGTTTTTCAAATCATAGGAAAGAAAATCTGTCCTTACCTAGGAGTTGATGGCCACAAAACAAAAATAAGTTTTGTAAGCGTTTTTGACCTAGTTGAGGTCATTCACCAATCACTAAATACTGAGCACGACTCAAGTGAGCCACAAGTTTATTACCCTTGCCATCCAGATATTGTCGAAATGGAAGAGTTGAACAAGATGATACAAGATTCAATGGGATTAAAACGAGTGTTCAGAGTATTTATTCCTCTTAGCTTTATAAAGTCAGCTGCATATTGTGTTCAGTTTCTATCTAAATTTGTAGATTTAGGAAGCGGGCTTACTGTTGATAAAACTAGGGAAATGGAAGTCTCTCCGTGGATATTCTCTCCACAAAAATCTATTGATCGATTGGGTGTAAATTACCAATACAATTTAGAGCGAACTATTGATATCACACTAAAAGATTACCGCGAGCGTGGTTGGGTTTAAACCTAAGCCTGACCTAAAGCTGAAATTTACTTTTTCTTAAAACGTAGCCGTTGACCTATTACTTCGCCCTCTCCCTCGCCCTCGCCAATCAAAATAAAATGTGCGGTTTTGTTAAATCATTTTAAATTCGAAGATTGGTTTGAACTTTCCGAGACATACTTTACTATTTATTAGCGACACATACTTTACACTATGTG
>JABIHA010000013.1 GCA_018649885.1 Bacteriovoracaceae bacterium
AAAGAAGCCAAAGGAAGATAGTAATGGTTCAGACAAGCCCAAAAAAGGGATCTTGGGTGGAGTTTTCAAAAAGAAGCCAAAGGAAGATAGTAATGGTTCAGACAAGCCCAAAAAAGGGATCTTGGGTGGAGTTTTCAAAAGAGCAGATAGGAACCCAAGCAGTTCAGATTAGGTCCCCATTACCCTAGAAAAATTTATTTACCTAAAACGTCGTTTCTTGTTGATTCTGCAATAGCAGCAGCTTCTTGAATTAGCTCAGCAGGCACATTGAGTTCTTGTAAGGTGGCGCCTAGATTTTCAACAACTGCATCGAAATGAGCATCATTAAGGCCTTGCTCTACAAGATGAGCGTGACCAACACGCATGTCTTTGCCATCATAATTATTCGGACCGCCAAAGGCGTAGGTTAGAAACATGATTTGTTTTCTTCTTTGTTTTTCCATATCAATTTGATCAAAGAATTTGTTGATTCGATCATCGGCCAAAACTTTTTTGTAAAAAATATCTACTGCGGCCTGCACTGCATCCTTTCCACCAATTTTGTCATAAAGACTACTCATTTTATTCCCCTTGAATATGTAAATTAAATATATATTTGAAGTCATTATTGGGTTTTGGTATATCATTTTCAATACGCACCTCGTAAGCTCGCAGGGGCCTTTAACAGCATTTCGTAAAATGGACTTCTATGCGTCTTTCTCAGTTTAGTGATTACAGTATCAGGACCCTATTATACCTGGGTTCAAACACGGATCGTCTTTCAACAGTTAAAGAAATCTCTGAAGCTTATGGAATTTCTCGAAACCACTTGGTCAAAGTGGTTCACAATCTCTCTCAAATGGGCGTGATAGAAACCTTTAAAGGCAGCAATGGAGGTATTCGTTTAGCAGCAGATGCGGAAAATTTGAAACTTGGGGCACTATTAAAAAAATTGGAGCAAGATGAGTCTGCATTTGTTGAGTGTTTTTCAGATGAAGGGAAATGCGTCATTAACAATGTATGTAAACTCAAAGGGATTTTGAAACATTCATACAATTTATTTTTTAAAGACCTTGACCGCTATACTCTTAAAGATATCACCTGCAAAAAATCTACTCTCATGGAAACCTTTGCACAGTTGTAAACTTATCTTATCACTTACCATGGCCAACAGACTGCGTTTGTGAAGGTTGACGATCAACTTGGGTGCCAGTATTGGCTTGAGCCTCAGCATCAAATTGTTTCTTTGCCTCAGCTTCAGCAGCCTCAGCTTGATTTAATTCATCAACTTTCTCGGCGTATTGCTTTGAAGCAGCTCTTGCATCAACCCTTCCAGCATCAACTTCATCTTTTAATTTCCTTTCAACTTCTTTATCTCTCAAATAGGTTTTGCGGCCTTTACTCTGTATTTTTCCAAATTGACTATAACTACCAGTTTTATCATTTTTTTCACTATCAGTTTTGATCCTACTATTAGAACTACCAAATTTCTTATAGTTTCCAAGTTTTTTAAATTTTGATCTTGGGTTTTTTATACGCTTTGGTTTTAATATCTGAGAGAAAGAATCAACAGAGTAAAATTGTAAAAATATTGTAAGCACTGTAATAAAAACCACTTCTAATTTTTTCATTTTACTATCCCCTAAAGTAAATCACTCCACTTAAACTATCGACATAACTGCGTAATAAATTTAATTTAATCAACCTCAAAGGCACCTTTTGACCACCCTGTTTTCTTGTCCTTAGGTGCAGTCCTTGTATTGCCATCAAAATCAGTACTAAATGACCAACTCTTTTGAGTACCGTTAAGCCCTTCAGTTTTGATTGATTTATGAGACTTGGATTTGATTTTCCAATTATTGTCGGCCAAACTCGAAATGGATTCGTCAGCTCCAGTGAGACTTTCAAACTCAACTTTTTTGTTTGAATTTCCTTCACTATTTTTTTCTAAAACTTTTTCCATTTGCTTTAAGCTGCAATTGACAACACTCTTATCATTTTCCTTACCTTCATCTTTCTTGCCTTTATCCTTGTGATCTTTATCTTTGCCATCTTTTTTATCTTTACCGTCTTTTTTAACTTTATCATCTTCATCATTCTCCTCATCTTCTTTATCTTTCTCATTTTGATCGTCATCATCTTCATCGTGATCATGGTCATCAGCTTTACTACAAATTTTCTGATGATTAATTGGTCTTCTATATTCTGTTTCACAATTATTAAATTGATTGTTAAATACACTTGGCATAACTTCGTAGGGCTCTTCTAAATTTTCGTGGTAAATACAATACTGACTTTGGCCACCGGAGGTGAATAAAATATTGTTGGCCAAATAGATCTTTGATTTTCGAATATAGACAGCTATCGCTTGTACACTCCCGCTACCACTACTTACTGTATTGTTTAAAAAGCTGTGTTCTTCTGGAGATAATTCATCAATAATGCCTATAGAAGTTTTAGGACTTGTTCCTCCAAATACTAAATTATTGTATATTTCTGCTGTACTCCCTCTCAGTAAAATACCATTTGAGCTCTGATCCCCACTTCCCCCTTGTATTTTATTTGAAAAGACCTTAATTTTTCCAGAGTACAATCTGAGTCCATATGATGATTCACCATTTCCACCATGAAGAGAATTATTGTAAATAAGAGTTTGGGGTTCTGAATCGAATTGATTTACACTCACCGCTGTGGGGTAATCTCCTGATAGTCCACCAAGAATGGTATTTTCTCTGATAATAGCTGATGACTCAAGAGATATTCCAACCTGGCAATTGCCATCAAAGCATGAAATAGCACTCTTTTCAATTATCGAAACTCCCTTACTTGTGGTCCCGGATATTTCAACTCCGCCACGAACTACAGAAGATTTAAGATTCAAAAAGCTACTTTCAGAACTAATAACAGCCTTTCCAGTAAAACCATTTTTTATTTCAAAACCCTCAGCAATTAATTGTGCATTTCTTAAAGAGATTCCATAGCTTTGATCCAGCTCCAATGATCCGCGATCAATTTGAAAAGCTCCTTCGCTTAAATCAAGGGCATAACTCTTCCCCTGAACGCCGGTGAATTTCATATGTAGTCCACTTAAAATATTTGGTCCTATATTAGAGTAAAAAAGTGACTGGATTCCACTTCCTGATATGAGGGTTTTATGGGTTGTGATACTCCTTTCATTCCAATCTTCAGTTGAATATCCACCAAATAGATTAACTCCGCTGGGAAGAGAAATAGTAGCAGGCAATGAATAGAGCCCCGCCGCAATTCGAATACTCCCACCATGGCCCACGTTTTGAAAAATAGAGACTGCCCTTTCTATACTTTTCACTGGCAAATTATTTGATCCCAAGTAAGTGTCACTTCCAAGGGGCGATACATAAATTATATTGCCGCCCATAATATGAATTGAGATCACTCCAAAAACGATATCACCGCTACCAATCGTCAGTTTTTTATTCATTCCTAGAGGCCATCCGCTATCAATGGGAGAAAATGTGAACGTCTTGTTTTGTTTACTGGTTGAGCCCACATAGCTTGCAAGCTCACCACTAATTTTTAACTGACCAACTTCTACATCCTCAGAGAGCTCTATGGTAATCTTGGCGCCAACAGATAGGACTTGATTTTCAACGGGTCCATTTTGAACTTTAATTTTTGATTTTTGAGAATTGGCAGTCGCTGTAGCATCGGCTTTCGCCTTGTCCGCACTTGCTTCAGCTTGAGCCGTTTTATTGGCACTCGCTAACGCCGTTGCACTCGCCTCAGCTTGAGCCGTTTTGTTAGCTTTCGCTAACGCTGCTGCACTCGCCTCAGCTTGGGCCGTTTTATTAGCATTCGCTAACGCTGTTGCACTCGCCTCAGCTTGGGCCGTTTTGTTAGCATTCGCTAGCGCCGTTGCACTCGCCTCAGCTTGGGCCGTTTTGTTAGCATTTGCTAGCGCCGTTGCACTCGCTTCAGCTTGGGCCGTTTTGTTAGCATTTGCTAGCGCCGTTGCACTCGCTTCAGCTTGGGCCGTTTTATTGGCATTCGCTAGCGCCGTTGCACTCGCTTCAGCTCGGGCCGTTTTGTTAGCATTCGCTAGCGCCGTTGCACTTGCTTCAGCTTGGGCCGTTTTATTGGCATTCGCTAGCGCTGTTGCACTCACCTCAGCTTGAGCCGTTTTGTTAGCATTTGCTAGCGCTGTTGCGCTCGCCTCAGCTTGAGCCGTTTTATTGGCATTCGCTAGCGCTGTTGCACTCACCACAGCTTGTGCCGTTTTGTTGGCATTTGCTAGCGCTGTTGCATTTGCCTGCGCTGTTGCACTCACCACAGCTTGTGCTGTTTTATTGGCATTTGCCAGCGCTGTTGCACTCGCCTCGGCCAGTGCTGTTTTATTAGCATTTGCCAGCGCTGTTGCACTCGCCTCAGCTTGTGCCGTTTTGTTCGCATTTACTAGCGCTGTAGCATTTGCCTGAGCTGTGGCATCCACAATGGCCTGAGCAGTCGCCTCAGAATTTGCAAGTTCTACCGCATCTGCTTCAGCGCTTGCCGTGGCACTTATATTTGCTTGTTGATCATCATTTTCGGAGTCACCACTTGATTTAGACTCAGTAGCTGGGGGAGCTGTGCTTGTAGAAGGTGAACCCGCTGGCGGACCACCACCTTTACTGCAATTAGCAAGCAGAATAAATAGCATAATTAAACTTATGGGTTTTAGCCAACTTATCATAAGAAGTTTTTCGGTAACAAAATTTGATACTTGATTGAATCATTTCGATTTAAATATTTCTTATTGGTATACTCACGCGAGCATAAATAGAATTAATCTAACCAATTCGGTGAATATATATTTTCAATTTTCACTCAATAAGTTTTTTTCATTCCTCATGAAACGCAAAACTTTCAAATACCATTAATGTAGATGTTAAATCACAAAGTTTTGTCGTATTTCAAGAGCCATAACGAGGAGAAAAAATGAAAAATTTTCTGATCACCATTCTTTATTTAGCTACCGCTAACTTATTGGCCAGTGAAGTTACTCTTGATGATGAAATGTGGCACGATATGGGCTCAAAATATAAAACAGGCTATGAGTGGTATTACTTTGATGTTGATAATCATGATGGCGGGCAAATATCATTTATTATGTTTGGCCCCAATCAGTTTGATCCCAAGTATACAAAGCATCTTTTTAGAGACCCTAAAAATCATGTTGGAACCATTGCTCAAATTTATCTTCCTGAAGGCAAGCAATTTGATGTTAAATCTTATTTACACAATAAGAAGAGTCTCAAATTCCAGAAGACTCCTTTTGAATTTTCAATAAAAGAAAATTCCATAAAAAGAAGTGTACAAGCAAATGGCCTACCAAATTACCTTTTAACAATCAATTCATATGACAAGGACAAGAATATTGGGATTAAAGGCCGACTAAATTTTCAGTCTGTTCAAAAAGGGTGGATGTTTAAAGATGGATATACTTTCAAAAGGAAAACTCTATTTAAAAATATATTTCATAGATGGTTTGTAGTTATCCCTAGAGCTAATGTTACTGGATCCTACACAATCACCTATAGCGATGGATCAAAAAGAAAAGTTAATGTAAACGGAATTGGTTACCATGATCACAATTATGGATCTGCTCCATTTAATTTGCACCTTAAAAGCTGGTACTGGGGAAGGGCCTATACAAAAGATAAAACTCTAATATATGCAAAATTCATCCCACAAACACCAAATCTCTTTGGAATCAAACCTGAAACCCTCCTATATTTTGCAGATGCAAGGAAAGTCTATCTGGGTACAGATAGTGCTGAAATTGAGATGAATAAAAAAAGTGATTACATTGTAGCTGAAAATGGCATTCGCATTCCAAAGGATATTTCCATCAAATCAAGTGATCAATTTGGACGACAATACCGATTTGAGTTCAGAAAAAAAGACTATGCGATAAATAGTATTCATCCATTTTATTATCGGTATGCTACAGAAGTAGAAATTAACTGTCCTATAAGTTTAGTATGCGCTGACAGATCAACTGCTCTAAGCGAGAAGATAAACCTCAATAAACTTATGCCTTGGATTATAAAAGAAATATTCTAAAATAATGTCAGAGAAGAATTATTTACTCGCAACTAATAGAGAAACAGGCCCTTTGGTATCAATGGCGCCTTGGTAAGTAAAACCTGCTCTTTCAAAGAGTGTTTTAAACTCACTTTCTGTTCTCTCTTGACCGGTAGTCATGGCCAACATTTCAATATCTAATAATTTACCAAGAGAAGGCTCATTAATAGCTCCAATAATATTGGAGCCGATATATAGCTTTCCTCCAGGTTCGAGGGCCTTATGTGAATTTTCAAGAATTTTAAGACAGCTATTATCATCCCAATCGTGAAGAATAAAAGTCATAATGTGAGCGTCAGCACCCGCCGGGATTTCTTCAAAAAAGTCTCCACCAAAAATTTCAAAAGCGATTTCTCCCTTTCCACTGGCACCGGCCACAACGTGTGGTATATCAAATACACCACATTTTAAGTGATCATTTTTTTCCATAATTTGAGCTACTAGATGTCCATGCCCTCCACCGATATCATAAAGGCACTTGGCGCCTGACAAATCAATGGCATTTGCAATTAATCCGTGAACTCCTTTCACATTACTAGTCATGGCAGTGTTGAAAACTTCTGAAATTTCTTTGTTGTTTTGAAAATAATCAAAAATCGGTTTATCAAATTTTTTATTAAATGCAGGCTTTCCTGATTCCACACTGTATTGAAGATACTCCCATGCTTGATCGTGAATTGGATCATTGAACCACATTAGCATCCCTCTTTGTGATCCAGGTTTATCAAGTAAGCACTCTGCAAGAGGAGTTAATTCAAATTCCTTATTCTCTCTTTCTTTAAATATACCCACACTACAAAGTGCTCTCATCAATCTATAAAGAGAGCTTTCGTGGGCATTGGTTTTTTTTGCAAGCGCGCCTATGGAGTTAGATCCCTGCTCAATATGATCTGCAATATTCAGCTTTGCAGCAACGTACATAGGTTTTGTCACCATTTTTGCTGTCGCCATTGATAAAAACTGCTGAGAAATAGTCATATCTTTTGAGTTCATAATGTCTCCATAAAATTGATTGTTCCAAATCATAACCCAAAAACAATTCAGCTGGAAGATCCATTTACCACATATAAAACCTTATCAAAGCAGTGGGTTTATGGCATCTTGAGCTCTATGGCACATATCCACGAAATTTTTATTTCTCCCTCTTCAAATTACTGGTCTCACAAGGTAGGAACGCCTGGGAAAGCACCGACTCACACTCCACAAGAGATTGAGGCCCATGCGGGTGCAGGACTTGTAGGTGATCGCTTCTATGAGTTTAAGGAAAATTATCAGGGACAAGTCAGTTTTATGGAGCTTGAGGCCTTGGAAGAGTTGAAAAAAATGGGTGGCAGTGAAGTTTCGAATAGCGTCTTTAGAAGAAATATTATTATCAGCGGAGTTGATCCACTGATTCTGATCGGCAAAGAATTTAAAATTGGAACTGCTAAATTTAAAGGTTGTGTGGATTGTACCCCTTGTGCCTGGATGGACTTTGCAGCCGGGGATGGGGCATTTAATTGGCTAAATGAAAATAATAAGGGTGGACTCCGTGCCCAAATCCTTGAATCCGGCACAATGAAAATCGGTGATTCATTAACTATTCTGACTTAAAAATTTAATCTTTAATTGATAAAGACTGCTCGTAGACTTGGTTTGATTCTAATTCAATAGCAGTGAGTACTCCACCGTAAACACATCCAGTATCTAGAGCAATTGCATTTTTAACTCCCTTATTTACTTTTCCATGCATGGCCCAATGTCCAAAAATGAACCTTGCTTTTTCTGATTCATTTCGAAGTAAGTACCACGGGGTTAAATGATCTGGTGTGTTCTCCACTGAGTCCCAGTACTTTAAATTGAGATGGCCATTTTTATCAATGGTCCTGGCCCTTGTGAGTACACTCAAAGTCAGCGCCAAATCGTAGACTCTTCCCTTTTCAGGCTCCTCTTTTTTTGGCTTATCTTTTTTCCACGATTTTAATACATCAAAAACTAAATCAGAACTCAAGGCCTGTTCGCAATCTGTAGCTCTATTTTGTAATTCTTTTAAAGACCAGTTGGGCAGCACCCCTGCGTGGATGAAAAAATCATTTTTCATTTTGATTAATAATTTTTGAGATTTAATAAATCCTTCAAATTCATTTTTTCTGCTGGAATCTAAAATATCTTTTGTTTCAGGAAATTTTAGTTTCTTGGTTATTCCTAAGACATAACACAGAAGATGAAGGTCATGGTTGCCCATCAGTGAAGTAACTTTTACTGGGTGATCAAGAACCCATTCTAGAACTTTTTTTGAGTTGGCCCCTTTGTTTACTAAATCACCTAAAAGTATCAGTTTATCAACTCCATACTGATATTCCATCTTTTTTAGAAGTTCACAAAAAGTGTAGTAACAACCGTGAATATCCCCAACAGCAAAAACTCTCACAATACTTTATTTTCCTTGATCAATACCAATTTTTCTAGAAATGGCCTTAGCACAAACCTCACAAAAAGCTCGCCCACTACCCATAGTACAATTTTTTGCAGGAATATGAGACTTCTTTGATACACCTGCGTATCCACCACGAAAAACGCCCAATTGAAAGGCCCTTCCTGTTGTGGGAATTGGAGTACCCTTTTTTAAAAGACTGGCCCACTTGGTAAATGATCTGGCACTGCCTTGAAAAGTTAAATTTTGTGACCAAGGCTCCACAGTATTTTTTCCAAATAGTAGCTCAGTCCCACCAGAGGAGTACTCCTCCTGCAATCCAAAGAAATGTCCAAATTCGTGGTGGAGAAGATAAGTAAAGCTTCTGTTGGCATCAGGAATAGCAGTAAAGAAGTTATAGTTTCCCATCCCCCAATAACCGCGACTTTTAATTAAAACCATGGCGTAATCATAGGGAAGTTGTGCAAACCCATCCATCAGTTTGGTATAGTCTGTTGGGTATACAACGTTGTACCACCTTCCCATTTCAAAGGACCAGTAGGGATAGTAAAGGCCTAAAAAAGAATCCCTCACGATTTTCGTTCTTAAATTTTTAGGAGATCCCAGCTCAAGATTTGATGGGTAAAAAACTGCACGAATCTCAAATTGGTCAAAACTTGGAAAAGATTTGAGTCCTGCAATAACAGAGCTGGCACCACGGTAGAATCTTTTCCGGTCACTTTCGTTATCACCATACCCTTCCGCATATAAATTCAAAAGTATGGGAGGATTGGCCTTTGACTGCTTTAAAATTGAAACATTAGTTCCATGATTTTGAATAAACTCTTTTAATATATTTGAATCGATTGTTTGACTAAAAACCTGCTCCAATTTCCCGCTGTCAGAATTTTCACCAAAGATAGTCAGCACTGATTTTCCCTTTATTAGTGGAAATCTGAAAGAAAGTCCCTGCGCATGAGAGGCGAAATTATATCCCGTACCAATAGATCCATAGTATTTTTCTTTAGGATTGGAGCTGGAAGTTAAGCTCGCCTTAAAACTTCCAAGAGAATCAAGGCGACTAGATTTCTGGTAAAAGTTTTTTGTCGCTGAATATTCGATCACTGATTTTTTGAGCACAAAAAGACCATGCTCTTTAACAAGGTTGACTCTAATTACAGGAAGTCCTACTTTATTTGGAGTACTAATACCAATTTTAGATATCACATCTACTTTTTTTCCCGCTAGCTTGTCTTTTGGTGTGAGGGATTCATTGGGATGTGGATTGGAATAAGCGTTGAGTGATAGCAAGATTATAGCTAAAAGTTTCAAAATATCTCTCCTTAATATTTTTTAAAATTATAGCATAGAAAAAGACGGCTATGAAAGTGGAAAACGCCTGAATTCTAATCAATAAAACTCAGGCGTTTGGACACATATGAAACGGAGTTAAAGGTATAGAACCTTTAGATGTCATGCTTTTGCATGCCACCTCTTTTTAATTTAATCAATTAATCTTTCAAGTTTATTACCCAATACTTCATAGGCCTTAGCTGCACACCTAAGTTCATTGTCATATTGTGGGTAAAAAGCAGGTCTTGTAAGCTTAACATTATTTGTTACATTTCTAACTAGCGCTCTAAGCTCATCTGAAGCACCATTGTAACTTTGATACAATTTGTATCTGGCGTTATCCATAAGTTCAGGTATGCTAAAATTTGCTGCTAGTCTTCTAGCACTGGCGGCTTCACTTTCAGCCTTATTAACTTTCATTCTCAATTCATGAATTCGATTTTTCACAAAGGCAACGACTGACTGTCTTGCAGCACTTGGCCCTGCCACATCGGCCATGATGTCTTGTAATTCATCAATACTTGGCCTCAATCTCATTTTAAGATCATCAGCCTCCCTTTCTAATCTTTTAGCACGAGAATTTAAATCGCCTTTTTTACTTTTGGCCATTAACCTAGCATTTTCAAGTTCACTAAACCTAGCTCTAATCCTATCAGTGGCCGTTTCAAACTTCTTGGATTGTTTACTAAGGATAGGAAATTGTGAGTAATTACTGATAAATAGTCTATCAGCTTGATTTTCAAGTTTCTGAACAAGAGATTTAATTGTATCATTTTCCAGTGCACCACTCAGTTTCATTCCTCTATTTCTCAAATTATTCTTTTTTAAATAATTTGGTCTATTACATTTAGATCTATTAAATCGTTGATGACTATGAGAAACAAAATCGCTCTCGCTATAAATCTTAATTGTAATAGTAAATGTTGTCGCAAGAGCTGTAGTTGCCAATGCAAACAATGAGACTGCTTTAATAATTGATTTATTCATATTTCCTCCAAAATGTTTTGTACCCACAAACATTAACCCATTTTCAGGTGGCGGTTGAAAAACCGAACAGGATTTTAATCTCATAATTGTGACCATAGATTTTTTTCAGGAGCTGTCTAAAAAGTACTCAAAGGGAAAAAAAATCTGAACACAAAAATGTGACTTTTCATTCCTCCAGGGGCATGATTAATTTCATGAGCTTAGACAAAGACATCTACATTAAAAATATAAAAAGAGTGTATCTCTTTTCTTATTTTTGGATGTTTCTAGTCATTATGCCGGTTGTAGTGCCCTATTTCACGAGTCTTGGTCTATCTATGGAGCAAATCTTTAAGCTTCAAGCAATATTTGGATTTACGGTTGCAGTATGTGAGGTTCCCTCAGGCTACCTATGTGATTTATTTGGAAGAAAAATGACTCTATCTATAGGCTCCTTTCTTTCAGCGCTTGGGTTTACCTGGCTAGTGAGCATGGATAGCTTTACCGAGTTAGTTTATTACGAAATTGTCATTGGAGTAGCTGCTTCACTTGTATCCGGTACAAATATTTCGATCCTCTACGATTCTCTCAGTCATATTGGTGACGACAGGGGTTTAAGAACAAAGGCCATGGCCAATATGCAAATGGCCCATATGGGTGGAGAATCCACAGCCTCTATAATTGGGGGACTTCTTGTTAGCATTTCTTTTAAAGCTGTAGTAATCGCCCACGCAATTACAAGTTGGTTTCCATTTATAGTCTCTCTAACTCTCTATGAGCCTCCCTATAAAAAAATGGATAAGAATCAACATGTGAAAAATATGAAAGAAATTTTATTTCATCTTTTTAAATCTGATAAATTGATTTTACTCATTTTTCTAAATTTAGTTGTTTGGGGGTTGTCTTCTTTCATAGCCGTTTGGATTTTTCAAAAATACTGGCAAAGCGAGAATATTCCACTGGCGTATTTTGGCCTTCTTTGGGCGGGTTATAACTTCTTTGTAGGAATTGTGGGCAAGCAAATTCACTTTCTTGAAAAAAGATTTGGACCCACTGTCTTACTAGTAGGTCTCGCCCTACTTCCAGTAGCGGGATATTTCGGCATGGCCTACTTTTCTGGATGGCTGGGAATAACAGTGGGCCTGTGCTTTCAGGCCAGTCGTGGAATCACCAATATACTTCTTCGCGATGCCTTTAACTGGAGAATTCCAAGCCAGTTTAGGGCAACCGCCAACTCACTCACAAGCCTGGCCTTTCGTTTTGGATTCTGTTTAGTGGGACCTTTTGTGGGGTATATGGTCGACAAAAAAGGCCTATCCATATCATTACAGTATATTGGCCTGGTATTCGCTATATTATTTGTAGCACTTATGATTCCACTGATCTTAGAAGTCCGAAAACTTGACTCAAATAGCCTCGGAAAGAACTGCTAATGGGCGAGTTCTTGTCATGGAATTTAGCATCGAATAAGCTAATGGAAATCATAAATTCTCGCCACCTTTAAGATTAGAATAGGGCTTGTAATAACCAAAGGATAAACGAAATGCAAATTCTTGAAGACCAAATGGCTGAAAATTATGTAACAAATAACCTTACTATCGTCACTCCAGATGCCAGTGTCACTGAGGTTTATGATCTAATGCAAAGAACTCAAATCAGGCACGTCCCAGTAGTCGAAGCGGGAAAAGCTGTAGGCATAATCTCTGATCGCGATATCAGATTTGTATCTTACTCTACAAATGTCACTCAACTTCTAGCCAGTGATATTATGACAAGTGAGCCCTATTCAGTTCAACTTAATACTCCACTAAAAGAAATTGTGACATACATGTCTAAGAAGAAAATTAATTCTACTCTTATACACAATAGTGATGACAAAGTTGTGGGAATTTTTACATCTACAGATGCTCTCAACATTCTTGCCGATCACATAAAATAAGGCCGAAAAATGAAATTCATTAGAGACTTAAAAAAGACAATGATTGGAGAATTTGTGACAACTTTTATCTCTACTGTAGATGAAAGTACATCACTCAATGAAATTCAAGAAATGATGGACATTGAAAAGATTAGGCATATTCCCATTACTAGCAAAGAGGGAAAGGCCCTGGGAATAATCTCTGATAGGGATGTAGCTGTCATAAGCAATCTTGAGCTTGCAAAGAAATACACTGCAGGTGACTTAATGACTCCCAATCCCTATTGTGTCAAAAGTGACTCTCCACTCAGGGAAGTCGTGGCAGAGATGGCCAGGAAAAAATATGGATCTGTCCTTGTTAAAAGTGAAGAAGATAAAGTAATAGGTATTTTTACTTCAACGGATGCTCTACACGCTCTTCATGACCTGTTAGGTGAAGAAATTCTAGAAGATAGTGAGTACTACAAAAGCTTTATTTCCAATTATGGAGGCCACTCCTAGTGGACTGGCCTCAGAACTAGAACATCACAGGGTGCTGATTCTGTTAAAAAGAATGAAAATGATTCTTTAAATAGACCCTTAGCTCCCTGTTCCCCTCTAGTGGCAACAATCACTAAATCAGCGTCAACCTTTTCCAAATGTTCAATGGCCGTAATATTACAATCATTTCCCAGCAAGCATTCATTTTTAATTATCTTAATATCCACATTGTGATTTGCTGTGATTTCATCTCTTAGATTATCAAGATCTTTTGCAATAAAATCTCTAATCACAGTAAGGTCTTTTTCACCCTGTAAATTCACTGGTAAATACTTGCGAAAGCTTTCGTTAAAATAATTAATTAAGTAAATATTTTCAGCACTCTCTAAAAGAGCATTGTCAAAAACACTTTTAAGATGATCTCTCGTAGCCCCACGCATGGAAACCTCTATAACAATATTCTTATAATGATGGCACATATTCCCTCCTGACTTTTTGACCTTTTAAAGACCTTGGAACAAAAATAAACTTCCGAAGCTCCCTTAACTCTCTTTTAACTTCATCTGGAATATCCGTCCCCCTCGATCCTGTAAATGATGAGATGACCTGACTTTCATATTCTTTAAAACACTTTCTCGCATAAGCTTGTTTACTAAATTTTTTCACACACATTTTCAAATAAAGATCAGAGTGTGAGAAATAAAAATTATAGTTTAAGACTCTATCTGAAAGAGCATACCAATAAATGGCCTCTGCCATATTCTCTTGCTTAGGAGTCCCATTTAAGTAACGACCCAAATTTGCCATAAGATTAATGAGAAAAATTTCATCCGCTCCCTCTAGTCTAAAGACATCATCCCCATCATCAAACTTACCCAAGTGACTGCTAATATATGTCTGAAAGTGGTCCCAGTTTTCGTCTAATGTGTTGTGATTTTTGCTATTCGACAATTTCTTGAGCCCGCTAGACCAATCCACAAGAGTTTCTTTAATAAATGGACTTGGTCTTTTAGATCCCAAATACTTTTGAAGCATTGCCAGAGCGCGACTCAAATTATTCTTTTGTGCTAAGAAAATAAAGATTGTCCTTTTAAACGCAGTGAGTAAATCTGTACCAGAAAGCTCCCCTCCATCAATGGCCACCTTATAATAGCGCAAGGCCTTAGAGTAGTTCCTTGTTGTAAACTGAAACTCGGCAAACTCAAAGTCACTTTCAAATTTGTCTCGAAGTGAGTTTCCAAAAATGCCTGAAGACTTTTCGTCTGAGACATGACACCTACTGCACGCAAGAGGGATGGCCCTCAAAAGTGTGTAGGCATAAGAGTCGTTAATATTTCTTCTAGATTTAAAAAATGATTCTGCTTCCCGAAAATGCCCTTTTAACACTTCATAGCTTACCGTATAGGGCACACTAGAGTTTTTGAAATGCGACTTGTTTTGAGTCAACTGAGATCTCATTGCCCCTAAAGTTTGAGCAATTTTTACTCTATCGTTTTTAGAGTATTTTTTACTTCTCTTCATATAAGGAAAAAGGCTTTCCAAATTTTTGGCCATAGACTGCATAGATTTTTTAACTGCGGCAGCAGAAGAATTAGTGTTTGCTAATAAAAAGAAGAAAAGTGAAAAGCATAAGGTTAATTTCATCATCCAGATTCCTTAAAAATTAATGGCTCCATCCTGGAGCCATTATAATATGGACTTACATCCTAGTAAACAAAGTGTTCACAGATTTTCCTTCCATACTTCTTACGTGAATAAGAACAGTTTTCTGCTTTTTAAGCTTATTTGGAAGCTTAACAGTGTATCTGAAAGGCACCTGTGAGCTCTTACACTCTTTACTAACCTGCTTAAGGATAGGAAGTACTGCAAAAGCATTCTTTTTATTAGAAACCCATTTAATTTCATCTAGCTCAAAACAATTACTTGGATTAACCCCTACAAGAGAAATCTCATCTCTTTTCTCATTTTTCTCAATATACTCAACTTTTGCGTAGATATGGTCGTCCATTCTATCATTCTTAGCTTCGCCTACATTCAAGTCGCCATTTAACTCATAAGCTTTTCCTTCACTAACGACAACATCGTAGCTACCTTCTGCGAGAAGTCCTAGTGAAACTGTCTCAAGAAATGGAACTTCAACTTTTGGGCAAAATGGATTTGACTCATGGTAGTGGAGTGCAGTCATTCTAACTTTTACTGTCGTTCCTACAACGTCCATATATGTTGTGGGTGACTGATGACAAAGATTAGGAAGATTGCCTGACAAAATAACTTCAACATTATCATTGTCATCAAAACCGTTAATTAAGTAAACCTCAGTTGCTGGAATATCTAGTTCAACCGGTGTTCCCGCAAACGCAAATCCCTGTGTCATCAGTAATAGAGTAAAAGCAATTCCTAGTCCTTTCATGTGATTCTCTCCTTAGTCTGGCTCAATCCTTTTGAGCCTCGTTAGTCATTTATAAACAAATCTTAGATACTAGTTATGCATGTGTACTTGACCTAGGAGATACAAGCAAATGATTTAGTTCTTGAGAATTTCATGACACACATCAGTGCGCACAGCAGCCCACC
>JABIHA010000065.1 GCA_018649885.1 Bacteriovoracaceae bacterium
CGGATTATCCACGAGCGTGGACTTGGCGCCGGCGATGGGGAAGCTGCCGGCTCCATGGTAGAGATGAGACGAACCACCGAAATAAAAAAATTTAACAAAGCTTGAGGGTGCTGTGTTAAATGAATGCTTTATAGATTCAAGATAGATATTTTTATCGTGATCTCTCATTTGATCAATATCTTGAAAATCAATTTTGAAGGATTTTTTACTTTCCACTTACAGCTCGCCTTAGATAGATGATTCTTTTTTTTCTTAGACGAAACCAAAGGTAGTGGGGGGGAAGAAGTAGTCTGTAGCTTTTTAGTAAAATAATATAAATTGCACTTAAAATTAAGGACATGAAAGACTCATTTAATATGGGTCCGCACAAAAAAATGATTACTCCTAGAACAAAAAATTCTGATATTCCAAGACCTAGAATCTTTGGACTTAATTTCAAGTACTGTGGGTAGCGTCTATTCATAACCCTAACCCGTAATCTTTTTTAAAAGGGCCATTATTCCACCTGCTCCAAAAATTAAAATAGCAGCTGCAACTGCGCCTCCTAATTTCTCGCGGCCTTCTTGGGAGCCCTTAACATACAAGTAACCGGCCCAAATAAGGCCAATAACAACAACTCCAGAGCCGAGTCTTGTAAGTGAGCTCTCTGCACTTCTTGCCATACTCTCTAGAGACCTTGCTCCAAAACAAATACTTGGATAAAACATAATTAGATATTTCATAATGATTTTCTCCTTTCACCAAGAGTGATTACCTCGATGTCCATTGAAAAATGAATTTGATTTATATAGTTGAAGCTTCCAGCTTTTAGTGAGCCTGGAAGGGGATATTGGGGACTGCGCTTATAAGTATCGTCTCTGATTGTTTTCATAAGCCCTTTGCAATCAGGCGGAGGAAATGTAACATTTCCACTTTTAATGGCCCCTGGATTGTCATGATCATAAGCACCTGTTGAAACTGAGCGGTTTTCTGAAACTATGCCTACTTGAAGTGGGTCCTCTTCTTTAAATTCAAGGCCAATTTCATTTAGGTTTATTGAAATATGCAGGGACTTAAACTTATCGTTATAGCTAATTTGTAAGTGCTCTTTTTTAGATAGCTCTTTTAGAGAATATTTTGTCTCTCCAATATGTAGTTTAATTAGTTTTAAATCAAAGCTATTTGATAGTTTATGAAAGTCATTTTCTCTTTCAAATCTTTGCCCTCTTCTCCATTTGAAGGTGCAAAATCCATATTTTGAGCTTCCATTGCTAAATGTAGCATCAATTCTTTTTCCACCAAAAATTGTCAGATTAAGCTGATATGCCCCCGAGTTATCTGAGATATGTATTGTCTCTTCTTTTTTGCCAAGATCTCTTCTGGATATAAAACTACTTTGTTTTAACCCCTCAAGGATTTCGTAACCTGAGAGGTAGCTTAAAATTATTGTATCCCCTGATGTGAGGACGTCCTCTTTTGTTAAAAACGGCCTTTTTGTGCTTAGTACAAACCATTTACTTTCATCAAGGTGGTCTTTTATATTTTTTATGCCAAGTGACTCTTTTGTAGTGTTTATTTCACCTCTAAAAGAAAATAACTCCCCATTTTTAAAGCTCCACTGATCCTTTGCAAGATAATCTAAAATTTCTAAGAGTTGTATTTTCCCATCAGCTCCTGTGGAGTAGTAAATGCGCTCACTTTCAGCTCCAGTGGATATGATAATCTCAACGCATTTTTGTAAAATTGAGCTTTTTAGATCAGAAAGTGATTTTCCATCAAAGCTAATTTCCTTTGCCCTATATATTAAATTCTTACCACTTATTATTTCTTCGAAGACCTGGGGAGGAATAAGCTCATTTGTTAAATTTCGCTTGGATGCATTCAAATTATAAATAAAACTATTTTCTAAAATTTCAATTTCACTGAATTTAAACTCTATATTTTCATCAATAGGGACTATCTTAATCTCACCTTCAATAAAGCTCTCACTTTCATATTCAAGATCTCCTGCCAGTGCCACTCTTGTGCCGACAAGATCATCTTTTTGAAATTGCACACTTTCATAGTCACTATCAAATGATTCTTTTAAAACAAGCTCTCTTGAGTCTTTTGTTGAAATAAAATTAGAGACTTTTTTCTGGATGAGAGAGCTTAGTTGATTGCTATCTGCATTTTCAGTTGATCTGAAAAAAAACCGCTTTAGGCTTCCATCTGGACTTATGATTTGCGAGCTAACTCTAAGATCACTTGCAATCACAAGGCTGTAGCCTGGAAGATCCGCAACCATTGGATCAGATCCATTTTCAATTTCAATCTTGTCTTCTATCCAGTCTCCGTCACTGTCTAGGTATATAATTGGGGCCTTTGTTTCTTCAATCTCCTGCGCCTTTTTAAATGAGCAGGAAAAAAAGACAAATAGACACCCCAAAGCAATTAATTTGCTCATCAGAAATTCCCGTATTTTGTGCTAAATTTACTTTTTAATTTTTATAAGCAAAAAAGTGCTCTCTCCAGTGGCGTTTTACCGTCTGGAATGACCTCGATACACTTTTTTCCATTTGACTGAATCCCTGAGCCGACTCCGAAGCCCGTAAGGTTGAGATTTAATCCTGAAACTTGGTATTTTCCCTCATAGACAAGAAATCCTTGAGGATCACCAATTTCATATTCCCCCATGTCTTTTTTTAGAACCATCTGGTGACCTGTAAAAGAAGTTGATAAATTATCGGTGAGAACTTTCATATTGCCCTCGGTGCTCATGAAGCTATCATAGTAAGAGTCTGCACTCTCACCATTAATACTCTTCTTCCCGCCGCCTGATCCGTCACCACCCGTGACGCCGTTATCATCGCTTCCGCAACTGGCAAGCGCTATAGTCATAATTAAAATTAGTATTTTTTTCATCTCTTCTCCCCATAGTGAACCCAATAGTTTGGTCCTAAACGTCCCCAGTTCCTTTATCTCTTTTTCCACCACCGCTCGATTCGCCTCCAAGATTCTTTGCAACAAGGCTACCTCGTAGGGTTTCAAGTCTTAATCCGCCACCACTATCATCACCACCGCCGGCAGATCTAATTTCTTTAGGACCTTCAAGGTCATCATTTCCATTTCCTCTTCTTTTGATTGAGCCGTCTCTATCGCCCTTTTTGTTCATTGATCCATCTCTGTCGCCTTTTGCAAAAGCGCCTACTGCCATCATTAAACTTAAAACTACAATTAAAACTTTCATCTCTTTTCCCCTGTTGGTTGTTGTTATGAGTAAAACTATTAAAACTTATACGTCTCTTGTGCTTCTGGGCCCAGGCCCTCCACCACCGGTAGACTTAATTCCTTTTGGACCGCCTCCACCACCACTAAGTGTAGTTAAGGCCAGTTGATCAAATTTACCTTCGAGCTTTAATCCACCACCGCTATCTTGGCCGGCCCTTATTTCTCGTATTCCACCACCGCTACCGTCATCACCTTTTCTAGGCTTAGCGGCCATCAGGTCACTGGCCAAGGTGAAGGATATTGAAATAACCCCTAATGCGCACCGCGTTGTTTTGATGTACTTTTTCATCACTGCCTTCCTTTTTAGGATCTTGAATTTTAAGTACTTATGAGTCACTACCCATAAGAATTGTCATCAAGGCAACTATTAAATTAATTTCAGCCATAAAACCGGCCCTAAACAACTAAATCAATAGCTATTTCATAAGTGAAATGAAGTAATTACCCACGACTACTTGACGAGCCAGTTTTCAACACTTAAGTTACCCAGCAAGAATAATTATTCATCATGGGTAGGAGTTTTCAGTGGAAATGCCTTCTAGTACATGTGTTATTGCCAAAAAACTGATTGATGGTTTTAAGGCAAAACACCCACACATTAAGAGTTCATCTCGAATTGCTCAGCTTATTGGGATTAAGCAATCATCCATTAATAGGATTGAGAATTTAAATGCCAACCCTAGCTATGAGCTTCTTGTTGACGTTGTAATTGGAACGGGAAATCAACATAGAATCATCGAAATTCTTGGTGACGTAAACGGAAGGTTAAAAGATTCATTCACTGAAAATCTTAGCCATTTAAGAAACATGAAACCTCAATCTGATGAGCTAGAACAAGTCATTACGAAAGAGGAATACTCTTTGATATTACTGCTTGCAATGTCTGAAAAAGGTACCAGCTACAATGAGATAAAAGCAGAGCTTGGAGCACATGGTGTAAAAAACTTAGATAATCTCATCTCGCAAGGAATTCTTGAGTGTAAAGAAGGTAGAGTACAGAGATGGAACAAAGAAGGATTTAACCTTTCAATTGGAACAGTAAAGAAAGTTTTTGAGATTTGCCTAAAACACAGCTATGATCAATCACTTTTCGGTCTTGGAGAAAACTGGTGCAGTATTCACTTTGGAGACGCTGAGAAAAAGAAGGGAACTGATTTTATTCGACAAGTTATGAAAGAAGCTTATGAAAAAATTGACACTGAGTTTTCTAGTGGAAGACTTGATGCCGCTGACAAATCGAAGAACCATACATTCTTCGTAGGCATGGCTTCAGATGTCCTCAATAAGTCAAACTTCCTGAGCAACAACGAAGGTGGGGAGGCTTTACAATGAAACAACTAGCTATAATTCCCATGCTATGCTTATCAATAATATTCTCCAGCATGGCCAGTACCCCAAGTGAAGGTTATAAGCGCTCAGCTCTCAGTCTCGAAGATTACAAAATGGTTAAATATAGCCTACTTCCTCATGAAATAGAATCTGAAAGCTATGACTCTGAAAATGGTATATTTGAACTAAGACTGTTTCACGGAATGATTTTAGAGGCTAGAAGTACAAATGGTGGCGGTGGAGGCTAATGGCTGATATTAATGGCACCGAATATACCCCGAGCCTAAGTTCGCGTCCCCCCAAAGAGACTTATCTAGAAAATAATCCTGATAGCAAAAAACTATTGAAACAAAAAAGAAGAAAGAAAGAAGGGCCAAATGGGCCATGGCATTTTTATTTTTTGCTTTCTTGCTCTTCATGGGTGTCTTTGCTTTTCTTAAAAATCATTTTGAATACCGGAGCTGATTTTGAAAAAATTTTGTATGAATTGTCTTGAAATTCATGAGTTTAAAAGGGGAAAGCTACCTATAAAAGTAAAGAGCTTTCTTCCAGACTTTCCTTTGTTAATCCTGGTCTTTATTTTTTCTTACCCAGATAAAATTAAAATGGGTCTAACCACAGTTCCAATACTTGTCTTAGTTCAAGTAATTTCGACTTATTATCGTGAAAACTTTAAATGTAGCAAATGCAATCAAGGTTTTTCCGTAGAGCAAAACAGCCCCGTTGCAAATCTTCTCAAGAAACAATTGGGTAATGGATCTGACAGTGAATAAAACCAACTTATGTCCCAAGTGTAATTTGGGATATGCTACTCAATAAAAAAAGAGCAAATATGTATATGAAACTCAATCTTGTTTTTGATAGTTTGAAGAAATTTGGGATATCAATTGTATTCATTTCTTTAGTTTCCTGCGCCTCCACCAATAAAAGGAAAGAAATGAAAATAATTAACTTGAGAAATGACTTGGTTTCTTTTTGGAAGGAAGCAAAAAATAAGGATCACGAGAAACGAGTCAATCTTTGGAACGAAGTCATTGAGCAAAAATACCCATACTTGTATTCTAACCAAGTCTGGCGATCTGAGTCGAGAAAAGGATGGAAGGATTTTAAGGCAAAAAAATTAAAGGAAACTTTTTCTTACTATGACTCTAGCTTTGAAAAGGTTGTAGACATGTTTGATTCTTTTAATGAGACCTTATCGCGACAGATGAGTAAATATTCAAAACTCTTCCCCGGTAGTGATTTTTCTAACACCCCCATTGTTGTACTTCCATCAGCTATGACTTTTAACGGTAGAGGTGGCTCCCATAAAGATTACCCAGATGTCCCTGTTCTTTATATGGGAATAGACTTTATATCTCAAAGAAACGACAACATTGATATTTTGTACTCCCATGAACTTTTCCATATCTATCATGTAGATAGAATGAAGGTTAATGAAGAAGTTTTTTTGAAGAAAGGGAAGATGACACTCCCACTGTGGTTAGAGGGGTTTGCAACATGGGTGAGTGGTGAGTTTAATGAAGACGGCCGTATTGATGAGCTTTTGATGGATGATAATTTTGAAAGTATTGATAAGAAAATTCTTAGAAGTGTTTCTTTAAGATTTTTACAAGATGCAGACAAATTAGTAACAGCAGATAAAATGAATATTTATCAATCATGGTTCAATATGGATCAACCTCCCGTCATAAATGGCCTTCCTTCAAGGTTAGGCTATTTCCTTGGTTACTTTGTGGTCGATGAAATAGCTAAGAAAAACGATATTAAAGATATGGTTTTTTGGGATCATGAACGAGTGCACAAAGAAGTTGTATCAGCTCTCCAGCATTTGAAGTAAGGGGAAAAAGCAACTATTTGATATAACTCGTTTCAAATAACAATGTATGAGTCGAAACTCACTGAGAAGGCTTCGATATAAGAATTGGCATTATTCAAAACAGCTTTAGCCAAGACTCGATCAGATCATCATGCATGCAACTACCATGCTTTTTAGTCATGATGCCCTATAACAGGTGTTATAAGGCATTGAATTTATTGCACTTCCATGAAATTTGTTTATAAAACATTTATCCAAACCTGCACTTTCCAGAGTGCTTCACATTGTACTCAATTTCGAGTACGATGTGTTAATGATCACGGAAGTTCGATTGTCGAAAAAGGCTCAGAAAGATTTAAAAAGTGTTCCTCAAAACATTTTGAGAAAATTTATGATCTGGGTTCAATTTGTTGAGGAGTTAGGAAAACTCCAGGGTTTCACTTAAAAGGGAATAGAAAAGGTCAAAGATCAATAAGGTTGAATAAAGCTTATAGGGCCATTTATATAGTAAATAATGATGGATCTATTGAGTTTGTAGAAGTATTGGAGGTAAATAAGCATGAGTACTAACGCTAAAAAAATTCTGAAAAAATTAAACAAAGGCGACCTCTCCTTTGGTGATATGCTACTTACGATCAGAGAGACAGATGATATTACCCAGGCCGATCTTGCTAAAAAATGTAGAGTGTCGAGGGGTCTTATCTGTGACATTGAAAAAGGGCGTAGACTCCCTACTCTTGAGCAAGTTAAAATTTTTGCAGAAAAACTTGGTTATCCTATCCAAGGATTCTTAGCGCAAGTTCTAGAAGATCAATTGAAAAGTGCTAACTTAAAAAATTATAAGGTTAAAGTGGAAGCAGCAAGTTGATGACACCTACCTCCCCTATTTTTAGGATGCCTATCGTTTCTTTACTGCCACATACTCCACGGACGAAGTTTTCTCAATTGAGTTATCTGAAGCCAGATCTTTAATAAAGAAAGATTAATATCGATATACAAAAAGTTTTAATCTAACGAAGATTAAAGATAGCCACATTAAAAAATTCATGATCATTGGCCGAGTTCCTCTAATTCTAGGCTTATCAACAACTGATAGTATATATTTGGAAGCCTTGACCTTTGAAATCATAAACGGCCTTATCGATGCTTTTGCCATCTTTGTATTCACAAATCCAAATCTTATATTACTTATTCTTACGTTCGTCTTGGACAAAGCCAGTGCCAACCCTTCCCAGTAATTAGTTAAAGCTGACTTGGAGGCATTGTAACTAGGTGCTTCTTGTGAGGGCGCAAGGTCAGCAATTGAACTTAGACCGATGAAGTGGCCATGGTTATTTTTGATCATATCATTGATCACAAGCTCTGTTGTAATAACTCCAGCCAATAAATTTACTTCAAAAACCTTTGTCTCAAATCGAATATTATTTGGGTCAAATCGTTCACCGATTCCAACAAAAAAAATACATAAGTCTATTTTTCTAAGTGACAGAGAGCGCGATAAAACTTCTCGGTACTCATCGCTGCTGACATCAACTACAATATGATTGTAACTGCTGTTCTCAATTGTAGAAGCACTTCTTGAGATTCCTGTTACATTGTATCCAATATCTAGTAGTCGTTTTGTAGTCTCTAGACCTATTCCATCAGAGTTACCAATTAAAAGTGCTACGTCTCCACTCATTTTCAAAACCTATTTCATTATTGTGATTTTTAATCATCGCTTTTTTACTATAAAAAAATGCCTCAAATACGATTCCCCCCGTACGTTTAAAATAAGTCCAAATCTCACAAAGGGCAATTGCTCTCAGGTAATTGTGGTAAAAGAATTGAATATGAAAACAGTTACAGAGAAAGCCCTAATTCTTTTTTGACTTCATTAGCATTCATTTGGCCAAGTTGTCTCCGCCCTCCCCTATCATTAATCCAGCTTAAATCTGTTTCAGATAAGGTTTCTTGAAAATCATCTGGTAGAGGCGTATTTGCATCAAATCTTGAGATGGCCTCCCAAATTAGGTTGGCATTAACTCCCCTAGAGTTTTTCCCATCGACCCTATTTCTAATTGCGTCTATAGTTCCACTATTGAGGTATGAGAATGGATGAATACATGGTGTACCCTTAAGATCACCTTTCTCAATTAAGTCTAAGCCTAGCTTTCCTATTTCAGTGAGCTCATGCCCCTTAGCGACTAACTCCCCTACTACCTTGGATTCTTTTTCTCTAATGGCGTCATCTGTAATGGCAGCTAAAACCTTTGAGACGTTATCATTATCTATACTTGAAGAGCTTGGTTTCTCTGAGTTGTTATTTGTGGCAATTCCAAAAAAATCTGCTCTTAAAAAGAAGCCATTTTTTCTAGTTTTTGGATCTGTGATAACTCCAATAATTCCATTTTCAAGTAAGTTATTTCTACAAGCATCAAATCTATTTAATTTTATATTACCTTCAGTTGAAATTTCTGGTCTAGAAAGATAGGCAACTTGCTTATTCCACCCAAGTGTTTTTCTTAATATTAAAAGAAGAAATCTCATTTCTGTCACATTTAAATTAGATAAAACTATTTTTTCCAGCACTTGGTTATGAATTATAGTAAATTCTTTAGTTGGTTTAGGAAGAGCATTCTCAAGAAGTTTCTTTGAAAGCACTTGCTTCGCTTTCTTTTTTGGCTTCTTTACAACAATTCTTTTTATTACTGGGCCCTCAGGTCTTCTTTCTTCTACTGGGCTTGCAATTATTTCTTGTTTTGGTTCTATGATTTTATGTGTGCTGCTCTCTTCTGTCTTTTCTTCTGGTTCAGCCAAGCTTTTGACTTCAAGCTTTTCCAAAGCAGGCTCTTCATCTAGGGCCTCATAAAGCCTGCGCCTTCGTTTTTTGGGTTTTTTAACAGACTCACTTGGAGTGCTGTCTATTCCCTTCTTCTTTAAAATTTCATCTATGCTATTTGTAGACATATTTTATTTCCGTAATTTTTAGTGTTTTAAATCTTCTCCGAAATCTAATAAAAACTTAAAGTACATATCGTAGTCATCTTTTGCTTGAGATGCTCTTGGAGATGCATAAATTGTCTCTTTGTTTGCAATGGATTTATCA
>JABIHA010000070.1 GCA_018649885.1 Bacteriovoracaceae bacterium
CCCAATTTAAGAACGGTGCGTGGATATCGCCATCTCAAAGAACTCAGAGAGGCAATGAAGAACTTGAATTTTAAAGAAAATATTATTAAAGTGGCGTAAGGCATTGTTCAATTTCAACTGACAATGGGACTACGCCTTTTATAAATGTCCATCTACAAGATTAACCTCAAAGACCATACAGCAACCAGCATCAATGGCATCACGTGTAAGCCGACAGAAACCAGGAAGGGTATTAAGGGCTAAGGACAAAACAAAGGAATAACCATGTCAATTGCATTATGGGCAAAAAATATTCGGTGTCCGAATTGCAAGTTTGAAGGGAAAGCGAAAGTTAAAGGCACAGGGGGCTGGCTTTTTTTAATTGCGATAATTTTGTTTCTAATTGGAATTGTCTTCTGGCTATTATTAATTCTAGTACCTATCCTTATATTAATTGCAATATTTCGTCCCGCAAAACAAATATGTCCTAATTGTAAATGGGAACATCCGATACCTCTTTAATTTTAAAAACTTAATATTCCATAATGAACCACCAACAGACTATTGATGAATTAGAAAAGACTGGGAACTACAGAGTTCTGTACAAGTATCAAAAACCAAATTCTTATCATCAAGAGGATGGCTCAGAAAAAATAACTGGGATATTCCTAGATGTAGAAACTACTGGGTTAAGCCATGAGATTGATAAAATTATTGAGATTGCCCTCGTTCCATTTGAGTTCTCAAAAGATGGTCGTATTTTCAATATTCTAGAAGCTTACTCTAGCTTAGAAGACCCTCAAACCCCTCTCCCTCAAAAGATAATCTCATTAACTGGCCTTACAGATGAAATGCTTACCGGAAAGTCCTTTGATGATGAAGCGATTAAGAGCATTGTCGAATCTTCTAGTTTAATAATTGCCCACAATGCAAATTTTGACAGGAAGTTTGTAGAGAAAAGATTCTCAATATTTCAAACAAAATCATGGGCATGTTCGGCAAGCCAAGTGCCGTGGGAAGATGAGGGGCTTGCAAGTGTTAAACTAGAATACTTAGCTTATAAATTCGGGTATTTCTTTGAAGGTCATCGAGCAGAAATTGATTGTTGTGCTTCTCTGCATCTTCTTTCTATGACCCTTCCTAAGTCTGGTGATTTGGTTCTAAAGACCTTGCTTAATAATGCACGGTTGAAGTCATATAGAATTTGGGCTCTTGGTAGCCCTTTTGAGTCAAAAGACTTGTTAAAAAATCGTGGGTATAGGTGGCCAGGTGATAATGGGAAACATCGCTCATGGTATATAGATGTCGATGAAGAAAGCAAAGAGCAGGAATTGAAATATTTGAAAGAAGAAATCTTTAAGATGGATATTGATCTACCTATTGATTCGATTACTGCCTTCAATAGATTTTCCGAACGTATTTGATTTAGACAAGGGACTACTCGCATACAGAAATGACAATGGATAGAATAGCTATGCTGATTAAAACTGTTATGGCTGTCAGGTATGATGGTGGGAAGAAAACTCATAAATGGTGTGAGCGAGGGAACTTATGAAGAAATGGATTAAATTATTCCTGATACTGTTCTTTATATTATTTAATTTATTTTTTTCAGGTAAGTTATTTGCCCTACAACCTGCCGGAGAAGTTGCTTATGATTTGGGTCATTTGATGACTAAATACCTAGGGATTGATATTGCCGTGGAAAATTGCATTAAAAAATACCCACAATTAAAAGTTGATCTTAATGAGGCATCCAATTTCTGGAAAAATAAAAACAAGGAAAACATAAAAAGACTGAATAAGGTTTTTACTGCCTTCATATATAAAAACTCTAAAGATGAGGTAGGCTTTGAGCAAAATTTATCTAAATTAAAACAAAAAATGAAAGATGCAAACGTCCGAACGTTGCAGAATATGGGTGCTACTAAACTCGAGCTAACCTGCAGGGTCTTTCCTATCTATATAAAGTCGAAGAAGGGGGATTTTTTCCAAACTGAGAAAGACCGATTAGACAATATATTTAGTAAGGATTTAAATGTTTTCACCCCTGAACCAAAAATTGCCAGAAAAGAAGATCGTTTTTCTTCTGAAAACCCCACGACCCAACAGGCTCCAAACTCTTCAAAGAGACCTGAGTCTAAAGATTATTTAAAAAAGCTCGCTGATGCTAAGGAATATGGAAAGTACAATAATTCTGTCATTTTATTTATTAACAGATTTGCTACCTTAGCAAATGAGATTAGCGAAATCCAAGATTTATGCGGTGGGATTTTAAGCGAAGAAGTTTCGACTGATTATGCAAATAAAAGAGTAAAGATTATTGGTAATCAGGCTGAACTGAAACTGCAGGAGCTTAAAAATTCGCTGAAAGATATTTACAAGCCTGTCCTTACTTCATCGCTTAAGGATTCTGTGGCATTACTTAATATTTATATTTCCACCTTACCCAAAGATGCGAGAGATATTATAGATAATTATTATGGGTTATTCAGGGCAGTAAGAGAGGGAAATGAAAACGACTTTTTCAAATTTACTAATAAGATTCAATTAAATGGGATTAAATTACTAGAGAATCAAAATGCAATAATTTCTCTCGAAAAGAGCAAAATAGATGAGGAAGCACCCATATTTTACCTTTACGATACTATCCAAAACTTAAACAGATCATACATAGCTTTAGTTCAAGCAAGAATTTCGGAAGCTAACAACCCGGCCGAATCCCAACTTGACTTTCTCGAGGGAGATGTCGCTTTAAATATTCAACAGGCTGAAAAGTATATAGAGGATTCTAAAGATAGCGTGGCAAAAGGATATTTTAAATTGGAGCATTGGATAAATAAGTTGACGAATTTAGGTTCAGAGAGGGAGTATTTACCTTTGGTGCGGGAGGTTGAGACTATATTCAAAGAAGCTCTTTCAGGTGAGGAAAAGTTGATAGAAGGACTTACTATTATTTTAGCGGATTTTCCAAAAGATGACTACCTTGATGATTTTTCAGCATTGTGGGATCAAATTGCCTACCAAAGGCAATCATATTTTAAGAAAATATGGCCTCTAATTTCCAAGTTTAATGCCAAGTTTAATACTATGAACCGTGGCGATTAAGAAAGAACTAAAGCTCAAAAGTTGGCAAGGGCGTGAATGGAGAAGCATAAATGAGCGTAAATTGTTTAACTTTCCCCCTATTTTTTATGGTGACGAAATGACCTCTTCAGGATGTCCATATTGCGGAACGGCAATCGACACCATTGCTACGGCATGCCCTTATTGCAAAAAAGAGTTGCCTGAAGCTGTTATAGATTTTATTAAAAACGAAAAGGATAACGCAAAAAGTAAAATTGCGACCAAAGCAGGGTCGCAGGTATTTTTAGAATATTTTTTGGGCGTTTTTTTTATTATTTTATCAGCAATAATATTCTCAATTATCAATCCTGGTTCATTAGCCCGTCAAGCGGGTGGCCTGATGGGCCAATCTGTAGTTGTATTACTTTACACGGTGGTATATGTGAAATGGGGGTTTGGGAAAAGCCTTCCAAGCATTAAATTTTTTCCAAGAGATAATGGCTTTTTAGTTTTTTCTGAAATTTTATTAATTCATGAATTAATATTTTTGTATAGAGCCATGACATGAGTATCTGGAAAATTAACTTAGAGAAACAAACAGCAACCTCCATCAACGGCATCACCTTCAAGCTGACTGAAACAAATGGGGAGTATGAAGAATATTTCTTAACCCATAGAGAGTTGCTATGAAAGAAATTCCATTTAAAGACTCCGCTTCTGCACTTGAATATATTGAAAAATTTTTTAAGGTCGGGATTCTCGAAGAAGAAATGTCATTTTACGGGAGAATTTTAAGTGAGGATACGACAGAATCTCCAATGGTATATATCGTTGAAATTATTATTAAGAAGAAAAACTATTTTCAACTAGTCATGAAAAAATAATGGTTGTAGGTGTTAAGCACGAAGAACTTTACCAAGATTTAAGGGAAGGAGATTTAATTATTTGGGGCTGTATGAATAAAGAAATGAAAATTCCGTCAGGTGTCATACTACATAAACTTGAGAATACTTTAGATATACAAACTGGGGAATTCAAGATTATAGGCGCTTAAGGTGAATGAAGAATAATTAAGGCATGATGGGTTATGGGTTCTTACAAAATTAACCTCAAAGAAGAAACGGCCACTTCTATCAACGGGATCATCTTCAAGCTGACTGAAACGAAACCGGGAGAGTATGAAGGCGTGTGCCTCAATCCAAAAAATATTCCGCCCGATGATATGTGTGATGAGATATTAGGCAGGATGATTAAAGAGGCGGGGATGTTTTATGAGTTGGCGAAGAAGCGGGAGGAGAAATTATGAATGGCCTCATTGATTGCAATGCTTGTCATACTGAAATTGCAAATTCAGCTGATAACTGCCCAAAATGTGGCGCAAAAAACGATTATCGCCATCCTGAGATTATCCGATTTTTAGAAAACGTAGAGAATATTAAGTTACCAGAAGAATGTGAATATGCGGTCACTGATCGAACATCCCTAGCCGTTCAACATATTTCCAAAAGTATCATGAAACCACATTATCATTTTATCAAAGCATTCTTTCTTATTTTTGTATCTGCAGGCTTATCTTCTTTTTTTCTTGAATCTATGATTCTGTGGACATTTATGTATTATATATTACCCACCTTCTTTTTAATTTATTCGATCATGGGTTTTGTTCAATATTGGTTTAAAATTAACGAACAAACGATGATTAACCTTGGTGCTGAATTCTATTGTGGACATATTCAATCAGGGAATAGCCCGTCGTATGGAAATAAAATTATTTATTTTGATTTTTCAGAGAATCCAGTAAAAATTGAATCTAATGATAATGAGTTTTGGTCAGAATTACTTAAGTTTTTTAATCATGAAGATGCAATGGGGGAAATATCTCAGCCAACATTATATAGAAGACATGAACGAAAACTCATGAAAGTTGTGTTTTTGGCTTTGATCTTTGTTCCTGGCTTTCTTGTGGGGCTAGGTTACATTTCGCCCAACTGGGTGTTTGGTTCCATTTTCTTCGCTTACTATTGGTCTATCTATGTATTTGGCGATCAGACCGGTGTATCTGATTTTCGTGAGCAAAGCACTGATGAGTTTATAAAGAGTGATTCGAGCATCACCCTCAAACTAATGTACTACATTGTAGGCATCGCTGTCGTGTACGGATTGGGTCATCTTATCTCATCATTGCTCTAGTCATTTTCTTTCTTTGAACTAATTTTTCTGTCCGATCCAAACAACTTCCCCGACTATTTTTATTGCATCTTTTTTTTGGGTTATGATCCTCAAAAAGTTTTTCTGTAAGTTGTTTATTCATTTAAATTCGATTATTCTCCAATTCCATCCAGGAGTCACATTGAGAAGCTCAAACCTCCTCCCGCTCAATATGTAGAAGAGCAGTCCAGGCGTCAATTCTTTATTTGGTATTGTACTTGCCCTCCAAGCACTTCTTACACAGCGTTTGAGTAAAACCAGCAATAGCTTGCTTTTTTCCTGACGCACCACAGTCTTCGCAAATAGTGAATGAACATTTTTCAGCTTCAGCACAAAATAAATCAGTAGTCGTATCACCGCCTTCCAAATAAAATCTCAACCCGCCCATTTTCTGTTTTACCTGTTTGGCTTTTGGGTTGAGCCCTTTTTCTTTGGAGTGTTTTGTAATTTTGACAGACAACTCGTGAATCAAGGAAAACCAACCATCACCACATGAAAAACCAAAGGACATTAGGTTTTCTGTAATAGGTTCCGAACGGCCACGATACAATTCAGGAAATTCTGCAAAAAGTTTTTCTGTTAATTTATTATTCACTTCTCTTCCCACTCCTCAGCATCAACCGGCCTCCACACCCTACCCTGCTCAACATGCAAAATAGCATTCCAACCATCAATTTCTTTATGGATGGTCATTTGATCTAGGCATGTAACCAAATTGCCCAACTCTGATTTGACTTCCTGATAGAGGAATCCGAAGAAGTCTTCTTTAAAGCCCTGGCAGATTAGAAATATCGATTGCGTCAATTCGTTATTAAAATTAAGGGAAGGACTGAATATGATCCATATCGTACCTTTCCCCTTATACTTGGATTTCCTCAACCATTCTTTAGTCGGCTGGCTAATAAATCGTAACCAGTCATGCCTATGTTCTTCTGGCAACTTGTTGATATTAAGTTCGAGAATAGGAACTGAAGTTCTATCGTTAAACACTAAATTAGGGTTATGTAGAGTTTTCATATTTCTTTTAGGCATAGTTCGTCCCCTTTAAAAATAGATAAGCCCTCACACAGGCAAACGACAGCGATATCGCTGAACGTGCCTAAGGAGGGCGAATGTTTATGGATATTTATTGGTAGAGCGAGTAGAAGCAGGTTTGAATAGACTCAGGAATATTTCAGCATGGTTGTTTCACTGCTAGTGAAATTTTCCTTCTACTCCTTCTACTTTGATTTTGGCTGGTACTCTTTGCTGATTTTAACTTTCCAACGAATCTTACCCTGACTCTTGATCGAATCCAGATTCAAAGCTTTAAGCTCTTTACCAAACACAGATGCGTTACCGATCTTGTGCTTTGTAACTTTTCCATAGAGCTTATAAGCCTCAAACAGGTCTGTGGTAGTTACCCTTCCCTTTGAGTCATTAGTTAGAACATCTTTAGCGAACTTCTTTACCGGCTTGGAATCTAAAATAAACTCCTCTACCAATTCTCGACTTGAATTGGGAATTATGAAGCGACCTCGCTTATTTAATCTTTGTAACCCTGCTACGGCCCAGACCAGTATTCCTGAAAGTTCTTTGCCCAGTTTTGATTCGAGGTTCTTATCCTGTTCTTTCTCAGTGAAGATGCGGTTGAACTGGATAAACACGGCTCTCTCCATAAAACCATTTGAAGAATCATGGGTTTTAGGTAACTTATCGGCTTCTGGGTTTAAACACGCTATCAAACGACAGTAGGGACGGAAGGTTATAGATGACTTGCCCTTCTCGTCAGCTTCTATCAAATCCGATCCAACTATTGCCTTCAATAAGCTTGTAGGTATCTTTTCTCCTGGCTCGATCTCACTGGAAATATTTACCAGTTTATTTAAAAGCCCTGCTCTGATGTGTGAGTTGTTTAACCGGTGCAACTGCATGGCTGTGCAGTTCTCTGGACCACAAAGTTTCTCTATTATTTTGAGGATCAGACTTTTCCCATTCCTCCCATTCCCAACCATCCAGAAGAATTTATGCTGACTAGTGTCTGCTGTAAGGAGATATCCCGTTAACTCCTGAATCAAATCAATTTTGTTTTTCTTCTCAGAATCGGCATGGAATATCTGATTTAGAGTCCGCTTCCAGACGGGACATTTAGCATTAGCTTTCCAGTTAATGGGAAGTTTATTGAGAAGCATATGATCTGCGGAATGCTTCAGCAACTTTCCTGTTCGTGGATTTAGAGTTCCATTCTCAAGACAGATCAAGTTGTAGTTTTGGGTAAGACTCCCCTTGTCCTTTAAGTGCTTTATGGTTTTAATCACCGCACCGTATCTGCTAGGGTTAGCGTAAATACCATCTATCTTATAGACCTGATTAATGATCTCTGAGTCAGGTATCTTCTTCCAGTATCCATCCTGATATACACGAAGCCATTCATCAGAGAACATGATCCGGTCTTCATGCAGGTCAAAGGTGTACTGGACAAGTTCTGGGATAGTGAGCCTTTTCCCATTTTTCAACTTCTCCGCAAACGAGAACCAGCCCGGTAACTTCTTAACAATAACTGGCCCGCTTCCGTTGCAATGTTTTCTCAGCATTTCCCTGATTAACTTCTCGTCCTGCTTTCGGTCTGTGATGTCCCAGTTCGGGTTCCTGGTTATTTCTAGAATAAATTCATAGACTGCTCTGCCGGGACTGCCTTGAATTTTTTTTGCCAGTTTCTTTTTATCAGTAGCGTTCATACGTGTCTCCTAATTTAGGCGTGTACAGTTCACTCTTCATCATCTTCTTCATCGTCCTCATCCATATCTTCATCCTTCGCTTCAATGTGCTTTTTGAATAAAGACCCAGAAAAATATTCATGGTCGATGGTTTCTTGCACAGAAGTAATTGATTCTTCCAACTCATCAAATGGCATACAGGACATCCATTCACTCAAGTCGGCAACACTCTCTATAAGTTTTTTCAGACGGCTATCCCTGTCAGGATTGTTGACAAGGTTCTGTGCGTCAGTTACCGCACTTCTATTCCCATCGATGTAGAACATTGCCACCTTCAAGTCATTCAATCTGACCCAGATGCTTTCCAATTCACTCTTTAATGCTCTCTTGCTTTCCAGTTGAACAATCATTGGTTTCCCCTTTCTAAATTTAGATTGGTCGTAGGAACAGAAAAGGCGCAAACCGCAGGTTGGATTGCGGACTCACGCCGGGGTTATTTCTATTGGAATTTAACTTGGGATTTATTGAACTCGCTACAAATGGTAGCGTAGCCATTGAAGACCTGACTGGCCTATTTAGACTTATATTTTAACATTCCGAGCCGGACTGTCAAGGGGTATCCCTGCCTGATTAGGTCAAGCTAGGCAAGGCTTTGAGACCCAAGTTTACCGTTGTAAACTGTTTACCGCTGTAAACTTTCCTTCTTAAAAATAGTACCTTTTATTGTGCCGTTTTTCCAAGCGATTGCCCCCGCCTTAAGAAAACCATTTTTAAGATAAAATTTTATCGCCCGGTGATTGTCGCTTCTAACTGTCAACCAGATAGGATAGCTGATCGTTTTGCAAAAAATTTTCAAAACTCGGCCTGCTTCCCCGTTACCTTGATTAACGTTAGCGATTTGATGAAGCATTATATGGCTCCGGGGTATTTTAACTGAGCCTAAATTAACAGTCCGCTTATATTCGGTGAATATAATTACAACTTCACGGTCAAAAATAACCTCTTGGTCAATTATCTTCCGTTTTAGATAATCATACCGGATGTGCGGAAAGACGGATTTATATTTACTGAAAATACTGCAAATATTATCCAAGTCATTGATGGATGCATATTTCATTTTCTCCTCCTCTTAAAGCAGAGAATCGGTTCAGACTTTTCCTGCTTCTGATTAATGCCCGGCATATCACTCAATCTCATCTTAAGTGTCTTCTTTAAGGTGAAGCCTTTATCTTTTGCTAATTCAATTACCTGGGATATTAAATAATCACCTCCTACATTAAACAAGAACCAACCGTTTGGTTTTAAAACTTGAAGAACATTATCCATCATCCCGCCTATAAACTTATCCAACCAAACAGGAAATTCTTCGTATTTTAAATACGATTGCGTTGACTCTTCAGAGTATTTTTCAATATCAAAATAAGGTGGACTAGTAAAAGCTAAATCAATCATCTCTGGCGGTATGAAGTCCTCGGCGCACTTCTGATGCAGAGATATTTTCTTTTCATTTAGAGGAACAGCGGTTTTACCAAAGTCTAGATTAAGTGAAAGAGGAACAAATTTTTCCCTGAAATCCTTTTCAAGTGCTTTCAACCCTTGAAAGGTTGGTGTACACGGCTCAGTACCGTAATACACTCTTCCTTTTTTTGATGCTAGGAAGCCAAGCAACCTACCCCCGTATCCGCAACACATATCCCAAACCACACCTTTTCCGGCATACTGGTCATAAATTGCTTTTGCGGCGGTAGGTCGAAAATTGGACACAGATTGGGTACCTGAATATATCTTTAACATCGACCTAAGACTGCCAATATTAAAATCCTTATTTAGGTTTAATACTTTACGAATTACTTTTGTGAGATACATACTAAAAGCATTTTCAGGAGTATACTTCCCGCCGCACTCAACCTCCCATGCATGAGGATGGTAAAACCAACCAAGCTTAGAACCGGTATGGGTCTGTCGGACTTCATTTCCTCGGATAATTTCAGACGACTCTACACAACACAAATCATTAAACATTCGTATGCAAGCAGATTCAGTCATTAGATGGTACGGGAAACCCCGCTGTCGAATAATGCTAACAGCAGAGCTTACCCACTCTGTTTGCTCCTGATCGTTCATTACTTCCCAAGCTTCTTTACATAGATCAGGAAACGACACTCTATTCTGTAACTTTCCCATCGGCTTCCTCCTTCCCATCAAGTTGAACCAAGCTGATTCGTTTTGTTAGTGCGGTGCTGATTAAATTTAGTCGGTTGATAATGGCTTCCAGTTCAGATACAGATAAGTTTTTACCGTTGCTCAGTGCAGTCTCCATTGTGTCTATAACTCCATCCACCTTATCCTTTTCAGACTTTTCCTTTTTTGGGGCGGCATTGACCAGCTTCTTCTGCTTCTGCGCCTTTTTCTTAAGCGATTCAATCACACCATCATGAGTCGGCTCGATCTCTCCCTTCTCAATTTTTTTCAAGGTCTCCATACCAGTATCTTTGTTTAATTTCGAGAGGTCTCTGAGCGTGGAGAAGGATAGTTTGGAATGTTTTCCCTTTATCTCCTCTTTGACCGCCTTCGGCATTTTTGCGATCTTCTTATTTTGAGAGACCGTTGACTTCTTTATCCCCAGGTCTTTAGCTAGGTCTTTTTGCTTGATTTTTCCTTTTCGGAGGGCTTGCCTGATAGCTTCCGCCTTCTCCAGAGGGAGGATACCTTCCCGCTGAATACTGGCTATTAAGCTTAGTTTCCTTGAGTTGTTTGCCTTAGGTTCGATTAAGGCCGGAATTTCTTTTAACCCAGCTTTTCTTGCGGCTTCTACTCTGCGCCACCCTTTGATTACGTAGTAGTGATCTGGTTGACCATTGGGACATACTAGAATCGGTTGAAGTATCCCTGATGATTTAATGGATTCGGTCAACTTCGTCACATCTGTCTCAGTCTTTCTCGCACGTATTGGGTGTGCTTGAAGGTTTGCTACCGGTACTGAAATGATTAATTTATTCATGATTTTTTCTCCTGTATTTCAGGTTTTAGGTATTCAAGCCGCTCGGTGTGTCTGCCTCATCATTTGCATCAGCACAAAATCTTTTGCCAATTTGGATCGGAGATTTTTTTCACGCTCCAGTTGCCTCCTATTGTTTTCATCCCTCCATTCCATTCTGTGAACTCCGAATGGGTAAACATGCTTAGCGATTCTTGTGATAATTCCGCCTGTCTCATTTGCTTCATCAAAAACTTCACCGGCATTTGTTCCATCACATGCGATTAGTAAAATCTTAAAAACATGGTTACCACCTTCTTCCCTGTAATAATCGTGGACTATCTCTCCCTCCACCACTTTGAACTTACCTCCAACGTTCTCCCAATATGCGATTTCATCGCCAGTTACTAAGCTACGATTTGCCGGGATCGGGTAAATTGTTTTTCCTATCTTGAGTGACATGGTTTTCTCCTGTTTTGGTTTATAGTTGACTACCACCCACATCTAAAGTAAGCTTCATATCATTAATTTCAGGACAAACATAATCCTAGGCTTAGATCATGCGTAAATATTACCCGAAGCTAATGCTTTATGCAAGAAAAAACATTAGCTTTAGATAATAAAATTCAACTAGCAAATACAGGGACTTATGGCTAAAAGCACAAAAACTGAAGAAAAAAGAGCTTTAGGTTTGACAGAAAAGCAGGCTGATTTAGTCGATTTCCTGTTTTCTGATTTGAGGAAATTAGAAAAGTTTTTAGAGGCAGGAACTAAAAAATATTTAAAGGATAAACACTTCCCGCCAAAAGGTAAAAAAGCAAATGGAAAAACTTTTACCGACTGGCTTGAGTTCATCTTATCCTTAAATAGCATTTATGAGGTAACAGACACTAGTAATCCTTCTGCTCTAGCAAGTGCGTTAGACATAAAACCACCTTCAGTTTTTAATTCATTGCAAAGAGCAAAAATCCCTTCCTCCTGGGTTTTTACATGCGTTAAAAAATATAAAGGAGATATGGAATATCTAATGGCAACAGATTTTCTCGATAAATCCTTAGACGATTTTATAGCGGGTAGAAAAAAAGCAAAGGCAACAGACGGCAAGAAAGCGACAAAAATCTCTGCCGCCTTGAAATTGGAAGAAGACCCGATATTTTCAGACCAAAAAGAGGCAGTGAGCGTCGATGAATCAGACTTTAATAGTAAGCTAAAGCTTATAGAGAAAATGGATGAGGATGCATATGATTTGCTGACAGCTAAAATTAACAGAGTTTTTAAAAAACACTATAAGTCGCTGGGGCAAACTCCACGCTCAGGTACCCGCTAATTTGAGGCTGTTTCAGATTTGGTAGAACTTGCGTATTAAGGAAGGGAGAAAAGGCAGGAGAAGAAAAGGCAAGCTTCGGAGTTTACCCTTTCTTTTTTTGATTTTTCACTATCCAATCATCTATATCTAACAATCTGTAGTAGACCCTGCCATTATCATCAAGCTTAAAGAATTTAGGGCCACCTTCTTTCTTCCATCTACAATGTTCAGCCCATTTTTTACTTTTTTTAATACCCTTGCTGGCTAGATATTCGAGCATCTCATCCGTATTCATATTTTCCTTGAATTGTTTTTCTTCTTTTTCTTCTGGCTTTATCTCGTCTTTAAACACTGTGATTTCTGGTTCTACTATTCCATCTTCTCTTTTTTCATCTTCAAAATAGAACCCTGAATCAAAACTAAAGTTCACTGAATTTTTATTTTTCTTTGCCATTATTCACACCCCACAAATTTAAAATTTCTGCTTCGATATCCTCCAAAGCTCCTCGCATTCGCCTAACCTTTACCTTGACATAACGGTCAGTAACATCTCCACTCGGCTCTGAGTGATTCATCATGGACTTTCTTGTTTTCTTTGGGATATCTAATGATTCTGCTACCGTGGAAAACTCACGCCTTAAATCATGAGCCGTAAACTCTACCCCAACGGCTTCGCTGATTTCCTGAAAAGCTTTCCTCGCATACTTAACGTGACCTTCTTTATTGTGCGCCGGAAATAGATACCCATTTTTAGCTTTCTTGACCCTTCTCCTTAGAACTTTCTCTAGAAAATCACAGTATGGAATTTTCAAGGATTTTCCATTTTTTGTTTCTGGCACAAAAATAGTTTTTGCCTCAAAATCTATATGCTTTGTTTGTAGTCCACCCGCCTCTACACTTCTAAATCCTGTCAGCCACAGCGTAAATATAAAGTCACTGTATTTTGATCTCTCATAATCTAAAAGTTCCTGGTAAATTTTAGGGTAGTGATGATCTTCAATCTGACTTTGCCGTGGTTCAACCTCAAACCATGCCTCCATGTCTGTAATGTGTTCTACAGGGTTATATGACAATAACGGTTTACCACTTGAATCTTTAAATTGTTTCTTGTGGAAGTTGAAAAGAGATCGCAACAATCGCATGGTTAAATTAGCCTCAGCGTTCCCCGTGGAATCTGCTACCTCCAAACCGTTCTTCTTCCTATTTTTTATAACGTCTTTTTTAATTTTCAAGTGACGATTGAGAGCCATATCTCCTGTTATGTCATTGATAGGCTTATCCAGCCAATCTGAGAAGACACCCTTCGTGCTGATTGATCGCTCATACTCTCTCAAAGTGCTGTCCTTTATTTTTCCCCGTTCCACCTTGAAATGCCTGAATTTCTGGAATAGCTTTTTTAAGGTAATTTCCTTCGACTTCAGAGCTACCTTTGTAGCTTCACCTTTTTTTAATGTTTCTCTAATATTTTCCCCTGTTGCCATTCTTCCAATGTACTCGTCTGCAATCTTTCGTGCCTGTTCTGGAGTCTTCTCGTCAATGCTTGCAATTGTTACCCGAACGTTTTTTCCATTGATTGATTTTTGACAGACATATGATTTTTTACTCCGGCAAACACGCACCCCAAATCGGGTTGATAGCGTGTCCCAAACAATAACCTCTCGCACTTTGTCGGGGTTGGCCTTATTTTTGACCAGTTCATCGAAATCAAGCTTATCTATCGCTGTGCGATTCAACTTGGTCTCTATTCTAGCTCTACTCTCTTTCATGGCATCCTTCATTGAATACAGCACATAAAACAACTAATTTTTAAAGCAACTAACTTTTATGGCAACTAATTCTCTGTATTCAGAGTAGTAGAGCAACTAATTTCTGTCAATCTATTTTGTATTCAATGGGTATTCAATGCAAAAGTAAAAGGGAAGGCAGAGCAATTAGAAATGGCATTAAAAAATAACACCATAACTTACTTAACCTAAACACTTTATAGAGCAGATTAGAAGCGAAGGTGGGGTTTTTAGAAGAGGCTAGAAATGGGAAATAAAATTTAAGAGTCAGTTGCTCTACCAATTGAGCTAACGGCCCCACTTATCTGTCTGGATGAAAATACCGGATCATTCTAACTAATCTGTACCGGACTCGCAACCACTCG
>JABIHA010000012.1 GCA_018649885.1 Bacteriovoracaceae bacterium
AAGAATTCTTACAGAATTTGACCCAAATTAACTTTCTAAGAGAAAATATACTCGTTCAAACTAAAGTATTCAAATTTTGCGCAAAAAAGGAGTTTTTGTGAGAATTATCCCTGCTATTATTTTTTTGGCCATTAGCGCCCTCGCCTTCGCCAAGGCCCCACCTCAAGTACAAAAAAGAAAACTGTATTTCATTCACCTCAAGGCCAAAAATGTGGAAGTAAGGTCCAAGATTGCCAACTTCATTCACATTGATCAGCTAGTTGAAGATTCCATATACTCTGTGATCAACCAAGTTGAATTAAAAAACATAAAACGTGAGATCCCTCACCTAATTGAAGAGTTTCATCTACTGGAAGAACAAAGCTTTGAGCACTACCTAGACATTCCTAAATACCAATTTCCCAAAGGGGACGAATCATTTCACACCTACAATGAAGTTGTCAGTGAACTCAAGGCACTTGCCACAAAATATCCCAACATCGTCCAGTACTTCTCTATTGGGAAATCCCTTGAAGGCCTAGATATTCCTGGAATTAAAATTACTAACAAATTAGATAAAAAAAGAGGAGACATGGTACCGGCAATCCTGTTTACCGGCTCACACCATGCCAGAGAACATCTCTCCACAGAGGTACCTATGCTTTTACTCAGACACCTGATCGAAAGTTACGGTTCGGATAAAACAATTACCAGCTTAGTGGACAACCGTGTCATTTATTTTGTTCCACTTGTTAATCCTGATGGAGCGATGTGGGACATCTATGACGGGAAATATAAAACCTGGAGAAAAAACAGAAGAAGCACTGGAGCCTGGACTCATGGTGTTGATCTAAATAGGAACTATAGCTATAAGTGGGGAACGGGTGGATCTTCAAAAGATCATGGCTCAGAAGTCTATATGGGTCCCAAGCCATTTTCTGAGCCTGAAACAAAGGCCATGAAAAAATTCGTCGAATCTATTTCTAATTTGCGGATTCTTTTATCTTTTCACACATTTTCTGAACTAATCCTCTACCCCTGGGGTCACAGTAAATATCCAGTATCTGGTAAGGATGGTGAGGTTTTCAAGAAGATGGCAACCACAATGTCTAAGTGGAACAAGTACACTCCCAAGCAGGCCTCAGGGCTTTATGTGGCCTCTGGAGATACTTGTGATTGGGCCTATGGGGAGAGAGGTATCTTTTGTTTTACCTTCGAGCTCTCACCTAAATGGGCCTGGGGCTCAGCAGGATTTTACCCAGGAGCAAAGGCCATCGTACCTACCTTTAAGGCCAATATCCGGCCTGCTCTTTATTTAATAGAGCACGCTGCAGATCCCCATGGGGTCTTAGACACAAAGCTTCTTTAAGTTAATTTGACCCTCACACGTTGAAAAGTGAGGGTCTCTCTTTCGCAATGATCCTTGTAGAACGCCACCGCGATAAATAGATTGCAATGGCTTTAATCTCAAAGGACATAACAACGTGAAAGAACTCATTTTTATAGTTTTCGGCCTATTACTTTCCTCACACTCTATTAATGCCCACAACATCACAGATTACTCCCAAAGATTGGAGAATACTGAAGCAGGTGAAGTGCTATTAAAAGCAGCTGAAACAGGAAACCTTGAGACTATAAGAGCTCTTTTAAAAAAAGGGGTCTCCCTGGAAGCACGTGACGAAAAGGGAAATACGGCCCTTCACATTGCAGCCGAATATAAAAACGAAGACATTCTCACCGAACTACTCAGCTACGGTATGGAAGTGGATATCGAAAACGATTTGGGAGAAAGCCCACTGATTGTAATTTCAGCTATGGGCCATACAGCAATGGCCAAAACACTACTTAAGTTTGGAGCAAACCCCAATTTACAAGGATATAATGGTACACCACTAAGTTATGCCATCTCACAAAAACAACACCTAATGCTTCAGCTATTACTGGACTCTGGCGCCAATCCTCATCATGCAATCCACAACAACCTGACTCCTTTAATGGTAGCAGTAGACAACCTCAACTTTAAGGCCACAAAAATCCTTCTTTCTGCAAGTGTTGATATTAATCAACTCACTACTAGGGAAGGGCATAGTGCTCTTAGCTACGCTGTAAAAAGAAACTCATATGGTATGACCAAAGTTTTACTGGCGACCAGAGAAGTAAAACTCAACTTAAGAAAAAAACAAGGTCCTACACCTCTAATATTGGCCATCGGGGCCAAAGACAAAAGACTTGCCACTACCATTATTGAGGCCGGTGCTGACGTTAACATGACTTATAAAATTGGCCGCACTTTAAAAATGACTGCTCTAATGTGGGCAGCAACCCTAGGAAAGCTTGAAGTGGGAAAGGCCCTTCTTCGAGAAGGTGCCATTGTTTCAAGTTTCACAACTTACACTTCTAAAGAAAAAGCTGGATGGAGCGCCGTCCACTTTGCGGCCTATAACAAAGACCTTGATTTTCTAAAAATGCTTGAAGCTAACAAAGCAGATTTAAAGGCGCTTACTAGAAGGTCTGAAAGCATTTTGCTTCTTGCTTCGAAAAAATATGCTGGTCCAGCTCTGGTTAGCTATATAGTTAGTCGTGGCATTCCAGTTGATACCCAAGATTTAAATGGAAATACTGCTTTGATGGAAAAGGCCAAAGATGGTGATCTAAAGTCAGTAATCCTTCTGCTAGCAAATGGCGCCAACCCACTTCTCACTGATAGAACAAGTAAAACTGCTTACTACTATGCTATTCGTTACGGACACTACCTAGTCGCTCTAGAGATAAAAAAACATATTAACCCCTAGGAACACGTGTGAATGTAAGCACCATAGACTGCCTATACTGCCAAAATGAGAAGCACAGCTCAAGCTACCTCGTTACTCAAAACAATAAGGCCATTTTCGTAGACAATAACACTACCAATTCGGTGGAAATACTTCTTTTGGCCCTTAAAGACCAGGGCATTGAAAAATCAGATGTAGACTATCTTTTTGTAACCCATATTCACCTTGATCACGCAGGGGGAACATCTGCACTTTTAAAGCACCTTCCCAATGCTAGAGTTGTATGTCATCCCAGGGCCCAAAGACACTTGGTCGATCCTACCAAGTTAGTCCTAAGCGCAAAAAGTGTTTACGGCGAAGAAGATTTTCATAAAATGTATGGTGAAATAGGCCCCATTGATGAACAGAGAATCACTATAGTCGAAGACGAGGAAACTCTATCCTGGGGTGATGAGACAATTCATTTTCTTCACACCAGAGGCCACGCTAAACATCATATTTGTTTTTATTTTGAAAAGCTTAGTAGTGTTTTCACTGGGGACTCCTTTGGTCTTTATTATCCAACACTTCAAAGGGCCCATAGTTTTGTATTTCCCTCAACTAGTCCAACTGATTTTGAACCAGACCATGCACTGACAACAATTAAGCGCATAATAGACACAACTGCAGTGAGTATCTACCCCACACATTTTGGAAAAATTCCTGATAATCAAAAAGCTTACGGCCATCTTAAAAACTATCTTGAGTTTGCAAGCAAGCTACTATCAGAGCAAATCTCGACTGATTTGGTTGGGGATGCATTGTACGCTCACTACAAAGAACACATCACTGAGTATTTCAAAAAATGTTTCGCTGAACTCAATATAAGTTGGAACACTTCTACCATCAAATGGATGTCCCTAGATATCGACCTAAACGCCCAGGGGATGGCATTTTCAACCATTCGTCTGAGAAAGTCCCTCGGGTAAGTCCGATCTTAAAGTAAGAATTTTTATGTTGGAGCACCCTTTCAAAGTTTCTAATATTAATTAAATTATTCAAGCACAGTTAAAAAAAGGATTTTTTAATGACAGCATCACGGTTGATGAAATTAATCATACTTCTCACTCTTATTATCCCCCAAGCATTTGCCTCTTACGTAACCGAAAACTTTTTCGTTAAATTAAAAAAAGGTAAATCTCTTCCTGAAACTGATTTAATTAGTAAAAGTAAAAATCTCTTTGGCGAACTCCATATTGTTTACGCCGACAACCAAATTGTGGCGCGAGACTTTTTTAAGTCTCATCCAGATGTTGCCTATGTAGAAGGTAACCATAAAGGGGAAAGACAAAACCTTGTAATAGAAGAACCCCTAGAATTTATCGATGCCCCACAGACAGGAATGCTCAGTTTCAAAGACCCTTACTACAGTAGACTCTGGGCCTTTAAAAGCTCGGTGGTTATGGGAATGGGTGTAGACGATGCTTATGTTAATTTCCCACGAGCTCACAAAGACAAGATTATTGTAGCGGTAGTAGATACAGGAGTTGATTACAACCACCCTGATTTAAAAAACCAAATGTGGGTTAATAAAAATGAAATAGCAGGAAACGGAATCGATGATGACCTCAATGGTTACATTGATGATGTCCATGGAATTAACCTTTTAATTAAAAAAGGCGGAAAAGCAACAGGTAACCCAATGGATGGCCATATGCACGGAACACACGTAGCAGGTACCATAGCTGCTGCTCAAAATAACGGAGTGGCCATTGCAGGAGTTTCTTCGCATGCAAGAATCATGGCCATTAGAGCTGTTCCCAATTCCGGTGATGAAACCGACCTTGATGTCATTGAGGCCTTCTTATATGCTGGTAAAAATGGTGCTAAAATTATTAACTGCTCTTTCGGAAAATATAAAAATGAAAAAGGCATGGCCGTATCCGATGCTATCAAGCACATCGGCGATAAGTACGACACCCTAGTTATTGCAGCAGCTGGGAATGAAAATAACAATATTGATAAAGTCAGTGTCTACCCAGCAAGTTACCCCAATTCCAATTTGCTAGTAGTTGCTGCCACAACAAATAGAGGCAGAAAGGCCTACTTCTCAAACTATGGCCCCAAAAATGTCGATCTAGCAGCTCCTGGAGTTGGAATTTATTCAACGACTCCCGGTAGTAGAGTCAAATCTCTTTCTGGGACTTCAATGAGCTCCCCCAACACCGCCGGTGTTGCTGCAGAGATTCTATCTCAATACCCTGAGTTAAAAGCACTAGAGCTAAAAAAGATCATGATGGACTCAGTTACCAAGTCAGCTCGCTTTAAAGGCAAAGTGGGAGCCGCTGGAATGCTGAATCTCAACAAGGCGCTAAAGGCAGCAGACGATTTTACAAAATAGGTAGTACTCATCAATCGAAAAAAGAGTTGAAAAGTTAATTTTCAACTCTTTTTTTTCCCCGAAATACATAGCGTACAACACACCGCTTTAAAACAAACTAAATCCGTTATCCTTACAAAGTATTGCCGCATTTGGGAATTTCCCCCCTACCCTTTAAAATATATTCAGTTCAAATTTTCAATAGGATTTTAGGATGAAATCAATTGTGACCTTATTCGCAATCGCACTTGTGATTGCATTCTCAGCTACCACTTCTTTTTCAAAAGACACCTTGTTTCAATACCTCATCAAATTTAAAAACCACCCTGATGCCAGTAAAAATAAATTAGAGCTTGTTGATTTCGGACTCAAACTAAAAGAGCACATAGGGCCTAATAAACAAATCTATGTCTACACAGCTCCACTTGAGCTATCACAGCAAGCACTCAGCAGTCTCAATACCAGAAATGGCATTGATTGGATTGAGCCCGATTATCAAATACAAATTCCAATGCCTGTAGAATCTACTCAAAAAAAAAGTCCGGCCCTCTCACTAAGTGAGCCATATCATCACCAAATTCTAGAAACCAAAAAGGCCCACAAGGCACTTAAAGATGGCAAAGAAATTATTGTTGCTGTGCTTGACACAGGCATTGAATCAACTCACCCCAATTTAAAAAACCATATGTGGACAAATTCTGGAGAAATTGCAGGAAACGGAATTGATGATGATAAAAATGGCTTTATAGATGATGTTCACGGATATGACTTTTACAACAATCAATCCTCTGCAGAAGATGACAACGGCCATGGCACCCACTGTGCAGGTCTGATTGGGGCCTACCCCACAGATGCAAGAGATGTCTTTGGAGTCATGCCCAAAGTAAAACTGATGTCTCTAAAAATATTCAATCAATATGGACAAGGTAAACTCTCTACTGCTATCAAAGCGGTACTTTACGCTGTTAGAAATGGTGCGGTGATTTTAAATAACTCATACGGTTCACCTAACCCCAATAAATCTCTAAGACTCGCCTTCAAAGCAGCTGAAAAGCTTGGAGTCATCGCGGTTTCAGCAGCTGGAAATCACAAGAATAATAATGACACCAGAGGCGAGTTCCCTGCCAATTTCGACTTACCCAATATAATTAGTGTGGGCTCAACAGATGCCAAAGATACCCATTCAAGCTTTTCAAATTTTGGCGCCCTAAGCGTTGATCTCTCCGCCCCGCGAGATCAAATCCTCAGCTCCCACCTCCATGGAAAGCTCAAATCTTTAAGCGGCACTTCAATGAGTACTCCCCTTGTGGCCGGAGTTCTAGGTCTTGTATGGTCAAAAGATCCCTCGCAAACTTATAGAGAGGTGATCCAAAAAGTTCTCAATGGTAGTGACAAACTAGATCTCCTTTTTGGTAAAAACTACAACCTAGCAAGGGTGAATGCATACAATAGTGTAAAAGAAAAAAAAATTAAAAACCTCTATCCGCTACCAGAGAAGAAATGGAAAGAAGAATCTCTCGACATACAAAGTGATCACCCCTACCTAAACAACTCCCGCGCAAGTTATATTGTCGAAAAGTCAGGCGCTAAATATATCAAACTCAACTTTGATAAGATACATATGGAAAGTGGATACGACTTTTTAGAAATCATAAACTCCAAAGGCGTTATAGTTCACAAACTAAATGGCCCTTTTAAAGATGACCTCTCACTAATCATTCCCGGTGACAAGCTCACCCTTCAAATCGACTCAGATAGCTCACAAACAGAATATGGATTTAAAATTTCAAACTTTTCCTGGGGGAAATAATGCTTAATAAAATACTTCTCACTTTCTTAATCTTAGGGTCTGCTCACGCCGCAGATATCGATTCAGCTCCACCCTCAATCGGCAAAAGTGTTCGAGGAAAAAATGCTGTTTTTGTAGACTTCAAAAAGGCGACCTACAATATCACCATTAACAAAGCCTCTAAAAAGGCCTACGCCAAGTCTGTTATTGAGTTTACAAGCTTTGATACCGGGACTCCTATATTTGATTTAGTATCATCTATTGTGAAGGCAAAAATCGATGGCGTAGAAGTCGATATTCAAGCTATTAAGGCCCCCACTTGGAAAACTTCTTTCAAGACCACAAAGTCTGTTATTTCGCCTGGAAATCATACCCTCGAAATCGAGCACAACCTTTCAAATGGAGTTAAATTTGATTACAGTGGAGTCTCAGTAGGTTTTTTCATGAGTGACCTTGGTGATCGTAATTTCCTTGAAAAATACTTACCCACAAACCTTGAGTACGATCACTACAAAATGAATATTGTCCTTAATTTCACCAATACAACATCAAGACTTGTACAGGCCAATGGCACTGTTAAGTCCCTTGGTAAGAACTCTTGGGAAATAGACTACCCCGCCTACTTTACCACCTCAAGTGTTTATCTCCACAGTTTTCCAGATTTAGGAATAAGAAAGCTAGAATGGGTTCACACCGCAAGTGATGGCAGAAAAATACCAGCAACCGTCTACACTAAAAGCTCAAGAGTTAGACCCGATAATTTCAAACGAAATACAATCAAATATTTAAAAGAGCTCGACAGAGACTATGGTCCCTTTCCCCATAATAAAATCATCGTCTATGGTGTTGGACCAATGAATGGTGGAATGGAGCATTGTGGGGCCACCATAACTTCTGAACGTGCACTGGGACATGAGCTAACTCACTCCTATTTTGCCAGGAGCGTAATGCCCAAAAATGGTAACTCAGGATGGGTTGATGAGGCGATTGCTAGCTGGAGGGACTCCCGCTACAAACGACTGTCCAGCACCACTTTTGCTGGCAGCAATATGGGTAAGCATTCCCCCTATCGCAGAACAACAGATAAGAAGGCCTACAAACAGGGCCGAGATTTCCTAGCTCACTTAGACTATCTTTTAAGAAATAAAAAAGGGCTTAGGTATTACTTAAATGAATTTCACCAGCGCTTTCAACACAGCTCAGTATCTACAAAAGATTTCGCAGACTTCTTAAAATTTCAATCAGGTGAAAACTTTGATAAATTATTTGAAAAATATATTTGGGGAGGAACTTCTCCAATTTTAGGCCTAGAAGACTTCTCAAACCCGAACCATCCCAAATTATCCGAGGCGCAATTGAAAGCTTTGCTTTGAGTAGACCTTTGATCAAAAGTTAAATAGCAGACACCTATTTCAAAGGATTGCGTGTTTGCTATTTCAGGGTCAATCACAAAAGTTTTGTAACGAATAGAAAATTTACTTTGCCCACAACTCTAACTCAATATTTACATCGTCACCTAAAACAAAGCCACCTACATCCATAACTTTGTTCCAGGTTATTTTCCACAATTTGCGGTCAATGAGACCTGTTACTTTAAATTTATGAGCATCTCCAATTAGTCCTTGATAAACTAAATAAAGAGTAACGGGTCTAGTAATCTTTTTGATTGTGAGATCACCCTTCACTTCCACCGTCCGATTTTTTTGAACAATTACTGACTTATTTGAAATGAAAGTTATTTCCTTGAATTTTTTTGTATTAAAAAAATCCACATCTTCTCTAAGTTTTTTATCTCTTTTGGCCTTTCCCGTATCAATGGAGTCAACATTAATCAAGGCCCAAACACTTCCTACGGTCCAAGTTTTTATATCGAAATCTATATTTGCCTTAAACTTCTTAAACTTTCCTTTAACTGGTGCGCCTATTTTAAATTTGTAAATTGAGAAACCCAGGGTCGATTTATTCGTTACTGTATAAGTTTTTGACCAAGAAATTGAAGAAACTAAGCTCACCAGAGCAATGGTAAATAAATTTAGCTTAGCTCTATATTTAATAAAATGGCCACTATCCATAACAAAGCCCACAGTCGGGACACTCACTCATCTCCCCACTCATACTTGCACCGCAAGCTTGGCACTTATTATCAACGCTTCCAGCATCATAAACACCTGAAATTGCTTCATGATTTACTTCATGTCCTGAGAGATTATGCGAAAATTCCTCTTGCATCACCTTCATCACCATCTCTTTGTCTTTCTCTTTTCCCCAAAGCTCACAGGTCGGAGAACATCCGGTCGTACATGTGTTTTCACTGGCCAACATATCCAGATCAACGCCTAAATTTTTAAATTTTGATTTCACCATCTTGGCCTCAGAAATAGATAATATTCCTAAGCAAAACTTATCTTCCATTAGATATACCTCACTCCTATAATTGTACCTTATTACTATAATTTATATCCCGAATATAGGCCATGCCTAACCTCTTAAGGTGCAGTAGTGAGTAAGCCGTGGAAAGAGATAATTGAAGAACTGGACACTGAGCAGTTAAAAAAACTCGCCTTGAAGCAGCGAGAGGAAATTGATGAACTTAACCGCTTGCTGACACTCTACAAAGAAGTTTCAGTTCACCAAACTCGCCTCGCCTCCATGGGAGAGATGTGTGGTGGCATAGCTCATGAGATAAATAACCCTTTAACAATTATCAATGGCTCGCTTTTCCTCCTTGAAAGACAATTTCTAAAAAAGGAGATTAAGCCTGAAACTATAGCAGGACACTTTGAGCGCATTCATGAAACTATTGCCCATATATCAAATGTCGTTGTAAATATGAGAGCAATGGTAGTTAAGTGTGACAACCTAGAAAAGCAAGTCATCAAGATAAGTGATCTTTTTTCCAAAAGCTTAATTTTCTGTGAAGCAAAATTTAAAAACCGAAGCATCAAAATAGAGTCAATCTGCGATGAAGATTTATCACTTCACTGTCAGCCCACTCAAATAGCTCAAGTTCTTTTAAATCTCTATTCAAATTCTTTTCACGCCATTAAAAATTTAGAAGTTGAAAGATGGATTAGCATAAAAGCGTGGTCAGAAAACAATCTCATTTACATTCGGGTTACCGACTCAGGCAATGGTATAGATAATGAGCATGCAAAAAATATTTTCACCCCCTACTATACGACAAAAAGTATTGATGAAGGGACAGGAGTAGGACTTAGCATTTCAAAAAAGATTGTTGAAGAACACCAGGGGACACTTGAGTATAAGCTCTTTAAAGGAAATACTTGTTTTGAGATGAGCTTCCCCTTCCCTTTAGAGAGAAAGTTTTAATCAACAATTTCGTATTCGAGAAGTTTCTTACTCTTATAGGCCTTGCCATATCCATTAGAGAGTCTCTTCCAAATTGATGTTTTAGAATCCCCAACGCCGGCAACATTTCTAAAATTTGTAGTCTTTCCGCTTTTTTTGCCTTTAAACAATTCGGCCATATTCTTTTTGCCTTTTTTACCTCTTCTTGCACTCTTATAATAAAGGCCCTTGCCTGAATTGTAGCCATAGCCACCTTTTTTCTTATATCGTCCGCCACCTTTCCCGCCTCCAGGAGCACTGGCACCGCCGCCTCCGCCAGGAAGACCTGCACTTGGAGCAGAAGCACCTCCGCCTCCAGCACCGCCAAGGCCTTTTCTCTTAACTGAAGCAGCACTACTGCCTCCATCAACAATTCCAGACCCTACACCTGGAGCTCCATCAATTGCTCCAGAAAAGTCTCCCGAAGGATCCCCGTCTGCATCAGTAGTCGTATCCACGGAACCCGCCACATCTCTTAGTGTGTTAGTGGATCCCATCGAACTTGCTGCCCCTCCATCCATATCAAGAGAGCCAAAGCCCGAATCAAAACCATGTCCGTAGCTACCCATATTGTAACCACCACATTCTGGCATAGTTGGGTTGAGTTCACACTGTCCTATATTTAATACATCAGAATAAAGGCCTCCCATATCTAGGTCTTCCATTCTTGTGTCGATGTCGTCGATCATGTTTTGGATTTGGTGGGCCTGGACGAAGTAGGCGGTACCAGCAGCAAGTTTAACAAGACCTTTCGCCAAGTTTTGCGCCCCTAGTTGTTTTGCAACATTTTTTATCTTCTCATTTGGTAAAACATCATCTCTACCACCCAACCTCTCGGCCGCTACTGCACAATGGTCATATTTTAATACGACTCCTGCATATTGAACAGGGATAGGCAATTCAATGCTAGAGCTAGATTCCCCACGGTCTTCTATTTCTTCTCGAAAAGAGCTTTCGGCCCCTACTAAAGCCCCCTCAAAAAGGGCCTCAGGTGAATCTTCACCTTGCATCTCACGACTAATTATGGCCGTAAAATCATCTTGTGTTTCCCCTGCCTCAGTTTCGCCGGCCTCTGCACCAGCACCTTTCTTTTTTGCAAAAGCTGGACTTAGTACATAACTGCTTAACTCAATGCTTGGACGAATTAAGTAACGACTTAAATTCTTTGACGAATTTAAAAACTTAAAGGCCAAAAGGGATTGGAATTTTTTAACTTTATTTATATAGCTAGCGCTTCCTACGTCCTCTTCTTCTCTAAGCCCAGTACAGACTCCCGAAGAGTAACATTTATCATGCTCACTATCATGGCCCATAATTAACCCAAAAACATTCATATCAAAACTGCTATTTTGCCTGAGGGCCGTTCGACACCTATCGATGTAACCAGGCCAAGAGAGCTCTTTTTCATATTTTGCAGCTGTCGCCAGCAAAAAGCCACCTTTTGCGCTTTCAATCACCCCTATCCCAATGGCCTCTCGACCAAGGGTTGAGGTGTTACCTTTTAGCTCTTTAAGAGCAAGAGTGGGATCCATTGGATCTTCAGCCGCATCAATCATCAAGTCAGCTTGATTTTTAGTAGCACTTAACTGTTGGTGAATATTTCCAGCTTGCTGGACACCAAGGTCTATAATTGCATAAGAGTCATATGTCTTTAGAACTTTTGTGCAAATGGCATAATCTTGGGTAACAACCCCTTTATTCTCACATTTAAGAGCAGGGTTTATACTGCTGACCATTTCCTCTTTTTCCAAATATTCATCATTAAACTGAGTCGCGTACAACATGGCATCACAAACTCTAACTTCTCGCACTATCTTCCGCGCAACAATTTGAGATGACGTACGTACAAAATCTGCTCCCACAATAGGGTTGTTTATCATCATATGATCTTTCCAAAATGAGCACTCAACAAATCGATCAGATTCAGGACATATATCTTGTATATGATGTTTTAATTCCTTATGCCGATCAAAAAATATTTTCCATTTATCTCTTGAATTTTTAAACCTCGGCCTTACAAAAGCGAACGCTTTTTCCCATGATTTTGATTTTCCTTCACCATTCTTAAAAAGAGCTTCTGGAGTAAAGTATTCATCTTTGTCTCTTCTTTGTGCCTCAAACCAATCGTCCCACCCACCAAAAATTCGTACACATTTTTTGAGTGAACTATTGGCACCAATATCACCTGATACTTCTACATTGAATTCTACTGCTGCATCTATCGCCTTACTTGCTAATGAATCCCCTAGTGCTTTCCAACTATCAGTGCCATATGTAGTATCAATGCTAAGACATGCCTCGTCTCCCAAAGAACACTCACTAGTAATCACAGAACCAGTATAAAGTGCTTTTGAACCTTTTCTGTAGTCAGGTATTGTAGGTTGAATCCCCGCTGGTAAGCTCTTTGTCTTACCCTCGCTGATCATTTGATAAAAAGCATATTTGGCCTTTGCATATTCTGTAAATTTGCCTACAATTTCTTCAAATTTATCCTGATCCCAATCACACTTTGCAGTATCAGCATCAGTTTTCCATTCAGTGGCGTAATGCGAGCGACACTCTTCTTCGTCAGAAGCTGCGGCAGTGGTGTCTCCATCATGGCCTGGGGGATCATCTTTTTCTTCATCTTCGTCATCATCAGAATTTTTGACACATTTTTGCTCAGTATTCTCTGGACTTTCTTCATCAACTCCTAAGTGATGGGTATCCTCAGGGCAAGCACACAGAGCTACGTCATCAGAAGAAATGGAAACTTCACCATCAGCACAGGACCTGAGAACACAAGCCCCGTCTTCATTGTCATCGCAAAGCTCAATGCATTCACCCTCAGTATTCTCTTTAACGTCGCAACCAAATAAGTCTCCTACAAAGACAGTTTGCCCAAAAAAAACTAGGCAAAAAAGAAGAGTAAATTTGGAAATAAAATTTCTCATTACATCATATCCATTCGGTAGTTTTTTAAATTCTACCAGTAAATTTATCGGATATTATGTAAAATAACTTGAGCCCCCCGGACGGGTTCTAAATCCCTGTGATATTAATACCTTCCAGTTTGCTTTACAAAAAATATTGAGAGGGAAAAGTGCCCACAATTGGTGGCATTTTGATGATTTTGATTTGGGTAAAATGCTATTGTTTTTCGATTGCTGGATGGTTAGTTTATAGAACTCAGGCGAGCGAAGACGGTGTTCACAGCAAACGGTGTTTACAGTTTCAGCGATACTTACAGAGCTGGCGGTGCTTACGGCGCTTATTATTCTGGCGATGCTTAAAGTGCTTACTATTTTGGCGGTACTTGGGGTGTTTATTATTCAAGCAGTGCTTTGGCGGTACTTGGGGTGTTTATTATTCAAGCAGTGCT
>JABIHA010000022.1 GCA_018649885.1 Bacteriovoracaceae bacterium
CGAAGGTAGTTTTAAAAATGCTACCTGAATGGTTCAAAGATTATAATTGTGTGGCCCCGCATTCTGGACTTGGAATGAAAAGTCCACTAGAGTATCAAAAATCAGCTAACAATCGGTAGCTTCAAATGGGGTCCAATCCACTCTTAATTCCTATAAAACATATACACTGCTAAATGAGTGTCTTGATTTAATTACTGACAATTTTGAATTATACGATAAATTTCTTAAAGAAGTACTTGGAGATGAAGAACGGTTTCTTTTTAGAGAACAATTAAAGAGCATTTTATCTATGAAAAAGGAAATGGTTAAGTCCACGGGAAGCTAAACTTGAATTATAAACCTATTATTGTTGTTATTGATGATGAGCCGGACTTTATCTCAATCACTGTTGAGCAAGGTGATGAGCTTGGATATCAAGTCGAGGGATTTACAGATCCTTTTACGGCAGTGACATATTTAAAAGAAAGCGGAAGTAGAGTTTGTCTTGTAATTTCTGATTTCAATATGCCAGCAATGAATGGAATAAAGGTAAAAGAGAAGTTAAACGAGCTTGGGAATAGCTCCCCACCATTCGTTATTTTGACTGGTTTTTGGGAGAAAAAAATAGTCGAGAGCGCCCTAAGTGTTGGAATCAGAAATGTTTGGGAAAAGCCAATTGACTTTTCCCAGGTAATGGAAAAGTCCGAAATATTCTTCACCGAAAGAAGAGATGAAATTATTTCTGATTTGGAGATGATAGAGGGGTTTCATGATGAATCTCTGCCTTTACTGGGTGAAATTGAAGCACTGATACTTGAGTTAGAGCAGTCGTCTGATAAGGTAGGAGTGTTGACCCACTTTTTTAGAATTCTTCATACAATAAAAGGTACCGCCGCCTGTGTGGGACTTAAAAAACTATCAGAGTTTTCGCATCGATATGAAGATTTCGTGACATTTGCGCAAAAAAACATAGGCGAAATCTCTCCCTCATCAGTCGATGTTCTATTATTTGGAAGTGATATTTTAAATCAATTCTTTACTCTCATAGGTGAAACTCTTGGTGATGATAACTTTGATGTCTGCTCTGCTCTTGAGCTTTTTTCTGAGCTAGAAACAAAGTGTAAAAATGGTAACTCATCAATAGCTGAAGGTGGAGCGGGAAATTCTTCTGTCAGTTCAAATACAGACGACAGTTCATTTTCAAAGAAAAAAGAGGATGAAAAACTTCCAGTAAACCTGTCTACCCTCGATGAGTTCATGGAGCAAAGTGGTGAGCTGACGGTGCTTCGAAATTCTATTACAAAAACAATTATCAACTTGGAAAAGCGTTTATCAAGAGATAGTGATGTTATGATGCTCCAAGATCTAATTGGTGAAATGTATCAAGTGACCAATAAGATACAAGGTAAAATCACCGAAATGAGAAAAGTACCTATTGGAGTAACGCTAAGGCCATTCAAGAGACTCGCAAGAGATCTTTCAAAAAGCCTTGGGAAAAAAGTCAATTTTGATATTGTTGGTGAAGATATCAAGCTTGATACAGTTATGGCCAGATTACTGAGTGGTGTGCTTATTCACTTAATTCGTAATTCTCTTGATCATGGTATTGAATCTCCTAAAAAAAGAATTGAGCTTGGAAAAAATGAGTATGCCGAATTAAAAATTGAAGTAAAAGAAGATATAGAAGGACTCTATCTGAGTTTAAGCGATGATGGATCTGGGATAAATCCCAAAATGATAAAAGGAAAAATTTTAGAAAAAGAACTTTTAACTTCAAGTGAAGTCGAGTCCCTAAACGATCATCAACTTGTAAATTTGATCTTTTTGCCAGGGTTTTCGACAAAAGAAAGCGTCTCAGATTTATCTGGCCGAGGGGTTGGCACTGATATGGTCAAATCTTCAATTGAAGAGTTTGGTGGAAGCATTGTCGTTGAATCTGCTGCCTTGAAGTATACTAGGTTTGAAATTTCTCTTCCTTTTCCTAAATCTGTTCAGATTATTAATAGTCTCTCTGTAATGAATGGAGACCATGTTTACCTCTTTAATGTGGAAGATGTTATTCAAATTGTGGCAATTGATACAGACCATGTGAACAATAAAATTGAGACAATTCAAGATACTAAGTTTTTAATTTATCGAGATGAATTTTATGAATTGGTTGATCTTAGTAGCGTATTCAAGCTTGAAGAAACAGATTTCGATTTTCGTCGTGTGATTTTAGTTCAATCAGATGGAAAGAAATTTGGCGTACTAGTTGAGTCAGTTCTTGAATATGAAGAGGTTGTTTGTAAGGACATTTTTGCAGGAATTGATTCCATCAATTTTTTCATGGGTGCAACCTTTTTGGGAACTGGTGAAGTGGCACTCATATTATCTGTCGAAGGATTGGCCGAAACAATCTCTGGTGGAGAAAAGAACTCAAGTAATGGTGCTCTTGTCAGCGAGACAATACCCCCATTTGATAACTGTATTTATCAGTTTATTACTTTTCAAAACAAAGCGGGTGAAACCTTTAGCGTAGACCTCGAATTTATCTACCGTTTTGAAAGGATTGAATCCAGTATCATACAAAATGTTGGTGATAAAATAGCGATAAAATATGGGGCAGAACTTTTATACTTATTGAACCCTCTTTCAATAATTGGCCTAGATGATCAAGATTTAATTAAAGGCAGTGACTTTCTTGATGTTATTGTCGTCTCCGTCAATTCTTACAAATTTGGTTTTTTAGTTTATGAGTTAGGAGAAATAATAAATCATTCAGGAGAAATTAATACTGACACATTTGATTGCCACGGGTTATCAGGTACTATATATGAAAATGGTCGCACTGTGAGTGCTTTAGATATATTGTACTACTACCGACAATTTAGCTTAAAAGACGATAATTGTAAATTACTAGAATTCGAGAAAAATTTTAAAATAGCGTAATACCCTAATAAAAAATTTAATAGAGATTTATCATTTTTGTGGAGAGAGAAATATGTCTGAAGTAAAAAAATTGCCTGTTCAAGAATCGTCAGTTATTCCATTTGAATCTTGTCTTGAAAGTGTAAGTACAAATGTATTTTATGCTGATTCTGACCTGACACTTACTTACTTAAATAAGAAGGCCAGAGATACAATTACTGAATTTAAAGATGTCATTGAGGCCAAATTTGGGACTAGTGATATTCTTGGCAAGAATCTTGATTTTTTTCACGGCGATAAAAAGAAGCAAATTAGGGCGATACTCGCTAACAAAAAGAATTTTCCCTACAATGCTAAGATTGCCATTGGTCCACTAATTCTAGATCTTAATATTGATATCAATCTTACTAAGTCAGGTGAAATTGAAGGATATATTGTAAATTGGGAAGAGATTTCTGCAAAAGTTGAACTAGAAAGAAAAATGGCCATGGCCCAAATGATGGTTGACCTCTCACCAGTAAATACAATGATGACAGATGTTGATGGAAACCTCATTTATATGAACCACAATTCTCTCAAGACTCTAAAAACACTGGAGCACCTACTACCAGTAAAATCAGACGATCTAGTGGGAACGAATATTGATAGTTTTCATGGCGATCCTAAAAGAGTTAGAAAAATATTTGAAGATCCAAGAAACTTGCCTCACAAAGCTAAAATAAAGCTTGGAGATGACACACTGGATTTACTTGTCTCTGCAATTTACGATGACGATCAAAATTACCTAGGACCTATGGTTACTTGGGATGTCGTCACCAATCAAGTTGCTGCTGTCGATACACTTAATCAAACAGCAAAAGAGCTTACGGAATCTGCAGATTCATTACTTCAAATTTCTGGAAATATGGCCGCAGCTGCTGAAGAAACATCTGCACAGGTGGCCACTGCAAGTTCGGCCAGTGAAGAGGTGAATGCTGGTGTACAAAATGTGGCGACAAGTATGGAAGAGATGACTTCTGCTATTAAAGAAATCACTAGATCTACCAATGAGTCATCACACCAGGCGAACGAGGCACTCAAAATTGCTACTGAGACAAATGATATAATTACTACTCTTGGAGTGAGTAGTGATGAGATCGGAAACGTAATTAAAGTTATCTCATCAATTGCTCAGCAAACAAATCTGTTGGCACTCAATGCAACTATTGAAGCCGCAAGAGCTGGTGAAGCAGGTAAAGGATTTGCAGTAGTGGCTAATGAAGTGAAAGAGCTTGCCAAGCAAACTGCAAATGCGACAAATGATATCACTAAAAAAATTGAGACCATTCAATCTGATTCAAAAAGTGCAGTGGGGGCCATTGGACAAATTGGTGATACTGTTGAAAAACTTCACTCTTTTGCATCTACCATTGCAGCTTCTGTTGAAGAGCAGGCGGCGACAACTTCTGATGTGGCCAGGGTAGTGAAAGAATCTGCTCAAGGGGTAAACCAGATTAATGAAAATGTAGGACAAGTATCAGAAGCCGCTAAACAAACAGGTAAAGAGGCCCAAGATGCTAAGAATGCAGCTGAGACTTTGAAAGGATTGGCCAGTCGGCTAACAGATTTGGTTTCGAAAGTTCAAGTATAATAGACAGGTATAGACTTTGGTAACAAGGCCGGCTTAAATTGCCGGCTTTTTTGTAGCCAAACGTCATATTTTTGACAAATTCTGGCAATTTTTTTTCAATTCTACTTAATAAACTGAAAAATTTTCCTTAAGAAAAAATTTCCTCACCCGAGAAGTTTCTTGAAACAACCCTGAATGTAAATGGGGTTTAACAACTAATATAAATCCGCTTTAAGCAGGAAGCTTAACGATCTAAGGTTAGGATCGAGTCTAGTATGGATAGAGTAAACCAAGGAGGTGTAAATGGGTTTACGTATCAACACGAACGTCCCCTCGCTTTCTGCACAACGGACGTTGCAGGTAAACAATCAGAACCAGGAAAGGACTTTGGAGAGGTTATCTTCAGGATCTAGAATCAACCGTTCTGCTGACGATGCTGCCGGGTTAGCGATTTCAGAGAAATTGAAGTCACAAATCAGGTCGGTGAATCAAGCTGAACGAAATGCCAACGATGGTATTTCAATGATTCAAGTTGCTGAGGGTGGTTTGAATGAAATTTCAAACATCATGACCAGACTTAGAGAACTATCCATCCAGGCCGCTACTGATACAGTGGGCGACTCGGAAAGACAGTTTGTGAATCTCGAGTATCAAAACTTGAAGCAAGAGGTTCAAAGAATTTCTCAAGTGACAGAGTTTAACGGCAGAAAATTGTTAGACGGCTCACAAGAGAAGTATCAGTTTCAAATTGGGATTAATAACAACGATTTTGAAGACAGAATCGATTATAAGGCCCAAGTCACGAATTCAACCCTAGCTGGGTTAGGCGTAGATGAAATTTCTGTAGATAAAAAAGAAGGCGCTCAAATGTCTTTGGCCAAGTTAGACAGTGCTATCACGAATATTTCGGGACAAAGAGCAGAACTTGGTGCCGTTCAAAACAGATTAGCATCGACTGTTACCAACTTACAGTTCTTGAGTGAAAACTTAAGCTCTGCGAATTCGCGTATTAGAGACACTGATTACGCTAAGCAAACTGCAACCAATACTAAGCTAAACATCCTTACTAATGCTGGTACATCAGTGTTAGGTCAGGCCAACCAATCCGCAGGGTCGGCACTTAAGCTTCTTGGTTAAGTTAAAGATTATCAAATGATATCCCATAAAAAAGTCCTTTCGAATGAAAGGACTTTTTTATATAGATTTGCTAATTGATAATTTCATTGACGTAGAGTCTGAAGGATTTGTCTTTAGCTCTACGAATTGAAAAATTACCTTCTTCTTTTTCTTGAAGAAGATATTTGTAAAAATCAGGTTCAGTATCTGAAACTTCAAGTACTGACTTACCTTCATGGTCACCAAAATCTATAACCACGTGTTCTTCTGCAATGATTCCTGTTAGGGGGCTTACTTCAGAAAAAACTTGAGACACGATTCCCTCCTTAGAATACGAGATGTCATCCATAACTTCCTAATATTATTCTTTAATATAAAGAATGTGATGTAAAGATTTTTTGTTTATTTATATGAGATTGATTTGGGTATAACTGAGTTACTTAGTTTTACTTCGATAAAACTTACTAATAAAGTGAACGAGAATTTTAAACTCTTGAGGGTATTCGCTTGAGACGAGCGTTTTAAGGTATTTAAGAGATTCAAATATATCCATACTCTTTCTATAAGGCCTAGTACTAGACATCGCTGTGAGCATGTCAGCGATTGCTAGGAACAGGGTTTCAATACCCATGATCTCCTTATCAGAAACTAGTTTAATATTGTCATCAATATGAGAGTGAATATGGTGGTTTGCAATGATGGTGTTGTAGTTTTGTCCAAGAGAGATTCTGCCTGACAAGATCTTTAATGAGTTTTGTCCATGACTTTTTATAGTTTTCTTCTCTTGGCTTGTGAGATTTTGCTTTAAATAGTTTTCTTGAGGCACTAAGGCCATACCTATATCTTTAAAATAACTGGTAATAAAGAGTAATTCGATCTCTCTATTATTAAATATTTGGGTGTGGAGAAGAATCCCCATTAGCATTAAAGATGAAAGAAGTGGTTGAGAGTAAGTATAAAAATGACCAAATTCTTCTACACTTTTGTACAGCTCTGGTAAGTACTTTTTATTATCTAAAATAAAGCCTATAAGGGTTTTAATACTTTGATATTGCAGTGAAAGGGATTCATCATCAGTTGGGTCACGATAAATCATTCCCAGATGAATTGTTAAGAGATTGGTCATTTTCTTTACATTACCTATAGAGTTACCCACAGAAAGTGATCTTGTGACCTTTCTGAGTTGCTCCCTGTAGTAGTTCTTGAAGATGATAAAGTCATCAAAGCTAATAAAGAGGATCCAACTTTTTCTAACAAGTAGCTCTCTCAAATCTTCTTTTGAAAGCTTATGACCTTGGTCTTTGTATAGTTGATAACCATTGTCGGAATAATAGTAGAGCGGACATGGTGCAAATCCAGTCGCAAAAACCTCTTTAACACCCACTGGTATTAGATTTAGAGAAAGATTATTTTGTTCCAATAGCTTAAACGCGCCCATGAGTACGTATCGGTTGGTCTAGAATAAAGTAAAATAGGGCCTACTAGGTTGGTTGGATTTTGTTTTTATTTCAATTCCCATAGGGTAAAATCCATTTATGATAAAAATACTGCTTACAGTGATCTTATTTTGCACAAGTTTAGGGGCCTTCGCTAGAGGCTCCATATCAATAAAATTTGAGCTTAAACCTGCTGGCACCTTTAATATAAATATAGAAGACGTTCAAGGTTTTTTGGCGACAGATGGCAAGGTGGTGCAGACTTCAAAGATTGTGGCGGATCTGACCACTCTCACTACAGGTGTGGAGCTAAGAGATCAGCATACGAAGAGATATCTCAATGTAAAAAAATTCCCTGTGGCAACCTTTCTCAAGGGAAGGGGGAAGAAGGGTCGAATTAAGGGAGTTTTAATTGTAAAGGGAATTGAAAGAGAGATAATGGCAACTTATGAAATTAGGGGAGATCGGGCAGTGGCCAAGTTTAAAACTTTAATTTCAGATTATGGTTTAGAATATATTAAGTACAAAGAAATATTTGTAAAAGATGAGATGTGGATAACTATCACACTACCAATTAAATATGTTAGAAAAAAGAAGAACTATTAATTTCATGTTGCCTCTACTTTTGTGTAGTTGTTTGAATTCTGATAATTCAGCTGTTCTCGATTACAAAAAATATGAGGCCATAGGTGGTATCCAAAACACAGAAGCAGACCAGCGCTATAAAAGCGCTCTAACTGTTATCAAGAGGAAGTGTTTGGCCTGTCATCCATCATATGTTGATCTTAAATATGAAGCAGACTGGATTGATTCAGGTTATGTGCGAGCAGGCTCGCTCTCTCTCTCATCCATATACGTTGTTTTAAAGGGCGCAGGTATTGATGCCAATCAAGAGGATATGCCAGAGGGATCAATGCTTGAGCTCAGTGAATTAAACTCTATAAAAGTGTGGATTGAAGGCCTATAAATTAAAGTGGTAGTGAAGAGACCAAACTTGTTTTCCTATTTTAGAGCTTAAAAATCCATTTTCTTCAAAGCTCCATCTTCCCTCTAGCTGAGGGTAAGTCAAAAAACCATTAGACAACTCTATATTGTAACCAGTGGGGGCTCCATAATCAGCTTTCCTGTAATCTGCTGCTAAGTGAAGCCCAAATGCTCCCCTCGATTCAATTGGGGAGTAAACAAGTGAGGCGCCAACACCACCACCCACGATGGAATTGTTTTTCTTATAGTAATTTTGATACCTTTCCTGGCTTCCTAGTTCGCCTATGCCATAGAAAAACTGTGCGTCTAGCCCGAGCCAAAAGTAGTACCAGAGGGGAAAATCGATTCCGATACCGGCGGAAGCACCTTTATTAATTGAGGTAAATAATTTTGTGGCCCCTCCTGTTTGGGAAAAATTAACCTCTTCTTGCCAGGCCTTGAGACCAATTGAAAAATTGTATTCAATATCTCGAAGTAAGTGATCCTTACTTGTTTTTAGAACTTTCTCAGGCCTTTTTTTAAAGACTCTTTCGTCTGCTCCTGGAGGAAGAAAAAATATTGAGTCATTGTAGGGATCTACATCTTTTTCAACATTTTCTTCCCAGTAGGTATCATCTTCTACAGGAACTTTTCCCGTATTAACATCTCCCAGCTCTTTAACATTGTAATTATTGTCTTTTTTTAGTACTGGCTCTTTTAAAAATTTGTTTTGAAGATCCTTTGAACCTTTTCTTCTTTCTTTTATTTTCCTGAGAACATTCTTTCTCTCTTCAAGAGGGAGACTTTTTAGGTATTTCAAAAGCCTAGCTTTTCGTGCAGACTTTGAAGTTCCGCTATAGTTCTTCTGGCCATAACAAGGAAGGCCTAGTGTAATTGTAAATGCTAGTGCAAATAATTTTTTCATATGTATATTGTTAAATAAGTAATCATATCCCATGTGTCTTTGTATACAGCGTCCGGTATGGTTGCTCTTTGAGATCTCAGCTCGCCTTTTATGCTGAGTCTTTGTATGGGAGAAAATTGAATCCCAGGGGCCGCTCGGTAGAGTTTCTCTCCCTTTCTTCCTATCTCTGGATTAAAAACTTCAAACGCAGTGTAAAAATTTAGGCCCCTTGTTATTTTGAGTTGTCCTTTGAGAAGGCCATAAAGACCAAACTCCTTTCTAGAAGACTCTGGATTGGTATCAATGACTCCAAACTCACTAATCAGTGAAACTCCATCATCGGGGGAAACCCTAAAGTGGAGTGCTCCCATCATTCTTGTTAGAGTCTCTGATTTAGAATAGGAACCTGAAAGACCAATTCGCCAAAATCTCGTTTCTCCAAATTCAAAGCTAAAATTGGCACCTTGTTCTCGGTATTTTTTTTCTTGGTAGAGGTTTCCAGCATGGATTTGAAAACCAGTATCCATATTTTGATCATGAAGTAGTAGTGCCACTGCGTGAACTTGATCATTAAAGGCGATCCCTGTTCTTTGTCTTGAAAAAGTACTTTTGTCACCAACCCTAAGGCCGTAGATTTTCTCCATTGCTCCCGCCATTAAGAAGGTGCCTGGTGTGAGTTTGATTTGGCCGTAGTGGTTTCTTGAAATTAATTCGTGGTGAACTTTTTCTTGATATTTACTTGATCTTTTGCGGGCAGGAGTAACTCCTGCACTGGCAACGAAAGTGAGAGCGTCGTTTTTTAGGTGTTGGCTGACAACTGTTGCTTCAAGGAATTGATGAACATATTCAGATTCAGACTGGGGTCTGCCCATGGCGCGATTAATATAGTGGCCTTGATAGTTAATTTCGGGCCTAAACCACCTGGGAAGTTTTGTTTTCCAAAGAAAACCTGAATAAGACTCAATATCACTTTCGCTAATTTCTTCAGAAAAGAGCATTTTAGTGGACAGGGAGCTTGCCGACATCGCCCTCCCATAATCAGAGAGCGCTCCTCCGCCAGCTGGATTGACGTGACAGCTGACACAGCTTGGCTGTCCCTCCCCAATATAACTTGGGTGGCCGCTGGCATTGGGGATAAACCAAAGGCCTACAAGAATTAGATTACATAAATATTTCACTGCTTTTATTTTCCCAAATGTTGGAAGCACAAGTCAAATTTGACAACTTTTTGTGGCATGGACAGTGGATTTAAGTGGTGAAAACTATTGAGAATATTGCTCGGGTACTAGTTTGGGATGACAATAGAAGCACGAGAGAGAAACCAGTCAATGGGGATTGCAAAAATGGTTTATGGCATTCAGACCTTACGGAAATTACTCTTAGGGACACTCATTTTTCAAATGAGTGTCCTCTCTCCGCACTTATCAAATTGTAGCGCTAAGGATCAAGTAAGTACTCAGCAGCAGCTTGAGGGAGCTTTTGATGACTCAGCAGTTACTGAGGAGTCCAGTGATGTCTCCACCACAAAAACCTATGAAATGGAGAGCACTCAGAATACGGCGAAGGCAGCCGATGTTCTTAGCTACATTAGTCTATTAGTTTCATCAGGTGTTGGAACGATGCTGCTTATTAAATGTCCTCAGTTAGTATTTCAAAATGCCTCATCTAGTGTTTATGTTATTGGCTCTCTTGCACATATTGCAGGCGAGATCGTCAATTTGGCCATTTACTACGATAAAATTCAAACTAGGGCGACTCTCTATCAAGAGAAAGTGACCATTAGCTCCGGCGGTGATTATAATTTGCAACTGGAAGGACTTGAGCAGGCGAGGGGTCTGCACGAGGACACTAAGAAGATGCTCATTTTCAAGCAAGTTTTGACGGCAGCTGTGAGTGCCACCTATACGGCCGCAGCGATTATAGCCACAGTTGAGGCCACTAAAGATAGCACTCCTGTTGCAGGTTGGGTTTCACAATTAGTGGATAATATCAGAAACGGTGTCGCTGGTGCTGCTTGTGCTGCCACTTCCTTAAATCAAAAGCATGATGAAGATGAAATGCTTTTTTCGGCGTTAGCTTATAGCAATAGATCTCTCATTAAAAATGACCAAACACCAATTGAAAGCTATATGGCCTACAAAGAGTGGATGGGACTTTTAAAGGGGAAAAATAGCTCTCCATCTATTGGTGAGTACAAATCGGCAAACAAAGTTTTTAAGAGTATGCCGGATCAGAGCATTTTTGGTCAATTCTCATCTTCTTTAAAAAGAGTTTCACAAATTTTTGAGGGAGTTTTAATTGCAAGAGCACATGCTGAAACCTACGAAGGAGCGGATGCCACGGTTCTCGAAGGGGCTTCTACAAATCAAAGCGAAGTGAAATCTTCAGGATGGCAAAAAATCGGAGGAATTTTCACTAAAATTCTTCTTCCTGTTGCTGGCATTACTGTACTTTTGATGTCTATGAAAAATGTAGTTGCTGGCATTATGCAAATGTCTTATAGCCGGGCCGTTTATTTGTGGGTTGTGGCAGGACTTTCTATTCCCAGCAATATTGTCATTGCCGTTGAACAAGGAAAAATCAAAAAAAGAATTGAGCAGTATGATCGCTTGATTGCTGATTTAACAAAGTTACAGGGAAATAACCTTGATGAAGGTACTGAAAAAGAACAGCATCATAGAGTACTGCCTGAAGGGGAGACAAGTAATTCTGTAATTGCTGATGGCTGTGTTGACTCTAGTCTTGTGGGCGATTCAGCTTGTGATTGTTTGAAAACCAATTCATGTTACAGCTTAGAACAAGAAGGAGTGTCAAGGGTTAGTGCGGGGTTAAACTTTCCCTCGTGGGCGAATAAAACACTGGGAAGCACAACTGATTCTGTGGACGCACTTTCTAGTGGCAATTTTAATGGCGCCCTTGGTTCTGCTACAAGTGCTGCCAAATTTGGCGCTAGAATGAGGCCCGCAAGAGATATAGCAGCTGGGCTTTTAAAGAACGGCTTGGGAAAAGGTATGACTTTAGATAAGGCGTCATCACTTTTGGGTGAAGGCCTTAGTGCTCATATTAAAAAATCTCTTGGTGGCGACGCTTCTTCAAAATTTAAAGGCCTGGCCTTCGGTGACTTACTTCCCAGTGATCAAAAAATTAGTAAAGACCAAACCATAAAGGATATGAAAGAGCTCACTAAGAGTATTGTTGATACCAAAAATAGGACCCTGGGCGCTAAAGGGGCGAGTGACTTTCAGGGCTTTAATTTTGACAGTAAAACCGCTGCTGAAAGAAAAGTGAAAGTCAAAGATGAGGGGAGAGCACTTAAGGGATATAGGGCCGATTACGGAGAAATTCGAGATTCAGATGAAAGCCTTTTTAAAATTTTGCATTCTCGCTATATTCAATCCTATCCATTGCTACTTGAACGAAAGTAGTTGATAAAAAACCTATCAATTTCAATTTTTACCCATCTAATCCGAAAGAGTCGCAAGCGCAATTGAAATTGGAGACAAGCATGGTAGAGCACATTACTGGTGAGCATATAAGGTCTGTGGTTAAAGATATTGTTATTACAATACTAACCTGTGGTCTTTTTAATATTTATATTCAATACGTTCAAATTGGTGCTGTTAACGATATTATTAATGAAGAGAAATACAGCTTTGTTCACTGGTTCTTATTTACCATTATCACTTGTGGGCTCTACCATATTTACCATGAATACCGTATGACAGAGGATATTTGCAGAGGCCTTGAATTAAAAGATAGTAATGAGCCACTTGTTAATTTGATGTTATCTGTGTTTGGGCTCTGTATTGTTGCCGATGCCATTCAACAAGGCCTAATCAATAAGTATTACGGCAGTGATGAATTATAAATTCATTTTTCCATTAGTTTTTTTTAGCACAATCATTTGTGTCAATGCTCTCAGCTTAGGTGATGGGCAGGCGTTAGAGTGGCTATCTATGATTCCACTCAAATGCCCACTTAGGTGGTTGACTGGCATTGTGTGTCCCACCTGTGGTCTTGGACATTCTCTTTTTTATAGCTTTAAATTCTCTTTTGTACAGGCAGCTACTCATCATCCCCTAGGACCTATCTTTTTTGGATTGGGACTACTATTTAATTTTGCTATTTTAATGGGAAGAGCAGAGGAGTTGATAGTAGGTACTCGTGCTTTAGGGCAACGTTTTGCAACCATGAACTCAGGAGCATTTGCCTTTATTATATACTGTATATGGGGTTTTTCTAGAAACTTCTGATTGATCTAGTCAACTTAGCATCTCGACTACTTACTTCCAATAATACCCATCCTATTTTATAATAGCAGTATGAATACATATCAATCCGGTCATATGTCTGACATGAGCGAAACCCGTTGGGCCGAGGTCACTGAAAATAAGACTTGCTCTTCAAAAGATGGTATTCAATTGTTTTACCAGACCATTGGAAGTGGTGATAAAGTCATGATCCTGGCAAATGGGTTAGGTGGACGACTCTATTCGTGGGCACCATTTTTAGACTACCTAAGCTCTGACTATAAATTAATTTGTTGGGATTACCGCGGGCTATTTGATTCAGAGACACCTCAAAAAATTACCGATCTTTCTATTACCAGACACGCCCAGGATATTAAGGCGATACTCGACAATGAAGGCGTGGAGCGCGTGATCCTCGCTGGCTGGAGTATGGGGGTTCAAGTTTCACTAGAGTTTGCCAGTCATCACCAAGATATGGTGGATGGACTGATTTTATTAAATGGAACCCATGGCCACACTCTCGAGACCGCATTTCAGCCTCTTTTTAGACATCCTTATTCACATAAGTATTTCCATGAGGTGATCGATAAGGTGCTCGCTTCTAGTAAGTATATTGATCTTCTTTGCAAAATCAAAGACATCAAAAAAATAAGGGTAATGTTAGGCCGCTTTTTAAAATTTTGGTGGAAAAATGAAGACTTAGAAATCATCGCTGAGTGGTTTATAAATGATATCTTTAATAAGGCCAATTTTCCTCTTATCTTAAAATTAGTACAAGAGCTAGATGCCCACTCCGTATATCATCACCTTAGAGACATCCATAAACCGGTTTTAATTCTTAGTGGTGGCTCAGACTTCCTGACCCCAAGCTATCAAAGTGTAGAGATAGCCCGAAAGTTAAAAAACTCAAAACACATCCATTTTCGAGTCGCCGGTCACTTCCTTTTACTTGAGAAATCTAATGAAATCATGGGGCATGTAAGGCTATTTCTTTCAAAGTTGTAAAAAGTTTAAACACATAAGTCATTTTCGGTGGTTAATTATCCACTATTTCGTAAACAATCTATAATTTTGTTGTCCAAGCTGAAGTTTACAAATTCCAAATTAAAAAAAACGCTATTATTACGTCAACTACGATTTTTTGAATTGAGTATGAAAATTACTAACGATTCCAAGCTTCTGAAAGGCACAAACCAGCAGTATTGGACAATAACTTATTTTTCCCAAAGATTGGGATAAATTCTCGGAGGAATTACCATGAAAAAGACTTTACTAGCATGTACGCTACTTGCCACTAGCCTGACTGGCTTTGCTCAGGATATCGATTTCACATTTGTAATTAGATGGGATCATAATCACAGTAGTGGTCATGGGTCTGTTTGTAATAGAGCTGGTTTTAAAGCTGGAGCTGTTAATGCGACTTCATTTAAAAATTTAACAGGAAAACTTGGGTCACAAACTGATCTACTAAGAAAGGTGCTTGCCAGAGAAGCTTATATATTTACACCTAATGGCAATATCATTGTGGCAGAACTTGAAAAACGTGCATGTCGTGATGTTAGGTTTGAACTTGCTTGCAAGCGAGCAGTAAACTTTGAAGAAAAGGCTGATACAATAGGAAGAAAGTATGAAAAATATAGCTTAGCTCTTAGTGCATACAGAGCAGCTTCGGGTGGCTTCAATCACGCTGAAGATGCACGTTTGTCTGCATTAGCTGATACAGCTCATAGTGAAGCAACTCTTTTGGCCAATCGTTTGGATGAAAAAATTAGAGATCTTCGCGAACTAAAAATGAGCCTTCAAGCAGCAACAACTATGGAAAGCATAGAAATTAACAGATATAAAAGTGAATTGATTGCTCAAGTCGATTCAAGAATGGCGCAGGAACGCACACAAGTTACTCAGGCCCAAGCTAAAGCAACTAGACTTTTTACTCAGGCACAAAATTATGCTCCAGTTTCAAATAGAGCAGTTAGGCTTGCTAAAAAAGAACTTGGGATTCAGGTTCAATTAACTGTAGATGAGTATCTACTACTTAAAAAGATTGTTAAGAAAAACGAAAGATTATCAGAAAAGAGAATTTCGGTACCTGGCAATCATCCAAAAAATAGTTATGACAATGAAATGCGTTGTGTTTCAAATGTTTTTGACGAAATAGTTGAAGATGTAAGAGCTCTTCCAGTTCAGTAAAATAATTACTCCGTAAATACATAGAAGGGTCCAGCATTGGACCCTTTTTTGGTTTTAGGAATGGAATTGTTTCAATTGTAAGGGAATTTATTTTTTTGTTTGTGGTGGTAGTTGCTTTGTAGTGAAAAAAATCCAGGATATTAAGAAAATTTCCAGTAGCTTAAGCGTAAAAATTAAAATGATTGAGGGTTTCTATCTATGCTGTGCTTTAGCTGGGCCTGATTAACGTGGTCGTTGCAAGGGGGTGTCATCAAGGCAATTTCTTGTGGAACTAATTCTCTCGGTATGTTGTTCACGGCGCTGGGGAATTTGGTGGAGTTTGCTAGGTTTTGCAGGCGCCTTCTATCGAGACGTAAAATTAAAAATGAGTGGGGTTTTTTATCGATGACGTGTTCTAGCGGAATTTGATTATTGTGGTAGTTGCTTTTATGGAATGTTCGATTCGTGGGGCCGGTGGTTTTTTGAAAAATTTGTGGAAATATTGGTCACGGTGCTAGGGGTGTAATGCTCAGATAGAAGGGTTACACCGCTAACTTCTTCTTTTGCTTTAATCTCTCATATGGTGTCTGTCCGTCAAGTGCACCGTGTGGACGATCGAAGTTATAGTAGTCTTCCCACTGTTTGAGTTTATTATTAAATAG
>JABIHA010000011.1 GCA_018649885.1 Bacteriovoracaceae bacterium
ACATAACTGAGTAATTTTCTCACCATCTAATGCTCTCATAACGAAGTTCATTCTTTCATTCATAACCGAAGATTCCTTCCAAGGCATGCAACCCCCTTTGTTTGCAGTACCTTAAAAAGTGTAAACCATGTATCGAGAATAAAATGTAAAGTATGTGTCGAGAATGGACCGCGCGGTTTGGTCGGCGAGGGCGAGGGCGAAGGCGAGGTATAATGGTAAGGGCAACGATAAGGTTGGGGGTATGGGATCTTCAGCTGTTACTTTTCAAAAAGCTGAACAAGATGAGGGTCTTTTTTCTGATTTGATTCGAAGAGCTTGTAGAAAAAGATATTTCGGTAAATATACTTCACGTAATTATTGGTCTCATTAAAGGGAATATCTTCTATATTAACTAAGATATTTGAATTAGCTGACATTATATTTTTTTCCCATCTCTTAACTCTATTCTCGCCAGCGTTGTAGGCAGCTAGAATATAAACCCAATTATTTTCGAATTGCTTTGAGAGTTTTTTGAGATACTTAATACCAATTTTGATATTGGTTGAAGGGTTATAGAGCTCACTCTTTCTGACGTTCTTGTTATAAATAGTTGCAGTAGAAGGCATTAATTGCATAAGCCCTCTAGCTCCTACTGGAGATTTGGCCTTAGGGTCAAAGGCTGACTCTTGTCTAATCAGTGACAAGATATATAGGGGATCAATGCCTGAGTTTTGGAGAGATTGCTTTACTTTCTGCAGGTAGCTTATGGGAAATAGATTCTTACTCACTTGATCACTAACTTTTAGATCTCCAGATCTCATGGCCGAAAAGAGCAGCTTAAAGTTGAGTAAGTGCTCATCATTATTTCGGAGTATATTAGAAATATCTAATAATTTTTGAGAGTGGAGCAATTGGTGGAGGTTTTTGTCTGGATGTGATGCATTTTTCAAGATCAAAGAGTTTGAGAACTTTTTTGTATTTTCAATTTCTTTGGTGAGAAAATATTCATTTTTGGTTAGAGACCAAAGCCTGATCAATTTTAATCTATTTCTATATTGTGAAGAAAAATTGGAATCTTTTGTTTTTATGAAGGCAGAGTTGTCAGTTAGCACTGAATGAATTCTGGCTTTACCTTTGCCGCTGAATTCACTTTTTAGCCTCATAGTTGAAACGATTGAGTAATAAGACAGAGGTGACTCTTCTATTAAGTGATTGTAGTATTTTAACGCAAGCTTTCTTTGACTGATAGACTCCATGGTGAAGGCCATCCAAAATTGAAGCTTGGGATTAAGTTTCTTAAACTTATTGTGAAGTCGATACCTATTAATAATCAAATTTGCATTTTTAAATTTATCTTGTCTTAAATAGATCCACATAACTCGGAAAATGAACTCTTCTCTTGATGAAGAAGGGGCAATTTTGATTCCATACTCAAAGAGATTCTGAGATGCCTTATATCTTGCCCTGGAGCTCAACATTTTTCCCATTGTAAAAATGTTCTTAGAGGCTTTTGAGGTTAAATATTTCTTAGGTGCCTTTGAAACAACATCAATATAGTCTTTTACAAGAGTATGAAGGTCATTTGTATTGTCATCACTATTTCTAATAGATTCTTTCAAGTTCTTATACATATTGTCATATGTGACATATTCTTTCATGTCTTCTTTCTTCACTTCTTTTTTGACTTTGATGGAACTTACACCAATTGATCTTAGAATTTTTTTATCAACATCCCTAGTCGATTTTAAAACCTTAAGTTTTATAAAAGGTTTCAACGTTTTTCGTAGGTGGGAATTCGACTTTATTTTTCGAACAAAAGCATTTTTGATATTTTCGTTGGAGGAAAAAATAAAGTGATTAATTTGCGAGACTAAAAAATCGCTCAGGTATTCATTGTGTGACTTAGCAGCGCTGAGGGTTAATAGTTTTAAGCGACATAACTCCTTTCCTTTTTCCTGAAAATGAGTGACTCGTTTTGAGGAGTTGCTATGTATTATTATAGGTTCACAAATTTTTTTAAAACTATTAATTGATTCTATTTGTTTAATTTTTTTTAGTTGGGCAAGCCCTCTGCGGTATTCAGAGAAAAGTGAGCTATTCTTTGTCTTGAGAAGCCAGTGATTAATTTCATTTAAAGAAGCTGTGCCGTTATTTAGTTTATCCAGAATTGTAATTAAATTTTTAGATAGGTAAATTTCGGATTTTGTAAGTGCTGTATTAGGTGAGGTGTGCTCACTGCTCATTTCTTGTTTTTTTACACCTGCTGCAAGAGTTGGCAGCATATAAACTAACAATATTGCTAATGCTGAAAAGCTTCTTAAACCCAAATTGCCTCCTGCAAATAGAGCTCACTATTTTGATTACTTTGCTTTAAATCTTTCCTGGATTTCAGTTAGCTTGGTATTTATTTCACCAAGTACTGATTTTTTGTCCTCGGGGACTACGAGTGAAAGATTATTTATATAAGAAGAGACTTCAGACAAATAAGCGAAGTCATCGTTATGTTCTTGTGTCATTTTTTCTACGGCATTATTGTAAGCTTCTGCCACTTCCATAAACTGATCACCTTTACGGAAAAAGATCTTCTGGGGTGGTCCACCTGCCGCAATGTCTTTCAATGATTTAGTTAGTTTAAACATAGGTCCAGCTATCTTATGGCTCTGAACAATAGAGACCAGAAACACTAGTAGTATAAACACTAATTGCATTGAACCCAAGGCGGCAAAAACCTTGAACTCTATTGTAGCAAGCTTGTCAGCGGGAATGATGTGCTCCAAAAGTCCGTAAATTACAGCTGGATACATCAAGCTTGATATAAAAACCAATGAGCACAAAAATAGGCTAAACCTAATTTGGAACCTGGGGTTAATTAAAATTATTTTCCTATGTGAAGCCACAAAAGTTACTCCTGAAAAAATCAGTCTGTTTAATTATAATAAGTTGAAAAAGAATTTGAATCTAGCCGTATTTTGTTCCATTTGCCTTTTTTTGCTGGAAAGCTAAGAAATGTGGACCAACTAATTTACTCTGAGACTTAACTGACAGAAATAGTACATTTTGCTGTGCAGGCTCCATTGCCCCCATAGGGGCAATGAGATATGGTATTAGCCTTGATTTTTGTTTTGGAGGAATTATATGGATGCACAAGCCACAGAGCTTCTGGGAAAGGTTATTAACCCTTGCACAGGTGCCTCAATCGCAGATGAAGATAGAATTGAAAGTGTAACATTCAAGGGTGATGAGTTGGTTGTAAAGTATAAAAGGGATGGAATACCTAATAAAGAAAAGCAGGAAATGGAAGGAGCAATGCTTGAGTGCCTAAGTCAAGTTTGCTCGGTAGATGATATTTATATTCTTTCTTCCTCTACTGAAAAAAAATTAACTGGTGAGCAAACGGAACAAAAAGAGCAGTCTGAGCCAAAAGCTGCCCCTCATTCTCATGCAGGTTCACTTCCGGCCAAGAAAAAACTTGAGCAAGTTGATCACATAATCGCTGTTGCCTCAGGCAAGGGTGGAGTTGGAAAATCAACTTTTACTACAAATTTAGCTGTGACCTTAAAAAATGCAGGATATAAAGTTGGCGTTTTGGATGCAGATGTTTATGGACCATCCATTCCAATGCTCTTTGGTAAGCGAACTGAAAAACCAAAAGTAAACGATGAACAAAAAATTCTCCCTCTTGAGTCAAATGGAGTTCAATTTATTAGCTTTGGTCTATTCGTAGAAGAGCACGATCCAGTTATTTGGCGAGGACCTATGCTAGGCGGAGTGTTAAAGCAGTTTTTATTTGATGTTTCTTGGGGAAAACTCGATTTTTTAATTATTGATCTCCCTCCTGGAACAGGGGATATGCAACTCTCTCTTGCTCAAACATTAGAGCTAGATGGAGCCGTTGTGATTTCGACTCCTCAAGATGTGGCCTTGCTTGATGCAACCAAGGGCCTCAATATGTTTAAGAAAATTAATGTTAATATATTGGGAATGGTTGAAAATATGAGCACCTTCGTTTGTTCTTCATGTGGAAATGAGCATGATATATTTGGAAGTGGTGGTGTAGAGAAAGCATGTGAGAAGCTTGAAACAAATTATCTCGGCAGCATTCCACTTGAGCTGGAATTGAGATTATCTGCCGATGAAGGTAAACCATACATGGCAAATGAGAAGTTCCAAGATAGGAGCGTTTACAAGTCTTATGTGCAAGTTGCTAACAAGCTTGTTAAAGAGGTGGGCGCCAAAGAAAAAAAGGGAACTATTTCAAAGATTTTTAACAAACTTATGAATTAGACTGCAGAGGTTTTTATAAACTCTTTATTTGATACTCTAGAAGAGCAATGTTCTTTTCATTTTACAGGAAAGATCAATGTGGTAAATCCTGACTCGAAGCAGATTTTAGGGATGGTCCTCATTGAGGATGGAAATATTCTATCATGCAAGTTTAATGGGACTATTGGTGAGAAATCACTACTCAATATATATATTGATGAGTGCGAAGGAAGGAAAATAGGGTTTATCATAGAGCCTGAGATTATTGGAGATACACCACAAAATATCAGAAAATCACTAAGTAAGCTGAAAGAAAAAGTGGCTTCTGATTTTAAAAAGTATACGAATACAAAAAGTCTAAGGCCTAGTGATGGCATCATCTTACAGATTGATGATGGCTTTTTGATTGACGGAAGTGATGTTAGTGCAGAAGAATATGAAATTCTTTTTACACTCTCAGACTATTCTAATGTCGGTGAGCTATATAATAAGTGTCCACTGCTTGATTATCAAATTACTGAAGCACTTGTTAGCCTTAGAAAAAAAAGCGCAATTAAAGTTATTTCAAATATAGGAAGTGAACAATGAGATCTCAAAAACACAATCAAGGCGAATTGAAAGAATTAAAGGTAAAGATTGAATCTGAAATTGTTGATTGTATTCACCTGATGGCAGATAAATCTGAAATGAGTATTGATGAGATAGTCGTTATTGCATTAAAACGATATCGTTCAAGACATTCGGACTTGCTAAGCGAACACCCAGTAACCGACTAGTATACTGATCTCAGTTTGAATTTCAAGTGGCGTATTCCTCGTCGGAGTGTGCTACACGCCTTCCTCGTCATCCACTCACTTGAAATCCAAACTGGGATCAGTTTGAATTATTTTAAATTTCTTCTGCCATGAACAAATTTTTCTTTCAAGGTACTGTAATATGTTTTTTCAGGATTCTGAACATAAAGTACCCCGTGTCCGCGACTTTTCCCAATTTGTATAAGGTCATTGTGCTCAAGTGAAAAAAATGATTGGCCATCAAGAGTTAGTGTAATTGTTTCTTTCTTATCAAGAAGTCGAATTAATATTTTTTTGTCATTGGGAATTACGAGCGGCCTGTGGTTAAGGGAGTGAGGGCAAATAGGGGTTAGCAAAATCGTTTTGACCTCAGGGTGAACGATGGGTCCTCCTGCCGCTAGTGAATATGCGGTTGACCCGATTGGAGTACTAATAATTAAACCGTCTCCAGATACATTTGCAATATGTTCCTCTTCATTTTCAATACTTAAAGAAAACATTCTTGCGATGTCATTTTTTGAGATGACAGCATCATTAACAAACTGACCATGAAATATTTTTTTGCCATTTCTGAAAACTTGAACCTTATATAAGTCAATTTTTCCTTGAGGAAGTTTACCTCCAAAAAAATCTGAAAGACCATCGTAGAGGTTATTTTTTCCAAATTCTGTTAGAAACCCAAGATTGCCTAAATTGACTCCGAAGATTGGGGACTTCGACTTTTTGTAATTTCTAGCAGCGCCAATTAGAGTTCCATCTCCTCCCAGCGTAACAACAAGATCAGACTTACTAAAGATGTCGCTTTCTTGTATGTATTCAAATGAATCTAATACCTTGGCGGAGAATATTTTTTCAAGTCGTGGCAGCTCAAATTCTAGGAATAGAATTTCTTTGCCTCTTCTTTTTAGCCACTGTGATAAATTCGGCAATAAATTTCTATAGGGAGATACAACTTCAGGCTTGAGAACAATTAGTACTTTTTTCTTCGAACTCATATTTTTTTTCCACTATTTTATTTGGATATAGCATAGTATCAATTGTTTTCATGAGATCGACAAAGGGTTTTTCGAAAACACGACATCCATACCCTCTTGCCCTCTCTAGAACTTGTTCTGAGCAATAAGCAGTGATTATTGTAAATTTTTGTGAAATTTCCGCAGGGGATAATTTAACTTTAGTGGCCTCAATAATATCAAAACCGGTTGTGTCTCGCAGCATGAGGTCACAAATAATGAGATCAAACTCATTGTTCATTATTAGCTCTATGCTCTCTTTTCCCAGTGAGGTGCCAATGCATGAATGGCCTTTGGCCCCAATTATTTTGAGGAGCGATTTTTGAATCAGAATCTCATCTTCAATTATTAGTACATTCATAATTATCTTCCATGTTAATCGGTAGTTTTAGCACAAATGAGCTACCGCCAAGAGTGCCAGCTCCAAGGTGTATCAGGTTACCACTTAGCTTTTGAGACAAATTTTTACAAATTGCAAGGCCTAGCCCTGTACCACTTTTTTTGCTGGTACAAAATGGCTTAAATAGGTTTTCTAAAATATTTGGATCTATTCCAGGCCCTGCATCGTCAACTGTGATTTCAATTATTGAATCATCGAAGTTTTTTTCTACTGTTATTAAAATATCAAAACTCTTCTTGCCCGTGCGGTTATTTATGGCCTGAGCACTATTGATTAAGAGGTTGAATAATATTTGGGTAATCCAAGTTGGATTAGTATTAATTAGAATCGGATCGTCATTTAAGCTTTGATGGAACAAGACATTTTTTTTAAGAAAACGTATTTCACTTTTTGCTAGTGTAAGGCTCTCGTTAATAATTTTTTTAAGACTTACAACTTCGAGTTGATTTTTGTCAGTATAAAGTTTTGAAAACATTTCGATAATTTCATTGCATCTTTGTACATTGAAAGAAATATCTTGCAATGATTCTTTCAACTCAATATCACCGGTATCGGCTTCTAGCATGTCACAATATAGTTTAAGACCAAATAGTGGGTTGCTGAGTTCATGCTTTAGGGTGTTGAGAAGCTCGCCAAGTAGTGAAATTCGGTTAAAGTGATGGATATCACTAATGAGGTCCTCGTTATTCTCAGTGGCCGTTGAAAAAATGAGGTCCTTATTGGAGCTTAAGTGGTAAATCCCTTTTATGGGAACTTCGGCATCTTTATTATTCCAAGATTTATTTGAATAAAAATGCTTATCACCAGACTTTGTTGAAATATTAATGGATGTTGGAAACTGATTAATCACCTCTTTCAAAAGTTTTTCATTGAAATTGATATGCTGAACTTTAATGATGGGGGTAACTAGAGATTCAAAAACCGTTTTGAGGTATGAAAATGATTCCACATCATTTTCTGAAAAAGGTAGAAAGTCATTTCGAGTCAAGAAAGTAATTGTATTGTAGTTTGAAAGCGAATTAGTAAATGCAAATGTATTACCAATAATTGGGATTTTTTTTGTTTTGAAATCATTTTGAGCGAAAACATTTTTCTTACTTTTTTTAATGGTCTTAGAAACGCGATTAAATAGTGAAGTACTAACTTGAAACTCAGTAAACGTTTTATTTTCATAAATACATGCCGAGCAGCTTTTCATACCCTTCTGATGAACAATAAAGATAACAGTTTCAAATGATTTAAATTCCTCACTTCCAAGAATCAGTTGCGGAATTGTTAAGAATTTATTTTTAAAGAGGCCTTCAATTTTTAGGCAGTGGAGGATTTTAATCGGAAAATGTTTTTTAGAAGATGATATTTTTTGCCATTTTTGGTACCACGCCTTTGCGTTTTCATTTTCAGTTTGCACTTTATTGAAGTAAAAACTGGATTTGTTGGTAAATGCAGAGGTATACACCGATAGAAAACAGCGGTGCTTAGCAGTTAATTTTAAAGTGTAGTTTTGCCTTCTAGTTAGTCTAGCTTTGCATTTTTTAACTCGGGAATGGCATTGATTTTCCACTGAGTAAGATTATCTACTAGTTCGTACTCCAGCAAGTCACAAAGCATGATTAGGTCGTTTTTCTCTTTTGCGGGAAGAAGTGCTTTCATGATTGCAAGTAGGTGAATTTCTAGCTGATGAAAGGTTTTATTTGAACTTAGTCTTTTATTGTATTTTGTTCTTAAAGTATGATGGACATTAGCCAGTAGTTGCACAAAAAGGTCAAGAGATTCTACCACCTGTGCAAAGCAGCTATTGGCTTGGTCAATCTCATTTTTATTATAGTGCCCTGTTAGCTTATTAATTCGCAAAATGATTGTATCTATATAGTCAGGACAAGCTGCTAGAGCATCAAAGGCAAGATCAATTTTATTTTGAAAAGAAATATCAATTTCTCCAAACTCACTTAATTTTCTCTCCCAAAAAGGTGATGATTCACCATCTCCAACATTTTGGCCATCAACTAAAACTGATGAGATAACATCTTCGTCAGTGGCGTATCGGTGTAACACAGAGTCTAGAACTTGATTTAATGTCGTTTCTGCTTCAAAAATATCTTGAAGTCTTTTTGCATTTAGTGAGATCTGGGCCATGTTGTTTTCCTAATTGTTAACTGCTTCAGTCGTTTCAGACTTTGGTTTCACATCTTTGTTTTCTTTCAATGTGGAATCAATCAGTTCATGTAAGATTGAGCTAATATGGTTTTCTTCTCTGTAGCAAAGAATCGCATTTTGAGAAATTTCTAAAATACTATGGCCTTTTAGAAAGGCCTTCTTTACATGGAAATAATCGATTATGGGGCAAATGAGTTGATAAATCCCACCAAGTTGAAAACTAAGAGTATCAATTTCTTGGAGCTTATCAGAGTTTTCTTTTATTCTTTCAATGGGAGGTTTTTCTAGTTGAGCATCTTGCAAAATATAGGTTGAGAATTTCTCTCCAAATGTATTTAGCTCAAATAGACTTTCAATTCCTTTTCTGTAATTAACGAGGTGTTGGTATGTGTTTTCGTTTAATTTAGGAAAGGGTAGGTTTAACTCTTTGGACTCAAAGATATAAGACCAAATGATATTGTAGAGGACCTTAAAGGTATCCTCGACTGATGTTTCGCTTTTAATGACAGTGTCGAGGCAAATACCAGACGCGCAAAGTGAAGAGACGTAAATATTTGCAGAACCTAAATGGCACTCAGGTACGTTTTCTCGCAACACCTTCTCATTAACATCAACACCTGCGAGAGAGGCATTTACAACATAATTAACGAGTTGATAACTAATATCTCCGTGACAAGGCAGTAGTTGGCATTTATCAGTCAAATTGCACGGAAAGCACTTTACCTTAGGGGTGATATTGATATTTTTGTCCCCATAGGGAGTTGTTTCATGCGGGCGAACTGAACCGAGTGAGAGAGTGATCGTCTTTACTCCCTCAAAGGCTGCAAGATGACCACCCATTGAATCATGGCCCAGAAAAAGAGAGGCCCTTGATATCGTATCCTGGATTTCTCTAATAGAGGTTGTTCCAACAACATTATCTATTCTTTGCGTATATTTTGCTAGAACAATGCTCGAGGTGATTTGATCAGCATTTTCAGTATCAGCCCCAGAGCCCATGATTGTAACTTTGTACTCAGGGTTGTCTTTTAGAATTTGATATATTAGTTCAACCCATTTATTTGGAGTCCAACACTTCTTCGCATTGGAAGCAAAAGGATGTACAACAATATTTTTTTCAGGTTTTTTAGGTTTATGAGGGAGCAGGTACTCACTTTTTGCACCTAAAATAAATCGATAAATATCGACGAGGTTAAATGGACAATTTGTTCCGCGCATAACATTTGAATAAACGTATTGGCTCCATTGATCTAAAACCATCAAATTGCTTAGCTTGTCTCTCCAAAGTCCCAATCTATGTCTGCAAGGAATGAGACTTGTAAGGTAGCCTGATGTCTTGGAAAATGAGAGGTTGATACAAACATCAATTTCATCTTCTTCAAACTGTGAAAAGAAATCTTTTAAATTATTTCTTACATCAGCTAGGTCTGGTTTTTTGACAGTTTTACTGTAGAAGAATTCCCTTCGATCAAATAGATAGAATTTATCAAAGATATCTTTGAAATTATGAGAAAGCGGCTCACAAAATGACTTTCTTCCTACAAAAATCAATTTTACTGTAGGGTGCTGCCTTTTGAGCTCTCTTGCGGCCATAAGGGTTTGGATTGCATCCCCAATGCGCGTTGTCTGTACAATGCAAATAGTGTGGCTTTTCTTTTCTTGATTCTGGCTCATCTAGGCATCCTCTTCTAGTAAGGCCGCTAAAAAAAGTACTTGCATCTCTTGCTCTGTAAGCTCTTTGTTTTGAGTGGTTTTTCCCTTTATTTCCTCAAGAGCATTAAAGATCTCAATATTAATAGGTGTGCTCATGTATCCTCCTGATACTTAAGCTGGGTAAGCTCAGCGAATTTAGTAACTTATTTCACCAACTTTGTTGGTGCTAAGTATTTGTGCCCGTTTGTTGTAGACAATAAAATCGTCTATGCAGGTATTTAGTGTCTGAAGATTATTTTTCAAACCATATAGTAGTCTCTCTGTTCGCTCTCTATTTTGCTCTACTGATTTCACATGCATATTTTCGACTTCACCTCTAAACATATTGAGAGCAACTGAAGTGAGATGGTCGTTATCACCTCCATCAATGAGTAGAGTGAAGCGATCAATAAATTCCTTCGATTGTTTTTGTGAGACCTGAGATGATTTGATATTTCTTAAAGTTGTTAATATTAACCGAAGATAATATGTCACTGACGTTTTCTGCGCATCAGCCCAGCATTTTAATTCATCTTCTTTGAATAGAGTTCTAATATGTTCCTTAAATCCATCACCCTTAAAGTTTGTTAGAAGTCGCAGACTATATTCAGCTGCAAAGATTCTTGTTAACTCGAGGTGAACATTAAAATCTCCAGCAATAGGGACATAGCAAATATACTCACCAACATTTCGAACACAGTATAAAGTTAAGTTCTGAGAGTATCTTTCTGGAGCATGGTATTTTGGGTCGTGTAGAGTGTTTAATGCATAGAAAATATCTTGGCTTTTAACAATGGCCTTGCAGTCAGCAAAATCATCTTGGGACCTCTGGTCTTTGGGTGTGACGCATGGACGGTACAATGTAATAGGGGATAGGATTAAATTTCCTTCTCCAATTGTCCCTTGCTTAAAAATGGGAGCATTTCCCATTGAGACTTCGAGAACTTTAGTCTTACAAAGATCAGCAGCATGTTTTATGGCGGTACAAGGAGTTATCAAGTAGTCCAAGTTCTTTAGAACTGAAGGTAGAGCAGTGAAATCAGTCTCAATTGTAATCAGCTCATTATCAAAGAATTTATTAATATGTGTTGATGCCTCAATTTCTTTGTCACAAGGGGCAATTAATAGAACAGGGAGAAATCGCTCTTCTTTTCTCATTAGTTTGATCAGACCAATAATTGTTTCAACACTTATATCTTTGGACTCACTTGATGACTTTAGTTGAATGCCAACTGTATATCTTGTTGTTTCGCCATCTTCATTCTTTGTTAGCGATGAAAATTTTTGTTTGCAAAGCTCATCATTGCTTGCCACTGACTTGAGCCCATAATTATTTGATTTTTCAACATTTGCAATTAGAGAGTAAACATCTTGCAAGTGAAGTGGTGTGTATTTATAGCTTGGCATAACTTCATTCAAATAAAGGGACGCCTTGCTTGAATGAATGATATTTGATTGTTGTCCGTGCTTTATTCCACAAAAACTTTCACTTTCAAAAAATGAAGTGAGATATGAAGAGACTGGATCATTTGTATAGTTGAATACAATCTCCCACTTCGTATTTTTAAGCTCACGAAGCTGATTGTTAAAGCTATCAACAAGAAGCGAAGCATTGAAAATTCGATTGCGTTTTAGCATTAATAAATGTTCGCGATCGATATATGTAAAGTGGTCAATATTTTCAATTTTTTCAGCGACCTTTTTATTAACTTTAAAGGTTAAAAGAGTTATTTTAGATTGCGGAAAACGATCTTTAAGAGAGCTTGCAATATAACCCGTGGTCATAACATCCCCGAGTCTTTTTAAATTAATAATTAGAATTTCTTTCATTGGTTATCTCTCCCACCGCAGTCGTGTTCCCTTGTGATTTCATTCAATGCTAAGAAGAAGAAATCAAGTGGCTCACTGTGGATATGTTTTTCTTTAACTGTATGCAAAAACTCATCAAAACCACTATCTTGATGATACTCGCCTATATATTCTTTTAGCTCTCTACTTCTCATGGAGCCAGAGATTTCCCCTAGTGTATTGGGGGCTGAGTATTTTAAAAACTTAGTAAAATAATCATTGTGAAGGTTGAAGCTGGCAGGGTGTGATATAACAGCTGGCTTTTTTAATAAAAAATCAATTAGATCATGGTCTTCGTATATTGATTTGATATCCCTGCCTGCGATAATTGCAATGTTTGGATCTCTCGTTTCATTAATTTCCAGGTAGTAATTGTAAATTTCGACACCTGGTTCTAATACAAAGATTTTAAAATCTTCTCCATATATAGAGCGCAAATTTCTAGCGAATTCAATTACGTGATATCCAAAGCCAAGACCTAAAACAAGAAGGTTAGCATTTGATTTAATCTGCTCTTCATTTTTTTTAAAAATGGTTTCAGCTTCTTTGATTGGATTGTAAGCACTGTGAAGATGGATCTGATTAATAATCGGAATTTTGTGGCCTGATTTGGATAGCTTAATTTTAATATGTTGATCTTTAGAAACGTCCATGTTTTTTCCTATTGGTAAGTCTTTTACACAACGACAATTAGCTCACGACATCCGATTATTGTCAATATCAGTCGGGCATCTATCGCTTTACGTCTTTTAAATTATATCCTCTTAAATTTTGGCCAGCTTGAAACACCCGGGCTATTTCTTGAGTAGTTTCATCTTTTACTTTTGACAGATTTAACACCAATCGTTCATCCATCTTTTGAATGTTTTCTGTCTTCTGCTGATGCGCGAATTTCCAGTCTTTTAGATACTTTATTTGATCAGTTGAGAGTGGGAGTTTAAGAGATAGAAACTTTTCGAGTAGTGACTCAACATTGTTTTGAATATTTTCTAACACAAATAGAAGTCTTTCCCTATTTTCGATCTCTGAGGCAATTGAATTTGTAGAATTTTCATTTTCTGACATCTTCAATAGTCTCTTAGTCAACTGCTCAACTTTATCAAGCATTTTTGTGTGCTCGTCTACCCAATCAGTAATTTCTTGAAATTTCATAGTTGTCCTCGTTACTTGTTTTGTTCAGCTTCTTGTTTTCGTAAGGCCTTAATTGCATCTTTCCATCCATCATAAAGAGTGGTTAGAACACTTAAACAACCCTCGAGAGGAGCTTTTTCGATGTCGATATTAGCCTGGGTACTTGCATGCAATACATAGTCATATAGAGCAGATAGTTCTTCAGCAATTTTTCCACCAACTTCATGGTCCAAACTGTTGTTGAGTTCAATCACTATATCTTGCAGCTTCCCAATCGCCTCGCCCTTTTGAGCAAGATTCTTTTCGTCAATCGCTTGCATCGCGAGTTTGCAGTGCTTGATTGCAGCTTGATATAGCATTAATAAAATCTGTTCCTTACTTGACGTGTGCACCGAAGTTTTCTTGTATGCACCTAGTCCATAGCTCATTCTAATCTCCTATTTTTATCCCAATTGTTTAACTGGGTCTGATATTCCACCTGAGGCCAATCCTGCAAGACCATTACCCTGACTTCTAATCCTGGCAATTGTTCCTTCTAGTCTGGCAAATTTGTCTTTAAGCATTCGCTCTTTTTGATCAACCATTCTTTGTCTTGTTTCTATTTGTCGATCAACCTGATCAATATTACTTTGCAGGCCATTATTTCTTGAGGGTAAAACTCCTGCTGGCTTTGAAAGAATTCCCTTTACAGATTTGTACAAGGTATTAAGGGAGCCGCTTACTCTGGTTCCGTCCTCTTTATCAAAGTAGCCTGTGAGTTGTTGCATAACTTGCTTTGAATTTCTCTTGATTGCAGATTCCAGCATGTTTTCATTTAGCTCAATAAGACCAGTTCTTTGGAACTGAACACCCATCTCGCTCATTCTCATGGTCCCGTATTCTGTTCTGACTGGCATTAACAAATTGGACCTAATACGAGATTCAATCGTTTGAATAGAAACATCACCACCGAGTGTTTTTCTGGTATCAGTATTTTCATCCATGGTATTTTGCTCAATGATAAATTTGAGAACAGCATTAACTGATTCAACCATTTCTTTAATTTTATCTGCGATGGCCTGAACATCTTCAGCAATTTGAATGGTAAATTCTTCTCCAGGAGCCGCTTTCAGAAGATCAATGGCAAGCCCAGGAATAAGATTTTCAGCGGTGTTCTTTTCAATTTCAAGTGGAAAGCCATCTAGATGTACTAGCGCATCTTGGGCCACTCTTTCCATATCCATATAAAGATCTTTGTCTCCATCAACAAAGTAAAAATATGGAAATTCTGCAGCGTTTTCATCACCTGTTTCTGCAAGTGAAACAATCATCCTCCACGGAGCATCCTCTATGGTCCCGTCGTGTACAACGGTGGCACGCATGCCATTGTCCCTATCTCCATTGATAAGGGAGGCGATTCCTCTTAGAGTTGAGTGTCCGGGATCTACAAAGAGATCTCTGGTCTCTCCACTTGGAAGCGTATATTGAATAAAGCCGACGCCGACATAGTCGCTGTCAGGATCTTCAAATCCATTTGTCATGGCCGAGGACTTTTGCGCCAAGCTATTAACTTCAAATTGATAGGACCCTGCTTCAACAAGTGTTTTATCGACTTGAAAGTCCACAAGCTCCTCGTCGCCTGTCACTTTATATTCTTTCAAGCTTTTTTCTGTTTGTAGGCCGGATAGCTTGGTCTTTATGTCTTCCATATAGCCGATTAATTCTTTTACTAGTTTTTGTTTATCTTGGATTTGAGTTTTTCTTTCTTCCATTTTTTGAATAGGAAGATTCTCAGCAACCATAATTTGCTTTACGATATCTTTCGGTAATCCTGTATTAATGGATCCAAACGATATGCCCACTTTGTGTTCCTCCTGAACTATGCAGAGCCTGTCTGTACATGCGGCTATGCCATCCTATAGTCCAATTTAACAAATATAGGGGAGTTGCCGCAATGGGAAATAATTGTGTCTAACTAAAATGCTCGGTTTTAGAGCAGGGGGAGGCATTGGTATAAGGTAACTTCTAGGTTATTATTTTTCATGGCAAATGCTACTGATCTTGAAATGGAAAAGGCCGAATTGGGGTTCGGCCTTCTCAATATTCGAGGGTAATTTGGGTAAGAATTTTTAGAGGTAAGCACCCCTTAATTTCTTACTAGTTCACTCGGTTAATGCTCCTGGAAACTTAAGTGGAAAACTCAGGTATTTTAAGAATTAAATCAAAGTTCTTCTTAATTAGGGTACTTAGCTACTTTTCCTTTCTCCTATTACCTATTTGGTTACAGCGTGGGATCGAATTAAATTTGGCAGGTCAATGCCTTTTAATGACTGTATATATTTTGTTTATGGTGAGTCAGTGGTTTCTTTTAGGGAAGGAGATCGATCACAGGCTTAAAATATATTTTAAGGTTAACAGCTCACTCGACCGGGTAATTTACCGACTGATGCTGGGGAAAATTGCTCTGGTATTATATTTTTTAGGCCTTTCATTAATTCCTGCTCATTTGGTAAAACATTTTTTTTGGGGAACATGGGTAGTGCTCGGGATTTTTTACTCCTGGCCAACTCGGGGTAAAATTGTCAGGGAAACCGTAACCTCGGAGCTTGCCGAGTTTAGATATTTGGACTCTTTTGAAAAAACTGTTTTATTTCTGATTTTACTACTGTTTTTATTTTCATTGCCTGAACTTCCCGTGCTCAATAGTACTGAGGCCCTAAAGTTATACTTTGATTCATCTGAACTCATAAGTGAGCAGTACTGGACCTTCATGAAGCTTCACTACTTTCCTTTCTTAAAGAGACCTGAACTTCTAAAGGTCGGGTGGTGTTTACACTTCTATGTAATAGGCATGGGTCTATTCCTTCTAACTTTCTATGCCATATTAAGGTTTTTCTTTGCTAGAAGGCTTTCTATTTTGGGAGTTTTCGCTTTGATATCCTCTTGGTCTTATTCAAAGATTTTGGGAGTAAAGCTAGGTGTCTCTTTACCAATGAGTTTTTCTATTTTGTGGGTGTGGGCACTTATTTGGATTCCAAAGAGCTCAACCTATAGGCTGGGGCTATTCATCGGGTTGTTAGGCTACCTTGGAACCATCATAAACAATAATTACTACCTGTTAATATTACTGCAGTGGTCACTTCTATATCTCTTCCTGCCAAAGGATAAAACCTACTGGTACAAGAGACAGTTTTTTAAATACTCCATATTTGGGATTGCCATATCGACCATGACTTTTTTATTTAGAATTGACGAAAATACACTATTCAATCCACTGGATTGGAATGTTTATATTCCCCAGGTCTTGAAAATTTTGGATCGTAAGGCATTTTTCTCGCTGTGCTTTCCTGGGGTCATACTGTTTATTGTAAGAAGCGTAAGTAAGAGAGCGAATATACTTAGTGGTCCCCATATTGATTTGTCCTTGATCAATCAATTTCTCACTGTCTTTTGTTCGCTTGCAGTTTATTCAATTTTATTTGAGGGAACCTTGGTTGAATATTTTTCAATAATGTGGATATTGACCTTTTTTAGTCTGATACCTATTGAATGGATTTTTCAATCAATTAGTCGCTTGCGCTCTAGAAGGAATATGATATTTGGCGTTTATGCGATTATTTGTCTATTAGATAGTCACTTTGAAGGCCGAGTAAAAATCTTTCTTAAACTTTTTTCTTAATACCCAATTGTAAGAAACCAATTTTTAGATATATACTTAAGACAGTGAACAACATCCTTTCCCTGGGGGTCAGATTGTTTCAAGCAGGTCTAACAAAACGTTTCTACAGCAGTTTTGTCTCTTCGTACCAAACAATGCCACAGTTCAATCAAGGTCCTGAAGCTTCAGAGCCCTTTGTGTATGTGGACAAAAACGGTGTAAGGCTGGTCACGCAGGTGGTCGATTTGCCACTTAAGAGGGGCGATATTTTCGCTTTATCTGTGGCAGAAGATGGTCTTATTGAGGTACTTAGTTCGTGATTCATCTCCTCCCTTTGTGCGCAGTGCCATTGGGAGGATATGATCATTTTCACCATTATTTGAAGACACATAAAATTAACTATTTTAGGCGGGAAATGGACAGAATTGGCGCCAGGACCTTGTTTCCACAATTCTTCACCGATGTGCAAAACTTCTGCTAAAAGTCTGGATAATTAAACTTTCCCAAAAAGGCAATTTCTTTCGCGCCACTAACTGCCTAAAATTACTACGACTTTCAGTCTATTTATGAACTAATAGTCGTTATGAGTTTTTCTTATATATGTGGAAAACTTTGTGAAAAAAGTGGAAAAGGTATGTTAATAGAATGAGGAGCAAAAAAAAATATATTTAAGGTTCTTAACTTGCAAATTAAATCTGTCCTTGAAAAGGCAAAAGCTGAAATTAACCGTGAACTTAGCTCTATTATTAAAACTGGAGTCGATACAACCTCTGTTTCTTTTGAGCTAAAAGCAGATGGCACACAGGTTAGTGCCCTCGATTTATTCATTCACAATTACTTTGCTCAGCATTTAAAAGATCTTGGAAACTTGATAAGCGAGGAAGCAGAATTTGTTTTTAAGTTGCCCAGTTTTATTTTAGACCCCATTGATGGAACCAGAGAGTTTATATCGGGTATTGGTGAATGTGCCGTATCTCTTGGCTACTTATCAGAGAATAAAAAAGAAAGTTGGGGTTGGATTTACAATCCTATAAATGGATTTGAAATATTATCAAACTCAGCAAATACCTATCACAGTAGTAGGGTCAACCGTCCAGAGAGTAAAAAGATTGGATTTGTATCTAGAAGTGAGATCAGAGATGGGCTTTACGACGGACTTATGGATAGTAAAGAGATTGAGCTGATTTCCATGGGTAGCATCGCTTATAAGTTAGGCCTTTTGGCCTCAGGTGCATGTGACTTTGTGGTTACTGAAAGAGCTAAGAATATTTGGGATATTGCAGGTGGAAATATTTTATGTGAACAAAGAGGTATTAAGCTTTATTCGCAAGATGGGAGCGAGGTAGCGGTTGACCGAGTAAAGTTTGATGAACCACTTATCTGGTGCAACCCGGGTGACCAAGACTTACTTTCAAGTTTTCTATTTGGTGGGAGCATATGACATTTAAAGTTAAAGACCATTATTTTAATAAGGCCAAGAAGGATAACTTCCTCGCAAGAAGTGTTTATAAGCTTGAAGAAATAGACAAGAAATTCTCTATTATTAGTAAAGGCGATAGCATTGTTGATCTGGGCTACCATCCTGGATCATGGGTGCAGTACTGCATGCTTAAAGTCGGTGAGAAAGGATCAGTCGTTGGAATTGACATTAAAGAGGTAAATGAAACTCTTGGTGGTAAGCCAAATGTATCATTATTTCAAAAAGATATTGATACGGTTGAGAGTATTGCTGATTTAGGACTTTCTGACAAAATTGATGTTCTTCTATCAGATATGGCGCCTAATACTTCTGGAATCAAATCCCTTGATCAAGATAGAAGCTTAAACTTAGTAGAAAAAGTTTTTGAATTACTTCCCTTGTTTTTAAAAGAAGACGGTAATTTAGTGATAAAAGTTTTTGATGGAAATGGAGCACAGAAGTTCTTAAAAGAAAAGAAATCACTCTTTAAGGAATTTCACTTTTTAAGACCTAAATCAACAAGATCTGTGAGCAAAGAATTTTTTGTCATAGGTAAGAACTTTAGGCATGATAGAGTTTGATGAAAAAAAATATCTTAACCACATTTGTAGTTATCTTCCTATTTGTAGCACCTAATTTACAAATTAAAGGTAATGTATTCTCTTCGGTGAAGTTGTTTGAAAAATACAACAATGAGATAAGTGGCCTGAGGGGTGTTTTATCGAAATTATCGTTTTATACGCCAGATATGGGCCGGCCTGATATCCATTTAAATGATGGCAGAAAAGTTTCAATTGATTTTACCTTTGATGAAGATTTGCAAAAGTTTTCAAATAAAATCTTGAGAAGAAATGGCTCTGACTTTGTTTCAATTGTTGTGATTGATAATAATACGGGTAAAATTCTAACGGTAGCGGAAAAAGATCGCCATAACTCTCTTAAAGGCAAATCCATCACCTTTGATAGCTCTCATCCAGCTGCAAGCATAATTAAGGTGATTACTACCGCAAATCTTTTAAAGTTACCCGGAATCGATTTAGATTCTTCATTTTCTTATTTTGGTAGATCTACAACTCTTTATAAGCATCAATTGGTTGATAGACCTAATAAAAGTTGGAAAAGATGGAGAACACTTAGGAAGGCATTTGCTACTTCTAATAATCCCATTTTTGGTGTTGCGGCCATAAGACAAAGTAATGCTATGGGGCTATATAAGACTGCAGAGTCCTTTGGCTTTAATGAAAAGGTACTACCTTTTCCTAGCCTAGAGCCCTCTAATTTTGGAATGCCGGTGGATCAGTATCACCTTGCCCAACTCGCTTCAGGACTAAATAAAGAGACGACCCTGAGCCCTATTCATGGAGCTTTAATAGCTTCAATCATTGCCAATGAAGGTCAGAGAATTACCCCTAGTCTTATTAAGTCTATTACTATTGATAAGAAAAAATTCTCTCCCATGAATGGTGCAAGTGAAGAGGTACTTCACTACGATTTGGCCAAAGAGATACACAATGTTATGGAATACACAGTCAAATACGGAACTCCTAGGAGATCTTTCTTTTCAAAGAAGAAGAGTGTCTTAAGAGATCTCATAATAGGCGGAAAGACTGGGACAATGAGTGGTGGCAAACCATTCGGCCAAAGAGATTGGTTTATTGCTTTTGCAAAAAGAGCGAATATGGCTCAGGATGATAAGGGAATTTCAATTTGCGTAATGACCATTAACAGAAAGCGTTGGTACGTTAAATCTTCAGTTGTCGCCAGAAAAGTAATAGAGTATTACTTTCGAAATTAATTATAAAAATTGGTATCCGTTCTTACATAATAGAAAATCAGTTTCATTCTAATCGGATACCTTGGAAAAATGCTCAATCTTTTCTGTGACTAAATTACTTTCATTCCTCATCTTTTTACAATACTGAAGTATAATCACTTCTATCCATTTCCTTATACGTTGACTTGCCCGATTGTCACTTGCCCTTGCCCAAAAAAAGGTACAACCAAGTATTTAGGTAACAAATTGTCCCATGCAATTGGGTAGCACAATCGATCATCCAAAAACTTCCAAAAGGAAGAAGAGAGTTTAAAAATCAATTGCAAAAAGCATCTTTATCTATTGTGCTCAATTTTGCAGAGAGATATGGCAAATACAGTTTGCGAGATAAGCAAAGATTTTATTAAATTTCAAAAGATAGTGCGCATGAATGTGCTGCTATTTTAGATTGTATGAATATATTAAACTGATTGATGAAAGAGATCATTTAGTTGGAAAAAAATTACTTTATGAAATTATCTGTATTTTAGTAAAACTTTGCCAGTAATTCTCGGGCAAGGGCAAGTGACAATCGGGCAAGTCAAAGTATAAGGAAATGGATAGAAGTGAATATACTTCAGTATTGTAAAAAGATGAGGAATGATAGTAATTTAGTCACAGAAAAGATGTGGCATTTCCAAATTGTCCGATTAGATTAAAACTCATATTCCATTATGTAAGATCGGGTACCGATTTTTACAACTTAGCTAAGCGTAACCTCTAATCAGTTTTTTTATCATCAAATTGTTCATATCCCTCGGGGGCCTCAAAGCCCTCAGGTTTAATCCCACGGTAGAGTAATTTTAAAGTATCTTTATAAAATAGATCGTCTAGTTCTTTATCGTCCATATGTAAGGCCTTCGCCATTTCACCTGAAATCAAAGGCCAAAATTCGGTAGTAATCATATAAAGACCTATAATCGATATAGGACTAATGCCATCGTAGATCTGACCTGTGGTTTGGCCTAGCTCAATAAAGGCCTTAATTTGTCCCATAAAGAACTCATCAAAAAAATCCTCTTTTTCTTTGCCTTCAAACATTTCCCAGAATTTGAGCCAGATATAATCTTTCATGTGACTATTTTCGGCAACCTTATTTTCGAACATGGTCTTAAGGGCCAGCAGAGGATGGGTTAAATCCATTGCTTGGGCCTGTGTCTCTTTGTAATTCTCGTGGAGCCAATCTTTGACTTCAGTCCAAAGATTCTCCTTATTAGTGAAATGGTGGAAAATCAGCGCCTTTGAGACCCCACAGGACTTGGCCACTTGAGACATAGAGGTCCTTGATAGACCTTGCTTAATAAACAAGATTCTAGCTCCATCGAGTATTTTTTCCTTAGTACTTAGGGCCCTGTTTTGACTCACCATGTAAATCCTCCACGGTTGTTTAATTTAGATTGCAAACTGACCGATCGGTTAGTATTGTACACCCAGCTTAACACAAGGTCAATAACTATGAAAGTACTAGCACGCACTAATGACAGTCTTTTCAATAACTTATGTGAGTTTTTCGACACGAAAGGAGCACGAACAATGCTTCTGCCGGACCTCGCAGATTGGCAGGGTTACCCCCTGGAAAAGTTTGACCTATTGGTCAGCGAATACAATTCAGAAGATACCCGGTTTTGGGAAAAAGTGAGCCAAATCCGGAAAGTATATTCCAAGATCCCTCTTTTTATCCTCCTAGAAAAGGATGATTTGCAGCTCAAGTTAAAAGCTTTTAGCTTGGGCTGCAATGATGTCCTTGTTATGCCCTTCTCAACAGAAGAGCTCTATGCCAGGATGCGGATCCACCAAAAGATCACAAACCCAGCTAGATCTGAGTCGATCAAAATTGGAAACTTTAAATTAGATCTTAATAAGTACCGGGCATTTGATGGTGATTCAGAACTTCACCTTACAAAGACTGAATACTTTATATTTGAGTACTTTATGAAAAATCCAAATAAAGTGATTCGTAAAGAAGAGCTTTTAGAAAAAGTACTGGGTTACAAACATTCACCAAAAACCAATATTATTGATGTCCATCTCAACCACTTGAGAAAAAAATTAAGATCGGGCGTTGAACAAGGGTTTTTGATTAAAACTATCAGGGGCATAGGTTACACATTTCAAACCCCTTAACTAAAGAAGATACCCGGCCTTTAGTCCACACACCTGAAGGTCGGTAAGTATATTCCAAGATCCCTCTTTTTATCCTCCTAGAAAAAGATTCCGTTGTGCCTTTGGCACAGCGGAGTCCTTTTATTTTAAATCTAAAACATACCAAGTATCACAACCATGATGACCCGTACTTCCCATAGGCCCAGCAAGACTAATAAATCCAAACTTTTCGTAAAGCTTCTTTGCATGGTGCATCCCCTCCAGCGTTTCCAAGTAGCATTTTTCATAACCCAGATCCTGTGCCTCATCAATACAGGCCTTAAGTACCTTCTTTCCAAGACCAAGCCCTCTACCCTCAGGATAAAAATACATTTTTTTCAACTCACATATACCTTTGTCAGCACCTTCAAGGGGACCAATGCCTCCTCCCCCTAAAATTTGATCATCTTTTTTCGCCACAAAGTAGCACCAACCAGGACTCATATATTGTTCGGCCATATAATCGAGTTCAGGGTCCATAAAAGCAAAGCCTGGTTTATCTCCACCAAATTCGGGTAAAATATCTCTAACCAGCTGACCTACTTCTTTTCCATCACAGCTTTTAATCTTTGAAATGCTAATTCCTATTATATTTCTCGCCCTTTTTATGCCTTTAACGTAAAGAGAGATTCCTTTCAAAATCACTTCTTTATCTGTTTCGCACAATGACTCTAGGGCCTTTTCTACCATTTCATTTACCTCTGCATCCATTTTAGACAAAAAATTGTCTGCCTTCTTTGTTAACTTAAGGCTTTTTGACCTTCCATCGTGATCGCAGCTAGATGAAATCACCAATTTTTTCTTAACCAGTAAGCTTACTAATCTACTTGATGATGACTTCTCCAACCTCAATATATCTGAGAGTTGATTCACATTAAGTGCTTTATGGGTCCTGAGCGAGATTAGTGCATGACATGCAGAGTGGCCTATTCCCCATCTCTTCGCACCATCAGATAAAAACCCTAGCTCCCTTATAAGCTCACGTGAGCTACATCTAATTTTTTGAATAAAGCTGGCATCCATCACGACTTCCTTTCACTTAAATGCATAGTGCATATATATAGTTGTATTCCACATCTATGTATCGAAAAACAAGCTAATTTTAAATTAAATTCATTGAACAGTTAACTATCTATCTATTTGAAATAATAGTCTTTTCAAGGAATTCGAACCCTGTAACAACGCATCGTGCTAGACTACTAGCATTGTCTTTTTGCGTTGCACGTCGGTCGAAGATACGGAGTCTAATAGCTCTAAAAAGTGGATGAGAGGCCTTTCATGGCAAAGCTTAGGCATATAAAACAGCTGGTGAAAATCGTCGTCGTTTTAACAATCGTCGGGTGTGCGGGTCCTATGACTCCCTTTGGTGCTTACGATATCCCTCAAGATCAGCAAAGTTCAAAATCCCTTAAAAACCAAACTCAAACTTCGAGCATCCCTCCAAGTTATATAAATGTCTATCCTGAGAAATTAATCCTTCATAGACCTATAGACTTAAGAGTTGTGGTGAACAATCCTGGTGGAATAGACAGTGAGGCCCAAATAAATATCACTTATAACAAAAAACCGATTCCAAAAAAATATATCAAAAGATCTAAAAAGCTTATTTCAAAAGATGGCAAAACCCTTAACCTCATTTTCAAGAATATTAGATTTATCCCAGGTAAGTTCAATAAGCTTGAGGTGAGTTATACTAGAGAGGACGGACAGTCTTTTATGAAGTCTGTTGGGCCCGGCCACTGCTCAATGTACACCGCCCAAGATATAAAACACTGGGAACACTTTAAAGTACCGGATGAAATAAAAGGACTTATTAAATCGATTTCTAAAAAAGAGAAATATGGCGCCTCATTTCTTGCGGCCCTTATAGCTCAAGAATCAAGTTTTAATCCTAAGGCCGTCAGCTGGTCTAAGGCCATAGGCCTTACTCAAGTTACCAGCATTGCAGAACAAGAAATCTTTTTTAAAAAGAAAATGAGATGGCCTAGGTACTATCGTCTCAATAAATTACCTGTCTACTTTATTAAATCCTATATAAAAATGGGTATCATAAATAACCACAATGAGTGGAGACTTAACCCCAAGCTCTCAATTGAGGGAGGCATTCGTTTTCTAGACTATCTTAATGGGTACTGGAGCTACAGGAGTAATCGCAAATTACTAGAAAAAACTTTTAAAAACCATGCCATCCCAAAAGAGCAAATCATACTGGCCAGCTATAACTCTGGTGCTTACAGAGTAAAAAAGGCCATTGAGCTCTACGGAAAAGACTGGGCCTTAGACCCAAAGTTAGTTGAGGCAAAAAAATACTACCAAAATATTTTAAGTTACTGTTATACATTTGAAAAATCATCGGAGCTCGCATATGAATAAACGACCCATGCACCTCACTATATTTTCAGTAATTCAATTTGCTATTGCTATCTCTTTTCCGATCCAAATTATGGTGCTTTATCAATATGGGCCTGATAGCGCTGCTCAGATTTTTAGTAAACTGACCTACCTTAACTGGATCGTGATGTTTCTTTGTACTGCTGTAGGGATTATGAGCTTCCTGGGAGAAAATAAAATATACTTCCTCCTCCCCATATCCCTGATTGCCATGTTTACCAATAATTTCTATGTATCCAAATATTCAGAATTCTATAATGACACCCATTTTTATATGGGAAATATTCTATTTTTAGTGGCCCACTCCTTACTTCTTGGAAAAGAAGCACTGAGTGTTTTAAAAAATCCTGAAATGCGTTGGTGGAGACATGCCCAGAGACTAATGCTCGAAACTCCTGTGATAATAAAAGATCAGCTAGGAAAAATGGCCTATGCTGAATCATTTAATATCAGCCAAAGTGGTATTTTCATCAAAGATAATATTTCAAAAGAGCAGGACTTTTACTTTAGTAAAGATAACATGTATGAGCTGAACCTCCCTATGGGAAGCGTTTTCAACCAGTTGAGTCTAAAGGCATGTATAGTTAGGACAACTGGAGGAACAGGTGAGTATCCTCCAGGTTGGGGGATGAGATTTGATAAACTTCAGCTTAGCTCTAAAATAAAACTTTCTCTATTTATGCTCACAAAGAATTTAAGAAAGTAATTAAAATGGAACAAATTGTCCTTGGCCGTTTGGTACAATAATAGGCTGAAGTTTTGTTTACTTTGATTAAAATGATAAATAATTTTTTCAAGTGACTAGATATTTCTACAAATTCATATAAATTCAATTTGAACAAAAGCGTAATCCCAAAATCGCCAATCGGGCCTTGTAAGCATTGCTTTCAGGAATTCCCGCTATTATATATGGCCCTATGACTATCATAGGGCCTTTTATTTTGCCTAAATTGACTCAATTAGCTATATTTTCTCCCATAAGAATCCATTAACAAAAGTTATTTTATGAAATTCGTTCCTAAAGAAATTGAAGAGTATTGCACCAATATAAGCACCACCCCATCTTCTTTGTGTAGTGAGCTCGCTGACTACACTCGCCAGAATGTGGACCTCTCAGTGATGCTCATAGGCCCTATGGAGGCCTCAGTGCTCACTATGCTGATTCACCAAATCAGACCTAAGACCATTATTGAATTTGGCACATTTACAGGTTATTCGGCGCTCGCGATGGCCGAGCAAGTGGAAAGTGATGGCAAAATCTTCACCCTGGATGTCAATGCTGACACTCAAAATCTTGCACAAAGTTTTTGGGACAAATCTCCCCATGGCCATAAGATAGTCCCCATTTGTGGGCAGGCCCTGGAAACAATGGGGCAAATCACAGCTCCACTCGATCTAGTGTTTATAGATGCAGATAAAACCAACTACAGAAGCTATTTTCAGTATGCTCTAGAAAACCTTTCTCCCAAAGGGGTTATCGTGCTCGATAATATGCTTTGGAGTGGAAGAGTCCTTGAAGAAGGACAGCTAGATGACAGCACCCTTGCACTCAAAAAATTGGCCCGTGAAATTCAAACTGATGACAGGCTTATTAAAACTCTTTTACCCATTCGTGATGGAATGTTAGTGGTTCAGCTAAAAGTTAAGTGAAACCACTGCCCCTGCCCCTCGATCTAGGTAAATAGGCTTCATGGCAAATTGATGATCAAAAAGAAATTTATGCCATGGATGACTGTCATGATAGTCATCATTAGCAAGCCTGGTCCCTTCACTGGCCAAAGCCGCTAAAAAAATCGTTCCTATAACATCAGATGGCCAATGCTGCCTACTTCCCACTCTTTGTTTATAACCAGCGTAAACCCCAACTGCCGGAAGAAGTGCTGGGAAAAATCCGTAGAATTGAAAGGTCTTAAAAGTCAGTGTGGTCAGGGCAGCCACATGACCAGAAGGCCAGGAAGAGTCAGACCTAAAATTGGTTTCCCATTTAGATAGGTTGCCCTTTTGAGGTCTTTCGTGAATATCAATAAAACTTAAAATCAGGGATTCAATCATCACTTGGCCATTGGCCGCAAGGGATTCAATGGCAAAGTTTTTAAGCTTTTTATCTTTTATAAAATAGGAAATGCCGTAGCTAGCGAGAGGGACAATTCCAAAATTTAATGTATTGGTGATATCGTACCCCACGGTCCTGGTCACTGGGTCGGGATACTCTTCTTTGTCGAGTAATTTGCTGTCACTTTCAAAAATAGGCCACAACACAAGTGCTCCCACGCCAGCTGTGACCAGTGTTGCAGGAGTGGTGAATTGCAAATACATCCCCTTGCTCATAATTTTTAAAGTAGTGACAAAATCTTTAAAGGGAGTGTGATGAAGCTGCTCAGGAACCTGAGTTTCTTGAACCTCGGTAGCTGCAAAGGACAGGTTTATGGCAGCAAATGAAAAAATAAGGACAATGGTAGTTTTTTTCATAAAAAAAAAGGGTCCATAAAATGGACCCCCTATTATTAATTCTTTTAAGAGCGATTTTTATCAGATCTTCCAGTAGTATTCTGTCACAAACTGTGAAGAAAAGGCAAATGGGATATCTTCGGGAAGAGGAAAATCAACAAGAGTTGCTGTTTTTTCGTTTTCACCTTTTGTCTCAATTGTATAACAAGCTGGAACGGCCATAAGTCTTGGGCTTGTAAGAGCAGTCATATATGGCTGAGTTTTGTAACCTTTTTCAGTCATGCTAATTTTGTCACCTTTTTTCAGTATATAACCTGGAACAGAAACAACTTTACCATTAACCATTACATGTCCGTGTCTTACGATTTGTCTGGCAGCTGGAGTACTTGTACAAAAGTTAAGTCTAAAGACAGCGTTGTCGAGTCTTCTTTCTAAGTTGATAACAAGGGTGTCTACCCATGCTCTACTTTTATCTCTTTTGGCCAATTTAACACACTTAACAAGTTGGTGTTCTCTTACACCGTAATGAAATACGATTTTTTGTTTTTCCATTAGACGGATTGTATAGTCAGATAATTTTGATCTTCTTTGTCCATGTTGCCCTGGAGGGTATGGTCTTCTCTCAAGTGCACCTGGTTTGCCAAGTCCTGGTAGTTCAAGACCAAGTCTTCTTTGAATTTTAAAACGCGCGCGATTTGTTAAGGCCCTCGACATCTAATTTTTCCTTTTTTCAGCTTTATATACTTTTAAGATGTGAGAATTTAGCAAAGGATGCCTCAAGTCGTCAATCTTCTTTATAGAGGATATGTGGAATTTGGCCTTTATCCCTGCTCGGGATCAGCAGGCGCTTTGCGCCTCTCCACAATACGCAATATGGAAGGACCCACATTGAAACCATCGCCTTGTGCGTCAAATTGCATTTTCTGAACCGCTCTTCCAATGACACGGAAGTGATTTCTAACCTCTACAGCGAGCCTTCCCTCCCCAATTGCCCGCAAGGCCTCGATACCTCCAACGCGTAGTAAATAGATATGATGTGTCCCATTGAAGCTGTGATAGGTAAGCTTTTCACCTGCTTTTATGGACTTAACATCACCATAATCATTGGCGTGGTCCTTATCCAGAATTTCATAAAGGAGGACTTGGGCCTGAAACTCTCCGCCCTTTGGAGTGTAGGTATAAAAATAAATTGATAGCTCTTTGGCCTGAACCTTTGAAGTGACCAGCACATCAACGGCGCCAAAGGCCTGGGAAACTGTCAGCCAAAGGAAAAAAATAATTTTTGGCAATGCGCCAATTTTATTTAAGCTCATAAATAATTTTCGAAACACTAAATCGCTCCGAAGGCCCCTTATTGTATCGACTCAGTGGAGTTTTGATTGATTCATACTCCTCCGAGGTATTTTTTACGTAAACACCCAACTTAAAATCGTATAGACCCTTCCAGTCTTTCACTTTACTCAGATAGACATGAAAAATGTGATAAGGCCCAGAACGTCCATGGTACTCAGGCTTTTGCTTATACCTATGGAGGAGAATTGCCCCTTCCTGAGTACCATCAGGGCTAGCGTAAACATGGGCCTTAAATCCTGGGAAAAATTTCGGCCAAACATGAAAAACAAGTGTGATGAAGTCACCATCCCGCTCAGCTATTTTTGAAACCTTAAGTCCCGCCCAACTTTGTGGGGAGAACAAACAGAGAAATAAGACCACTATTAATATTTTTATCATATAACTAGTCTAGCATAACAAAGGCTTGGTCTTGTGAGCCATCACAAGATTTATGCCTGGTTGAGAAAAATCTCTTATTGTCTTCTGTATGTCCTGAACTTTTAAACTCAAGACACTTTCCGTTATTTTTATTAATGACTTCCACTTTATCTGCACTTTTATCGACAAAAGCAAAGAGCTGATCATCATCACCATCACAGCGTTTGAATTTAACCCTACCAAAGCTTGAAAATGTCATACATTTATTTGCATCATTAACAATTTTCAAATATCCTTCGTCACCCTCTCCTGTTGAAAATATTTGGTCCTTTGTGTTCTTACAAAGTGAGTGATAGGCCTTTTCACTTTTGTGACCTGGCTGTACAAAGCATGTTTTAAACCCCCGGCTTTTAAGAACAAATGATCCCCTGGGAATAGGAGCATTTTTCTGTCTCTCTCTTGGAAATAATTCAAGGTGATCAAGCATCACTCCATCGGGCAGAATAACTTCATAGACTAACTTATTTGGGGTGATGGTAAGAAGTTGCACATGGTGCTTATTAGTAACGTATCCAGGAGATTGAAGATACCACTCACCTTTTTTCTTTTCTGGGTCTCTCATAGGTACACCAAGGCCACCTTCTCCCACATAAACCGTTCCCGTTATATCTTCTCTTCCATTTTTTATGGGTACTGTTCTCTTAAGCATGTGCCCATCAGATTCAAAAACTAAATCAAGGCCGTACTGATCGAAAATTGGAACCCAGGCAGTAAGTGATTTGCCAGGCGTTTTATAAGCTGGATAGGCGGGACGATGGTAATTACCAAGAATCCATGTTTTATGTTCTTTTAACTCATTTAGCTGACTTTCAAGCCAACTGAGCTGCTTTCCAGTATGTGAAATTTCTGTATTTAAAGTTACAATCGCCAAGTCCCCTATATGGGTTGTAAAATAATTCTCGCCGTCACCAGGAGAAGCAAATATGTCATTAAACATGGCCTTTATTATTTCGTGATTTCCTCTTGTAGGAATAATTGGCAGAACTCGACCATCATCTCTTACGGTAAGCTGGTGGTCATCCAACCACTGCTTCCACAACTTATAACTCCCCCCATTTTCTACATAATCACCACCATGAACTAGAGCGTAAATACTGTCATCGGCTTCGAAGAGCTGCTTAAGAAGCTTATTCATAGTCTGTCTTTGTTTTCTATCTGAGCGACTGTCTCCGCCGAAGAAAAGCTTCGCCTCTTTAAAAGACTTAGGAATAGTAGTGAAGTAGTATTCCTTTGACTGAACTCCATCCGCCACGATTGTAAAATAATAATTTGTTTTGGGTTTAAGCTTACCAAGGTGTTTATAGTGATGCCTTTCTCTTGAGAAAAAGTAGTTACCAGAATTATTAAAATTAACCTTGTGCTTATAGGCACTCAATTGGCCACTTCTTTTAACGGTATCGTAGTAGAGAACCTTTTTTTCCAGCTTTCTAGTACTAGAGAACATAATTTTTGCGTTACTAGCAGGCCTTTTTCCAAACACAACCCTAATATGCTTTAGATTATCGTGGTAATCCTGGCCATAGGCCGTAAAGCTCATGCCAATTAACAATAAACCTAGAAATGTTAGCCGTGCAGGCAATAAAAAACGCGTTTTAAGACTCATTTTGCTCTCCCCTCTCTCTTGTCCTATCAACTGATTAATTTTTTCGAATGATTTAATATTGAATGCTAAAAATACAGGTACACCTACATGAAATGCCCGAAGTAGAAACTCGATCCCACCATAGTAAGCTCCAAGAGTTGGCACTCTTGAAAATGCAGTGATTCCTCCCCAAAATGACATCCAAAGAAGAATCTCTCTTTGCGGCCGAACCAAGGTTATAGCGCCGACTAAAATATCCATCGCACCTATAGCAAAGAGCATTCCAGAGACTTCACTCTCCGACATAAACATATTTAAATATTGAATTTGAAAATTGAGAATTAAATCCATAAATTGTGGATGTGAGGCGATCGCCTCAGCGCCATGGGTAATGAATGTGATTCCTATTCCCCATCTGAGTAATGTAAATCCAAATTTTTTATTTTTTAAATTCTCACCAATTAAAAAAACGATAGCAAGAGGCGCAAGCCATCTCACTGCATGGGCCCAAATAGTATATTGGGCCATGAACTCACCTCCATTATAGGAGCTAAGAAGTGCATGGGTAAAAAGAAAAACGGAAATGATGATAGCAAAGATTTTGTTTTGCCTAATAAGAAAACAAAAGGAAAACAGACCCAGTAGAAGGCTCAAAATCTTATCAATCTGAATGGAGCTGGGATCTGAGATTCTGATTGTTAAAAAAAGAAAACTTCCAATAGAGCTTCCGTTAAAATATGTTTTGTAACTTAAACAAAGAGCCGCAAGACCAACGGTCCAAACGAACAAATAATGCAATCGAATTTTAAATGCTGAAGTTTCCTCACCCATAATCTCATCCTCACGTTGTCAATGACCCGTCTAGCAAAGGTATCGGAGTGATTTGGCGAGATTGAAAATGCCCCGTAGATTATTAGGAGGGGGGAAAATACTACCCTTTATTACCCACACTGGGGCACATGGGTAATCATTGGTAAATGATTTTAATAGAGCAGAGACTCCCCTCCATCGAGGGGTAAGCAAATGCCTGTAAGAAGGGGTTCGTGGGCAAGTAGAGATAAAATTCTTGCTATGTCACTAGGTGTTCCAACTTTTTCCATTGGAGTGTTTCGCTTTAGCGTGGCCAGGTCTTCGCTGGGACCATTATAGCTCGGAGCTAGTATGGGACCGAGACAAAGTCCATGAACTCTAAATTTTGGAGCAAGCTCTCTGGCCAGCATTTTAGTGAGTTGGTGCAAACTTTTCTTAGAAAGGTTGTAGATAAAAAAATCAGTGTCGTTTCTAAATACACGAGTGTCGAGCATATTAATAATGACACCAGAGTCGGCCTTCTTTACAAAACTTTGGGTGAGGAAAAAAGGGGCCTTAAAATTGATTCCAAACTGATCGTCAAAATCCTTTTCTGTGGTTTGTAAAAAATCACACGGCTCAAAGCTTGAAGCATTGTTCACAAGAATTGATAGAGTTTTAAACTCTGAAAAGACATTTTCTATTAGCTTAGAGCGCTGGGAATGTGAGTTAAGATCAGCACGAAAGATCTCACATTTTCTTCCCATTTTGGAAATTTCATCTCTCAACTCTTCCGCACTACTAAGCGAATTATTGTAATGTAAGGCCAAGTTGTGGCCATCTTTTGCCAGTTTAAGCGCGATTTCACGGCCTATTCGCCTACTGGCGCCAGTAACGAGTGCTGCAGATGCTTCCATTCAAATCCCCTTCACAAGCTAATAACCATCAATAGTTCTCGGTATACTGAAATGCTTTAGGCTTTCCAGTGGCGTATGGATCAAAGGAGTGTGCTGCACGCCTTCCTCATCATCCACTCACTGGAAAACCTAAGTCACTTCAGTATAAACGGCCACAAACTAGAGGAAAATGTCGAAATTTCGCTTTGTTTGTTTGCAAAGAACTGCTTCAAATCATATAATCGCTTAATAGTTTCAAGGCATGAATGTTAAATGGCAAATAAAACTGAAGTCGAACGCGACTTATTAAATATAGTAAACTCAAGAATCCTCTTTCTCGATGGCGCCATGGGCACCATGATTCAAAGGTATAAACTTGAGGAAGAAGACTTTAGATCTGAGAGATTTAAAGACCACCCAAAAGATCTTAAAGGCAATAACGACTTACTTAGTTTAACTAGACCTGAGATTATCCGTGAAATTCATCTTGAGTATTTAAAAGCTGGTGCAGACATCGTAGAAACCAATACCTTTAGTGGTACCAAGGTGGCCCAATCTGACTATGGCATGGAAGACTATGCATACGAGATTAACCTAGAATCTGCAAAAATTGCAAAGCTTGCATGCGCTGATATGATGAAGCTCGATCCCAGCAGAAAATGTTTTGTTGCAGGTGCTCTAGGGCCTACCAATAAAACAGCTTCGATTTCTCCAGACGTCAATGATCCTGGATACCGCGCCATAGACTTTGATGGGCTTGTGGAAAATTACTATCAGCAGGCAAAGGCACTTGTAGAGGGAGGCGCAGACATATTGCTTCCAGAGACTACCTTTGACACCCTCAATATAAAGTCAGCTATTTTTGCCATTGAAAAACTATTTACTGAACTTGGCACTCGTCTTCCTGTCATGCTCTCAGTCACTATTACTGATGCTTCGGGAAGAACTCTTTCAGGCCAAACAATTGAAGCCTTTTGGGCCTCAGTCAAACACGCCAGACCATTTAGCGTAGGAATCAATTGTGCTTTAGGAGCAAGGGAGATGCGTCCTTATGTGGAGGCCATTGGAAAACTCGCCGATTGTTATATCAGTTGTTACCCCAACGCAGGGCTACCCAACCCACTTAGCGAAACAGGTTATGATGAAGCGCCTAATACGACCTCAAAAATTTTAGCAGAGTTTGCAGATAGCGGACTGGTTAATATTGTAGGTGGGTGCTGTGGAACTACACCTGAGCATATTACTGCCATAAAAAATAAATTATTTGATAAAACCCCCAGAAAATTAACCTCACCTCCCAAGGGAACCATATTAAGTGGTCTTGAGCCTCTATTTATTCCCCAGACTGGCACCAGGCCCTTTTACATGGTTGGTGAGAGAACCAATGTCATGGGTTCTTTAAAGTTTAAAAAACTCATTGTTAATGAAGAATTTGAAAAGGCCTTATCTATTGCCAGACAGCAAGTAGAAAATGGGGCCAATATCATAGATATAAACTTTGATGAAGGTTTGCTTGACTCAGTCGCCTGCATGAAAAGGTTCTTAAACCTTGTGGCAGCTGAACCAGATATTTGCAAAGTCCCCATTATGATCGATAGCTCTAAGTGGGAAGTCATTGAAGAGGGCCTCAAGTGCATCCAAGGCAAGGGAATCGTCAACTCAATCAGCCTAAAAGAGGGTGAGGAAGTTTTTATAAGTCATGCCAAGAAGATCATGACTTACGGCGCCTCTGTAGTTGTTATGGCCTTTGATGAAGAGGGGCAAGCCGCTACTAAAGATGACAAGGTCAGAATTTGCCGAAGGGCCTATGATATTCTCACTAAAAAAGTGGGAATGGATCCAAGCGATATTATCTTTGACGCCAATATCCTTACGGTCGCCACAGGGATGGAAGAGCATAACAACTATGCAGTCGATTTTATTGAGGCCATCACTGAAATAAAAGCTGCCTGCCCCGGAGTTCTTACAAGTGGAGGGATATCAAATGTCTCTTTTTCTTTTAGAGGAAATAATATTGTAAGGGAGGCCATGCACTCTGCCTTTTTGTACCATGCCATTAAAGCAGGTCTCGACATGGGAATTGTCAACGCGGGAATGCTGGCAGTATATGAAGATGTAGAGCCAGCTCTACTTGAAAAAGTTGAAGCCGTTCTCCTCAACAAATCAGATGACGCCACGGAAATTCTAATCGAAGAAGCAGAAAAACTCAAAGGTGTTAAGACAGAGAAAAAAGCGATTGATTTAAGCTGGCGCGAAACTACAGTTGAAAAACGAATCTCGCATGCACTAGTAAAGGGTAATACAGACTTTATTGTAGAAGATACTGAGGAAGCCCGGCTTAAATATGACAAACCTCTCGATGTCATTGAAGGTCCATTAATGGACGGCATGAAAATTGTGGGCGATTTATTTGGGGCAGGAAAAATGTTTCTCCCCCAAGTTGTCAAATCAGCACGAGTGATGAAGGCCTCAGTGGCACATCTAAACCCATATATGGAAGACGATCAAAAAACGAGCATGTCTAAACAAGGAACCATAGTTCTAGCAACTGTAAAAGGCGATGTTCACGATATTGGAAAAAATATTGTCTCTGTAGTCCTTTCTTGTAATGGCTATGAGGTCCATGATTTAGGTGTCATGGTCTCAAATGACAAAATCCTTAAAAAGGCCCAGGAAGTTGATGCTGATATCATCGGACTGAGCGGGCTTATTACTCCCTCGCTAGATGAAATGATTACCAATGCAAAAGAAATGACCAGACTTGGTTTTACCTGTGACCTTTTGGTAGGAGGGGCCACTACGAGTAAGGCCCACACGGCGATCAAGATAGCTCCTGAATATAGCGGTGCAACTGTTCAAGTGGGCGATGCCTCACTCGTTGTAGGAGTCACCTCAGGTCTTCTCAAGGAAGCTAATCGGGCTGCTTACTTGAGAGAGCTAGAACAAAAGCATCAAAGAGCAAGGGATCTTCATTTCCAATCAAAAAATAGGGCCTCGAAGCAAATTTCTATTGAACAGGCCAGAGAGAGAAAACCTGCACTTAAGTATCAGCATATCGAAAAACCTAAAACTTTAGGAATCAAAGTCTACGAGGACTTTGATTTGAAAGAACTTGCAAACTATATTGATTGGTCACCATTTTTTTGGACTTGGGAGCTCAAAGGCACTTACCCTAAAATACTTGAAAGCCCAAAATATGGCCTCCAAGCAAAAGAAATATTTCAAGATGCCCAGAAATTATTGAGTCAGATTATTGATCAAGGTCTTTTCACCCCAAAAGCTGTGGCAGGATTATTTTACGCCAACTCTGTTGGAGATGATGTTCAAATATTCGCAGATGAGAAAAGAAGTGAAGTTTTAAAAACTTTCAAATTTCTTCGCCAACAATTTCCCAAAGAAGAAGACTCTGATTGTCACTGCTTGTCTGACTTTATTGCCCCCAAAGACCAATCTATTGCCGATTATATGGGCTCCTTTGCTGTCACTATGAGTGATAGTGTAGAGAAATTTGCAAAAACCTTCGAAGAAAAAGGTGATGACTATAATTCCATTATGGTTAAATCCCTGGGTGACAGAATGGCCGAAGCGTTAGCTGAGTATATGCATCTACTTGTGAGAAAAGATTGGGGATTTGGAGTTGATGAAAACCTAGAGATCTCTCAACTGCTCAAAGAGAAATACCGCGGAATTAGACCTGCTCCTGGCTATCCAGCATGTCCTGACCATACAGAAAAATCTGTTATTTGGGAGCTTCTCGATGTCAAAAAGAGGATTGGTGTAGAGATCACTGAAAACTTTGCCATGTATCCACCAAGCTCAGTATCAGGCTACTATTTTGCCCATCCTGAAACGTCCTATTTCGGATTAGGCAAAATTGCAAAAGATCAAATTGAAGATTATTCAAAAAGAAAAGATATGGATCCTAAGATAATCGAAAAATGGTTGGCGCCATCCCTAGCATACGATCCATGACTACTCTTCTAATTTAATCACTTTAATTAAATCAAATCTTGCAGTAGCACCGCTTTCTTTACCTGAAAGGCCCATTTTTTTGTTATCTATAACTGACTTACTTAAAAATTCTGACTTTATAAATAAATCCTCTAGCGGGATTTTAAATTTAGCATACTCTTCGTTAGACCAGCAATGCTCACCTTTTTTCTTCTTTCCTTTTCTGGCATTACAAATTTCTGATTCCCAATTTTCTTCCATTAAAAAAATCGTTAAATCATAACCTTTTGGATCACCACTTGGATGAACACGGTTGTGAATCCCATGGAATGCAAAATTCATATCTTGACCAGTAAAGCTCAGATATTTATTAACATTATGCTTGTCTTTTGTCCTTTTAAGAACAGTTGGTAAATATTCAAAAGACTTCATTTTCTCACAGACAACAGGCGCTGTTCTATTACATAACCTAACCTCAAGAAAAAACTCAGGTTTTGGATTAAATATACCTGCTAAACGAATCCTTGATGGACCATCAAAAACAGTTTCCTTTGCTTTGTAGGACTGTCTTCCTTTTGGGCCATGCCTGTCACCACGATCAATATCAATCCATTTTAAATCAAATAGTGTTTCATCTAGAAAACCAGTATTGACTGTGCCTTGAGAAACATACAGCCTATCTTGCAAGCTTGAACTTAGCCCAATCGCTTTAGAGATAATTTTAGTAGCGACTCGGTCTGGAAAATTATTCTCAGGCTCACTATCGTTTTCATCTTTGATTCCAAAATGGTGGACAGCTTCATGAAGATAGCTCTTAGTTAAATAGAACACACTCTGGTTTACAGACTTCATGATATTGACAAAAATTGGACTTTTGGACTTAAGACCAGTCATCATATTTTTTTCAACACCACCAATCATAAAGCTGCGAGATAAGTCATCTTTGTCATCTCCTAACTCTTTGTCTGCTATTGAGTAAACTTGATCATCAGCGAAAATAAATTCAGTAGGTGCCAAAAAGGTCTCTGAGTTTTCTAGTTCATATTTTAATTGTGCTCTATTTGCTCTATACCATGTACAAATTCTGGTATCAATTTCACTCACCTGAGTTTCTGCTGGACATAGATACTGCTCTAGATCACTAGAACTTACTAAATCAACAGCTGCAACGGCCAGCTCCTTAGCATCAATCATTTTAAAATGAAGAACATCACTTCCATTTCCCACTTCTCTTTTTCCGGCAAGACATAAGCTTGCCACAATAAAAGATAGTGTCAGGGTCAGTATATTAGTTAATTTCATTGTGAGTTTCTCCTAGATTAAAAAATTGCGTACCAAGACAATAGACCGAATCTTTCACAGGTGATGAGTCAATAATTCTGTAAAGCTCATTATTAAATTTGTGAATAGTCTCTTTAATTTGTCCAATAAGACGAGAATCCATTGCCATAATAACAGAAGAATAACTTCTATCATCTACGCTTTGCTCAAATAGAGCTGTTCTGGCCATTTCAATCACTTGTTCGTGAAATGCCTTAATGGCATCGGATGGAAAGCCTCCACGTACATAAGAAGAGTCATCAGTGGCCTTTAACTTGCCATTTTCATCCTTAGTCATCAATCCATTTGAGATTAATCTATAAATAGCGTCATCTGCTTGTCTTTCAGAAATCTTTAAAGATTTTGCAATCCAAGCACTGTCACTTCTAAATTTATCTAAGTAGGTAAGTTCTAAAATCGCAAAGTGATACCACTCACTAAGAATTTTAAACTTGTCTATTTCAAGCTGAATATCATTGTCGTCTGATTCATATTTTCTTAGTCGGATTTTGGCCAGCTCGCGATCTGAAAAATTACGACCGTGCTCAACTTCAACTAGATCACAGAAATGATTGAGCTTTTCTTCGCCAAAGCCTAGCGCTCCACCAATTTTTCTAGCATACTCTATTGAAAGGCCACCCTTTGAATTGAATATTTTAGAAATTCTAGATGTAGGGATATCAAGATCTCTTGAAAAGGCCCTCATTGAGTATAAAGAGTTTTTCTTAACTCTTTTTTGGAATTCTTTTTTGAGGATATCTCGGTACGATTCACCCTCAAAGACTTTAATTGAAAATGCTTGATCCATTATTCCAGTCCTCGTTTATTGCCTACCTTTAACCCCAACTTCCGCTACAATATAACGAAAATGCGCTTTGCATCAAGCTATTGTTTTCATGAGATAAGAAATACATTATTTGTCTAAAATTTATACAACTGGTAAAAATAGAAACTCAATATTTTCAAGGAGTTTCACGACTTATGAAACGCTAAACGGTTGAAAGTATGTGAAGATTTTGCATTTTTGTAGCACTGCTTATGAACTATAGATTATAAATAAATAAGACACATTACGAATTGACCTGATGACTAGAGATTCGGGTTTAATGAACCATTTAAAAAGTGGCTTTAATTGACGCCGTAAGTACAGATTCCCCCCCTTCGTCCTTATGTCTTTTGAGGCCATTTTTATTTCCACTAAATTGACTTGAAATTGAGCTCTTCCATTATGTAGCCCAAACAGTCACTATGGGCAACGGCTGCATCCTTAGTGAGCATAGAGGGAAATATAGGGTGCTTAGTAGTGATTTTACCGTCAGAATAATCAAAAATCCCATCTCCGATATCAATTCCCATCCTATCAGTCACAATTAATTTCTTAGAACCTGTGTGCTGGGCCAGGAGTGTGCCTACCTCAACCCACCTGAAGTTATGTTGATCAAGGTCAGTTATAAATGAGAAATCATTATCGCTACTAGGATTGTTATCAAAATCAAAAAGTCCATCCTCAGGTATGGTAATGGTGGCCCTTGTTTGAAAGACTTCCACATCACCAGGAACCTCAAAACTTGTAGGGTACTCCTCAAGATGGATCAGCCACTCAATAAACCTGTCACAGTTTTCCTTGGCAACACTATTACCTGATTGGGCACACTCTAGCACAAGTGAGGGAGCAAGCTTTGCAAAGGCCATACTTTGTACAGTATGGGGCTCAGTAAAGTAGACAACTTTTTTTGCAAAGTGTGAGGCCAAATAAAGGAAGTTACTTCCAAGGGAATTGACACAAGCATAGAAAGGATTTTTTCCCGTATTGTTGTGAATATCAATATTGGCAAAAATATTTCTCTCTTTTGCGTATTCAAAAACTTGCTTTGATAGAATTTCGTAAGCTCCCTCTCCACCGGCCCATACCCTATTGAGATCAGGTGAGCCTGGTAAAATCCTAAGCCCCTTAGCGGCTCCCACTGGATTTCCTATATAAATAAGAAGTGATCTGGGAAGAGTTCTATTTCTAAAAACTTCTAAAAGAGTTTTGAGACAATAGTAACTTGTGGTTTCATTTCCATGAATCAAAGTCGATATAAAGAGAGGACGTTTGTCTCTACCTTCTAACTCTAATAAAGTTGGACCATCAAATACCTGGTCTATTTGCGCAAGGGAAGTGGTAAAAAATTTATCAGGAACACTTTTAAGAATTGAGAGTTTTATATTTTCCATGTGTGAACTGGATTACCTTTACTTTGATTTTCGATGTATGTTTCTAGCATTTTTTTAAAGCAACTTCCATGGTTTCTATAGTATTGTTTCTGCCAATTGGCACCATTTTGACCACTTAAAAGCCTGCTTCTAATCACACCATTTATATAGTGATCCACTTCCTCAGAAGAGATTCCCATTTGTATTAAGGACTTTCTCACCTTAGGCAGAACAGCTAGGATCAATTTTCTGACATTATAGCGCTTCCCATTAATCCAATGGACCTGAGCATTAAAACCGTTCTTTGCTGCATCATAGAAGTCATATTTGAGATTTTCAAATGATATCAGCTCTTCAGGGCCTTCTTGGAGTGAGGCAATATAGTGGGTAAACCCAAGATAAAATGCCATTCCGGCCACCATGTCGATTGCAGTAGGCCCGGCAGAAGGTGTTCTATGTTCAATTCTTAGATGAGGATTTCCTTCCTCATTAAAACCAATCAAAGGACGATTCCAACGCCAAATAGTTCCATTATGTAGTCTTAAGTGAGAAATAATATCTTCTTTGTCATCAAAGAGAATTGGCAGAAGAACAGGATACTTATCAACATTTTCAGTAAATAAATCAAAAAGTGAACCACCTGCATAACCATTGCCAAAGGTAACCCTCTTTTCCATTCTATGACCTTGCATTTTGATATTATCAAAATTCACGGCCTGCTCGAAAATGGAAATTCTCGTTTCATCCCATAGCTCTTTTCCATATAAGAATGGAGAGTTTGCACAGAGAGCGACCATCAGTGGAGAGGCCATTAATGAGGCATTATAATATTTAACGGCTTGGTCTTGTGAGACACCAAGATGGATCTGAAGGCTAGTGGCCGCAGCTTCTGCCATCACATCTTTATGCTCGACCCTTAGCATTTCTTTGCCTTGAATATCGAGAACTATAGGTCTTCCACCTCTAAAATCAAGAACGCGGTCATTGAGAGCGTAATATCTTTTTTGAGGAGACATATATTTTAAAGTTAGTTCATCTTCTTTAACAGTGGGTAGGCTTCCAATATAAACGGGAGTCACTCCCAATTTCTGGGCCACTTCAACACATTTATCCCAAGATACGCTAAAATCTTTTTCTAGCTTACGAAGGAGTCCATCACCAAGTGGAAAAGGTGAACCATTAATTTCGAAATTAAACATGGAAATTTCAGGAACTATATTTTTGTCATCAAGTTTTTCTATAAACTCAGGAGCTTTAGGAGAAGGACTACCAGACTTATCAACCAGCCAAGCTTCTAATTCATATCCACACATGAATTCAGATTTATCAAAGCGTTTTTCTTTAAACCATTCCCTGAGATGATTTGTCTCAGATAAAAGCCTAGCAGAAAATTCTTTCTCATCCTCAGCAGTGAATTTTGATTTATCTATATCTTGTCCCATAAAGTAATAGTATCAGTGATTTCCCTACTATTTAAGCAAAAGAATTTATCTGCAATGCTGGCAGGTCCATATTTACAAGGGTGAAAAGAGTTTTGACACTTTTAGAGAGGGGTATGGTTTCTACTACGCGACATTTCCACTATTTGTAAGCCCCCTACAATCACTATACAATATGTCCAAAACCTTGGAGTCCACGTGGAAAGTGTAAAAAGAGTCTGTATTGTCGGAGGAGCGCGAATTCCCTTTTGTCGCTCACAATCTGCCTATAAGGGATTATCTAACTTAGATTTGATGGGAACGGCGCTAAGAGGCCTGGTTGATAAGTTTAATTTAAAAGGAAAAGAAGTTGGTGAAGTGGCCCTTGGTGCCGTCAACAAACATTCCTATCACTTTGCCCTGGCCCGCGAATCTGTTATGGAAAGTGGTCTGTCTCCCAAAACCCCTGCTACAGATATGCAAAAGGCCTGTGGAACTTCACTTGAGACTTCAATATTTATTGCCAATAAAATCGCCCTTGGCCAAATTGAATGCGGTATTGCAGGTGGAGTAGACACTAACTCTGATTTACCTATTGAGTTTAAGAAGGCCTCCTCAGATAGACTATTGTCACTAAATAGTGCCAAGACATTTAAAGATAAAGTGCAGGCCTTTAAAGGCTTTAATCCCAAAGAGCTTATGCCAACCTTACCATCTATTAAAGAGCCTAGAACAGGGCTTAGCATGGGTGAGTCTTGTGAAGTGATGGCCAAAACCTGGAAAATCACAAGACTTGAACAAGACCAGCTAGCATTTGAATCACACCAAAAAGCAGAAAGTGCATATGAAAAAGGCTTCTACGACGATCTATTGATTCCCCATAGAGGGCTCAAAAAGGATGCACTCGTTAGAGGTGACACCACCATGGAAAAAATGGGAAAGCTTAGGGCATGTTTTGATAGAACTGAGTCAGGAACTCTTACTGCCGCCAATAGCTCTCCACTAACCGATGGGGCTTCATGTACATTTTATTGCAGTGAAGATTATGCCAAAGAACATGGCCTTGAAGTACTCGCCTACCTAGGTCATGTCCAATCTTTTGCCGTGGACTACTTAGGAGATGAAGGACTACTGATGGCCCCTGCCTATGCAGTCTCAAAGCTTTTAGAAAAAGCTGGCCTTGGGCTTGCTGACTTTGATTTTTATGAAATTCACGAAGCTTTTGCGGCCCAAGTTCTATGCACTATGAAATCGTGGAACGACTCCACCTTTTGCAAAGAAAAACTGGGAAGAGAAAATGTACTTGGCACCATTGATAGAGACAAACTCAATGTGAACGGTGGAAGTGTGGCGCTTGGACATCCATTTGCCGCTACAGGAACCAGGATTGTGGCCTCACTAGCAAAAATGCTTAAACAAAAAGGAAGTGGCAAAGCACTTATCTCGATCTGTACAGCCGGTGGCATGGGAGTCACGGCCATTGTTTACCGCGATTAAAGGCCACTTTAGCACCAGCATGTAATTACTGCTTGCAAGGTTTTGAAACAGTATTATCGCAAGTATCGATAGTGATCCCTTTGAATTTATTAGTAATTCATAGGGATATCACTCAATTTTCATGGCCTACACTAAAGTAAGACTAAGCGCATAAAAACAACATTTTCTAACAATTCACAATCCCTCTTTACGCAGGTGTGATTTCGCCTTATCAATGATTTCAACATATTCACATATTCCGGTTTTGGAGGACAAATGAAAAATATTATCATCGCATCCCTAATTATGGGACTTTTCTCAGCAACTGCTCTTGCTAGTGCCAAAAGACCAGTACCTGGTAAGAGAGGACCAGCAAAAAGAGCAAAACGATTTAAACATGGAAAAAGAAGAGCAAAAAGAGGATTCTCAGTTCGGCGGCTTCTCTATGGTCAAACACCAGCTTGTAAGGCACTTAAAGTAACTGCAAAGCAAAAGTCCCTTATCAAACTTTCTGTACTTGATGCTAAATCTGACTCAGCTACTCTACGTGCTGATTTAATTAAAGCAAAAGTAGCTTTTAGAAAATTAGTTCTTGCAGACGCCACAACACTTGGTGACGCTAATTCACAAACTAAGTTAATTGTAGATGCCAGTGCAGATCTTCAACAAGTAAGACTTGACCTTAAATCAAAGGTTCTTTTCGGAATTTTATCTGCTGACCAAAGAAAATTGGCCGGTAAGTGTGTTCGCTCACAAAGAAGAGTAAGAAGACCACGTCCAGGTAGAAGACCACACCCTAGAAAAAGACCTTACCCAAGAAGACCTAAAAGACCACTACCAAAGAGACCAATTATCATAAGGTAAGTTACTCATTCAATTTTCTCATAATATCTAAGGACCTCACAGTGAGGTCCTTTTTTTATACAATTTTCAAAAAACTGCTTAGAGAAAATCCACCTGACTAAAACATCGACAATTTCGCCACAAGTTTCTCCCTAGTTATAGCGATTATATTTATTTTGCAACTAAACCCTCTCTCCCCCGTAGAATTTATAAACATAGAATAGGGAGATATGATGAAAACTTGGACGATAGCACTAATACTAATGTCACAATTTTTACTAACTGCATGTAGTGATGATTTATTTAGTAGTTCAGATAACGACTCAGTTACAAGTGAGCCGGCGCCTGCACCACAGGCCCCCGCACAGCCGCAAGGAACTGATGAGATCGTAGATGAAGATCAAGATGAGCAGTTTGATGAAGATGATAGTGAAGACCAAGATGAGCTTCTCAGTGATGAAATAGACGAAGATGATGATCAAGATGATGTTGCTGACGAAGAAGATGATCAAGATCAAGACGATGTTGCTGACGAAGAAGATGATCAAGATCAAGACGATGTTGCTGACGAAGAAGATGATCAAGATCAAGACGATGTTGCTGATGAAGAAGATGATCAAGACGACGTAGCTGATATAGATGAAGATGCTGATTTAGATGATGAAGATGCTGATTTAGATGATGAAGATGCTGATCCTTCCATTAGTCATTTTCCTATCCTACCAGGTAAGTATGAACTAAGATTAAAGCACCAGGGAAGAATCCGTAGCTACACCCTTGTTATCCCTAATAGATATAATCACAGTAAAAAGGTTCCTCTTGTATTTGGATTACACGGTATGACTGGAACTCCTGAGTTCATTGAAGATAACACAAGACTTACTGAATATGCTCAAAGACTTGGTTTTATCGCTGTTTACCCAAAAGGTAATGATTTGTTTTTAGATGATGGTTTTGGCTGGAATCTATTATGGAGAGCACAACCAAGAATTCTAAAACAAGATAGACACAGCAATAATGTGGCCTTTCTTAGAAAAATCACAAGAGTGCTAAGAAGAAACTTGAAAATCAAAAGAAGAAGAATCTACGCCATGGGATTTTCAAATGGTGGAACTTTCGCTCAAAATCTAGCGGCCAAAGCACCAAGATTGTTTGCAGCAGTTGGCGCAGTAGGAGCAACAATTGGTGGAGCTAATCCATTTTCACAAAAAATAGAGATCATGCCTAAACCTAAAATGGCCGTACCTGTATACTTGGCCTTTGGAAGGCAAGATTTAAGGTATATAAATATACCACTACAGTTTAGGCCAGCTGCTATAGTAGGATTTTGGGTACTAAATAACAAATGTGACCTACGTCCAATACTACATTATAACTCAATCACTAATGTAGCTGTTTATACTTATAAAAGATGTAATGGACGGGCCAATGTCAAAGCAGCTTTCTATGACCAGGGACATGTATGGCCTAGGTTTGGTAACTCAGGCTTTAATGCCACTAAGAGAATGCTAAAATTCTTTAGAAGACATAGACTACCGATCTACAAACTCTAAAAAAAAGTAAAGGCCAAGAAAACTATCATCCTTTCTTGGCCTTTATTATTAAATAAATTCCACCTAAATACACCGTACAAAATTTCATCAATTGTCTATCCAAAAAGGGACCAGCATCCCTTGAATAATCAGAAATTCACTACCTAGGCAGGCCTATATTATGCACTGTAATGACAAATGGCTTTCACAAGGAGGAGAAAGTGAAGTTGGCCCTATTTCTATCAATTCTCATTTATTTTATTTTAATCTCAGGTTTTAACCTAGTACAAATTCATATATAGGCGCGTTGTCCCTTAAAAGATGGCCCACTCCTCCACTATCCTATAAACATCTTTTATATAGTGAGGAGATCTCTTGAAAATACTCATTTGCGGTGGCACTCTTTGTTATTCTCATGCAACATTCAAGGCGGACCTATTAGTGGTAGATGAAAAGATCGTGGCCATTGGTGATGACTTAAAAAAGCATCACAGCTTTGATGAACTCATTGATGCCCATAGATTATTAGTCTTTCCTGGAGGAATTGATCCACACACACATATGGATCTTCCTGTTATGGGAACCCACTCAAGTGATGACTTTGAAACTGGAACCATCTCCGCCCTTCATGGGGGAACTACTTCCATCATCGATTTTGCCAACCAAGAAAAAGGTGGAACCCTAAATGACGCCCTTGATATCTGGAAGGCCAAGGCCTCCGGCAAGGCCATTTCCGACTATGGCTTTCACCTCACCATTACGGATCTTAACGAAAGAACAAAAAAAGAAATCCCTGCTATTTTTAAATCAGGAATCACCTCCTTTAAAACTTTCACGGCCTACCGTGGAAGTCTTATGATTGATGATAAAATGATGGGTGAGATCATGAGAGAGATCAAAGCACTGGGAGGACTGGTAACAGTTCACGCAGAAGATGCGGATACCATTGAAGACAAAATTCGCGAATATAAAAATGCAGGCCTTTTAACCCCCAAGTACCACGCTCTTTCTCATCCGATTTCTGCTGAAGTTAAAGCTGCCAGTCGTGTAATGGATTTGGCCTATCAAAATGAGTCTGGACTTTATATAGTACACACAAGTGCAGGTGATACATTGAAGGCAATCCAGAAAAATTTTGATCGAAGACAAAGAGTTTTTGTGGAAACCTGTACCCAGTACCTACTGCTTGACGACAGTGTCTATGACCAACCAGGGTTTGAGTCCGCAAAATATGTGATGTCTCCCCCTATTCGCTCAATAGATGACTGCAAAGACCTTTGGTACGCCCTTAGAGCAGGACTTGTTCACTCGGTGGCCACTGACCACTGCCCCTTCCACTACAAGGGCCAAAAAGATGCAGGCGACGGTGATTTTACAAAAATTCCTAATGGCGCTCCTGGAGTAGAAAATAGGATGGAGCTTATCTACTCCGAAGGGGTTGATAAAGGAAGAATCACCCTAGAAAAATTTGTTGAAGTAACCAGCACGTATGCGGCCCGAATATTTGGAATGAAAAATAAGGGAGCTCTCGATATTGGAAAAGATGCTGACATCGTATTATTTGATCCCAGTGCCTTGCACACTATTTCAAGTTCTAGCTCAAAACAAAATGTGGATTACAATCTCTATGAAGGACAAACTGTCACAGGCAAAGTTATCACTGTGCTGAGGCGGGGCAAAGTGGTTGTAAGAAATGGTAAAGCTGATCAGATGGAAAAGGGAACGGGGCAATTTATAAAAAGAGATAAATTTAACTTTTCTCTTTAAGTAATGTGTTTCAGCATCCATGAAAAGTCTTCTATATACAGATATTGGTTTAATTTTCAGTAAAAATCGGAACATTTATTTATTTATAATTAGTTAACGAATAGTAATTGCAGCAGTATCTTTTTTCTCAGATACCCATTAATGGGAAATAAGGGAGAAATGATGAAAGCTATAATATTACTACTACTGCTATCAATGAGTTCAAACCTATTTGCTCTTGCCAGCGTAGAATCAGATTGTGCCGACCAAAACCATATCAAAGAAGCGATCAAACAAGTCTTTAAAAAATATGGTGATTTTGCCGGTTATCAAAAAAATCATGGTTATAAAATTCCAAAAACACTGATGGATTGTTTAAAAGGAAAACTTAAAAATGGAAGAGTTAAATGTCGGGCCAACACAAATCCTAGATGCATTACAGGCGCTCTAGGCTTTGCAACGGCAGGATCAAAAAATGCTAATATTTGCAAAAGAACTGAAGATGTTTTATCTGATTGTGATCAAATTGATAAAAGAGGCTCATACGCAATGCTAACTATGCACGAATGGACTCACGCTTGTGGCTATATCCCCGAAAGTCAGCCAGAAAATGTTGAGGAAGCAGTAATGGATTGGTGGAATTCGACCCATACAGGCTTCAGTACAAATTGTGCACAAAGATAAATCAAATAAATAGGGAGTTGGTAATTACAACTCCCTTTTTTTCGCAAATATTTCATGTGTGTAACACGACTTGTTTCACAACATGATAACACTTCCACACTTTCCACGGTATTTTTTTCAAACACTCCTTCACAGTCAAATTTTAGCATTGTACAAAACCTGCTCATTCATTTGAAAATTATAAGGAGTCACTCAGTGAATTTTTTTATGACATTTTTTTTAATGGCAGTCGTTAGCACCAATCTATTTGCTTCTCAGCAATATCTTGCTAATTGTAAAGGCGTAGGCAATGACACTCAAGCAACTATCACGAGTGATGGAGTGCTTGCTCTTATTCAAGATGGCACTACAAAAAACTATCGCGTAAATTTATATCATGATATTGCTGATGGATACCCCGTTATTGTAGGTCTTCAATTGGGTTTAGAAGTGACTATATCTGATGAGGATTCAAGTAGTGCTTTTATAAATGGAAAAGCTGTTGATTGCATTCATTAATGCATTAAATAAAAGAAGGCCTTTATTGATACAAAGGCCTTTTAGTATATTTGGGTATTTTTTAATCGATTACCACTGTGGATCAACTAAGTCGCCGTAGGCATCAGGCCTTCTGTCCCTGAAAAATTGGTAATTGTGTCTTACTTCTTCAATAAGTGAAAAGTCACAGTCAGCGATCACAACTTCATCACGGTTCTCTGCTCCTTCACTAACAATCACGCCTTTTGGATCTACAATATAGCTATTTCCATAGAACTCACCATGGCGCCATGGCTCTTCCCATCCATGCCTATTACTTGTGGCCACAAAAACACCGTTGGCACAGGCCAGAGCAGGTTGTTCGATTTTCCACATATATTGGCTGGTTGATTTTACTGTTGCTGAGGGATTAAAAATGATTTCAGCTCCCCGCAAAGACAGTGCCCTTGCACCCTCAGGGAAATGCCTATCATAACAAATATAGACACCAATAGTGGCATACTTAGTTTTAAAAACGGGAAACCCTAAATTTCCAGGTTTAAAATAGTACTTCTCACAAAAGCTTGAACCTTGCGGAATATGAATTTTCCGATATTTTCCAAGACAGCTTCCATCAGCATCAAAAACAGCTGCCGTATTGTAGTAAACTCCAGTTTTTTCTTTTTCATAAACAGGAGCAATGATCACCATATTGTGTTTTTTAGCGGCCTTTGAAATAATTTGAAGAGTTGGACCACCTGGTACCTCTTCCGCAAATTCGTACCACTTTTTATCTTCTGTGGCACAAAAATAAGGTCCGTTGAATACTTCTTGTAAGCCTAGTATCTGAACTCCCGACTCTGCTGCCTGATCTATTAATCCAAGGTGTTTTTCAACCATAGCACAACGCATCTCTTCCATGCTTCCCGTAGTCTTTGGGGTACTACACTGGATAAGTCCAACTTTCACAGTTTTTGCCACAATCTCTCTCCTTGCTCACGACAAAACTTTAAAATTTCGTCTTCATCTTGTTTAACTATTTTTTTCTCTTTAACAATGAATTCGCCAGAAGAAATCACGCTATCTACATGTCTTTCACTGAGCCCATAAAAAAAGTGCCCTAAAAAGTTCTGATCATTGATCTCGGTTGGTGAGTCATAATTAAATACCACTAAATTATCACCGCCGTCACCAGCAATTTGGTTTTCTTTCAAATACCTATGTGAATTCCTAAAAATCTGGTAGCACAACCCCATATCAGCTCCTCCATCAGAGTGCTGATCTAGAAAAAAGACCCTCGCTGATTGGATCATATTAGAATGCATACCATCTGTACCTAGCATCACCCTATCAGGATTAAGACCTGATATATCAAATTTGCCTACCCCATTGTTTTGATTACTTTCCGTACTTACAACAATAGAACAGGCAGAGTCTTTTAATAGCTTTCTTTCATTGTCACTCAGGTGAAGACAATGGGCCAAAATCGTTTTCTTATTTCTTAGAAAACCGTAGTCAGCAAGTCTTTCTACAACTGATTTACCGTATTTCTTTTGGCAATCACTTTGATCACACAGATCTTCTGCAACATGAATGTGAATCCCGCTATCATAGCGATCCACCAAAGTACGGGCACTGGCCAGCAAAGAATCTGAAACAGTAAAAGAGGCGTGAAGGCCTATCAGGCCGTGTCCGCTTTCCAGAAAACGAGACGTTTCTAAAAGTCCATCTTCTAGGCATTTTTGTCCATCTCTATCTGATAGCTCAAGGCATAAATGGTGAGATAATCCAAGAGACTCAAATGCCTCTTTAATAGTACCCAGAACGCCATTACTAAAGTTAGGGGAGCTGTGATGATCGATGACAAAAGTTGACCCGGCCTTTGCTAGTTGCAAGGCAGTTCCTAGGGCACTGGCACGAACCATATCGCGGTCTAACTTCTTATCTAGATTCCACCATATGGATTTTAATATTTCTTCAAAATTAGTGGGGGCCTTTTTGGGATAAGGCATTCCTCGTGCCAAAAGCGAATAAGCGTGATGATGGCCACAAACAAATGACTTCGTAACCCATTTACCACCCAGATCATATTCACTACTACCCGATTTACCGTGTCCGGAACAAAGCTTTTCCATTTTGCCACAATCGAGCAAAAGATCACCCTTAAAGATTTTCAAATTAGTAGGGTCAATGTAGCTCGCATTTTTTAATAGTAGAGACACTACAGACTACCTTCTATAGGCAGTACGTACCTACGTTTTTTATCAAAAGTATATAGAGCATTTGTGACAGCAGGGGCCGTTGGGACAAGGCCTATCTCCCCCACTCCTTTAGCTCCGTAGGGGCCAAACTGATCTTTGACTTCCACACCACTAACCACAAACTTTGGCGTTTCTTTGGCCCTTAAAACTCCGCAGTCTTTTAATTTCAGTGATACTGGTTTTGAATCGACACACCTCATATTCTCTTTCAAGGCATAGCCAAGGCCCATGTGAAGAGAGCCCTCAATTTGTCCTTCAAAAAGTACCGGGTTCATAATCTTTCCGGCGTCGTGACAAGCATAGATAGTATCAATTTTGCCTTGGTCATCTAAAACTACTACTTGAGTGGCATAACTATAAGAGTAGTGTGTAATGACCTCACCATTTTTTTCAGCACCAGGCTTCGTGGTAAAATCACATATCCACTCTCCAGGAAAACTCATTCCACCTAGTTGTGATAAATCACCGCCTTTTAGATTTTCTTTAATTTTTGAACAGGCATTAATCAAAGCGTTCCCTACAAGTGAGGTGGCCCTTGAGGCCGTGGTCATTCCTGTAAAAGCATCTGCTTCACTTGTTTCAACTTTTATGGTGACATTTTCTGGGTTAACATCCAATTCTTCGCAAACTGTTTGCAAGGCCATGGTATCCACACCTTGTCCCATTTCAGTCCACCCATGAAAAACAGTCAACTTACCAGCACGATCAATATAGATTTTGACTTTACTGGAGTCTGGCATGCCATTGCCTATTCCTGTATTTTTTATTCCACAGGCAATTCCAGCATACTTAGCACTTTGGAAAACATCTTTCAAAGACTCAAGCGTTTGTCTTACCCCCACACCAGACGATAATTTTTGTCCTGTGGATGTCTGGCAGCCTTCAGTTAGAGCATTCTCATAACGAAACTGCCAACGATCAAAGCCACCCTTTTCGCACAATTCATCAATACAAGATTCAAGTGCAAAGGTTGCCTGATTGGCACCAAAGCCTCTCATAGCACCACACGGTAAATTATTTGTATAAACAGACTTGGCCTCTACGTCTACGCAGGGAACATTGTATGCTCCCGTGGCGTGGCCTGCTGCTCTTTCTAATACCTTCATTCCCACTGAGGCATAAGCACCGGTATCACCCAGTATATTGGCCTTAACAAATTTTAGTTTACCTTTACTATCACACCCAACTCTATAGTCCATCCACAGAGGGTGTCTTTTCACTGACATCCTAATAGACTCTTCCCTGTTGAGAGCGAGTTTCACAGTCTTTCCAGTAGTAAAACTCATTAAGGCACAATGACCTTGTACAGATAGGTCTTCTTTTCCACCAAAGCCACCGCCATTGGGAACTAAAACCACATTAATTTTATCTACAGGCAAATTTAAAATCAAAGCAATTTGCCTTTGATCTTCATACACACCTTGTCCTTGAGAATAAAGCTCAATAGCGTCTCCTCTCATTCGAGAGATCGCCACTTCAGGCTCCATATAAGCATGTTCAATTCTCTGTGTTTCATAAACACCAGAAGACACAAATTCACATTCCGCTTCAACCTCACAAGCCTCGCCCCCTCTTTTCACAACACATACATCTAAGAGGTTGGTTTCACCGTGAATCACAGGGCTTGTGGCCTCCAAAGCTTTGTGCATATCACTGACTGGAGTCAATACTTCATACTCAACATTAATTAACTCAAGCGCTGCCCTCGCATTATCTGAGGAATCGGCAACAACTGATGCCACTACATCGCCCATATAGTTGGTGGTTTCACCGACGGCGATCATCACCGGCCAATCCTTTCGAATCAGACCTACAACTCTTTCACCTGGAATATCTTGTGCAGTTAAAACTTTGACCACACCTGCTGCACCTCGGGCCTTAGTTGTATCTATTTTTAAAACACGGGCTCTCGGGTGATCACAATATTTCAAAGCACCATAGTGCGTTTCTTCGAATCTCAGATCGTCAACATATGGCCTCATTCCCAGGGCCGTTTTCATAGCGTCGACTTTGGGGATAAAGGTGCCCACTTTCCCAGAAAATTTGGGAATTTCAATTTCTTTACCCTCTCTAATATGAGCTGCTGCAAATCCAATGGCCTGGGTAATTTTGGTGTACCCAGTACACCGACACAAGTGAGGGTTAAGTGCAGCTACAATTTGTTGATCTGAAGGAGATGGGTTTTTCTCTAAGAAAACCTTGGCCCTAGCAATAATGCCTGGAATACAAAACCCACATTGAACCGCGCCTTTAATAGCAAAGGCACCACCAAGGGTTCTTTGCAGGTATTCAGAAAATCCCTCTATAGTTGAAACCCTCTTGCCCTCCACTCTTTTCATGGGAGTGATACAAGATAAAACGGCCTTACCATCTAACTCGATAGTACAACATCCGCAGCTAGCTTGAGGTGAGCAACCATTTTTAGGAGAAGTAATATTTAAATCATCCCTTAAAAAACTTAGGAGTGTTTTTGTGGGGTCTCCATCATAGCAGTGCTCTTTACCATTAACATGAAACTCCATCACTACTCCTGGTTTAATACTTTGTTTAATTCTGTAGGAAGGGCCCCATAGAAGGCCATTGATACTACTAAGTCATCAATTTTAACTCTGTCATTGGTGGTATGAGAGTCCTCTTCTTGCCCAGGTCCCTGACCAATTGTGGGAATGCCTAGCCTGCCCATACTTGATACACCATTTGTGCTGAAAACCCATTTTGAAATCACAGGATTTTCCTGGCGTCTCACATTTTTGATTGCATTTGCACCTGCGACTACAAGTGGATGATTTTCCTCTAGCGCCCAGGTAGGGAAGTAACATTCCTGGGTTAAACTTTTCTTCTTATAAGAAGGAGTATCATAATTTGGTATATAAATTTCCATAGACTCACTATCAAAGCTCGAAAGTTCTTTAATTTGTGAAATAGCGAGTTCTTTGTCTTCTCCAAAAGTAAGTCGTCTATCGATATGAATTTCACATCCATCTGGGACAGCACAAAGGCTTGGAGTATCACATTGAATATGAGTGACAGCAAGAGTTCCCTTACCTAAGAATTCATCCATGTGTAATCTTTCGTTTAACTTTTCAAGATCTTCAATTAAGCGGTTCATTTTATAAATAGCATTGTCACCTCTTTCTGGTGCTGAGCCATGACAAGAACGCCCCCTAGATTTCACCTTAATTTCCATTCTACCTCGATGGCCTCGGTATAAATCTAAATCAGTACACTCACCTAAACAAACAAAACTCACGTCTTTAATGGTATTTTCAAGAGCGTATTGAAGTCCCAGTCCATCACAGTCTTCCTCTTGAACAGAGCCCACCACATAAATTGAAAACTGGCTGAGATCAAGGCCCATCTCTTTAAATATTTTGGCCCCGTAGACTTGAACTGCACTGGCCGCTTTATTATCGCTGGCGCCTCTACCGTAAATATAACCAGCTTCAACTTTTCCCTCAAAAGGATCAAAGCTCCAGTTATTGGGGTTTCCAATTCCAACTGTATCAATATGGCCATCAAAGACAATTTTAATAGGCCCTGAGCCCATACGTCCTATGACATTACCGTAGTCATCACTAAATGCCTGATCGAAGCCTACAGCTTCCATCTCACTAATGATTCTATTTGCCACCGCTTCCTCTCCAGTACTAAAACTGGGAAGAGCAATAATATCTCTTAAAAACTTGGCACAATTACCGCGGTATTTTTCCGCCAATTGATTTGCATTATTTGTCATTTTCAACCTCATTCAAAATACGCTGATAATTTCCAGGGTCCGTGTCACCTTCGGTGCTAATAATAAGAATTTTAGAATCGACTCCGATCCCCAGCTCTTGCTTTGTTTTTTCAAATTTTGGATCTCTCATTAAGGCGAGAAGTCCACCCATTCCAGCGGCTCCCGACTCTCCTGAAATAATTTTCTGATCGTTCCCTACGGGTCTGCCTAAAACTTTCATGGCATCTTTGGCATCATCATCAGAGATTGACATAAAACCATACATCATCTGTTTAATCACGGGCCATGCTATCATTGACGGAGTTCCACAGTTTAGCCCCGCCATAATTGAATCTTGGGCGCCGTTAGAGGATTTCATCTCTCCACCCTCATTTTCAATTGAAACCAAGAGACAATCAGCATCTGTTGGCTCAACACAAATAAGTCTAGGCCTTTTTTCCTGATACTTAACACCGTAATACCAGCTAGCAGCTGCTGCAAGTCCTCCGACTCCTGCCTGGAGAAAAACGTAATCCACTCCAGGATCACTATCAGTGCCCATGGTGCTTTCAAGCTCTCTAAAAATAGTAGAGTACCCGCTCATTATATACTTTGGAATCTCCATATAGCCTTCATAGGCAGTATCGGAGATAACCTGCCAACCATTTTTGCTGGCGTCGCTGGCCGCCTGTAAAACGGTGTCGTCATAGTGACTGGGAACAACGACTACTTCAGCTCCTTCTGATTTAATTGAATCAATTCTGGCCGAAACTGTGTTTTGGGGAACGTAGATAACGGCCTTAACACCTAGTTTTTTTGCTGACCACGCCACCGCCCTTCCGTGGTTGCCATCAGTTGCTGTACAAAAGGTCATACCTTCAGGGTTTTGCGACTGCTGGTTTTGTTCCATCCATTTGTGAGCAGCGTAACTTGCACCTAGAGCTTTAAAAGCGTTTAAATTAAAACGTGTTGACTCATCTTTCACCCAAAGCTTACCCACTCCGAGCTCAGCTGCCAATGAGGGAAGCTCCACAAGAGAGCTGGCCTGGTAGCCTTCTATTTTTTGATGAAACTCTAAAACCCCATCTGTTTCCAAGTGATAAATTGGCTCCACATTTAACTTATTTTCCCAATATGGATTCTTACTCCACCTTGCAATACTCATGCTCTCTCCTCAAATGCTTTAATAAGACTAACACCGCCATCATGCCCAAGCTGGGTGCCTCGAAAAATTGCTTTTAATATATTAAAACTCACAAGATCAAGATTGCCTGGTGCTTCGCCTGCTTCTGAAATAGTTTTTGCACTTTTAGGTCGGCCTTCAGCATCAAATTCCACATCATAATTTTTTGTGGATAGTGAAAAGTCCAACTCTCCCCTTGTAAAAGTGAAATATTCACCATTAATTCTTCCCAGCAATGTACGACCGTCTTTTAAATAAAATCCATCAAATTCACTTTCATCAAACAGTTTTTCCATTAAGAAGAATTTGGGTTTCACAATATAGGGTCCGCCAAGCTCAGGACAAAAAGTGTCGCAATTACTGCAGCTATTGCAAAATTCTACAATATTCCCTATTTGTATTTTTTTGTGCAGTATAAATTCTGCACCTTCGTCAAAGCTAATTTTACCCTGATCGTTGATCAGGGTATATCTTTTTTCGCTTACCTCACCAATGGGCAAATAAAAATTGGCTCCATTGGGACAGACGGGGATACAAATATTACAGCTCAAACAATCAAAGAGCTCTAGTTCCACATCTGTCTTTCTGGGATCTTTCTTATTTTTCTCAAAATGATAGTAGTCATTATCTTCAAGTGTTTTACACACTCTTGTGGCATTAATAAGTCCAGCTTCTGCAAGATCTTCTGAGCTACTACCGGCATTACTCAAAATTAATTCTTCGAGAGTTTTCACTCCCGACTCTTCCATCGCCTGGTAAATTTTATCAATATATTTTTTGAGTCGAAGATAACCTCCTTTTTTAAGAAGGTCTGTGCACATGCTTACAGGAGTCATATTGCACAATACTGTGTCGACTATATTTGTAGTGTCAACACCTGCTGAGAATGAAACCGGAAAGTCGGCCCCTACTTGGGAGCGAAACTGATGCATGGTATTCATGGAGATAACATGAAGTGGTGCTCCTGAGAGATATTGCTCACTGCCAGCAAGATTTGAATGATCCCCTTCCACCACTAAGGTGTTGGTAAATTTAGCACCAAAGTGCTTTCCTTTTTTCTCACCATACTCTCTAAGTCTTTTCATCATTTGAACACCTTCAGAAAAATTTAAATCGTGTTCAAAGGCCTTGAGAGGAAGACCAATATGTGAGTAGCCCATTTTATCATGTAAGAGCTCACCCACTTTTTGATGACCTAGAAGCGTGGGATTCATTTTAACAATCACATCGAGGCCAAACTCATCAAAGAGGTAGTGGACAATTTTTTCAATTTCATCCCTAGGGCAGCCATGAAATGTGGAAAGAGTAATGGAGTGTGAAATTTTGGGGCAATAATCAATAGACTTTAAATGATTAAAGCGCTCTGGAAGCAGGCCTATCTCTTTTTCAATAATTTTCGAAGCATCCATCATATTGTGGATCCAACTACTGACTTGAGGCGAAGAAATTCCCGCCAGATCATAGCCAACGGATAAATCAAAATAACAGTGGTAAAAATCTGAGCCTTTTGGAATTTCTAAAAGCTCTAGCTCTTCAATAATCTTGAGTAGCATCCAGGCCCTGACATATTCATCAAGGGATGCCTCAAGTTTCAACTCCTGAGACCACTCGACGTTATAACAAATATTTCTAGCATCAATACATGGCCTTGGAATTTCAAGGCCATCCAAAACTTGAACAGTTTTAAGTTCCATAATCCTGGCCCCTCCCAAAAATGAGAGGATAATATTTTGTATCATCTGAGTGTGAGGTCCGGCTGCTGGTCCAATAGGAGTATAAACACTGGCCCCATGAAAGGATGTGGAAATATCGTATTGGTCATGGCCTTTGTACATTTTTGATAAAGGAATGCCATAGATAGATTTCTGATTTTGACATTCATTTAAAATAGCATCTAGATGCCTTGTCAAAGACATCCCAAATAGATCAATCATAGTAGCTCACGTTCCAATTTTTATTAGTTAGCTATGGTACCCAAGTTTCACTAGCACTCCAAGCCATTCTTAAGCTAGTGCTGCAACATGTCCTGGGCAAGCTCTACTTCTTTTCCTACAATAGGAAAAAAGGAAGGCAGCAATGAAAAAAATTCTCCATATTTTGGTTTTTATCGCGATATTTGGGTGTGCAACTACAGACTCCTCTCAGAGCACATTAACTTTTCATGAAAAATCCTCAAAACTGATCAGCAAGAGGGCCGTTAGGAATCTAAAGAAGCTCATTAAGGCCTCTGGCTTCAAAATTATTAAGGTCCTCGATTATCAACGGGAGGCCAGAAAACTAGGGCTAAACTTGGGCACCTATCAAGTCATTACCTTCACTCACGCTGCAAGGCTGTCACAAATCATTGAAAGTAACCCCACACTTGGGCTCGACTTACCTCTCAAAATACTTCTAGTACAAGACGATGATGGACGATCAAAAATTCTCTACAACGACCCTATGGAGCTGATCGCCAGACACTCAATTACCAGTGAAGTCTCTAAAGAACATATTCAACAAATTTCTGGGGAGTTTGAAAAAATAACATCTCAGTTTAGTGAGCAAAGAAAGTAAAAGGCACTCGGCCTTTTACTTTCCTTTTAACTTTTATTTACCCTGTTTTTTCTTCCAAATGATAAAGCCCACAACAGCTGCCAGCAGTAATCCCAGCAGTAAGGTGTCAGAGTTTCCTCCACCGCCTGAGCCGCCTTTTCTCTTGTTGATGCTCACATCAAATTCACCTTGCTCAGGAATATAGGTGGAGCTTAAAAGATCATCGTCTTGACCTTTTAGTTTGACACCTTTCAGGCTTCCTTGTTTTTGAGCAAAGACCCTGAGTGTTTGAACAACTTTTTCGAAAACAGCTTGATAAGATGAGTAGTGATCTTTTGCCACAGAAAAAGTCACAGCTACGCCTAAACTTTCTTTGACTGTAGCAAGATATCTTGTGTAAAACCCTGGCACTTCACTGGCCAAATGTAGAGCATCAATCCATTGCTGACCACTAATGCTTTTGCTTTTTACATATTTTGGCTCGGAGACTTGAGTTTTGCCTCCAGGTAGTGAGTAGGTTTTACGATTTTTTAAATAGGCTTGATATTGATCGAGAGAATCTTGTTTACCTCTAGTTTTGGCGGCCAAAATAATGATCGCCTCTCTCTTTCTATCCTTATTTGCACTCTGACATACCCACTCTGATCCCTCAAGAGAGCACTCCCAACCTGGAGGAAGCTCAAATTCGCAAAACTGAGAGGTAAACCTTTTAGCAAAGGCTGAAGGCAAACAGAAAATGATGGCCAAAATGATTACAACCAATTGGTTTTTGTTCATAACTCACTTCCTTAGTGGTGGTAACAAAGATACGCTATTTTATCTTAACTATTTAAATCTCACAATCATGCCCTCGCGAACATTTTTGTTTCTATATTTTCTAAAAATTTTAATTACTGATGTTTTAGGTCTGACTTCAAAAACAACTCCCGACCCTATTAATACATGACCACCAAGATAATCACCTTCGTAAATATCAACCTTTTGGCCTTTGTAAACATCTTCAGCTATTCCTCTATCACTTTTAATAAATCTCTCTCTTGGAGAAACCTTGGTAATGGCACCTTCAACTTCATAGTCTTTATACTGAGAAATAATGATTTCTTTTTCCTCAATGCCATGTCCTGTATAGACAATCGCCAGTGAAACCCCTGTGCCCATATCTGTTGAATTTCCTCTAAATGTCCTGTAACCCCTGAGTTCTGCTTTAACTTTTTCAGAGAAGGAGGCATTGGCACCAATATAGGGAGTTGTAATTGTTCTGTTTACACTATTCCACAAATAAGTGGCGCCAGTTCCAAGTGGAGTCCTAGCTGATGGAGTCGTTGAATGATCTGATGTCTTTAAAGATTCGATGCCCCTGACACCGGCGATCCAGCCAATATTTCCTGTAATGAAGGCGAGCTCTGAGTACCAAACAATTTCTTGGGATAGCTGTCTATTGGGGAAATTAACACCAATGCTGTTTGACCATAGAGTCCTGTAAGACATTTTATTGGCAAAGCGAACACCAAGCTCAATATTATTTTCTCCATCCCCAAGAACAATATTAGTATAAGGATCTAAGTAATTATAAGCATCATTGTTGTAGGTACTGGCACGATACTGAACATACATTCCTATAAGCCATGAGCCAGACGGATCAAAGCTATACTGACCGCCTAAGAGATAGGATTCTATGCCATTTTTTTTAGCATCGTGATAGACGGAAGATGTCGTTGTACCGGTAGTCGTGGTGGCTCCAAGCTGTCTTGAAGTATTGGAGCGGTACCGAAGCCCCAGGTAAACCTCCATATTCTCGGCAAAGCCATAGCGCATTTGGAGATCGCCTTCCCACTTTTGATAGCTTTCACCACTGTCCATGGTAACGCTCTTGCCCTGCTCATCCCAATGTTTTGAGGTTTTGAAGTAATCAACGGTGCCCCAAACTTGATAGCCTTTAAAACCCATACCATGGGCCCTCGCACGATATACAGCTTCTTTGGAATAACCCATCGCCCTGGGTTGCAGAAGTATAATCGAGAGAATGTATAAAAGGACATAAGGTCCTATTTTAAAATTCTGGAACATGGTCTTTCCTATTTATACTATTATATATAGGTAGGACTATCTCCTCAAGTTTTTGAAAACAGGAAAGAATTGTAGGGACAATTAATTGACTAAAATGTTCCGATGAATGGCGCAGAAGTTGCGTAGGACTCAGATTCAAAGCTAAAAGGATTTCCAACAGCAGTCCAGCCACACAAAGTTTTCTCAAACAAAGTAATTTGCTCGATTTTTAATTGAAATGGAAATTCTAAATATTCTGAACAAGCTTCAATTGCAGAGTGCAAATCTTCTTCTTCTTTATATTTTCCCAGCAAGATGTAGCTGCTTTGAAAGTATTTTCTTTCTGGGCCAACCTCTTTTGAAAATTGATAATTGCCCATTAATAGTTTTTGAAAATGATAAAGTTCGTCTCGAATTTGGGATTTTAAAAATAAGAAATTCTTTCTCCCCTTAAAAACCTCCACTCCAGAACACTCAACAGTGATATTTCCAAGTCCACTAAAGAAGCTATCAGCATCATCATAGAGGTCTTCGAGTACCTTTGCTTTAAATTGATTTTCTAATTCGAAAGGAGGTGTGAGAGAAGCATAGATTTCTCCACTGCCAAAGCCACCCGGATCAAATCTTTTTTTTAATTGAATGATTCCGTTGACCTGAGAATTACTGTTAGGAAATGTAATACCAATAAAGAATTTTGACTTCACTCGTATCCTCCTTAGAGTCAGAGAGCACGCCTACATAAAGCGTAGACGTTATTTAAGGTCGGTGCAAGAGAAAAATATTTTCTATTGGTAATTGATTTTAAAAACGGGGAGTTAGCATTTAAAGTGTGCCTTTTAGGCAGCTTTCTTGTGTTCACTACTTTTAATGACATCAACAGGTATATTGACTTCAGTTACCCAGAATGGGTCATCAAGATAGAGCTTTACATGTCCCTCTAATGAATCCACTTGCCCCATCAGAGCTTGATAATGATTAGATATTTGATCCTCTTCTATTGGATTACTTTTATCATCGCTCAGAATTAATTTTTGCAGCTTTTTGTCTAATGAGCTTTGAATATCACGGATAGAACTCTTAAGGTTAAAGATTTTATTTTTAAGTGAAATTTTAAATACTCCACCCTCAAGTGAAAAGGTTAAATCGATAATCAAAGGCCCCTTACCATCTCCTTCTAAATATCTCATTTTGAATAAATTCGACAATATTCTCGTAATATTGGCCCTTGGTATAAAAAAATCTTCTCCTCCAGAAAGAGGATCTCCAATTTGATCAACAAAATTCACATCAATAGAGCCTACGTAAGAAGAAAAATATGCATCAATTAATATATCGAGTTCGAGTTTAAACTTTGAGAATTTGATCCGCCCAGAAGATGGAATTCCTACGGTGGAAAGATCGAATTGATCTCTCAAAATATATTTATAGGTTTTAATATGTGAAATCAGACTAAGCGTTTCACTCTCACTTAATCCTCTGCCAAGTGCAATTCGTTTTTTAGCGAACACCTCAAGATTGTTAAATAATGTGACCATATCATAGAAGAAATTTTTATCTCTTCTATCGAGCCACAAATCTCCTCTTTCAACCTCTTCACTGCAAAGCTGCTGATCTCTCCCCTTAAGTGAAGAAATAAAACTCATGCCAAATTGAGAACCATAGTAGCAAAGTGCCAAAAGTTTAGCAGCAAAAACGAGTAGCACCCATAAGAAGAGGACTTCGCTTATTGGCCTTTGTTTTATTTGAAAAACAAATATACCAGAAAAGTAAATGGAAACTCCTAGAGCAAATAGTCCAACTCCTTTTTTCCTACCTTCTCTAAAATGAGAAGAAGAAATTTGCCAGATGGCCGGACCTAAGGCCAGTAGAAGTGGAAGTGGATTTGCCCACTCTATTCCAATTCCAGCAGCAGAGAGCACTTGAAATAGGAGATAAAACTGAACAAATTTTTTCTTATTTTGTGCCCAATAATAACTGAAATGAGCAAGACCGTACCAGGTAGTTAAAAGCAAGGTCATTAAATAAAAATTATGATAGACGAAATTCGAATTTGTACTAACACCAGCAAATGTGACTAAGAAATAAAAGGCACTACTAATGAACATGTAGGCCTTAAAAGGAATGTGGAAGCCATTTTTTTTCTCAAGTCTGGTCATCTCTATCCTTTAATACTCTGCGTAGATGACCAGTTTAATCCTGCACTATTTTACAGGTTCAAATATGGCCTGATCACCAAGAGTTTCTTCTATGCGAAGCAACTGGTTGTACTTTTCCATCCGATCAGAACGACTAGCTGACCCCGTTTTAATGTGGCCTGCACCTGAAGCCACGCTGAGATCACTAATAAAGCTATCGCCAGTTTCACCTGAGCGGTGTGAGATGATAGCCTTGAGTCCGTTTTTAAATGCCAAATCAAGAGTGTCAAAGGTCTCACTGAGAGTTCCAATTTGATTGACCTTGATCAATATGGCATTGGCCTGCTTCTCTTCTATACCCTTGGCGAGTATCTTCTTGTTGGTGACAAATAAGTCGTCACCAATAATCACTACGCGTTCCCCAAGCTCTCTTGTCATGTTTACCCAGCCATTAAAATCAGCTTCGGCATGACCATCTTCGATAGAATAGATCGGGTATTTGTCCATTAAACTTGAGTAATATCCTACCATGTCTTGTGAGCTAAACTCCTTAGATTGCATGAGATATTTCCCATCTTGATAGAATTCTGAGCTAGCAGAGTCTAAGGCCAGTGAGATATCACTACCCGGCTCATATCCAGCAGATTTTATTGACTCTAAAATTAGATCAATGGCCTCTTCATGAGATGACAAATTGGGTGCAAAGCCCCCCTCATCGCCTACATTAGTGGAATAACCTTTTCCGGATAACACTTTTTTAAGAGCATGAAATGTTTCAACACCCGCTCTAAAATTCTCACTAAAACTTTTTTTCATATGGGGAACAATCATGAATTCTTGAATATCAAGATTATTAGAAGCATGCTCTCCGCCGTTAATTATATTCATTAAGGGAGTGGGAAGAGAGAGCTTCCCTCCTGCATTTGGACACTTTAAATCCTCAAATAAATAAAGAAAAAGAGGCTTTTTGACATCTAAGGCCCCTGCTCTTGCACAGGCCAAACTGACGGCGAGCATTGCATTGGCACCCAAATTCTTTTTATATTCATCGCCATCTAAATCCAGCATTTTTTGATCAATATCTCTTTGGTCACACACTTCCATTCCCAAAACTTGTGGAGCAATTTTGTCCATAATATTGGCAACGGCCTTTCTAACTGATTTTCCGCAGTAATAGCTTTTATCACCATCTCTAAGCTCTAGGGCCTCTCTACTGCCTGTTGAAGCGCCTGAAGGCACAGCTGCTCTGCCAAGGTTACCCAAACTGGTAAGTACATCAACCTCTACCGTCGGATTTCCTCTAGAATCTAGAATTTGTCTTGCATGAATTTTTTCTATTTTTGACATGGGTGACCTCACTTGGAACAAATGTGTTCGTCATTAAACCACGTTCCGACTAATTCGCCTAGACTCTGAATGGTCATTTTAATTTATAAAGAAATTTTTCTTCTATGCAGCTTTTTTTGAGATCTTTTGAACCCATTCGGGAGCAATAAATTTTGACTTGGGAAATGGCAGCTTATTAACCACTATCTGATCGAAGAAAGTGGGAAGGTAGTTGCAAGCAACCACCTCCCCAATGTACTTCCCGGTCTGCTCATCTTTGCCCGTTTGCATCCACCTAAAAATGTCACGCACAATATAACGACCGAATTCATCTACTCCTAAAACTTCACTAATATGAGAGGTTCTTCTACCACCATCAGAATAACGACTGCACTGGACCACCAACTGAAGGGCCGAGCCCACCATTTTTCTTACTGCATCGGGAGGAATTTGTGTATCCCCCATAAGTGCTAAGGTCTCAAGTCTAGTGCATGCCTCCGAAGGGTTATTGGCGTGAACCGTGCCCATAGAACCATCATGACCAGTATTCATAACTTGAATCAAATCCATTGCCTCTACCCCACGAACTTCACCGACAATAATCCTATCAGGCCTTAGTCTCATAGCACTTTGTACTAAATGGGTGATACTCACTGGTTTGATTCCTCTATCTTTATTTTCATGTCTGGCCTCAAAATACACCACATGCTCAGCATCCACCTGTAGCTCTGCTGCATCTTCTATGACCAGTAATCTTTGAGTTTTTGGAATTCTTCCCCCCAGAACATTGAGCATAGTGGTTTTACCAGAGCCCGTTCCCCCAGAGACTAAAATATTTTTACCTAAATGAACGCAGATATCTAAAAAGCGAGCAGCATCAGCGGAAAGAGATCCAAAATTAATAAGGTCTTTTAAGGTCAAATCATCTTTTGAAAATTTTCTGATGGCAACTGTTGTACCCATTTTTGCCATTGGAGGTAATACAGCGTGAATTCTAGATCCATCTGGGAGCCTAGCATCTAGTCTGGGATTGTCATCATCAATGACTCTACCAACAGATTGAGCAATGGCCCTGACAGCACTTTGAAGTGCTTCTTCATCACTAAACTGATTGTCTGATTTATAGACCAGGCCTTTACGCTCAATGAAAATTTCTGAAGGCCCATTAATCATGACTTCTGACACCGAATCATCGGCCAATAAATCACCAATGGGAGCAAGAAAATTTTTAATGGCCGATTCAAAAACTGTTGACACAAAAACCTCTATTATTCATCTCTAGGCAGCCAAAAAGATGGCCCATCTCTATATTCATCATTTGAATTATCATCTGAAATCTTGGAAGGCACTGAGGCAATCCCCCTACCAGCTACTGCACCAGGAGCTTTTGATCTAGGAAGAACTGTTATTTTTCCTTTAAATTTTTCAGAAGGACAAAAATATTCAATTTCCCCAAGAACATCAAATGAAACGAGCGCCTCATTAACAGATCCACTTAAGGCAGAAAGAAAAACATTCTTTTCTTTAAGAGTAAAACAGCTGGCAGTTTTTTTCGTGGAAGTCACAAAAAAGCGTACCTCCTCACCTTCAAAAATTGAAATTCTATCAGGGTAATAACCGTGATCGGTGACGATTACTGATATCTCTCTCAAACCTCTGGGAAAATAGCGATCGGCCCTGCCGTCACTTTCATGGAACTTCTTATTATTAGATGCCCCTAACTCTTTCCCTGGTGAGTAATCGCTTATCTCTGATGCAGCTCCGGCCCAAAGATTTGGGCATGAGCTAAACACAATTATGATTAAAAATACTTTATGCATACAAAACACAACCTTTATTAAGATTAAATCTAGCTATTTAGTCGGCTATCCTAATTCGAATCTTGAGCATTTTTGTTGGGTTATAAAGATAATTCATTGGATATTTGTGAATTCGAATAGTTAGTCAGCAGCTAGAGCGCCTAGAAGTCCAGAATTTTTCGGGAAAACTACTACAAGACCATTATCTCTACCTTTGTTTAGTTTGGCCTGCTTCAAATCAACATCGCTTGGGGCCAAAAATGAGGCACTAAACTCTACCGGTAACTTCAAACCCAATTTATTGCTAAATGGGCCTTGATTAATGGTTCCCACCATTTTAAACATAGCACTGCCTAGGACAACTTCAATTTGAGCAACCTCACTGTTGCTGGCCTTGACGTGAAACATTCTAGAGCTCTTATTTTCTGTCCAAAAATATTTGATAGCACTTTGCCTGGAATTCCCTAGTACGGAATTTTTATAATTCTTCACACTATTTTTGAGTTGATTAAACAAAAGGAATTTTTCATCCCCTGAGCTTCCTCGGTCAGTTCCCTTTTTTAAAAAAAAGGAATTCTTTATTTTCTCTTTTTCATCTGGGAATAGTCGGTAAATCTTATTAACTAATTGATGGATATGATCTCTTTGTGAGTTCAAAACAGCTTGTTTTGACCACAACTGATCACTTGCGACAAATAAAATACAAAGCATCCATGCTCGGTACAAATACGCTTCCTTGCAGAAATTATAAGTAATGTGTTTATTATACTTTACATAAAACCTGACACAACTGAGGGTACCGGTCAGGAATGCCCGCAATGCTCCGTGCCTAAGTCCTAACAATTGCTTACATCATCCCATGTAAGAAAATGATTCGTAGACAATGAATTTGCATCCGCGTGAAAATATTCGTACGAAAAATTTACTTTGCTAAAGTATTTATGGAGGAATGTATGAAAAGGACTTTGCTTGCCATTATGGCGATCACTTGTATTTTGATGGCCCCGGCTTTCTCATGTGATGAGAGAGGACAAACAGGGATTGTTGAAGACAATGACTTATGGATTGGACAAGATGTAAAATCCGCATCGACTATCGACGAAGCAGCATTTAACAAAATTATCGATGACATTGGTAAAATCTACTCACCAATGGTTGCCAAAAAAGGTGGGAAGCTCACTTTTATCAGAAATTGGTCTGATGGTACTGTCAACGCTTACGCTAGCAGAAAAGGCAATATTTTTAATGTTGCTATGTACGGCGGACTTGCTCGTCATGATGCCATTACCCCTGATGGATTCGCTCTTGTTGTTTGTCATGAGTTAGGACACCACATTGGCGGCATCCCCAAGAAAAGATCATTCTTTGGAACAACATGGGCATCTACTGAAGGTCAAGCTGACTACTTCGGTAACCTTAAGTGTTTAAGAAATTATATGGAAGGTGATGACAATATTAAAATTATTGGCCTCATGAAAATTCCAGCTGATGTAAAAACTATGTGTAATAAGCAATTTGCAGATGCTAACGATTCAGCAATTTGCCAAAGAGGATCAATGGCCGGTCTAAGCCTTGCAAACCTTTTTGCAAGCCTCAGAAAATTTACTCAAGATAAATTTCCAGCCTTTGATAAATTAGATCGTAAAATCGTCTCAAAAACAAACCCTAACCATCCTGCTCCTCAGTGCCGACTAGATACTTATTTCGCAGGATCTATTTGTGAAATTGATAAAGCAACTGATGTTAGTGACAAGGACGAAGACGCTGGTGTTTGTTCAAGAAAGCTAGGCATAAAAATAGGAACGAGACCATTTTGCTGGTTTAAGCCTAAGGCATAAGAAAAAGTTTAATTTACATAAAAAAACGGCCACTTACTTTGAGTGGCCTTTTTTTATGGTAGTTTTCTTAGCTAGATTACTTACTACTGCTAGACTTTGAAGCGAGCTCTCTTTTGGGAGACTGATTAGCTGATTTTTGAAATAGCGCTACACTGAAAATGAAAGTCCCAACAATTGAAAGTGTGATTAATTGAACTAGTGGATGCTTCATGGTTTTCCCCCAGTTTAGATACGGTCTTATCGGCTCAAAAATAAAAATATGTGGCCAAATACCTTAGTACAATACAGATTGTATCAAATATTAAGAATTCAATCGACCTAGACTATTTTTCCATAGACCAGAAGGCGATTTTATTGCCTGAAGGGTCCAACACCTTTGCACTAAACCCACGCTCTCCATCTTCAATGGGGGTTAAGGCCGCAAACACCTTACCACCACCAGAGACCACGGCCTCGAGCGTAGTTCCAATGGAGGCTGACTGAAAATACATAAGTGGTCCAGAAGCCGCCGGAGCAAATAAATCATTCGATTTTTCTAAGGCCCCCAACATTTTTCCGTTTCCAAAAATATAGGAAAATTCAAGATCTCTTGTCTCGAAGTTCCACCCCATAACTTGAAGGTAGAACTTTTTTGACACTCTCATATCATTTACTGGTATCGAAAAAAAACCTAATTCACTAGAGTCCATCATTTCTACCTATTCAAAAAACCTTGAGCGGCGATCATACTCCCCCATTCTATTACTTGTAAACAAACTCAGACTTAAGAGAGCTCATCTGCAAATCCTTTGAAGAGATACTTAACGGAACTTGATTTTGTGGAAAAAGAACAAGCAGCTCTTCCTCACCTTCACCTTTTTCAAGAGAAACGCTTTGAGATGAATTTGCTGCCACTACAATTTTTTCACTCATTCCTGTAACTCCACCGCCACTTAAAGCAGGATTTAGACTTAGCCACTTATCAAAAGATGCATCAAGATAATCATCCGCTTGAATGGCACCACGATCTTCGTTAATGACAACGAGTTTAAAATTTAGAGTTCCATTTTTAGTGAGTGCTAGTTTTGCAACATCAACTTCTACAACACTAACTGTAGAATGGTTATAAAACTGAAATTCCTGAACATCTACGATTGAGCTCTTATAATCTTCTTTAATATCCTTATCTTCAGGAGCCTTGGTTTTCTCTTCTTCAAAACTCTTCCTGGTCTCTCTGATTTTGAGCGCATCTAAAAGTAAGGAGTTGTACTTATTACCATCGAGTCCTTTGAGGTTGTCGTGATTAATGGCCACTAGCTCTTGTTCAGCAGTTCCGTCCCCATCACTATCAATTAAGACTGACACTTCACAAGGCTGCCAAGTGGTCACCGCCTGGTATAGTTTAATACCAAATTGAAGAATTTGAATCGTATCGCCCTCTACTTCTTTTTCAAGGACTCTGTATCCAGCTGCCTGCAAGTCGCAATTTCGACTTCTAGTTGAACTTTGCTTGCCCGCCACATCTTTTCTACTATCTTGACCTATTAAATTAAAAATTAATGCGTCCCCTGCATTTTTTCCGCTATTTTCTAATTTAAGATCAACAGCTGCTCCTGGCGCATCTTGCTGGGAGCTTGCGTATACTAGGTAGTCACTAGCTTTTATATTAGAAAGTCTTTTTGTAACGGCCAAAAATGGAATGCGAAGGAACTCGCTATCTCCATCTTTAAATTTAATAAACCCATCGAGCTCTTCTACCGGATCATCTTTTTTCGATGCAATCAAAGTAGCAGAGACAATAACAGTTTTTTCTTCTCCTGCTTTTAAGACAAGTTCATCTCCAAGCTCGATAACGAGCCCTTCATTTTTTGAAACCTCTACTTTCAAGCTAAGATCAAGGCCTGTGATATTTTTAATTTTAATTTTTCTTCTAATTTTCTTTTTTCCAGCAATTTGAATTTGCCCTAGGGATAGAGTTTGAGGATAAGATAGTAACTTCGCCTCAAGAGCGCTACCAATACGGACTCTCCCAGCTCCTTGCTGAGCAATAGCATAGTCCTTTCCCTCTTTGTCAGAAATAGTTTTTGCTGTTCCGAGAAGAATACTTTTAAGATCATCAGCACTAGCATTTTTGTATTTTTCAACTAGTAAGGCCATGACACCAGCGATATGTGGAGAAGACATAGAAGTTCCACTCATTTTTGTAGGCGCATGTCCTCCACCCATTTTAGCAGAAATAATACTGGCTCCAGGTGCCGAAATTTCAGGTTTTATAAGTGAGTCTTGTGATCTAGGACCCCTACTTGAAAATCCTGTCAGTGTATCTATCAGTTCTGGTTTTTCAATTTTTTTGTCAGTCTTAAAGTTGATAGTAACATCTGCTACTTTCATCATGTCTTTTAACTTAAGACCTAGAGTCCTCGTGATCATGATTCCAGGAACGTCGTGCTTATTAGAGCCTCCCATTGCAATCGGGCTCCCTTCTTTATTGTTGGCCACAACCACACCAATAGCACCGGCTTCAACTGCTCTTTTGAATTTGTCCACAAAAGCGACAGCACCTCTATCAATTAAAGCAATATGTGTTTTTAGCTTGGCCTTCACTTCATCACTAAGATCAGTGGCAGCATCTCCAATAAAAACTAGTTTCCCAGAAATATCTCCTGCTTCTTTAATAGGCTTAGAAAAGTTTCCTTCAATTGCTTCAGTAAAAATATCCTCAGGGCCTGAATTTGAAAATTTAACGCTCCTAAACTTCCAGTTGTGTCCCATTCCATCAACAGAAGCTGCAACAGAGATGGCCTCATTTACAGAGCCGGGGGCACCTGTAATGTATGAATCGTGCCCAGAGTTTCCTGCAGAAGCAACAACTATAAGCCCACCATTGTGAGCATTTTTTATGGCCTCAGTATACATAATATGCGGCTTACCAAATGGGCTACCTAAGGATAAGTTCACAACATCTAATTTATCACTTGGGTCCATATCTGAGTTTGGATCCATTGCGTATTCCAGTGCCGCTAGAATCACTGGATCTCCAGTTGAGCCATTTTTTCCAAATACTTTTATTGCGTGAAGTTTTGCTTTGGGGGCAACTCCTGAGTAGGTTTCTAGTCCATCACCAATTCCCGCAACAGTTCCTGCAACGTGTGTTCCATGTCCTCCCTCGTCTAGAGGATTGCCATCGGGTTTTGGAATATGTTTAGCAAAAACGGGAGATGAAGCATCATAGGCCGTTCCGACCAGGTCAATTCCACCAACAACTTTACTATTGGGAAAAGAGCTGGCATCAACACTATCTGGATCATTATCTTCATAGGCCTTTTCAGTTCCAATGCCTCCAAGCATTTTGTGAGTGTAATCAATGCCAGAATCAATTATACCAACACTTATTCCCTCTCCATAAAGACCATATTTTTCGCGAGCTAGCTTTGAGCCTATAAAGGTTGTGGAGTTCATATCTTGAAGAGTTGATAAATCAACGGCTTCATCACCACCTAAGTCCTGGGTCGTAGTTTGAGGTCTAGAAAAAGAGCCACTCTTTTCTATATAAGAAAATCCAGCATGGGCCACGAGATCTTTTTCAAGAGATTTGGGAGCAACCACTGCCAGACCGTTGAGAACAAACTTGTACTTGTAGACAACTCGAATTTGATCGGACATTTTCTTAAGCTCAGCGATCATTTCCTCTTGTTCTTTAATAATCTCTTTTTTGAGACCCTCATCAACAATTGTTCTTCCACTTTCTATTTTAGGATTTTCTAATAGCGCACTATTTTTCAACCTTAAGATGGCAAAGAATTGGTCTTGATTCTGCGGACGATTACTAATAATGTCCCCTACAACAGTATGTAGTTTAATGGATCTGTTCGTGACCCCCATTTGATGGCTACCTCCTAAATCCGGAGGAAAACCATGGATTTGAATAGAAAAAGAGTAACTCAATCACAGAAATTCAACATCTTAACCGCTCACATTGAAAA
>JABIHA010000075.1 GCA_018649885.1 Bacteriovoracaceae bacterium
GCTGCTGCAAAAGTTGGTGGGATTATGGCAAATGCCACTTATCCCGCAGATTTTATTTTCCAAAATTTAAGCATTCAAACAAATGTATTTCAGGCCGCAAATGAGCACAATGTAGAAAAGCTTCTGTTTTTAGGAAGCTCATGCATTTACCCAAAAAATGCTCCTCAGCCAATGAAAGAGGATTGCCTTTTAACTGGTCCGCTTGAGCCAAGTAATGAACCCTATGCCATTGCCAAAATTGCAGGCTTAAAAACGGCTCAATATTTTAGAAAGCAATACGGAAAGCACTTTGTCTCCGTCATGCCTACAAATCTTTACGGTCAAGGTGATAACTACGACTTACAAAATAGCCATGTTCTTCCGGGACTAATCGCTAGGATGCATCAGGCAATGGGTCGTGGTGAGAAGAGTTTTGAAGTGTGGGGAACAGGTGAGCCTAAAAGAGAGCTTCTCTATGTGGACGACATGGCACGGGCCTGTATTCATGTAATAAAGCTAGATGGTGAAAGTGTTCCCGATGTAATCAATATTGGTTGCGGAAAAGATATCACCATTAAAGAACTGGCCTTTATGGTTGCGGAAAAAATGGGTTTTGAAGGTGATATAAACTTCAATACCGATTACCCTGATGGAACTATGAGAAAACTCCTTGATGTCACAAAGATTAAAGAGCTTGGGTGGAAACCTGAGGTTGGTCTTGAAGAGGGTATTGATCTTTCTATTAAGTTCTTTAGAGAATCCTTAAACTAATCCAAAATCCCTTTACCTTCCTGTTGGGTGTTGGCAGTTGCCCTTGCCCTCCTAAGATGATTTACATATTTTATATGATCACAAATTTAGCAATTATTTCAAAAGAAAAGACATTCTCCTTTTAAAAAACTAATTTGAATAGATAGCCTTATGTTTTAATGACAATTACCTTGGGAGGGCAAGGGCATGGGCATGGGCAACACCCAACAGGAAGGTAAAGGGTATCCAAATAAATTATTTATTAAATATCCAAAACCTTCTCAACAAACTCACGACTCTCCAAAATTCTATTAGGAGTCATTTCTATATTCATAAATTTGCAAATGGCCCTTGCTATAGAAGATGGCTGAAGAGGATCAAATACCCCCGCAGGCGTAATCACATCAAAAACATAGTCTCTATCAGATGCCAAAATAGGTACACCTAGATTTTCAGCTTCAATCATGGGAAGTCCAAAGGATTCAAATAATGAAGGGAAAACTAGGGCCTTAGATCCAGACAAAAAATCTACCAGCTTATTTCTTTCGAGACTTGAAATAAGCTCCACACAAAGACCATTGTCTTTTGCAAACTGCTCAGTCCAAAGGCACAGATCCGGATAGCTCGCCTTATTTAACACAAGTTTTAACTCTGGAGTAATTCCATATTGAGACTTTAAAAGTTTCCAAGCTTTTAATAAATTCACATGGTTTTTATGTTTTTCACCACTAGCAATATAGCAAAAATAGTCTCCACGGCTTGAGGATGTAACTTCTTTTTTAAAGGATGAAAATCCCGCAATACTAATAGGAAGATCATGTCCCATACTACCAATGAAAGAATTTTTCATTGTCTGGGTTTGTACAAAGTATTGGTACTGAGGCTTACTTCTGACATTAAACCAAATTTTTTCAAATACCGATCTAAAAAATGTCTTAGCCCCATTTAAGTTAAAAAATCTCTCTTGTACCAAGTATTTATTTTGGACGAATACTGCCACTTTTGAGCGAACATCAAATAATGGAGGTAGGTTTCCAAAACAAAGAACGGTGGTGTTTGAAGGATTAAGGTTCGCTAGCTCCGCTATCCTACTTTCAGCAGATATTCTTGAAAATACAGTTGATCTAACCTTGAAAATTTCTATATTATTAGGCAGCTCACTGGGTACAGGATAGCGATGATCTACAAAGCAAGTGACATCTTCACCTTTAATACCAGCACTCAAAATACCCTGCAGAAGAACTTTTCCGCCTCCTACGTGAATATTGTGTGCCGAAATTATCAATTTCTTATTCATCTGCTCTTGCCTTATTAGTGTGTGATTCCCTCTTTCAAAAGAATCTTTTTAAAGGTCAAAATAAATATTTTAACATCTGTAACCATTGATCTTCTATAGAGATATTCCTCATCGTATTTAACTTTTTCAGGAATACTTATTTCATCTCGCCCATTAATTTGGGCCCAACCAGTTAATCCAGGGATTAACTTGTGAACGCCTTTTTGGGTCCTTAACTCTACTAGATCGTCTTGATTGTACAATGCAGGCCTTGGTCCAACAAAGCTCATATCCCCTTTCCAAATTGATATCAGTTGAGGAATTTCATCTAGGCTCATTTTCCTTAAATATGATCCTGGTGGAGTTAAGAATGACTGCGAGTCAGTTAGAAGATGAGTGGCAACGACAGGTGTGTCTAGTCTCATGGTCCTAAATTTAGGCATTAAAAATATAGTATTGTTTTTACCCACTCGCTTAGACCAATATAGAGCTGGACCCTTACTTGTTAATCTTACGATTAAACACAGTATTAAAAAAGGCACCAATAAAATCATGGTGGCAATGAGTGCAAGAGCTAAATCAAAAAACCTCTTTAAAAATCCCGGGCTTCCTTTACTCACAAAGAAGCTTCTTGACGTTATTTTAATAGCTTCCTCAGGCCCTACTTCGGGTGACCAATTTAAAACTTTTTTTAATTTACTATTATCAATCCAAAGACTTCCATAAAGCCTATCGGCTACAGATTTTTTTCCTACAATACTAAGAAGAAAAAGCATCAAGCTATCGGGGATGGGAAGAATAGGATATTTTCTTCCGAATGAAGATCCAATAGATCTAATGAGCTTTGACGTGGAAAAGTTTCCACCATCAGAAGCTAAAAATACCTGAGGGAAATCTCCATTGTAAGAAATAGCACTCTTAATTATGGAGCAAAAATTATCAATATAGACCATACTTCTTACATTCTTTTCAGGATTAAATGGAATGAAAAACCCAGAGCTAATTATCTTAACAAGCATTTGAAAATTTGCTCTAACCCCTGGACCATAAATTAGTGGTGGTCTTAGAATTAACACTTCTATTTTTGATGTGATTTCTTCAGACAATAAGTAGTTTTCTGCTTCAAGTTTACTGGCCCCGTAGGGATCTTGAGTTTCCGGCTGGTCTTCTTCTGTGTAGGCACTTTCTTTGCCTTCACCATTAACTTTAATTGTACTAATAAAAACAAATTTCTTTGCACCTAATGCAATTGCATCCTGAACAAGCTTTTTTGTCCCTAAAAAATTGGCCTTAAGATATTCTAGTTTGGGATTTTCTACAGAGTCGTCCATAATATGAACTCGAGCAGCTAGATGAACAACTGTATCAACGCCTCTGAGTGCGTTTTCCCAATTCGTTTCCTCAGATAGCTCGCCTACAACCTCGGTTTTCACTCCATCAATTTCAATTTTTTTTCTACTCGTTCCTACAAGTTCTAGGTCAAGGCCTTGTAGGTATTGACACAAGCGCCTGCCAACAAAGCCACTTGCACCAGTGATGAGAACTTTCATTTATTCCAAACAACCCTATTTATGTAATCGGTGTAACTTTGAATTACCTTGATCACGTGACTAGAAACTCTAGTTGCTTCGTAGTCAGAAATTTCATGTCCTGGACCGCCAAATTTATCGAAATCTTTAACCATCATTTCAATGGATTCAAGAACTCTATCTCTTTTTAGCCCACTCATGGCAACCATCCCAACATCCATACCCTCAGGTCTTTCATGGGCCTGTCTAATCATAATGGCAGGAAAATTTAGTAAAAAAGATTCCTCTGTAATGGTCCCACTATCGGAAACAACACAATAAGCTTCCTTTTGAAGCCTATTGTAATCAAAGAAACCAAGTGGCTTCATGAAATTAATGAGTGAATTCAAGTTCCCCGTTTCCAACTGTTCAAGCTTCTTTCTTGTTCTAGGATGAGTTGAAACAATTATTGGATATTTGTATTTTTCTGCAAGAGCATTTAATGAATCTAGGAAATTAGAAAAATTCGTTTCGTAATCTACATTTTCCTCTCTATGAGCACTTACAATGAAGAACTCTTTTGATTTCAACTTGAGGGTTTCTAGCACTTTCGATTCAGCAATTTGAGTTTTAAAAGAATCGAGCACTTCCCTCATGGGAGAGCCTGTTTTAATTATTGTCTCAGCCTTAATCCCCTCATCCATTAGGTATCTTCTAGCGTGCTCACTGTGAACCATATTAATATCGCTCAAGTGATCAACAATCTTTCTATTTATTTCTTCTGGCACTCTTTGATCAAAACATCTATTTCCGGCTTCCATATGAAAGATTGGAATTTGTCTTCTTTTTACAGGAATAACTGCGAGGCATGAATTAGTATCACCATAGAGTAAGCAGGCATCAGGTTTTTCTTTTTCAAGAACTTCCTCCACCCCTTCTATGACTTTTGCTATAGTTTTAGCGGCACTACCCCCAGCTGCTTCAAGAAAGTAATCTGGCTTTCGAATTCCAAGGTCATTGAAAAAAATCTCATTGAGCTCATAATCAAAATTTTGTCCAGTGTGTACTAGAACGTGCTCAAAATTATCTTCTACAGCTTCAATAATTTTACTTAGTTTTATTATCTCAGGCCTGGTCCCAATTATCGTCAATACCTTTAGCGCCAAAATTGCTCTCCTTACCTCTAGCCTCATTTTAAGGCCATTATGATCAAATAAAAAATATGTGAAACTATACCACTTCCAACAAGTAATTAATGATTTTTTTCAATCGGCGCAACGCGAGATTAGTACATGATTTACCTCTCAAACTGCATACTCTACCCTCTATAGCTTTTAACTCTACTGCAATTAGGATATCCTACGCACGAACATCCGAGCTCGCGTAAAATTATGATATCGATAGTCACCATTACCTATAATAACCACTCCGAGCTGATTACAACTTTGGCTTCGGTGGATAGTGTTGCGGACACTGAAAATGTTGTCATCAATGGTGGAACTTGCGAAGAAACCAAAGAATTTTTAAAAAGCTTTAAAGGCAATTCTATAAGTGAGCCAGACGATGGAATTGCCGATGCCTTTAATAAAGGCATTAAGCTGTCAAAGGGCGAATATATTGTCTTTCTAAACAGTGGAGACGAGCTTTTAGACCCTACTTACTACCGCCATGCACAGGAATATTTCAAAGGAAACCCTGAGGTTTCTTTTATTTACTCGGATGTAGTCATTGCCCATCCCACCTTCGGACATATGCACTACAAACCAAAAAATCTAAAGGGAATTTCCTCGATGCCCTTTTCTCACCAAACCCTGATCATGAAAAAAGAAATTTTCGAAAATGTAGGAAATTTCAACGTAAATTACCGCTTCTGCATGGATTTTGAGCTCCTATTGCGGGCCATAATAAGTGGGTCAAAAGGTTATTATTATCCCCACGCCACTACAATTATGGATGGAGGTGGAGTCTCAGCGAAACAAAGATTCAACGTCCAAATTGAGGAGTATAAGGCCTTAAAAAAACATGGCCTTCTGGGATTTTTCCAGTCCCTTTCCCTGGTCTATAGATTTCTTAAATATATGGTAAAAAATGTGCTGCTTAGAACGGGATTTTTTAAATTAGTGAACTGGTACCTAAAATACAAATACAAAGACCGAGTCATCACCCCCAAAAAGTAAGCAGGCTTTTGCTACTGTGCTTCTTTACACCATTTCCGATCAATTATTTTTTTATTTATTCCCTCTCAATATGCTATAAATGGCAATTACAATGACAATTAAAGAGGTTTTAGATGAAAGTACCCTACTCATATTTACCACAGCAATTTGCTGACCCAGCACCAATTCTAGAAGAAATCGCAGAAGTTATTAAGGTAGGGGACTTTACCTTAGGGCCTAGGGTGGAAAAATTTGAAAATTTATTTTCTGATTTTATTGGCTGTAAACATGCCATTGGCGTTGGATCTGGAACAGACGCACTTTTCTTATCTCTAAAAGCACTGGGAATCGGTGCAGGTGATGAAGTCATTACCACGGCCAATACTTTTGTCGCCACGGCTGGCGCCATTGAAACAGCAGGAGCGCGCATTCGGTTTGTAGACTGCGCAGACAATTATGTCATGGATGTTTCAAAGCTCGAAGCTGCCATTACAGAAAATACAAAATGTATTATGCCAGTTCACTACTCTGGCCAGCCAGTTGATATGGATCCTCTTTTAAAGATTGCCCAAAAGCACAATTTAAAAGTCGTTGAAGATGCATGTTGTGCCATTGACGCTGAAGTGGGTGGTAAGAGATGTGGCACCATTGGTGACACTGGTGGTTTTAGCTTACACCCTTTAAAAAACCTCAACATCTGGGGCGACGGTGGTGTCATCACCACCAATAACGAAGAAATTAGAGACAAGCTAAGACTTCTTCGAAATCACGGTATGGTCAATAGAGATGAGTATGCTTTTTACGCCTACAACTCAAGACTTGATACGGTTCAATCAATTGTTGGCTGCCACTTGATTAAAGATGTTAAGTGGATCACTGATATGAGAATAAAATTTGCGGAGTCTTTTGATAGCGCATTTTCTCAGCTTAGTGACTTTATAAAAATTCCACCTAGACCTGCAAATGAGAGACGCGTTTATCACATGTATATGTTACTTGTTGAAAGACGTGATGAGCTCCATAGCTTTTTACTTGAGCAAGGTATAGATGCAAAAGTTCACTACCCTATTCCACTTCATCTTCAGCAGGCAAGCGAGGGTCTTGGTTACAAAATGGGTGATTTTCCAGTGGCCGAGAAGCAGGCTAAAAATATTATTAGTTTTCCTGTTCACCAACATCTTATAGATGAGCAAGTGCAATACACAATTGATAAAGTAAAAGAATTTTACAAGGCATAATCACTATGGAAGTTAAATACGTTGATATTGGCTCACAATATACAGAACACCGAGATGAGTACTTAAAAACCATTGATGAAGTTCTAAGTTCAGGACAACTCATAATGGGAGCAGAGGTAGACACTCTTGAGAGAAATTTTTGTGAGTTAACTGGCTCCAAGCACGCCATCTCTGTCGCCAATGGAACTGACGCACTAGTAATTATCATGAAGTCTCTAGGCATTGGTCCTGGAGATGAGGTTATCACTGCCTCTAATTCTTTTATTTCCTCAGCTTCAAGTATTGGGCTCATAGGGGCCACACCGGTGTTTGCAGATATTGATGACGATCTCAATATAAGCGCAGAGGCCATCGAAAAAGTAATCACTAATAAAACAAAGGCCATTATGCCAGTTCATTTAACTGGAAAATGTGCTGATATGACTCCTATTTTAGAAATTGCTAAAAAGCATGGCCTCAAAGTTATTGAAGACGCCGCTCAATCAATAATGGCCAAATCAAATGATTGGCTCAGTGGCTCAATGGGTGACGCTGCTAGCTTTAGCCTACATCCACTTAAAAATCTCAATGCTTTTGGAGACGCTGGGATCATTACAACTTCAGATGATCAGCTTGCTGAGAAAATGAGGCTTATGAGAAATCACGGCCAAGTTAGTAGAGATGATTTTGTATTTTGGGGATTTAACTCAAGAACAGATGCTGTTCAAGCGGCCATTATAAATAAAAAAATTAAATATCTTGATGGCGTCATTAAAAATCGTAGAGAAAATGCACAGCTATATAGAAATCGTTTGAAAGATATTGTTAAGTGCCCAGTTGATGGCGAAGGCTGCTTTGATACTTATCACCTCTTTGTGATTCAAGCGAAAAAAAGAGATGAGCTTAAAGCATTTCTGGATAGTACTGGCGTTCAAGCACAAATTCATTACCCAACACCCATTCACCTGTACAAAGCTGCTAGTTATCTTGGCTATAAGAAAGGCGATTTACCTAACACTGAAAGACTTGCAGGAGAAATTCTCTCACTTCCTATTCATCAAGGACTTGGACCATCTCAAATTGAGTATGTCTGTGAGAAAATAGAACAATTTTACAAATAAATGAGGAGAGAGCTTTGAGTAAAGTAGATCAAATATTTAACGAGTCAAAAAGTATACTCGATTTTACTAGTGGCTATTTTTCCTACCTAAAAAACTTAATCGATGGCATCGACCACAATACGATTGAGGAAATCATCACAGTTTTTCTTGAGGCCAGAGAAAGTGGAAAAACAATTTACTTTATCGGCAATGGAGGAAGTGCTGCCACTTGCTCACACTTTGCCAATGATATTGGATACGGAACGAGAACATACAAGAAACCTTTTAAAGTATTAAGCCTAACTGATAACAATGCCGTACTGACTGCTCTTGGAAATGATGAGGGCTACGGCGAGATATTTAAAAAACAATTAGAAGTGCTAGCAACAAAAGATGATATTGTTGTGGCCATATCCGCTTCCGGAAATTCACCAAATATTGTGAAAGCATTAGAATATGCGAGTGAGCTTGGATGCAAGACTATTGGGCTTTCCGGTTTTGATGGCGGAAAACTTAAACAAATGACAGATATTTGTCTACATGTCGACTCTCCAAAGGGAGATTATGGTCCAGTGGAAGACCTCCATATGATCTTTGATCACCTGATTTCCAACTATCTCATGAGAAAAGTTAGAGAGGAACTCTAAAACTAATAAAACATAGAAGCTTAAAGGTAAGATACCATGCATGAATTAGACGCAGAAAAGGCCCGCGCAATTTACTATGACCTTGTGAGAGTTAGGCGAATAGAAGAAGAAATCAAAAAAAGATATCCTCTACAAGAAATGCGTTGCCCAGTTCACCTCAGCATTGGACAAGAGTCCCCGGCAGTAGCCATTTCTCATGCCATCAACAAAACTGATTATATGATGAGCGGGCATAGATCCCACAGTCACTACCTTGCAAAAGGTGGAGATCTCAGAAAATTTATTTGTGAGCTCTATGGAAGAGCTGATGGATGCTCTAAAGGCCAAGGTGGTTCAATGCATCTAATCGATCTCTCAGTCGATTTTTTGGGTGCCACCTCTATCGTTGGCGGTACGGTGCCAATTGCAGTTGGTGCAGCCTTTTCTAGTAAGCTTCAAAATGAGAATAGAGTAACTGTAAGCTGCATTGGAGACGCGGTTGTTGAAGAGGGTGTCTTTCACGAAAGCATGAACTTTGCAGCTGTAAATGATCTTCCAGTAATCTTCTTTTGCGAAAATAATTTCTATTCCATTTACACCCCTCTACCTCAAAGACAGCCTGCTAGACCTCTGACAGATCTAGCTAAGGCCCATGGTGTAAAGGCCGTCTCAATAGATAGTAGCAACGTATTCAAAACCTATATGATGTTAGATAGCTTAGTGGCAGAAGCAAGGCGCGATAAGAAACCTCTCTTTCTCGAGCTCTTCACCTACCGCTACGTTGAGCACTGTGGTCCCCATGAAGACGACAACCTACAATACAGACCTGACTCTGAACTAGAAGAGTGGAAGGCCAAAGAGCCAATTTTGGTGGCCCAAAACCATTTAAAGGAAGCCGGAATATGGGATCAAGCTTGGAGTGATCAAATAGAAAAAAGAATTGAAGAAGAAATTCATGAGGCCTTTGATTACGCCATAAATTGCCCCTATCCGCCCATTGAAAACTTAGGAAGTTATACCTATGCAAAATAATACTAGCACCAGAGAAATTACATATATAGAAGCCATTAGAGAAGCCACTTACCAAGTCTTGGAAAGTGAGCCTAAATCTTTTCTTATGGGCCTTGGAGTATCTGATCCTAAGGGATGCTTTGGTACAACAACTAATCTTCATGAAAGTTTTCCAGGTAGAGTTTTTGAAACTCCCGTATCAGAAAATACCTTAACAGGTGTTTGTCTTGGAAGTGCTATCACCGGACTTAGACCAATTTTAGTCCACCTTAGAATTGATTTCACCATGTATGCCATGGACCAAATGATTAACAATATGGCCAAATGGAGAAGTATGTTTGGTGGCCAAGTAAATGTCCCAATGGTCGTTAGGATGGTTATTGGAATGGGCTGGGGACAAGGAAACCAACACTCTCAAAATCTCCAATCATTTTTTGCCCATGTCCCAGGAATTAAAGTAATCGTTCCTGCAACTGCTTACGATATGAAAGGCATGCTCATAAGTGCTATGAAAGATAACAACCCAGTAATTATCCTTGAGCATAGATGGCTTCAATTTACGAAAAGTATTGTGCCTGAAGAAATGTATGAGGTACCAATTGGAAAATGTAACGTACTAACTGAAGGCAGTGACATTACAATTGTTAGTTGGGGCCAAGTCTTAATTGAAACTCTTAAGGCCAATGAGTTCTTAAAAGAAAATGGTGTCAGTGCTGAAATCATTGACCTTCGAAGCCTAACACCACTTGATATGCCAGCTATAAAAAGATCTGTTCAAAAAACTGGAAAACTCTTAGTTGTAGACTCATCTTGGAAGACAGGCGGATTTGCAGGCGAAATTATCGCCAGAGTCTGTGAAGATCCAGACATTATGCTAGACACTATGACCCAAAGACTTTGCTATCCAGACTTCCCTGTTCCTTCAAGCCCTGGACACGCCAATCATTATTATATTAGATCAACCCATATCTTTGATAAGGTTTCTAATATGCTAGAAAAAGAGCTAGATAAAAGTGGTGTGCTTGCACAAGAAGAGGGAAGACTTCTAGATGCTCCGGATCAAAATTTCATCGGCCCATTTTAGTTGGTGAGGTTTGCTTAGGCCAGACCTAAACCTAGGTCAATGTCCAAGTCCAGGTATTTTTTTTTATCTTTCGTCGATGTTCCAGACGTCCCACAGGCGGGCGTCGAAGCGGTAATCATCACCTAGGCTATCGTCTAACTTAGAAGATGAGAAAAACATAAGCTTAGTGTCATCTGTTAGGGACATAAAGCCATTGGCATATCCGTTTGGAATATAAAGAACTGAGGGAGTATTGGCACTAAGTGTGAAACGGTGGGTTTCAAGCTCTTTAGAAGGATTGTCCCAATCGTCAATTTTAACTGCACCAATAACAGCTGCGCCACTTACGGCCATTACATATTTTGATTCATTTTTATGGGCATGCCATGCTCTGACAAAACCTCTATCGTGGTTTTCGACTGTGTAGAATCTTTTAACTGAAGCAAAATCAAAGTCATTAACAAAGCCAACTTGACCTCTATCATCAACGGCCAATCCGCCTTTTAATTGTTTTGGTAATTCCATGATCTATCCTAGTAAAGTCTTTCTTGCAGGTAGCGGGCATTGGAGTATCTTTCATCATCTAGATTTTTGATTCTTCCGGCCATTATCAGACTCTTTAATTCCTTGACTCCATAATTGACATCATAGATGGGAGAGAAGCCAAAGCAAGATTTTGCTTTTTCACAACTCACTCTATAATTTCTGGTATCTTGAAAAGGTACATCTGTTGTAACAATGGTGCAGGTATCAAAGTGTGATTGAACATCACAAGCTAGATCAATTATTCTCTTGTTCTCTTGCATCAGGTTGAAAATACCTACATGGGGAGAATCAATATTTTGGGCAACGGCCCTAGCAACATCTTTAACGTGAAGAAGAGGTCTAAATTGATCCCCTCCAAAAACATTTATTTTTCCGTGCTCAATAGCTTTTGCAGTTAAAATATTAACCACTAAATCCATTCTTATTCTTGAGTAGCAGTCTCCTACTCCAAATAATGTTCCCAGTCTAAAAATGATGGCATTCTTATCTTTTAAATAATCTTCTGCTTTTAATTTTGTAGCTGCATACAATGACAGCGGACTAGTACCAGAGCTCTCATCCAACATACTATTTTGTGCCCCATAAACAGAGCATGTAGACATAAAAATAATTCTGCCATCAAAATTATCGGCAAGAGTTTTCACTGCCTCTTGATTAAGCTTAACGGTAATGTCTGGATTAATCTGACAAGCACCATCACCTACAAGAGCAGCTAACCATACAACAGTATCTGCCCAATCTAAATGAGGTTTTAATTTTTCGATGTCGAGAACATCACCGTGAACAAACTCTACTGGTTTTCTAAAGGTATCTTCATATAAAAGGGAGTCATAAACTCGAATTTGATAATCACTATTTTGTGCAAGAAGGTCAGTAATGGCCCCGCCAACATAACCTGCCCCACCAGTGATTAGAATCTTTCTCATCGCAGTAAACCCCACATTCTTAACTTTGTATGGAGTAAAATTTACCTTTTTTGTGATTATAATTCAATTTTTTGTAACAGAGATCATCCACCTAGTTGCCACTAATTTTTTATTTAGGTATTTTATATTTTGAAAAAGCTCCAAAACTCTTATGCAAGGGAAGACAATGAAGAAAATCGCAATATTTGGCACCAGTGGAATGCTTGGTCACGCTGCTGTTGGTTATTTCTCACAAAAAGGCTACACTGTTACCTCATTTTCAAGATCAGATTATGACATTGCAAAAGACGATCCTAAAAAATTATTTGAGCTAACTAAGGGAATGGATCTAGTGCTCAATGGAGCTGGAGTTATTAAGCCTCGAATTGCACACATGAGTATAGAGGACGTCATGGTCGTCAACTCACGCTTTCCAAGAAATCTTGCTAAGGCCTGTGATAAAAACGGAGCTAAGCTATTTCACATAACTACCGACTGTGTTTATACAGGTGATAAAGGTGCTTACAACGAAGATGATCTATACGATGCAACTGATTTATACGGACTTTCAAAAAATGGCGGAGACATGTCAGACTGCATGGTTCTTCGGACATCAATTATAGGCGAAGAAAAAGACCAGGCAAGATCACTTCTTGAATGGGCAATTAGTCAAAAAGGTAAACAGGTCAATGGATTCACAAATCATCAGTGGAATGGTGTAACTACACTTTGCTTAGTGCAAGTGGTTGAAGACATCATGACTAAAGGGCTCTACAAGAAAGGCATCTTTCACATTCATTCACCAAAAAGTGTATCAAAACTTGAGTTAGTTGAAATTATTAGTGATGTGTACGAGCTTAACCTAAATGTTAAATCTGCTGAAGCTGCAACATTTTGTGATAGAACTCTTAGTACCAAGTTTGAGCTAAGCTCAGAAGTCTGTAAGAAACAAATACAAGACCAAATTGTTGAAATGAGAGCTTTTTTTAAAGGCCTCTAGGGCGTGAAGACGTTTCATATTTCGAGGCGAAAAGTTCAGGTTCCAAGCTGTTTTTGCGCGCGCAGGAGGTTATTTTTGAGGCTTGCCCATAGGCAAGTCGCAGGAAATAAGCTCCGAGCACGTGAAAACAGCGCCGGAAGATGGAATTTTCGGCCGAAATATGAAATGTCTTCACGACCTAATGGAGGCTATTTCTATTTTCCATATCGCTGCTAGCGTTGACTTTAGGGTTTTCAGCGGGTTTGTACTCTACAACCAGTGACTGAAGAAAAGTTTGAAAAGTCACAAGACTATCTCCTTCAGACAACGAAACAAGTTTTCTTAAATCATCAGAAAATTGCTCACCAACCTCTCGGGCCTTGGCCACTCTCACAAGAGGGTGCGAAGTTGGCAATGAGTGTTCATCATCGAGGAGTAACTCTTCAAATAATTTCTCCCCAGGTCGAAGACCAATTATTTGGATGTCTATATCTTCATCTGGAACCAAGCCACTTAGTGTGATCATTTGCTTGGCCAAATCTAAAATTCGAACGGGCTCTCCCATTTCAAGAACAAAGATTTCTCCACCACTACCTATTGATCCCGCTTGCATAACAAGTCGGCAGGCTTCAGGTATCGACATAAAATAGCGTTTAACATCTTGGTGAGTAACTGTAACTGGCCCACCTTTTTCAATTTGGTTTTTAAAAAGTGGAATAACAGAACCACTACTTCCAAGAACATTTCCAAACCGAACCGTCATATATTTAGTGCCAGAAGATTTTGCCTGGATATCTTGAATGACCATTTCAGCAACACGTTTAGAAGCACCCATTATATTTGTGGGATTGACGGCCTTGTCAGTTGAGATCATCACAAATCTCTCAGCCCCAAATTTATTAGCTGCCTGTGAGACAATTTCAGTTCCCTTTACATTGACGTCGATTGCTGCGTAAGGATTGCATTCCATCATTGGCACATGCTTATAAGCTGCTGCATGAAAGACAACATCTGGCCTGTAACGCTTAAACACCTCTTCAACATTTTTGACCCTTCTCACGTCCCCTACATAAGGCTCCACTACAAGGTGAGGATATTTCTCCCTCAGGTTTAGCTCGAGGTCATATATAAAAAATTCTGTTTGCTCAAATATCACTAAAAGTGTTGGGTTAAACTTGGCTATTTGATGGCAAATTTCGGAGCCAATTGAGCCACCTGCACCTGTTACCAAAACGACTTTACCTGTTAACATTGCTCCCAAAGATTTTTGATCCAAATTGACAGGCTCTCTGCCCAGCAAATCTTCTGGTTCAATATTTCTAAGTTGGGAAAATTCAATTCTCCCATGGAGAAGATCTTTCAAGCTAGGAAGAGTTTTAAATTCAATATCACTTCTTTGACATGACTCGACTACTTTCTTTATCTGACTCCCTGTTGCGGAGGGAATAGCAATAAAGACTTTTTGCGCCCCTGTTTTTGCCAGAACTCGATCGAGGTCTTTAACAGCACCAAGAATATTAATACCGTGAAGAGACTTTCCCTTTTTCCCTGAATCATCATCTACAAAGGCAACAATTCTTATTTTAAGAGAGGGATTTTCCCGAAATTCCCGAAACAACTGCTCTCCTCCAGCTCCTGCCCCCACAATAACAGCTTTATCAAAGTCACCACTTTTTTGTAAATTAAAAGCAAAAGTATTATCGCGATAAAGTCTATAGGCAAGACGACTCCCTCCTAAGAAAACAATCAATAATAACCAGTCAATGATGAAAGCTGTTCTCGGAATATTTTCGAGTCGAATAGTGAAAAAGAGGATCAAGGCAGAAAGGGCAACTGCAATGGAGGCACCCTTAATAATTTTTACTAGATCAGTAGTACTTGAAAAACGCCAAATCCCTTTGTACAAACCCATTAAGTAAAAGCAAACAGACTGAATAAATGCAATTCCGACAAAAGAAAGCAAAGTGGTTAAATAGGACCCTCTAATAATGGGAAGTCCATCAAACCTTAAAACAATGGCAATATAGAATGAACAAAAAGCTACAATACCATCGAAGCTAAAAACGATTAAGCTCTTTTGCCTAGAGCTTAACTTGCCAATAAATTTTAAGATTTTCTTATCCATTGTACTAACCCTAACCTGCAATTGGTTTTAAATTTTTCCCGCCAAAGCGGCGTTTTATTAGTGAAGTAATCGCACAAGTAATTACAAATAATCCAAAAAATGAAAACGAATAATACCCAATATCTAACGGCATTCTAAATCTATATACAGGGTTTGCAAAAACTCCAAGTGTAATTAAATGAATCCAAGAGATGAAAAAACCCGTTTGAATCTCAATTGGATACTTCTTGAAAAAGAAAACCAATAATAGACTTGAAATGATAAATAAGTAGAAGGCCCAAGTATTTACTGTTTTGATGCCGATAAATTTTTCCGTTGTGAATGAAATTCGTTCCATTAAATTGAGTAGGAATCTATTCCATTTGAGTGGTCTCCCTAGTCCAAAGCCCACTGCATTTTCGTTACCCAGGGTCATGATGTAAAAATTGGATAAAAGGGCCTTAGAATAAACCCAAGTATTTTTCATCACCATTTCAAGGTAAATTTTATCCATCATTTTAATATAGCCCATTTTAAGTTCTGGGTGTTTCTTTAAATAAGCTTGGGTGAGCTTATAAAACGCCCCCATGGATAATCCAACTTTTTTATTTTTATCTAATACCTTTTGGTATCCATTTAATAATTCAGGGTAAGCGCTATTTTTATAATAAAATACTTCAGGCTTCATGCTATGGTAGGCGATATTAAACGTAGAGCCACTATAAGGTGCTTTTTGTGAAATATTCTTTTGATCTTGCATTGGCAGTAAAATAGATTTTAAAACCAAATAAATGACAAATGGAAGAAAATATATTGAAGATAATTTTATTGCTTTCAGTTTTTCAGATAAAAAGTATTTGCGATTTAAAATTGTAAAGACTACTGGGAGTGATAAAAACACGACAATATATTCACCACGAGTCATCTTTAGTGCCAGGCCCATTAATCCAAAACAGATAGCAAAGAGTAATTCATTTTTCTTGTAGCGAGCGATCGATTCTTTTCTAAAAAACAGGTACAATAAGAGTGAAAAAATAAGCACACAAAGTGACTCCCTCATCACAGAATGCTCAAGGATCAGCCTTGCTTCTCTTGAAAAAAGGTAAAATGTGATGACTAGTGCAAAAACCTTATTGTAGCTTCTTAAAAAAAGGTAGGATAGCACAGCTGAGATCAATCCAAAGAGATGCTGAAATATTGAAACTGAGAGGAAAAATAATTTTGCAGAGGTGATTTTTTTCAAGAAAAATAAGAAGCAAACATATGTAGGCCCAGTTAGACGGAAAAAATTTAACACGTCAGTTTCAAGCCAATTTATAGAGGGTAAGTATCTAACCTCTCCATCAACCCCAAGAATACTTGGCCCTTTAAGGAGGTACATTCTCAGCCTAATAATTACCAATACAGCGAGGCATAGTGCCAGAGCTATTTTTTCCCAGGGATATTTTTTAATCTTTTCAATGCTAATCAAGATAATTATGCCTTCGTTTCAATGGCCAAATCATCATTTATATCTACTAATTTGTTAATTTTTTGATTTCGATTGATAAATTGGTGTCTTCTAAAAGTAGCACTATCTTCAATAATTTCTCCACTAATGCGATCTAGAATATGCACAGAAATCATAGTGTTGATATAGCCACTTGCAAGATTAATAAAAGACTTAAACTTTAAGGCAGTAGAACTTCCGCCCTCTCTCGGTTTAAGTGAGGATGGAATTTCCGCAAAGAGATAACCTCTTTTGAGAAGTTTTATGAGTAGCTCTGTTTGATAGAAAAATCCAAAACTACTAAGTGTAACTTGTTTCAAGACAGATCTTCTGTAGATAACACTTCCATTCATATAGTTTAAGAGAAGGCCAAATGAAATATTTATTATTCCCTTATATAATATTGAAATAATCCTTCTCTTAAATGTCCTCACTTCCTTATTAAAGAAAAAAGGTACGAGCACGTCGACTTCATTCATCAAAGGCATGTACCTAAGAATATCACCGGTATCAATTTCTCCATCACCAGGAATAAGCATAACAGAATCACCCAAAGCATTTTGAGCTCCGTCCCAAAAAGAAAATCCAATTCCTCTTGGAGTCTTGTGTACAATTTGTCTTAAGAATGGAATTTTTTTACTAAGATCCGTTACAATGTCACCGGTTTTATCAGTACTACCATCGTTTACGACAATGATTTCACCGTTTATGCCATACATTTTAAAGGCATCAACTGCATTTATTACGGCCTTTTCAATATTGCCCTGCTCATTGAGTGCAGGCATTATTATAGAAATTTGATAAGTACTCTCACTACCCATTTAACATCCATTTTTTCTCTGACTTTAGCACAGTGAGAGCCAATCTCCATACAAGAAATTGCCTTAATATCAGCTCTGCGACAAGCCTAGTAAACTGAAAGCCCACGAAGGTGGTGGTTTTTTAGATTCGTTACGTAACTAGTGAGGTCACTGGGCCCAATGGGGTTATTTCCTACCCTTTCAACTGAAATGGCAGACATACATGTGCCTAGTGCAGCTGATTCTGTCACGCTTAATCCTGCACAAAGACCAAGTGACATACACGAAAGTAGAGCATCTCCGGCTCCAGCTACATCTATGGCATGGGTCGACAATGAACCAAAATATTCTGATTCATAGGGAGCCTGTCTATCATCCGAAGGCCTATAAACAAGAAGGCCTTGCTCCCCTAGTGTAATTACCAGATTCTCATTTCCCGTTTTCTGAATAAGTGTCTGCGCCAATTCCTCAAGCCCAGATGTTTCATCAGCCAAGGCCAGTCTCGCCTCTTTTTCAGTAGGAGTTATAAGTGAAACTCCCTTAAATTTTGATACATGTCCAATTTGACTAGAAGCCTGAACATCTGCAAATACCTTTACCCCATTTTTATGAGCAATTTGAATAATCCCGTCTAGAACTTTTTGGGTAATTAAACCGTAAACAAAATCAGAAATAATCACGCCGTCTACTCTTTTAATTTCTGACTCAAGATTTTCGAGGATTGTATCCTCTAACTCCTTTGCTATTTTATGCTGCTTAAGCCTGCTAACTCTAAGTATTTTCTGGTTTTCAACCATGTATCTTATTTTAAATGTGGTAGGTCTTCCTTCATCTTTGTACAAAAATGTATTCACTCCAGATTCCGCCAATTTCCTTGAAACGAAATCTCCAGCAGGGTCATCACCAATTACTGAAAAAAAGCTACATTCAGCGCCGAGCTCTTTTACATGAAGAGCAACAATGGCAGCCCCCCCTACAAATTCTCTTGCATTTAATTCTCTTATCACTTGCACTGGTGCCTCTGAGCTAACCCCCAGAGAATCACAGGCCACGAATTGATCAACTATAGTATCACCGATAACTAATATTTTTTGATTTTTAAAACTCTCTATGCAATTTGTGATTTTCTCAAGAGAGATATCCTGTCTTTCACAGACCTTCAGAAAGTTTTCAACTTTCCTCTCTTTTCTGGTGTCTTCTTTTTCATATAAAAATTGAGTAGATGTATATTTTACTTCACCTGAACAAAAGATCACCTTTGCACCACAGCTTTCAGCCGCTTCGATTTCACCTCGAATAAGATCTCTTTTATCTTCGAACTCCTTACCTTTCACATAAAAATTAGGGCCCACATTGGGAATAAATTCCTCAATCGCTCCTTCGAGTGCAAACACACCGTCAACCATGCCTAGAGTTGCCACACTTTGCGCTCTCTCGGCTTGATCAAAATAAGCTTTTGACGCTTCAGATTCTGGCTCAAAATGCTCTACAGCAACGAGGAGATAATCACCTAAGTTAGCTGCAAAATTTAGATATCTCATATGCCCTGGGTGAATCACATTAAAATGTCCAAAACAAAGAACAACAGATTTGCTTTCATTTCTCAGACACTCAATTTTCTCTTTAAGAGCAGAAGTATTCAATAATTTTAATGAGTCATTAACCATAGCTTTTACTTTAACTCTACATCTAGCATTGTTTTAATATTAAAATATCTCTTATCTTCTAATGAATTAGGAAGAAGTCCTTCTTCAAAAGCTTTTTTAATGCCGAGTACTGCTTGCTCTATTGTGTGCTTGGGAGTGAAGCCAATATCCTCTTCAATTTTCTTTGAAGAGATGTGATAAGATCTGTTGTCATCAGTATCTACATATTCAATTTGAACATCATCACCAATAATTTTTTGAACTGCAAACCCTAGCTCTTCTACAGTGTGATTTTCATAGCCAGCATTATAGATTTTACCAGCAATTTTCTCGCTGGGTTGATCTAATAAATTGATATAAAGATCGGTCATATCTTCAATATTAATATTTGGTCTTTTTTGTTTGCCACCAAATATCTTGATTTTTTTATTGTGGTAGGCGTGATTTGTTAAAATATTCACAATCACATCTAATCTTTGTCTGGGAGAATATCCACAAACTGTAGCAGGTCTTATGGTGACAGTTGTGAAATCATCACTTTGAAATCCAACGAGGAGCTTTTCACATTCGGCCTTAAATTTAGAATAATCTGTAAGAGGTTCAAGAGACAGGCCTTCGTGAACATTTTCTTCTTTTTTAACTCCGTAGACAGAAGAAGAAGAGGCATAAATAAATCTACTAACGCCAGAGGCTTTTGAAATTTCGGCCAGAGGGCTAAAAGCATCTAAATTAATAGAGCGACCAAGACCTGGGTTTAAATCAAAACTGGGATCATTTGAAATACAGGCCAGGTGAATGACAGTATCATGTCCAGGAATCGTTTTCTTTAAAAGATCCTGATCTCTAATATCGCCCTTAATGACGTTGAGATTACTTTTTAAATTTCCATCAATTTTTTCAAAGACATCTTCTCCGTACATCATCAAATCAAGTACTGAAACTTTGTGTCCGGCCTTTAGTAATTTAGGAACAAGTCTTGCTCCCACATAACCTGCTCCACCAGTAATATAGACATTGTGTTTTGACATAATTTCCTCTTAATTACTTTCCCAAGGCTTCAAACCATGGCTTAGTTTCTTTTTCTATAGTCTCTGGAGTCCACACAGGTGCCTTGCTCCAGTAATCAATATTATCTAACATTATTTGAACACCCTGCTCAAAAGAAGTTTTGGGCTTCCAATCAACTGCCGCCAAAACTTTTTCAATATTAGCGTGAGTGCAATCGGGCTCTCCTGGCCTTTTGGGAATATAAGTTATCTCCCCGCCAAGTAGCTCCACTAAACGATTCACTGAATTTGGTGTTCCAGAGCCAATATTAAAGGCTTCGTCTTTAATTTCTGACCCAGCTAATTTATATAGAGCGCTCACAAGATCTTTGACAAAAATAAAATCTCTTGTTTGTTTGCCATCCCCCACTACAGTGTAAGGACTACCTGCAAGTTTTTGAGCGAGGAAGGTTCCAAAAACGGCGCCATAAGTGCCAGAGGTTCTAGACCTAGGTCCGTAAACATTAAAAAATCTTGTGGTTATAACTGGTAAATCGTAGAGTTTTCCCCAATGTAAAACCATCTCTTCACCCATTCTCTTGGTGAGAGCGTAAGGATACTCAACCCTAATTTCGGCCTCTTCATTTGTTGGGTAATTATCTGGAATTCCATAACAAGAAGATGAGGCTGCATAGACAAATTTCTTCAAATTTTTTGAAAGTCTAGCTGCTTGCAAAACCTTCAATGTCCCGGTCACATTACTTTGATAGTAAAGCTCAGGGTTTTGCACTGAAGGTACAATGTCCGCAAGAGCAGCAATATGAAAAATGTAATCGGCGTCAGTAGCCAGTTCGTTCAATCTTGGGTCAGTAGAAATATCCAGTTCCACAATTTCAAGTTGATCATTGTCTGCAAGATGATCGAGATTAGATTTTCTTCCCGTCGAGAAATTATCTACAACAACAACTTTGAGATCTTTCGAAATAAGTAGATCAACCAAGTGTGATCCAATAAATCCTGCTCCGCCTGTTACTAATGCTTTCATATCAAACCTTTAAAAATTAAAATTATAGTGATTAATTTCAGATCTAGCCAACTCTAGCCTCTCGCCAGTATCAATGGCCACCCGATGGGCTTCCCCTAGCTTATAAGCGTAGAGATTACCTTCTTTTACTAGGTGCGGAAAAATATCCTTTGGCCAATCAGAAATCTCATTTTTTTGTATATATCCCAAAGTTTCAGGGCTAATGCAATAAATAGCTGAATTGACCCAATAGGGCTCACCTGAAGCATTTGCTGGATTATTTTTAGGCCTTTCTAGGAACCTCACCACTTTTCCGCTCTGGTCCATCTCAACGTAGCTATTAGACTTGTGTCTCTGGTGTACAACCATTGAGGCAAGTCCCGAGTGTGAGTGGTGAAATTTCATGAACTCCCTGTAATCGAGATCAGTTAAAATATCTCCGTAAATAACAAGAAGATGGTCAGTTGGATTACCGGCAAGTTCATGCATTCGAAGAACACCCCCAGCAGTACCTGTTGGGGCGGGCTCATGGAGATAGGTTATATTTAATCCAAGAGCTGAACCATCAGAAAAATATTCCGTGAACGCTTTTGCAAGATAGTGAAGATTGATCACCACATTGCTCACCCCTAAGGATTTTAAATGTCTTAAGGTGTATTCAAGAAGAGGTTTTCCATTAATATCCAGCATCGGTTTTGGGCAACTTTTAGTGGCCTCACCCATTCTGGTTCCAAACCCAGCACAGAGAAGATAAGCAGTTACATTCACTCCCCACCCCCTACACACGCTAAAAGTTCTTCTAGTTGATTAATTTCAAAGTCTGGCTTTTTGTCAGCCTCGTCTATTTCGAGCTCTGTTTTAATTAAGGCCTCATTTGCTTTAGCCGTTTTAAGCCAGACAGTTTTGCACCCTGCTAAGTTGCCAGCAATGATGTCGGAAATTCGGTCCCCCACCAGATAACTACGCGTAAGCTCAATTCCCAAATCCTGCTGGGCCTTAAATAGCATTCCAGGCCTGGGCTTTCTAAGGGGAGAATCCAGTCTAAACTCATCAATTTGTGCGTTGGGATGAAATGGGCAGAGGTAAATCCCATCAAATAGCTCGTCTCCCTTCTGGGGGGAGCAAATATTATCTAAGATTTGGCTATTGAGATCCATCGCTGCTTCAAGTGAGAGAATCCCCCTTGATACAACAGTCTGATTTGTAACCAAGATGATTTTAAACCCTCTTCTCTTTAAAGTTGTAAGCACCCTAGCTGCACCATCAATATATTTGATGTCACCAATGTGTGAAGGCAAATGGGTATCTTCAATAAGGACACCATCCCTATCGAAAAAGACAGCTGCATTATTTCGCAAGGCTCATCCCCTATGTAAACTCTGTAGACAAACTTATACTATATTTAAGTTTAATTGTTGTTCATTTACAAAGTTCATTTCAATAAAAATACTAATGCCAAAGCGAAGCCAGGCTAAAAATTGAGGTCAGTTTGGCCACAAAAGGCCGTAAAATAAGGGCCGTTTCGAGGCCTACAATTGGGCAATTAATGCTAGTAGCAATAAACCGGGAATTGAAATTCAACGCGCTACAGCCACAAATGGTTCGACTACCCATCTCCGCAAAAGTAATATATATTACGTATATGGTACATGTTGAAACCATGATATTCATCATGGTTTCAATGTTCACCAAATTAAGTCGCCATATCAAAGAGGATTCATGAAAGTACTATTTATATACCCAAATTATCAAGGCTACGCTCGAGTTCCACTAGGCCTCTCTATTCCAATGACAGTTCTAATGGAAGCGGGACATGAAGTTGGACTTTTTGATACAACATTTATTTTAAGTAGTATTAATACTGACAACGAAGCACGTGAAGCTGCTGGACTTGTTAAGCCAACAGACACATCTCATTTTTTTACTCCTCATTCTCCCGAAGAAGTTGATGAAATGCTTCGGCAAAAAATTAGAGACTTTAATCCTGACCTTGTGGGAATAAGTATATTAGAAGACAACTACGAATATTCTGATCGTCTTCTTAAAGTTCTTAAAGAACTAAAGCCAGACCTTCCAGTCATTGCTGGCGGCACAACTCCAACAGTGGCTCCAGATGTACTCATTAAAAATCCTGGAATTGATTATCTCATTAGAGGAGAAGGCGAATGGGCCTTGAGAGACTTTTGTGAAAAATTTGAAAAAGGTGAATCCCTTGAAAAAGTTAATAATCTCGTTTACCTGAGAGATGACGGAATGGTGGTCTCCAATCCACTGGGACCATTTCTAAACTTAGATGACCTGCCCCCTCAAAATTTAGATTTATGGGACGACGGCCACTTCGTAAAGGCCTACGATGGCGGCTTATATAAAACAGGCTTCTTTGAGATGTCCAGGGGATGCATGCTTAAATGCACTTACTGTGTCAACGTAACCTACCAAGATATATTTGAAGATTCTGGCAGATATTTTAGAGTTAAGTCTGTTGAAAAAGCAGTTGAAGAAATTAAACTACTAAAAGAGAAATACGGATTTGAAAGAATATTCTTCTGTGATGATAATTTTCTTTCTATGCCGAAAATAAGATTTGATGCCTTTGTAGATGTCTGGCAAAAAGAAGTTGGTCTTCCATTTTGGATGAATACAACTATAGAAGCCATCGGCTCTAATAGAGACAGAATTGAAAGGCTAAAAGAAGTTGGATGTTGCGGAATTGGTCTTGGCCTTGAAACAGGAAGTGACTGGTTTAGAAGAAATATTCTCCACAAAAGAATCAAAAACGATCGTATATATAAAACAGTCAGTATTTTACACGACTTTGGATACAGAACGACGGCCAATATCATGATTGGTTTTCCTGGTGAATATCTCTACGATATTTATCAAAGCATTCAATTTGTAAAAGAGATTGAGGCCAAAAGTTGTGACGTCACCTTTGTGGCCCCATACTATGCAACCCCAATTTTTAAAGTCGCCAAAAAAATGGGCCTGATTGATGTGTGGGAAGATCGCCCTGGCTTTAATGGCATGGCCCAGCATATTGGAATGAGACAAGGCCCTCAGATTAATATTCCAACCATTTCAAAAGATAAACTCAACGAAATATATCTCACATTCATGGACTACGTTGAAGGGAAAATTGAAGTTCCCGCTAAGTACATTCAACTTGATGAGTCTGAACCGATGATTGAAAGTAGAAAATCTGTTTTAAAAACATTTAGAGATCTATTTCTCAATCCTGCATGGTTAACTAAAGAAGGCGTTGAAGAAAGGTATCTCTAGTGACGCAAACTGTAGCGATCATTCCTGCAAGAGGTGGTTCCAAAGGAATCCCTAAAAAAAACCTCATCCCATTTTGTGGTAAACCACTAATAGCGTGGAGTATCGAACAGGCCGTATCAGCATCCCACATCGATTCAGTTTGGGTCACCTCAGACGATGAGGAGATCCTATCAGTTGCACAGTCTTACGGTGCCAACCCCATACTAAGACCAAATGATATTTCGGGAGATGGTGCCAGCTCTGAGTCTGCCTGGATTCATGCAGTTGATGACATACGAAACAAAGGCATAGATATTGATCTGGCCATTGGCATTCAGGCTACCTCTCCTCTTAGAGAGGCCAAGGACCTTGACCTGGCCATTGAAAAATTTAGAAATGATCAGCTGGATTCATTGTTTTCAGCATCACTCATTGAAGACTTCTTTATTTGGGAAGAAGACGACGACGGTAATCTTAAAAGCCAAAATTATGACCATTTAAATAGAAAAAGAAGACAAGATATCAAACCTCAATACGTTGAAAATGGATCGTTCTATCTATTTAAGCCTGATGATATTTCTAAATTTGATAATAGGCTTAGTGGAAAAATAGGATTTTCGATCATGGAATTCTGGAAGACCTTTGAAATCGATTCGATGGAAGATTTAGAATTTTGTGAGGCCTTGATGAAGCATTACCTAACTTAATCTTGATAAGTTACTTTAATCACCTCAATTGAATTATTCGATAAAATTTAAGCTTGTGTTCATTACTTAATTAAGTTCTTTCTCCAACATAATTATGATCTCTTCGTCATGGTCACTTTGCTGAGTACCTATAATATTGAATCCATACTTAATATTATAAATGAGCATCTCCTTGAATCGGTTTTCTGTAAATGTTCGGACTCTTGAATAACCTAAATTCGATATTATCTCCTGCTGCTTTTTTGACAGCTCTTTTGCAACGCCTTTCCTACGAAAATCTGGATGAACACCTCCGATCCAGCTGTAGAATAGTCTTGCCGATAACTCATATCCCACCTTGTAACCAATAGGTTTGTTTTCTTCATAAGCAATTAGGACGACTAGAGCATGTTTTACATTGGCCTCTCTTTGAAGTTTTTCTTTCGTATATGGATTATCAAAAATAGCTTCCTCAAGAGAAAAAATTTCCTCTGCAATCACATCACTTATTTTATTATACTCCTTGATTTTCATTTCTACCTACACCCTTCCTATGAATTCATAAGTCTCATTGGTAAATTTTAGGCCAAACACATCTGGATTTTGAAGATTCCTCCAAAAATCAAAATTAAATTTAGGGTCAACCTTATTTAAAAACAGAGAAATAGCGTTTCCGTGAGAAGAAATAGCAATGACTTCATCTCCTACATCAATCATGGAGTTTGTGATTGCCTGGAATACCCTGGCTTGGCATTCATTTGAAGATTCCCCATTCGGCAATTTATAGTCAAAATCAATCCAAGTTTTTTCTAATTCTTCAAGCCAGTTATCAATCATACCTGCGCTTAATTCTCTTTCTCTCAAGTCGTGGTTTTGAGTAATGTCGATGCAATATTTCTCGGCAAATGGAGTCACTGTGTGGATAGCTCTAGGATATGGACTGGAAATGATTTTATTTATTTTGAGCTCTGCGAGTTTAGATATCAGCTCACTAGCTTGCTTTTGTCCAGCAGGACTTAGTGGCCAGTCACACTCATTAATATCTTTGCTAGGAGCACTTTCAGCATGTCTAATAAGAATTAAGTTCACTAGCAGCTCCGAACAATAATACCAAACTTACTATAGGTACAAAAAAATCAACTTAACAGGTTTAGAGAGATATTTGCAATATTAATAACATCATCCGGTTTGAGCTTTTCAGCTTCTTCATCATTATATTTATGATTATCTAAGAGCTTTTGAATCAGCCTTGAGTCATCACCACCTTGTCGAACTAACCATTTCAATGCGTTTTGCTTCGACAAACATTTCCCCGTAAGTTCTAATGATTTTATTCTTGCTGCTCCACTTGCAATCCAAATGGCTGGATCAATTGGAAGATATTTATCAGCAGGCATTTTTTTAACTTTGCGTATTATTTTTCCTATATAAGGAATCCAATATTGCTGTTTGTTGGCCTTGGCCCAATCAATTAAGTTTTCCCTACTAACCTCAGGTAAAATATCTGTAAGAGAGAACTCTCCAAAAATTTTCTTGGACTGGTATTTTAGAGACCATTGCTCTGGAGTAGGTAACGATTTTGGGAATAAGTTATGCTTTTCATTCAATAAGCTTTTTGAGTACAATTTTGAATCATCTTCATAAACAATATATCCATCTAACAGAATCTCATGGTTTTTAGTTTTCCAATCACCTATTAATTTATCGAAGTCCTCTAGGAGAGATTTGTTCTTAATTATAAAAACGACATCGAGATCGCTACGCGAAGGTGCCCAAAACCCCGTTACACTCGATCCAAATAAAAAACATGTAGATTTAATTGTAGACTGAAGATTGAAGTGAGCTTTCAAATTACTTATGTAATCATCTAATTTCTTTTTCATAATCTCTTTCGAATAATCAACGATAGCATCGCTTCGGGCCTTCTATTGTTATGCGCTCTTACATTCTAAGATAAAGCTCTTTAATCACATCCCGAGTAAAAATATTTCTCCAATCTGTACCAAGAGCATTTTCGAGAGGTTTTTCCATCAAAAGAGTTATATCAATCATCTTCTCTAACATTTCCTCTGAAAGATCAGCGCAAAGACCCCTTCTAATAGTGATATTGTGCTTTTTTACCATCTCTCTGAACTCTTCCATATAGTCTGGATAGTATTGATCGAGGTAATCGAAAGCAATGACGTTGCCTTCACCGTGATGAATACCAAAAGCATAGCTAAGACCATAAGACATTGCATGGCAGACACCAACTTCTGAGTAGACAATTGAGTTACCACCAAACATTGAGGCAATCATCATATCACCATGAGTGCCATCACCTAGAAAACGTTTTCTAGTTAGATCTAGAGCCTTTTCAGCATAAGCTTTACTAAAATCATTTAAGTAACAACCACAAAGAGACTCAACACTATGGATATAACAGTCCATCGCAGTGTAAAAAGCCTGCTCAGTAGGAACTGTTTCCAATAAATTTGGATCAAGTACAATTTGGTCGTATAAAGAAAAATTACTATTTATTCCTTGTTTCTTTTCTGGGCCCATTAGGACACAGGTTCTTGAAACTTCGGCTCCAGTTCCTGAGACAGTTGGAATTCCAACTTTATAAACTGGTTTATTCTTGGGTAGATCCCAACCTTGATAATCACTAGATGATCCATCATTGGTTAGCATTATAGAAACGGCTTTACCTACATCTAAAACTGAGCCGCCACCGAATGCAACGACTGCGCAAGGAAGATCACCAGAGTCTTTAATCTTTTTCGTGTATTCATCAATAACTACAGTTTTAGGCTCTTCACTAGTATCAACTTGAAAAAATAGATCCCCGCTATCAACTCTAATATTGTATTTTTCAAGATCCTTAAAATAATGATCTACAAAAAATACAATATGCCCACTTCCCGCTCTTCTCTCATCGAGAAGTTCATTTAATTGGGAAATGGCTCCCACGCCAAACATTGTTTTAGGGACAGATAAAAAGTTTTTTATTGGGGCAACCATTAAGCCTCTCCTCGGAGCTCTTTCATAGCACTTTTAGTACTAGAAATAAGGTAGTCAATATCTTTAGGATCCATATCAGATGCAAATGGAAATGAAATCATGTTATCAAAAAACCTGTCAGTTTCGGGACAATTTCCACCACTGCAACCGTTGTTGATGAAGAGCTCATACTTATATAGCGGATAATACTGAACAACAGTTTTAATACCGTACTTAGTAAATAATAAATCAATTAAATCATCTCTCGTTTTACCATTACTTCCCTCATAGCGAGCTGGAAATAGATGATAAGCACTAAGACAATTTTCGGGAACTTTTTGAAAGCTAAGCTCACTAAAGTCAGAAAGAGCATCGATTATTTGAGCGGCCTGATTTCTTCTTACTTCATTAATTTTACCAATTCGCTTTAAGATCAAATCTCCTGCAAGCGCCTGGATTTCTCCCATGGCGAAATTATAAGGAATTTCTCCTGGGATCGCCTCTATGATATTTGACATAGCTGGCTGCCAATATTTTTTTTGGTTTAAAAAAGGACGGGCCCCAATTTTTCTAAGTCCTAAAATCTCTTCAACATACTTAGTTGAATTGGTTGTAAGCATTCCCCCTTCTCCGAGGGTGGTAATATTTTTTTGGCCGTGAAAACTAAAGCAGCCAAAATCTCCCCATGAACCTACTTTTTTACCGCAGTATTCTGCTCCAGGAGCTTGGGCGCAATCTTCAACAACTAAAAGACCATTCTTACTGGCTATGTCCATCACTACGTCCATTTTTACTGGAAGGCCGTAAAGGTGGACAGGAACAATGACTTTAGATTTATTTGTGACTTTTTTTGCAAGATCATTTGTATCCATAACAAATGTTTCTGGATCAATATCAACAAATACAATTTTTGCTTTTCTTCTGATAAATGGCAGGGCCGTGGCTGCAAATGTATGAGCAGGAAGAAGAACCTCATCGCCCTCTTCAACCCTGCAAAGAATTGCTGCGAGCTCAAGAGCTGCTGTGGCACTACTGACACCAAAAGCATTTTCAACTCCAACAAAACTTGCGAAATTATCTTCAAATGCTTTTAGATTTGGTCCCATGGAAAGAGACTTTGCAGACTTTATCCCTTCACAAATGATATCGACTTCACTATCGGTTAATCTTGTTTGAATTCCAGGAAAATCAAGTTTTAAGTCCATTACACACCTCTAAGTTTTTTTCTAGCAACTAACTCACTGTCACAGAGTTTTTTCACACCGTCTCCGACTGCTCCGCCAATAAGTCTTATATCTCTAGCTAACTTATACATACCGTGAGGTTCTACTGAAGCAATTTGATCAGTCCCCCACATAGTTCTATCAAGAGTAATATGTCTTTCGATAAAATGAGCGCCAAAAGCTGCGGCCATGACAGTTGTGTCTAGACCAAATTCATGACCACTATAACCGATAACAACTTCTGGATATCGTTCAGTGAAAGTTTGGATCACTTTTATATTTAGCTCTTCAATAGGAGCTGGGTAAGCTGAGTGACAATGACAAAGTATCAACTGGCTTGTTTTAGACATGGCAAAATTGATAGCGTCATCAATTTCTTGTTGAGTACTCATTCCTGAAGATAAAACAAGAGGTACTCCAGTTTGAGCTGTTTTTTCAATTAACTCATAGTTAGTTAAAAAAGCAGATGGAATTTTTATAAATGGTACGTCGTAGTTTTTGACTAAAAAATCTAGACTATCAAGATCCCAAACTGAAGCGGTAAAATGAATATCTCTTCCAGTACAGAGCTCTTTTATATCATCGTATTCAGGTTTTTCGAATTCAACTTTCTTTTTGTAATCAAGGTAGGTCATCTCGCCCCAAGGAGTTTCTCTCATGACACTTTTTTGATGTTCAGGGACACACACATCAGGGTTTCTTTTTTGGAACTTTACGCAGTCAAAATCAAATACTGAGGCAAACTCAATTAATTTTTTTGCGATATCAACATCACCATTATGATTGATTCCGATTTCACCACATATATATACAGGATGACCTTTGCCTACTGTTTTATTTCCCAGCTTTACAGATGCGCTCACCATTTTCTCCTTATGCTTCTTATATTGTCTTAAATAGTAAATTAAAGACTAAATTTACAACATTACGGCCTAATAGGATAATTTATTTTTCTATTTTACTTACGACTCAACGTGACGCGTCCTGAGGAAATTATCTCTCGGTCCTGAGTATGAAAAAAATGAAAGAATTGAATGGATTAAGATAGCTCGAAAATTAAATCACACAGCTCTCTGACCGCCCCTTCTCCACCATTTTTGCTGAGTACCAAATCGGAAATATCGAGTACCGGCTTATAAGCATCCCGTGGCGCACATGAGAAACCCACGAATTCCATGACCTCTAAATCATTTAGATCATTTCCCATGTAGATTACACTTGAAGGGTCAATGCCATCGGCTAAACATTTTTCTTCTAAGTATTCTTTCTTGTTTGAACAACCATGATGGACATCTATTCCGAGCTTTTTGGCCCTGGCCTTGACCACACTATTAACTTCGGTAGAAAGAATAAAAATTTCAATATCAGAGTTTTTTAACCTACTGAGTCCAAGTCCATCACTTCTGTCACATCTAACTAACTCGGAGCCATCATCCACAACAAAGACTTTATTATTAGTAAGGACACCATCAAAATCTAAAACAAGTAACTTTGGCTTAAAAAGATCTCTGCGTTTACGAGATGCTGAACCACTGCTTTTTTGAAGATTTGGCCCTTGATCTGAATTTAGTATGTCCCCCAATGAGGTACAAAGTGTGTTACAAACAGGTCTGTGAAGCTCTCTTGTCTCAAGGCTATTTGTTGCTGGAACATTCAAGAGAATATCTCCCCAATTTGCGAGATTTCCACTGTTAGAACCCATAAGACAGATAGACTTTATTCCAATTGATTTAGCTAATTTTAATGCATTTAAAATATTCTCACTGTTATCAGATGTTGAAATGGTTAAAAGAATATCTCCCTTTTTTCCTAGCCCCAAAAGCTGTTGAGCAAAGTGAAAGTCTGGATTCATACCATCAGAATTAGAGCTAATATTAGTGCCCAGTGAAATTGCGGCTATGGAATATTGAAGGTTAGTACAAAAGCTTTGAAGCTCTCCTGGAATCTGCTCTTTAAAATTCGCCTTTACACTTTCAGGAAGTGAGCCTTTAGGGTCTGTCCCAGTGAGCAATTGCGATGCAACTTGCTCACTGTCAAAAGCACTTCCACCAGTTCCACAGGTAAAAATAGTCCCACCGGATTTGGAGCTTTCATACAAACCCAAAAGCGCCTGCTCCAATGGAGCTTTGATTTTTTCTAGCGCAGGGTAGCGATTTATTAGCTCTTCAATGCTTCTTTGCAAAAACTGTCTCTCTTGTTTGTGGTTTCTTACAATAGAATATACTTCTTTTTTATCAAATTATTCTGTTAAAGACCAATATCACTGAGTTTACCACCATTAGATTTTTTGCTGATTTCACAATATATGCTACTCTTCGCACACAGTTAAAAACCACCCAAGTGATTTAAAAATATGGCCAAAATAAAGCATTTTTTAAAAGAACAATATTTTCAATTTTTTTTTGATGAGAAAAATAAATTAAAAAATACATGGTTGAAAAATATCTCTTTTATTTGGAATTTCCTACACCTTAAATTTTCTGGAATTGAATCCTTACTTACAAAGTATATAAATTTAAAAAGCTTTGACTCGATTGAAAAAGGCAGCGCTGACTATCATTTAATTTCCGTTGTCTCGGAGAAACAAATATTTTTTATACCATTTTTTGAAAAAATCATGATCGATGCTCTTAGATTTAATACACTAAAAGCGAAAGGAAATATTCTTTTTAATGGCCCCACTCCTACATCAGAATTGTTGACAGCACTTGATAAAAATTTTTCTTACCAATGCATTTCTGGCACTGATCTACTCCTCGTGAAAGTTAAAGAGCTGATTAAAAACTCTGACTCAAACACGGTACTTTTAAATATTCCTACTGATATTGCCCTCTCAGACCAAGAGTTTTTTCAGTCATTAAACTCACTGGAAAAGGAAATTATCTTTATCCAGTCATTTGATAATGCACAAAAATACCGTCTGTTCTCGAGTGATATTTTGGAATTAACAAAGCCAATTGACTATAAATGTCCAAATGATGCTTTAGAGAGAGTTAAAGAATTTAAAGAATTTGCAATTGAGTACCCAGTAATTAAGAAATTACATTCTTTCTATCAATCGAAAAATTTATTGATGGAAGAAAATGACGAATATTTCTTTCTCTATAAAAAGCTTATAGCTTTTCGATTTTACTCACCAAATGACAGCCTTTTCCCCCAACTAAATCCAGCAGTCGACGGCAATTACCAAAACTATATTGAATCCGATAGAGAGCTAAACTCTCTTATAGAGAAAATAAAAAATCGTAAAATTCTAGCAAGCACTATTGGGACCAGGCCTACTATGCCAAAAAATCCTGATGGAAGAGTATTAGTACATTTGGGTCCAGGTGATCAAGATGACCCACAATACACAAATGTGGACTCAAGAGATTTGCCTCATATTCACATAGTTGAAGATGTTTTTTCCTCGAATATTTTTGAACCTGGAAGCGTAGACTTAATCTATGCCTGCCACCTGCTAGAGCATGTAAAGTATCAGGACACTATCAAAATGCTCCAAAATTGGCACACATGGCTAAAACCCAAAGGTGTGCTGCGATTGTCCGTTCCAGATTTTTCCAAAATTACAGATACCTACAATGCAACGAAAAGTATTAGCTCTATTCAAACAGCGTTAATGGGTGGCCAAAATTATGCTGCCAACTTTCATTTAGCTATGTTTGATCAGCATTTTCTGAAAAATTGCTTGGAAAAAGCAGGCTTTAAACAGAGCAGGAAATGGCACCCCGAAGAATGCCGCGAATATACATTTAATGATTGGGCATCCAAAAAGATGACCTACAACAACCAAAACTTTGAAATTAGTCTTAATCTTGAGGCTACAAAGAGCTAATACTTGTCGCAACAAATGCCATTATAGTATAGTCTGGCTTTAAAATTCCTATAAATATCCGGTGGAAATAATTATGTCTGAAAACACAGAAATGGAAAATAAGAGTGCCTTTGATGGATTGCACAACTACGTCGACAGAATCATCAAGCAAATGGAGTATTCAAAAAATATAAAAGATACTTCTCCACTATTTCCACAGCATGTTCACATAGAACCAACAAACGCTTGTAACCTTCAGTGCATTCATTGCCATCACCACCCTGACTATCCTGAAAATCCTAATACCTTTACCAGGAAAAGAGGGATTATGAAGATGGAGCTTTATAAAAAGGTAATCAATGAAATTGCGCCTTTAAAATGCTCTATTACTCTTGATGTGCAAGGTGAGCCAACACTCCACCCTAAGTTTATGGAAATGGTGAGGTATGCCAAGGAAAGAAATGTTTATACTTCTGTGTTGTCAAACGGAACCAAACTCACAGAAAAAATGTCAATGGAGCTAATAGAGTTAGGCCTAGATAGAATGGTCTTTTCATTTGATAGTGTAAAAAAAGAAATCTACGAAAAAATTAGAATCAAATCAAAGTTTGACCCTACTTTTAAAAATGTTCTCACTTTTATTAAACTAAATCATGAAGCAGGTCATAAAACTCATGTGTGCATGTCTATGGTTTATCAAAAAAGAAACAAAGGGATGGCACAAGAGTACGAAGATTTTTTTGCAAAGCTTCCAGTAGACAAAGTTTTTTGTAACCCTCTTTTAAACCTTGCAGGTGTTTCAGGTATATCAGATGAAATTGAATTATCTGATGTTCAAAAAGGCCCTAAAGAAAATTGGCCAATTTGTCGTATTCCCTGGGAAGACTTGACTGTCAATTGGGATGGACTTATCACTCCTTGCCCTGTGGATGTTAACGTGTCTGGACCAGTGGGTGATGCAAACGAGGATAGCCTCCAAGAAATTTGGAATAACGAGAATATGAGATCTTTTAGAAGAGCACATATTGAGAAAGACTATACTCTTATTAAAAAAGATGGGCCTCTTTGTGAAAGTTGCAATTGTCTATTTTATCCTGAGTATGACTTACGTGACTTTGGAGAATATGCCACAAATGCTATTTGTAGATCAGCTATGCACTACGCTCCTAAGCTCATCAATAAAAGTAAAACTTCAAGTGATGAAAAATTTGTAAATTTACAAAAACTTTTAAGTGGTGAAATCCAGATAGCAGATCTTTAAACTGTTGCTCTTATTAAGCAAAATGCTTCAGCAAATTGTTTGCCACTTTGAACTCCTCGGTGGCTAGCTAAAACTTTCAGATAATCAAGAGATCTCGGGTGTGGATACTCTCTTAGCTCAGATTGGTAGCATCCCATAGCTTCAACCTTTTTTTCAATAGTGCTACCAACATCAACAAAAGTGTTAGGGATAAAAACGCTCTCAGCACTGTAAGAGTTCCACTCTGTAGAAGAAGGTACTTCATAGCTATAAATACTAGTATTTTTCTCTCCTGAAATTGGCCGAAAAGCAGTCAATGTAGCTATATGAGCAATTCGATGATCAATATTGAGATCCCCTGCATGATGAGTGAATACAATATCCGGCTGAACCTTGTCTTTTATGATTTCGATTTCCTTTACAATATCGAGCATATCTACCGAGTCAAAACGGTTATCAGCAAAATTTAAGACACTCATATCTTTAAAGCCCAATACCTTAGAAGACTTTTCAATCTCACCAGAAAGTGTCTCTACTTCCTTCTCCACGCTTTTACCATCTCTAGATGCCTTACCTTGGGATAAAATCAGCCCATGTACATTATGGCCAGAGCTGGCAAGAAAACTAATAGTTGCCCCGCAGCCTAAAGCTTCATCGTCTGGGTGAGCGGCAATTATTAGAACTGTTTTTTTGGAAGTACCGTTTGGGATCATAGCAACTCTTTTTCGTTTTTTTTTAATTCTAAATCATGGTTTTAACAAGTAAAGGGTTCATTTACTGATTAAAAAATAAAGAGTATTTTTTAATCACTATGATAGTGAGTCGTGCAAATAAACTAGTCCTCGGTACAGTGCAACTTGGTTTGAAGTATGGCATTGCCAATAAATCGGGAAGACCAAACCATGAAGAATCCAGGGAGATTTTAAAATTTGCAATGGATTCAGGAATCGATACCTTGGATACAGCACAGGCTTATGGTGACGTTCATGAGATCATTTCTAGTTTTCACCAAAACTCTCCAAAAAAATTTAAAATTCAAACTAAATTTAATTCTCTTCCATATAATATTGTAGATTACCTTAAGTCTCAGGCTGAACTTTTGAAGGTTCCTAGTATCGAAACTCTTTACTTTCATAGTTTTGAAGATTTTGAAAATTGCCTGGATTTCGAAAGCTTCAAAAAGGCTAAAGAGCTTGGCCTTTTAAATGAAATAGGTGTTTCAATTTATAATACGAAGCAATTAGAGAAATGTATTTCAAATAAGTATATCGATACTATTCAAAGTCCATTTAACTTATTTGACAACTGGTCCGAGCGTGGAGCACTTTTTGAGAAGGCCCATTCAAATGGGAAAAAAATCTATACTCGATCTGTATTTTTACAGGGATTATTTTTTCTAAAAAAAGAAGAATTAAAAGGTGTTCTAAAGAAAATGGAAGACTGTATTGAAAAAGTCCAACAGCTATCAAAAGAAAAGCAATTAAGTATTCAGGATTTGGCACTAAATTATTGCCTTAGCTTTGAGCAAGTATCTGGTGTTCTGGTTGGTGTAGATACAAAAGGGCAGTTAGAGCAAAATCTAAAAGCCATGGATGTATCACTAGAAAAACAAACGATAGAGCAAATTAATGGACTAAAAGTTAATTACCCCGAACTTTTAAATCCTGTAAACTGGGAATAAATAATGAATGATCAGTTTGGTGCAATTGTAACTGCAAGAATGGGATCAAGTAGATTTCCTGGAAAGTCCATGGTGAATATTTGTGGAAAACCTTCCCTTCAATGGCTAATCGAAAGAGTTCTTTCTTCCAAAAATATAGATGAGTTAATTATTGCGACAACAATTGCAGAAAAAGACCTTCCAATAGTTGAGTTAGCAAAAAAGTTAGGAGTTCTTTGTATTCAAGGTCCTGTTGAGGATGTTCTGACCAGAGTCTATGAAGCATCTCTTTCCTTAAAATCTGATAGACTAATCTACCTCACAGGAGATTGCCCACTAACAGATCCAGGCATTATTGACTACATGATCGACATTTATAGGTCAAAAAATGAAGATTATCTAAAGAACTTCCAATGGGGTCCTGACGCAAAAAAAGAATGTGGATTCCCCAATGGACTAGATGTGGAAGTCTTTAGTAAAGAAATATTAAATTCTGTCCACGAAAAAGCAACTGACCCATGGCTCAGGGAACATGTTACAGAACCAATGTACACGTGGAAGGAATTCTCTCACTTCACAGTTGAGGCCCCTGAAAAATGGAGAAGGCCACACTATAGAATATGTATAGATACAAAAGAAGACTACCAGCTTGTGAATACCATTTTTGAGGAACTGATTGCTCAAAAGGTAGGCATTAGCGCCGAGAGTGCTATCACCTACCTAGATGACAATCCTGATCTTCTTAAGATTAACCAAACAACATCTCAAGCCAAGTACACTGCATGTATAATTGGACTAGGTAATATTGGATTTCTCTACGATTTAGACCCGAAACTTGACGGGATTCAAACCCATGCCAGTGCATATAGAAGATGGTCATCCACTCGACTCGTAAGTGGTAGCGACCTAGATGAGTCTAGGTGTAAGCTCTTTAAAAATCATTATCAATTAGAAAATGTATATTCTAATTATCACGATATGATTGAAAATGAAAAACCAGATATTGTCTCTGTTTGCACACCTCCAGAATTACAATATCAAATTATTTCGAGTCTTTTGAAGACTGATATTAAAGCCATATGGTGTGAAAAACCTTTTGGATTAGAACAAAGGCAGTGGATAGATATTTCTAAAAAACTTGAAGAAAAAAAAGTTCAACTCTTTGTTAATTACTGGATGAGATTTACTCCCTTATTTTCAAATCTAAAAGCATACCTTGGAGAAGGAAACCTTGGAAAAATTTGGGGTGGAACATATATTTACTCTGGAGGAGGATATAATAGTGGTACCCATGCCCTAGATATTCTCAATTATCTTTTTGGCAAACCACTAAAATTCGATGCCACTTACAAAAGAAAATTAAAAAGCGGCGATCATGGGATTGGAACCAATTTGCATTTTAAGGATGATGTGGTTTTCAATTTATTTCCAGGTAACAAAGAAAAACACTTTACCACTGAAATTGATATATTAGGTGAAAAGGGACGAATTAGAATTTCTGATCACAAGCCATTTGTAGAATATTTTGAATCAAAACCATCTGAAATAGAAAGTGGAGTGAATGAGCTCGTAAAAATGCCACAACTTCCATTTGACGGATCAAAATCAGATATTCAATTAAATGTTATTCAAAATATTACGCATTCCCTTGATGGAAATTCCCAGGCTCTTTGCACAGGAGACGATGGGTTGTGGGCAAGCCAGTACATGGATGAATTAAAAAAATCTTTAGGAGAAAATTAAAATGAGTAACAAGCTTGCCCTCTTGGGGGGGAAACCCATAATAGATAAAAATTTTGATGACTATAATACGATAGGTGAAGAGGAAAAAAAGGCAGTCATGGAAGTTCTAGATGCTGGAAAACTTTCCGATTTTCTCGGGTCAGCAAGTGATGGCTTTAACGGAGGTAAATGGGTTCGGGCCATTGAGAAATCATGGTGTGAATACTTCGACGTAAAGCATGCAGTTTCAATGAACTCAGCCACATCTGCTCTATTTGCAGCAGTGTCCGCAGCAGGGATCGGCCCTGGCGATGAAGTGATTGTCCCTCCATTAACAATGTGTGCAACTGCTACTGCAATACTAGCTAACAATGCTATTCCAATATTTGCAGATGTTGACTACAAAACGATGAATATTGACCCAGAAAGTGTAGAAAAAAATATCACTCCTAGAACAAAGGCCATTTTTGTAGTCCATTTAGCAGGGCATCCAGCAGACATGGACCCAATCATGGAGCTGGCAAAAAAACACAACCTAATAGTTTTAGGTGACAATGCTCAGTCTCCAGGAGCTTTTTACAAAGACAAAAATGTTGGATGTATTGAAGATATTGGCGTGTTTAGCCTCAATTGCCATAAAACAATCCAATGTGGTGAAGGAGGTATTGCGGTAACAAATGATGATGAACTTGCATTTAGACTTAGGCTTGTTAGAAACCACGGAGAAAACTGTGTAAAAGGATTTGGAAGAGCTGAACTTAACATTCTTGGATTCAACCTCAGAATGACGGAGATGGAAGCAGCAGTAGGGTACCATCAGTTACAAAAACTTGGCCATCAAAACAAGTGTCGACAAGAGCTAGCTGGATATTTAACTCAAAAATTAATAGAAAATTTTGACTTTATCGAGCCACCTCATGTGCAAGAAAACTGTACTCATGTTTACTACCTCTATCATATGTATTTTAACGAGGAAAAGGCAGGTATTCCTATAGAAGTATTTTCTAAAGCGATGGACGCTGAAGGGGTTCCTCTTTTTACAAGGTGGGGCTTCCCCATATACAGACTTCCTATATTTCAAAATTTATCAGCAGCGGGTAATTCTGGATGGCCTTTTAAATCTCCATTTTACAATCAGGATATAAGTTATCCTGATGGCCTGTGCCCAATGGCAGAAAAATCGGAAACAGACTCTATTTTTATTGAAACAATGGTCAGATGGCCCCAAACTACCAGTGATATGGATTTGATAATTACGGCCATAAATAAAATACTGGAAAACAAACAAGAACTTCTAAGTGCGGAATTGTAGATGAAAATTCTATTGGGATCATATGCTCCCGGAGGAGCTGAGTGTCTCATTCATATAGCGCAAAAACTTCTAAGCCTTGACCATCAGATCAGTACGTTAACTACAAATATGTCAGCTCAAATATTTTTGAACCATGGAATTACACCTGACTATGAATTTAACTGTATCGGAGTCCCGCTTTACAAAGAAGTAGAGGATATTCTAAAAAAGATAGCTCCAGATGTAGTGGTTAGCGGTATTGTGGGACCCAAAGACCAGCTTGACTATGCTCTTATAGAAGGCGCAAAAGAACTAAAAATTCCGATTCTTTCAATCCTTGATTCTTGGATGAATTACGCTGATCGATTTAATAATCCAGTTACCCTAGAGAAAAATTTCTATCAACCAAATTTAGTTGCGGTGATGGATCAATTCACACTAGATGAAATGACTAAAGAGGGATGCAACCCAAATATTTGCTTCATATCGGGACATCCAAAATTTGATTGGATTAAAAAATCAAAAGAAATTGATAATAAAGGTATGAAGGAAAAACTAGGCCTTAATTCTCAAAAAAAATGTATTACTTTCTTCTCTCATCCAGTTGATAGCTATTATCCAAATAGAAGTTTAGGCTATAACGAATTTGATGTTTTCCCTATCTTATTTGAAACTCTATTTAATGACTTAGATAAAGATTCATTTGAATTCGTTTTCAAAGAACATCCTATAGACTCTACCCTTCCTAAGGATTATATTAAAAATTACCAATTTCATTATATTGAAAGATGTAATATAGATGATCTAATGCTTGCAACAGATATCGCCATTTCAATGAGTAGTACGATGCTAATTTTTAGCGCACTTTGCACAAGTAAAGTTATTTCCATCCAGCCAAATTTAAATATTGAACATGACAACTGTGTACTCACTAGAGCAGAAATTCTCCCAAATACTCAAAATAAAATAGATTTTTTAGGTGAACTTAAAAGCGGATTATTGGAAACAGGTAGCAGCGCCAAGTATGAGAAATTTTTTAATGCAGATGGCAAATCGTGTGATAGAATCATAGAGAAAATATATAGTTTGGGAGATTTTGAATGAAAAATCCTTTTTTGGTTGGTGAAAAATGCTATTTAAGAGGCCTTTCAGTTGATGACCTTGGGACAGAATATTTTCAGTGGCTCAATGATCAAAATACTACTAAATATATGCACAACGGAATGTTTCCTAATAGTGACAAGAAAATGAAAGCATTTTTTGATCGAGTAACTGACAGTAATACAGACCTAGTTCTTGCCATTATTTCAAAAATCGATGATGTGCATATTGGCAATCTTGGACTCCACAATATTAACTGGATCTATAGAAAAGCAGAGCTTGGAATTTTAGTTGGAAACAACTCTTATGCTGGAAAAGGATTGGCTTCTGAAGCCATGAGACTACTTTTGGGTCATTCATTTAATCGCCTTGGTCTAAATAAAGTATTTGTTAGAACTGAAGAAGAAAATACAGCTGCCTATAAAGCATTTGAAAAAGTCGGGTTTAAAGAAGAAGGCAGGCTCAGGCAAGAATGCATGAGAGATGGCAAGTTTTTTGACACAGTTTACATGGGTGCATTAAAAGCCGAATTTAACTCTAAGTAAATCACTATGATTGTAACTATACTTTATCATCCAGGCTCGATTACAGAATATCTCACCATTATAAATGATATAAAAAAGGATGAGAAAAGTATTCTTGTTCTTTGCGAACACGATTACACCACTGATGAAATTAAAAATCATCTACTTTCCTTGTTTGATGATATTGTTGTCCTCTCCAATATCAACTACGATTACCGAATTCCCCTTGGTATTATCCGTATTCGCCAACATCAAGCTAAGCTAAAAAAACTTTTTGATACTTACCCTGTTAAGAAAATAAAAATTATCACTGATATATCTGCCTACCTTCCAGTAAACACCGCCCTCTCATATTTTATGAAAAACTTTGAGGTCCAAGAGATTTTCAGTGTAAAGGCTAATTTGAAACATGAATACAAGCCTGACTTCAAGAAAACATTTTTTGCTTCAATTTACTCTAAGCTATGTGGCCTTCTCAAGGCTCAATACTTTGAAAAATTAGGTTATATCTACACCAATGAGATAGATTGCAAAGTTGTAAAGATACTTCCATTCTTCTCCCTGCCTATTGCAAAAAGTGATAAAAAGATCTTCTTTAAGAAAAAAAATCTTTATCAACTAGGTGATATGGAAAAAAAAGACACCATACTAATTTTTAGTGATAAAGATCTATCGCCCTACGACCCCCCTGAAGATAAAATTTACCACAAGAAACTTGGTGAGTTTTATCGGGAAATTCAAAAAAAATATCCAAATGCCTCAATCCTTTGCAAACCACATCCAGCTGACGGAATGGAAGGGATGGAGGGAATGCAGTGTTTGAAGTATGATTTTTATCAAAAGGAAATAACTTCACAACTTGCGATTGATGAGCTCCACTCGCGGCTAATTGCATGCTATTCACCAGCATCAACCTCATTAATTTACTCATCTTCAGTTGGGATCCCCTCTTATACATTTTATAAATTTTTAAATTTAAAGGCCTCTATACTAGCTGAGTACTTTGAAAATGATTTACAAAAAGAAAATCCCTGTTTAATAAATATTGAAAGACTTGAGCAAATTGGATCTATTGACACTAATCAAATGAAGGAACAGCCGTGAGCATTAAAACAGTAGTAATTGTTCAGGCCCGAATGGGTTCAACCAGGCTTCCTGGAAAAGTTCTAAACCCGCTTGAAGGAATCCCACTGCTTGAGCATGTTTGCCGTAGAATTCAGAGCAGCAAACTTTCTGACTTGCTTGTTATCGCCACCTCAATAGATCCAAACAACGACCCCATTGATAAGCTTTGTGACAGTCTGGGCATTGAATGTTTCAGAGGTAGCGAAGAAGACGTCCTGGGACGCTTCTACTGCGCAGCCGTTAATCACAAACCTGAGTATGTAGTGAGAATTACGGCTGACTGTCCATTAGTTGACCCAGAAATTATAGACCATGCAATTAATCTGATTTCAAATGGTGGATATGACTATGTCAGCAACACTGAGCCTCCAACTTACCCAGATGGTTATGATGTTGAAGTTTTTAAATTTGAGGCGCTTAAAAAAGCACACCATGGTGCTGAACATAAATATCAAAGAGAACACGTCACTAGCTATATTACTGAAAACCAGGCCCTTTTTAAATGTCACAGCTTTGCTGCTCCTGAAGACCTCTCCCATATGAGACTAACAGTAGATACTAGCGAAGACTTCGAGGTCATAAAATTAATTTACAGCTCGCTCTATTCAAAAAACCACTTATTTAGCTATGAAGAAGTAGTCCAATTTTTGAAAAAAAACCCACAAATCCTCGAACTTAACTCCCATTTTGAAAGAAATGAGGGCTATGACACCACTGATACCTAGATTTGCTGGAGCTAAGCACCATTTATCATCCTCAAGATAGTATTTTCTATAGTTTATAAACTTGGTACTATATCCCTATATGGAAAATATAGTAGCACTATGTAGAATAATATTTGGGGTGATCTTTTTTATAAAGTTTTACCACTCATTTGATGCTGAAGATATTGTTTGGGCGCTCGGTAAACCCTTTGGACTGGATGACTTTGGGTGGAAGGCCTTAAAGTTTTTAACCTATCTATCTCTGTTTGGATTTACATTGGGAATCCTCACAACAGCCTCCACTTTACTTTTATTTGTTACCTTTTTAGTGCTTAATAGAAAAGCTGCCCTATATGGTCTTGAGGATGTTTTTTTCCAAACCTTCATTTTTTATTTTCTCTGGACATCAAAATCTTATACCTGGTCCATTGATTCACTTCTAGGTAATACACCTCCAATTTGGAAGATCAATCTCGGACAATTTCCCGAAATTATTCTATCGACAAATATTGCCATTATTTTTCTAGGGGCAGGTATATGTAAATTAAGAAGCCCTATGTGGATAAAAGGCCTTGGAGCATACTTCTTCTTTTTAATGCCCAATTTCAGAGTAAGAAGCACCAAACTCATAGTAAATAACAAACCCATAATTTATGCCATCAATTATTCAGCAGTATTCTTTCAGCTGGCTTGCTTGTTTGCATGGCTCCTACCATGGCAATATTTCTCAATGCTTTGCTGGTTTTTTATTTTTTCCTTTTCAATTTCACTCTATCTTATTTTTGATTTAACTTGGATTGGTCAAGCTGTTACTACAATGGCATTAATTCCATTCGTTCTATTATTTGGAGATGGCTACCAAAGTTTATATAGTTTATGGATTACCCAAAACCACTCATATCCCTTGGTAAGCCTATTTTTAATACTATCTTTATTAGGCAGTGTATGGACAGCCATAGCGAACCCCATATTTTTTACAAATGCCCCCGTCTGGCTTGATAAAATACATTTATTTTTTAGATATATAGGAAGGGTAACTTGGGGAATGGTTCCAATTGATGTATTTACTGAAATCCACATTGAAGGCCCCATTGTCTACAGAGTTTTCAAAAAATATACAAATGGGAGTGAAAAAGAAATTTTCAAAATTTTTTCAAAAGATGCTACCCCGGGCCCAGAAAGAAAATTCAAGCCATCATTTTTTGAGGTAACTTCCTACAAGGTTGCTGAAGCTATTATGGAATTTGAAGCCTATGGTGAAATTAAAGATCCCCATAGAAAAGTATTTATTCAAAAACTATCAGAATATATTGTGAAAAAATATCAAAAATTAGGAGAAGATAACTTTGTACTCGTTTATAAAGTCCTACAAGTGATCCCTCCTGGAAATGAGTTTATTGGTTATAGTGAATGGTATCTTGAAGAGCCCTGGCTAGATGCTTTCGAAGTTGATAAAAATGGCCACATTACTCAATTAGAGAAGAAAGTATTAAAAGGTCCAACAGGAAGAGATTTGGGAAGACACTCATTTGAGTACAATCCCTATGTCAGTTAAGGAAAAATTGTGGATATCGCTAACTCAAAAAAATTATGGGAAAAAGCACTTAAGGTAATCCCTGGAGGATCTCAGACTCTCTCAAAAGCACCAAATATGTTTACCTTTGGTGTATCTCCTATGTTCTTGCAAAAAGGAGAAGGGGCTTATGTTTGGGATGTGGATGGGAATAAATTCATAGATTACCCATTAGCACTTGGCCCCATCACCCTTGGTCATAATCATCCAAGCACTGTTAAAGCTGTAACAGAACAATTAAAAAATGGAACCGTCTTCTCACTGATGCATCCTCTAGAGGCAGAGGTTGCTGAAATGTTAGTCGAATCCATACCGTGTGCAGAGATGGTAAAATTTGGAAAAAATGGAGCCGATGCAACTTCAGCAGCTATTAGACTTTCCAGAAAAATTACTGGAAATGATATTATTTTGTCGTGTGGATATCATGGATACCATGACTGGTACATTTCCTCCACTGAGTTAAGAGGGGGTGTTCCTGAGTTTAATCGTGAACTTATACACTCCTTTGATTACAATAATCCAAGCTCTCTTGAAGAACTATTCTCAAAATTTCATGGAAAAGTTGCCGCCGTTATTCTTGAACCTGTGAGCACAGTTTCTCCAGATAAAGATTTCTTACACAGAGTTAAGGAAATTACGCACAAAAATGGGGCGATTCTCGTATTTGATGAAATCGTAACAGGTTTTCGACTCGCCATGGGTGGAGCAAGTGAATACTACGGAGTCACTCCAGATTTAAGCTGTATTGGTAAAGGGATGGCCAATGGAATGCCTATTTCTGCACTAGTTGGGAAAAAGGAATTAATGCAGGAAATGGAAGGAATATTTTTCAGCACTACCTATGGGGGTGAAACACTTTCACTTGCTGCAACTAAAGCAACTATTTGTGAGATGAGAGAGAAGAGTGTTCAAAAACATCTTTGGGAAATGGGAGAAAAACTACAATCCTACACAGCTCAATGTATCAAAAAATATGGACTAGAAAAGCATATTACCCTCACAGATATTTATCCAAAATTTTGGATGAATTTTATAGACCAAAATGGTGATGAAGATAATGATGTTAAGGGGCTCTTTTTCCAAGAAACTGCTCTTCGCGGTGTGCTGGTTGGAGGACTGCAATACATCTCCTACAGCCATAGCGAACAAGTAATTGAAGAAACAAAAAAGGCATTTGATGAAAGTCTTGAAATCGTAGGCACGGCAGTCAAATCGGGTGATCTCAAAAGTTACCTAAAAGGCACTCCTCCTGGGAATGTATTTAAAAGATCAAGCCCAAATGATTAGGGAGAACGTATTTGAAAAAAAATGATAAAGTTGCCTTACTAGGTTCAGGTATTAATCAAGGTGGATTTTCTGAAATAGAGGAATTATTTAAAAATCGGTCTATCCCCTATGAAATTCTCTCTCACCACAATCAGATTAACAAATCACACTCCTTGGCCATCTCACTTGGCTACCAAAGAATTATTCCAAAAAACCAACTTGATCAACTCCCCTTAGGTCTTGTAGTACTCCACTCAAGCGATCTTCCACAGGGAAGAGGTTGGGCGCCACATTTTTATACAATATACAACAAGCGCAAATCGCTCACTCTCACAATGCTGTATGCAGATGAAGGTGTCGATTCTGGGGATATAATTGCCAAAGCCAGGTATCCTATTGATGAATTATCGACAATAAATGAGCTCAGGAAAATTGATGATGCTCTAACATTATTTCTTTTAGAGAAGTTTCTGGGTAAAATCACAGCTTCTAAGATTAAAGGAAAATCACAAGATCTCCTGGAAATTGAACCCACGTATCATAAAAAGAGAGTTCCTGAAGACAGCAAAGTATTTGAGGATATGGACCCCGAAAAGCTTCGCCACTTTCTACGCTGCCTTCCACCTGAACATCCTGGATACACTGAAAAATCAGGCAAAAAGGTCTATTTTCCTTCAAATAGTGAAAGAGATTTTAAAGTAATTACACAAAATATTACTCTGGAAGATTTAAGCTCTTGATCCAAGTGAGATTTCCCACCTCATCGCGTCGAAATTGTCAAAAAAGCAGGATTTTAGTACTATGTAGCTTGGTTTTATTAAAACAATCGAGTCGTAGAAATTGAAAAAATTGCTATCATCTAAACTATTAGAGTTAAAATATAAGATATTAAGTAACCCTTATTTACCTTTAAAAAAATATGATTCTGCCAGGCCTTATATTTGGAATAGTGGACTTAAAGATATTTTTGATGAATATCCAAATAGCCCTGACCGCGAAAAAACAGTAATCGTCTATGGTCTACGAAGTTACGTGCATCATAATCTATCTATGATGGAGAAAACTTTTTCTGATTGTTTTAGATTTCAAGGGGCAAATGTTTATAATTTATTATGCGATGGAGGGCTGCCCTCTTGTGATATGTACACATTTGATAGTATTGATAATCAAAAAATTTCATGCAACTTTTGCACAAAATCGCTTCCTTTCTATGAAAAAAACTACCCCAATGATTACCTTCATTTTAGCCAATATCTCTCAAGTGCCGAAAAAAATGAACTTAAAGAAAAAATTGATAAATTAAGTGTTGATGAATTGCTTGAATTTCACTACCTAGGAGTAAAAGTTTCACGGCATTCTAAGTCCTCTGTTGCAAAATATTTTGCAGATGCATTTAGAGAAGAGGCTCCAGGGCACATCGATATCCTAAGACACTCTTCTTATATTAGCTGCCTGGGAGCACTCGTTGCCAAAAAGGTTTTTGATACAAAAAAGCCTACACATATCTTCACCCTACATGGTTGCTATGCTACCTGGGGTGGCTTTTGCGAATTTATGAAAAACAACGGGGTTGAAGTCTATGTGTACCGAAAATTATTCAACCCAAGCATGGGCTATTTCGATTTTCCAAAATGGACAGCAGATCCTCAAGATATTCAAGGCGAGTTAGCTTGGGAAAAATACAAACACACACCACTTAATAGCAAACAAAAAAAGATGATCGATGATTTTTTTGAAAAGAAAAAATCTGGCAAGTCAGATGATTACCTTATTTTCTTTCACAATAAGACACAAAATGATGAAAAATTTCAAAACCTTTTAGAAGACAAGGGCAAAAGAAAATTCGTACTCTACCTTCACTCTCTTTGGGATAGTGGGTTTGAAGAGGCAACTTCTCCTGCATTTAAGGACCACAACTCTTGGGTACTAGAAACAATTGCTTACTTTATTGATCATCCCGATATTTACTTAATCATAAAACCACACCCTCAAGAATATTCAATCCTAGAAGAAAATAAAAAAGGCGCAATTGCCCTCATTACGGATAAGTTTGGAAAACTTCCAGAAAATGTAATTTTCATGGAAAAAGAATGGTCATTCACAAGTTATCAGCTCATGCATTTTGGGTGTATCAGCATTACATACTATGGAACCGTTGGACTCGAGTCAGCATTTTTTAAGTTCCCTGTGCTATTTGGTGGCTTTAGCCCTATAGTAAATGCTGGGTGTGCACCAAAAGTAGAAAAGAAAGAGGACTATTTTGCACTTATAGAAAATCCTCAACCTCTCTATGATCATCATAAAACTCATTTTGAAATTATAGAAAGGTATGTCTTTTTTAGTTATTTCAGTCAGGCCATAAGAGTAGATATTTATAGATCAGATAAAATGTATCTGGACCAAGAGTGCATCGACTGGAATAAATTAAAAGACTACAACAAATTTATCAAAGAAAATCCAGATATGAACAGAATCGTAAAGCTTATGCTCGATGGAAAAGCTGTTATCAATGAGCCTGAATACTTTAACTAGTAGTGTCTGTCAGCGGCCCTAAAAGCTGCTGTTTCCTCTATAATTTGTGGCTCAAACTCTTGCATAATATCAATGAAGCTATCTACGTTTATACCACCGAGGTATGAATACCCTGCATCTTCTCTGACCTTCCACCACTCTCGGACAGTTCCCTTACCCTTGGTATCTTCATAGTAAGTCATAAAACCTGGCTCATCTAGCCGGGTCCATTCAAAATTATCGACAGTAAAATCTTCTTTTGCCCTAAACAAATCCCAGTAACGTGTTCCTGGAAATGGAGTTAGTATTGATGTTGAACCAAAGCCCAATTTTCCGCTTCTAATATTTTTTAAAATAAACTCATATGTCTGAACTAAATCAATTTCCTCTTCTTCAGGAACTCCAATAATAAAATTTCCACTTATACCAAGACCAGCATCATGGCATAGATCTATAGATTTTTGATTCTTTGCTACTGTTGCACTACCAGCTTTTAAAACTTGAATAATTTTCTCTGAACCAGATTCAAACCCAATGGCCACTTTTGTAAATCCAAATTCTTGCAAGGACTTAACCATCATTTTATTCATGGTACTGACCTGAGCATAGCCCACTTTTGGTATTTTCAATATTTCTGGATCATTGTTTTGAGCGTAACTAATGCAATCTTTTAAGTAATTCACATTTACAAAGGCAATATCATCTCTAAAGACAATGACTCTAACATCATCTAGGGAGTCGGCAATATGTCTAATATCTGAAATTAGTTTACCAGGTGTTGGTCTTCTAACTTCTCTAGTCCAAGTTTGATAATTTGTACAAAAGTCGCACTTATAAGGACATCCTCTTGCAGAGAAAATAGCTGGAATTGATCTATTACGGTTAAAATAACCTAAGTCAGGAGCTGGAATTACATCCAAATCTTCCATCAAAGACCTAGGCTGGCCCATAACAATACGTCCATTTCTCCTTCCAAAAACTCCTGGGATTTGACCAATTTGCTCATTGTCTTTACCACTATTCACACTTTCTACAAATTCAAGAAAGCTAAATTCACCCTCACCAACTACACCAAAATCAAAATTTTGATCGAGGCTACTGGGAAGAGCTGTAATGTGAGCTCCACCTATTATGGTTACAGTGTCGGGAAATTTCTCTTTAACAATTTTAACGATATTTTTTGCGACTCCGTACTGATTTGATACGGAAGACAGGGCAACTAAATCGAACTTGGTCTCAGTGTAATCATTTAAGAATTCATTGGAATCACAGGTTAGTATTTCATAGTCACTATCCGAATGAGTCTCAAGAAAAGTTTTTAATGTACAAATTGCCAATCCAACATCAGGACGCGAGGTCCCAAGTCTTGTAGTTTGTACTAAAGCTATTTTTTTAATTGTATTGTAAGTTTGTCCCATAATTCTCTACCATTAAATGTTGTAAAACATGATGTCTATCATATTTGTTACTATACTATACTTTTAAAGCCCTTTTATACAAATTCTCACTAACTCTTTAGTAGCTGCAAAAAATTTCCACTAAAAATCTTGCTCTCTATTTCTGTTGCAAGCTTTAATGATTTAACTGCCTTAACTACTTGTTCTTGATTATGTGAATGGTTAAATGGAAAATCGGTGCCAAAAATAATTTTATCTGAAAGCCCAATATCAATATAATGATTGACCATCTTTATTGTCGAGGACACAGCCGTGTCAAACCAAATATTGTTAAAATTCTCTTTCATATTTTCATTGAGATAGTACATCCCGATCATCCCACCCATGTGGGCTGCAATGATTTTTAGCTCAGGTTTCTTTCTGGCCAGACTTAGCAAGTGGGCTCCAGAAGCATTTGAAATGTTAAATGGATGATCGACATGCGTCATGAGAAAAAGGCCATTTTCAATAATCTCATCTGCTAATTCACAAACACATTCACTATCAAGCGCAAAATCTCCTTGCCACTCAGGGTTAATTTTTACACCTACAATTCCATTATCTTTGAAACTCTTTATTAGTGAAAAACTATCACTGCAGCTGGGATTAATAGAGCAAATACCCCAAAAATTGTCGGGCTTGTGCTTAGTAGCTTCCATAATGTAGTGATTATTTTCAGCACATAAGATGGCGCTCCTCCAGGGGAAAGATACAAGAGTAGATTTTGAAATTGAAGCTGCCTCCATTGATTTCTCAATACTCTCAATTGAACTAAGTGCCAGGGCCATCTCCCCTTCTGAATGTTTATAAATTGAAGAAATTATTTCTTTCTCTCCTGCGGGCAAATCAGCATTAACTTTTTGAAGCCTGTCCGGAAGAGCATATACATGTGCATCTATTATCATTTTAACTTTCCTAAAATATAAAATGTATGGGAGTCATTTATCTCTACAACACGATTCTCTCTGGGCAAAAAACCGCCTATTTCTTCTACTTCAACACCACAATTTCTTAGCTTTTCTAAGATGATATTGGGGTCAAACCAAAGGTGAGCATCTTCAGGAGTGAGCTCTCCCGATGTAAATTTATTCCAATTTTGGTTTTTAGTTGTAAAAAAAATCGTTCCCCCCTGACCTAGTAAACTTACAAGCCCGGTCAAAGCGGTATCAATATTAAGACCACAGTTTTGAAGAACTCCAATGGAAGTCACTAAATCAAATTTCTGGTCAATTAAATCGGTCTCAAAATTACCCGTCAATATTTCAACTCTTTTGTCATCCAAAAATTTTTCACGACAAAACTCTGCCAAATCAACACATACATCTATTCCAACAATATTTTGACAATGAGATGCATTCAACACAAGATCAATAAAGCTACCTGTTCCGCAACCAACATCAACCCATGAGTTTGTATCACTCCAGTTAACTTTCTCAATCCCCAGTTTAAATCTATTGAGCATTCCCTCTCGAGATCCCCACTTTACTTTTTTGTGCTCATCTTTTTCAGAGAAGCTTTCCTGGTAATCAAGTCCTACATCTTTTGGCGAATTATGACTCATTAAAAAAGCTCCTAAAATAATTCACTATTCGTTCTTTATTCTCAATTAAGTTAACTGTTTTAAAACCATGGTAGTCTTCCAAATTACTGGCAAACTTCTTTACATTTTCTAAAATCTCATTTGAGTCTAATTGATCTTGCTCTCCCAAATTAGAACCAATTCCAAGTTCTGCAATGGCCCTGGCATTATAAATTTGGTCTTTTGATTGCACCAATACCATCATTGGCACTCCTAAAAAATACAACTCATTGCATGTTGTCCCACCGCTTGTGATTGCAAAATGACTAGATTGAAAAATTTCTAAAAGATTATCAGGACAATGGTAAATATTGGAATTTTCAGGAACTACTTCCAAAACATTTTTAACTTTTTCGCTATCGACCAATGGCCCATAGATCAAATTAATAGATTTTACACATTCAATTTCATTGATAATCAGTGCAATTTTTTGGGTCCAATCATCAGGGTCTGATGCTCCCATAGTAATTGAAATTGAAAAATCTTTTGAAACTTTTCTGCCAACTCTTTTCACTGCTTCAAACTCACTTCGAAGCAGTAAGAACTCAGGGCCTATCATGCTATTTTCTTTGAGTTTTTCATTATAGGGAATACTAAATGCAGAAATACTTGAATTAATAATTCCTGTAAGATTCCAATCATTTTTTTCACCGTAGTCATCAAAGGCCAAGCAGGTAAAATTAGAGTTCTTTAAATCGTCCAATATATTCTTATCGTATTGATAGGTGTCAAATACCACAATTTTTGACTCTTCATTTTGATATTCACTCAAGGAGTTTTTTATAGAATCTTCTAGTATTTTAAATTTGTAATTTGGATAAAGCCTTGTGAAGTTTTCCTGTGATTTACTAGAAATTACAAAAAGACACCCAATCCCTTCATCTTCTAAGACATTTGCAAAGTTAATGCATCTATTTAAGTGGCCTAATCCAATATCAAGGTACCCATCGCATCGAAAAAAAACCTTGGGTTCAATTGAACTCACTAATCCTCCAGATGCTCAATTAGAATAGGTGTATCTCTTGCAACTTTTGTCTTTAATTTTTTTCCTAGTAAGCTTGGAATATTTTTTGCCTTAAGGCCTGTTCCAGGTCTTTTTAATGACAAGTCTTCTCTTGAAACGATATGACCTACTTCCAAATTTTTCACAGCTACAACTGAACGGCGAAAAAGCATTCTCGTTTCCATTTCAGTTTTAGAGGGAGCTATTTTACTAATACCTCTCATTGTTTCTGCTTCTCTGACTTGAGAAACTAGAGCTTTTAGCTCTTGTGGATCAGCTGAAAGAGAATGGTCTGGACCCGCAAGGCCTTTATCAAGAGTAAAATGTTTCTCTAGAATACATGCCCCCAAACCTGCTGCTATAGTGCAAGCGAGAATTCCCTCTGTGTGATCAGAATATCCTACTAAGCATCCAAAACGCTCTTTCAAGGTTTGAAGTCTTGAAAGGTTCGCCTCATCATTTGGAGTGGGATAAACCGAAACACAATGGAGTATACAATGTTGTTCAACTCCGTGATTTTTTAATATTTCAAGTGCATCAGCTACTTCATCTTCATCTGCCATACCTGTTGATAAAATCATTGGCATCTTCTTACTCGCCACATATTCAATTAATGGCAGGTTGATAAGATCTTCTGAGCTTAGTTTAAAACATGTTATACCTGACTCCATGGCAATATCAGTGCTAAGTGGGTCTGCTACAGAGGTCATGGGAACGAGCCCAAGTTTCCTGCTGTATTCAAATAGCTCTTTATGCCAGCTAGCCGGCAGCTCAAGCCTTTTGAACATCTCATACATATTTTCTTTTACAATTTTTCCATCATTTGTGTACTCATACTCAAGATCTTTATCCGCCATAAATTCTTCAGCTCGAAAGCTTTGAAATTTCACACAATCAGCACCTGCTTCAAGTGCTGAGTCAATTGTCTTTTTTGCAATTTCAAGAGAACCATTATGGTTCACCCCAATTTCTGCAATAATAAAAGTAGGATGGCCTTCACCAATCTCCACATTATCTATTTTAAAACTATTAGTGCTCATAAGTTCTCTTTGCTGATGTTATTTGAAAAACAAATCTCTTTTGCATCAGGGCCATGATTGAATAATAGATCAACAAAGGCCATGTGTGAGAGAAACTCTCCAAAACGCTGTTCATATTCAGGGTGGTTGTAATCTTGAAAAACGACCTTCATATTCTCATTTTTAAATGAATCAACATCAATATAATCTTGGCCATGGCAACCAGTGAAAACAATATCTGCATTGAATCGCTTTCCATGCTCCAAGACTAAGTCAGACTTTGATTCTACAAAATCTTGCTCTGAGCCCATAACAATCTCAGCAGTTATATCAAACCAACTGAAGAGCTGCTTTAAAACAGCTAAATTCAAATCACTTAGTCTCTCCCACTTATTTTCAAGGTAGAGCCATTCGAAAAACTGCTTATAATCTTTAAAAAATCTAGATTTGCCGTAAGCCATCTTTAGGGATTGCAAATGAACGGTAGGCCACCTTTTCTTCTCTTGAAGGTTTTCTTGGTCTACTATCAAAATTTCATTCAGCTTATTTGAACTAGAGTTCTTGAGGTCTACTGGCACAGTTAACCAAAGTGGCTTTCCCTGAGGAGATTTTATTTTGTTCCGGTTATTCCAGTCCCCACTCAAATATTGAACATCATCCATGTAGATAAAAATATCTGCCATCTTGGCCTTATGAATGAGTCCCAACCAAGGAAGATAGACAGGTTGGTGGCCCGAAACAACTTTCATCGCAAATCTCCGCAACGCAATAAATGGTCATTATCCATGAAAAAGGATACTATTTAAGACAAATAATTCTCTATGAGAAAAGAAGTCTATATTGTATATTTACCTTCTTAATATCTACAAGGAAAGCCCTCTGGGGAGCGTTTTATGTTAAATGGAAGATCTATTTTAATCACCGGTGGATCGGGCTCGTTTGGAAAAAAGTTTGTTGACCATGTCGTCCACAATTATCCAAATATTTCGCGATTAGTAATTTATTCTCGAGATGAGCTTAAACAATTTGAGATGGCCCAACTATACCCGCCTGAGAAATATCCATTTATCAGATTCTTCCTAGGTGATGTAAGGGACAGAGACAGACTGACTCGCGCATGTGAAGGAATAGACCTCATTGTACACGCCGCAGCTTTAAAGCAAGTGCCTGCTGCTGAGTACAACCCAATGGAATTTATCAAAACAAATGTACTTGGAGCAGAAAATTTAATTGAGGCCTGTTTTAAAAATGGGGTCAAAGACCTTATCGCTCTTTCTACAGATAAAGCCGCAGCACCTGTAAACCTCTACGGGGCCACCAAACTATGCTCAGATAAGCTTTTTGTTGCAGCAAATAATATGAAAGGCTCAAGAGAGATCAAATTTTCTGTCGTCAGATATGGCAATGTTTTAGGATCACGTGGTTCTGTTGTTCCATTTTTTCTTAACAAAAGAGATTCTGGAGTCATACCCATTACTGACCCAGAAATGACAAGATTCACGATTAATCTGTCTGAGGCAGTAGAGTTTGTAATACAAAGCTTTAAGAGATATTCGGGTGGAGAAATCTTCATCCCCAAACTCCCATCATACAAGATCACTGATCTCGCTGAGGCCATAGCCCCAAAATGTGAAGTCAAAAATGTTGGCATCAGACCTGGTGAGAAAATCCATGAAGAAATGATTACACTAATGGATTCACCTAACACACTTGAATTCGATGACTATTTTGCAATTCTTCCCCCTGGCCCCATGTGGGACAAGGATGAATATATGAAAAAGCATGGGGCTAAACCTTGTGAGCCCGGCTTTTACTATCACTCAGGCAATAACACTAGCTGGCTAACTGTAGAAGAAATTAGAAAGCACGTTAAAGATCACGTGGACCCGAATTTCACAGTCTAACCATTTGAGAGAGCAAGCGTGGACCCAATCCCCTACGGAAAACACACAATTGAGCAAGCTGATATAGATGCAGTTGTGGACGCCCTTAAATCAGGGTGGATTACTCAAGGGCCTACCGTCTTAGAGTTTGAAAAGCAATTTGCTGAATATGTGGGAGCTAAATATGCTGTTTCAACTACAAGTGGAACTACTGCTCTACACCTTTGTGCCAAAGTTTTAGAAGCTGGTCCAAATGATACCTACCTTTGTTCTCCACTAACCTTTGTGGCCTCTTCAAATGCTATCCTTTACGAGAGTGGAAATGTTGAGCTAGTTGATATTTGCCCTAAGACTTACACAATGGATATTGACCGTGCTGAAAAAATAATTGAAAGCTCTCCCGGAAAATACACAGGCCTTGTAATTACTGATTATGCTGGTAGACCCGCAGATCGAGAAAGAGTCAGTAAACTCTGCGAGAAATACCAGTTAAAAGTTATATACGATGCCTGCCACTCACTGGGAGCAAGATATACTGACTCTTCATCAAATACCCATATTGTAGGAAGCTGTGCCTATGGTGGGATAAATGCTTTTTCCTTTCATCCAGTTAAACATATCACCACCTGTGAAGGCGGAATGATAACCACAAACGATAAAAAAATTTACAAGCGCCTTCAGCTATTAAAAACTCATGGCATTGTTAAAAACCACAATAATACTAGTACACCGTGGGTCCAAGAGATGGTTGAGCTAGGCTATAACTATAGACTTCCAGATATTTTAGCAGCCCTAGGAATTTCTCAGCTAAAAAGGGCCGAGGAATCTTTAGACAAAAGACTTGAAATTGCCGCTTACTACGATCGAGAGCTTAGTGAGCTTGAAATTGAACTTCCCCACCGCGATGCCAGCTTTAAACACGGCTTCCACCTATATGCGATCCAAAGTGACCAAAGAGACCAGCTCTACACTCACTTACGTGCAAATAATGTAGGGGTGCAAGTGCACTACGTACCCGTTCATCAAATGCCCTATTATATTGAATATTTTGGAAAGAAACTTGAATTCCCCAACACTGATAGCTTTTACCAGCGCTGCTTAAGTCTTCCCATCTATCCAACGCTTAAAAGAGAAGAACAAGATTACGTCATTCAAAAAATAAAAGAATTTTTTAACTAAGAGATAGTCATACAAAAAGTTATTGAATCACTTACTAAAATAAGCTTCTTCTTTAAAGTTTTAGGGAGAGCAAAAATATCAATTCTATTGTTATGCTCGCTGATCATAGGACTTTTAGAAGTATTTGGGGTTAGTTTAATCGTCCCCTTTGTATCTGTACTCAATAATCCCGATTCAATTAATAGTTCAAAATATATGAGGATGCTCTACAGTATTGCTGGATCAGATAGCACCGTAAACTTCATCGTAGATTTGGGACTATTAATTATTGTTGTCTTGCTATTAAAAAATAGTTTCACCATGTTAGTAAGATATATTAATTTTAAATTTTCGTTTACAGCACAGCATATTTTTTCAAGAGATCTCTATAATTCCTATCTAAAGAAAAACTACCTACAACATGTTCAACTCGAAAGCTCTACGCTTTTAAGAAATGTCACAAGTATTACGGGCTCCCTTGTAAATGGTATAATGATTCCAAGCCTCATGGTTTTAACTGATTTAATTATTATGACCTCTTTGGTCATCATGCTCTTGTATATAAATCCAGAGATCACCCTCTACCTCACTCTGGGAGCTGGGACAGTATTATTTGGAATTGTATTCTTCACAAAAAAAGTTACAAACAACCTGGGAACCCAAAAAGAGAGACTAAGCCTAAAAATGTATAAAGTTCTCTCTGAGTCTTTTAAGGGAATTAAGGATATAAAGGTTTTTAATAAAGAAAGATTATTTTCAGAAGAGTACGAAGAGCAAAGTGAGCAGATGATAAAAGTTGATACTGGATTCAATACTCTTAGTATCTTCCCCCCTTACTTAATCGAGTTTATAGGAATTGCTTCAATTATTCTTGCTGTCAGATTTCTTTTGTTATCTGGCACAAGTATTAAAGAGATTCTCCCTCTTGTGACATTCTATGTTATGGCTGCATACAGAATGCTACCGATTCTATCAAGATTCCCTGGAAATATTCACTTACTAAAATTTTACTCTTTTGCACTCGATATTATCTACCGAGACCTGAGAGATCTTTTTACAAACAAGAACACATTCAAAAAAGATTCCTCGCATACTGAAAATCCAATAACTTTCAATAAAAATATTTCTATTGAATCACTCAAATTCAAATATCCAACAAGAGAAGATCAAGCCCTTGGAGATGTTTCGCTTGAAATTCCCTATTGTAAGACGGTCGCCTTTATTGGGAGGTCTGGATCTGGAAAGACTACTCTTGTAGATCTTTTAATGGGCCTTTTCCCCGCCGATAGTGGAAAAATTAAATTAGATGGAGTTGAACTAACTGACCATAGCCTATTTCGTGATCTTATCGGATATGTCCCGCAAAATATCTTCCTCCTCGATGACACCATTGCTAGAAATATTGCGTTTACAACGGGACATGAGCAAATCGATAGAGAAAAAGTTAGTATTGCGCTAAAGCTAGCACAGCTCGATGAACTAGTTTCAACTCTTCCTAAAGGTATCGACACCTACGTGGGGGAAAATGGTGTGCAAATCTCTGGTGGACAAAGGCAGAGAATAGGAATCGCTAGAGCTCTGTACAAAGATCCTGCGTTACTTGTCTTTGATGAGGCCACTTCATCACTGGACAATGAAACAGAAGCAGAGATCATGGATTCAATTTATTCACTGGGAAAATCTAAAACGATTTTAATCGTTGCTCATCGGCTATCAACAATTAAAAACTGTGACATTATTTATCTTATGGGATCGGGGAAAGTTCTTGATACCGGAAAATTTGATGAGCTTTCAAAGAAGCACCCTGATTTTTTTAAGTTAGAAAATCAAGTTTAGGACCATTTACTTTTTTGCCACAAAAAATATGTCATCGCCTTTTTCTTCCCATTTAGTAACCTTAGAAAAACCACTTTCTTTAATGATTTTTTCTAGAAAAGGCTTATCAAAAACTGATTTAACTTCATTTTTAGAACCAAGTAATGTTTCTACAAAACTTCCACAATCTGCATTTCTTTGATAGTTCGTTGAAATATGGTGAAAGTCTGGAGCTTTTATCTTCAAAACACCAGTCGGATTTAGAGCACAATTTAAGGTAGTTAAAAATTCATTTAAATGAAGATGGGAGACACGCTGTAAAACATCAACAGCATAAATTTCATCAAATTGAGAAACCTGATCTATTGAGCCAATTTCTTCAAGTCCGGCACTGCTATACCCAGGAGCCACGTCACTACTTACATAGCCCAAGCTATGCCCATTTTTCTCAATATCTAGTATTTTTTTATTCTTCTTTTGAACCATAATCCATGTCAAAAACGGCTTCACTGTAATTGAAACTGAAATCGTTTACGTTTCGCTCCATATTGTCAGGGTCAACGCCACGCTTTTTATCATCCTTAAACTGCTCTTCTGGATTAACGTTATTCTCAGTGGCTCCAGTTCGGATGTAGCGATCTTCTGTAAGACCTAGACTTAATAGTTCATTTAACTTTGAGGCCCCTTCCTTGATACATTCCATGATTCTTTCTTCAGTCATTTGGGTCATATTCACACAGATATCTTGTCTTTCTGTGATTAAATCAAGGTAAGCATCTTCATCTTTAATAAACCCATGCTCCTTAGCATACTCATACATTCCAGTATAAGGCAGTGGGAGAAGAAATCCCATACTTGGATAAACTTTGTTTTTGTAGCACATATCAAAAGTTTCTTTGATGGTTTCTTCTGTTTCCATAGGGTAACCAAAAACAACACTTGTATTGGATGTAATCTTAGCTTCTTTTAAAATCTTAATTTGCTCAGAGAAATATTCTGGCTCAATTTTCTTATTCATCATTTCGAGAATTTCTTTATTGGCCGACTCTAATGAGAAACCAACTGCTGTACAGCCTGACTTTCTCATTTTATGAGCAATTTCTAATTTTCTTTCGTAGGGAACTTTTTCTTTTCCAAATAAGTCAGTTCTGATAGCTGCTGACCATTCAAATTTAAGACCTGACTTAAGGATCTCATCAACCATTTTTTCTACTTGGGGAAGTGAGGCAAAACTTAAATCGTCCCAAAAGTTAAAAAGATTGGCACCGTAAGTATCGATGTGGCTCTTTATCTCTTCCATTACGAGTTCAGGTTTTCTGAACCTATAGGGATCATCCCAAAAAACGTAATGACAGAAAGTGCACTTAAAAGCACATCCTCTGGCGGTAGCAATAGAAAATGGACGACTCACTTCTTTATCTTTACCGGCCCTTCCAAGGCTAACACCAGCTGTTTTTGACATATAGAGATCAATATCAAAAAGTCCCCAATTAATATGAGGTAGCTCGTTAATATTACATGCCTTTCTAGGTAGATTTTTTCGAACATTACCGTTTGAATCACGGTAGATTATTCCTTCCACAGAAGCTAGCTCAGCTCCCTCATTGAGAGATTTGATTACTTCAACAGCTGTATACTCCCCTTCACCTTTTATCCCGATATCAACAGGACAACTTGCAAATAAAACTTCAGGACAACTTCCACCAATAGAATTTCCAAACACTACAGTGGCTTCTGGTTGGTGTTTTTTGATAGTACTAGCAAGCCACTTCATCCACTTGTAGTGGGTAATAATTGAGCCCGACATAACAACATCAAACTTATTATCAGCAAAATATTTGTCAACATGCTCGTCTGAATATTCATGGATATCAATATCTAATAATTCAAACTCATATCCAGCTTGTTGAACAACTGTCATCACAGAAGCAAGTCCAACTGGCAAAATACTATGCCCTTCTCTTAGAGATGGGTTTACAAATAAAATTTTGATCTTCTGTTCCATGCCTACTCCTTAACTAGAGGGTTAAACAGATTTGCGTATTTCGCGAGCTGCGAATACGCCTTCAATTATGGCACAATCGCAACGTGTTAATCACCCTGAAAATATTGACCAAAATAGAATGGAATCAAAATTTTGTCACGTTTTTATCGCAATTCCAATTACTAAAGATGACCACACCAAGAGCTTTGGGAGCTAAAAACCACATACCCGAGTAAAGAAGTCCGTTACCTAACGCACCTCACCCCATTTTCTTCAGAAACACAGCTTTTATAGTAAAATTGTTAGGCTTAGTGCATATTTAGGGAATGGAATCAAAAGAGCACATTTATATTATGTTTCCCCTATTTAACAGAATTGAGATGACCCTTAAGTGTCTCCAGGGTTTCTATAGTCAGGATTATCCCAATTTTTCGGTTCACCTTTTCGATGATGGGTCCACTGACGACACTCAAAACTTGATCGCCAAGCACTTTCCCAAAACAGAAGTCATAAGAGGAGAGGGAGATTATTGGTGGACCAAGTCAATTAACCAAGTCCTTAGAAAACTTATTACTCAAGCAGGTGAGAATGATTTTTTTCTTACCTCAAATAATGACACATGGATTGAGCCTAACTTTTTATCAACACTGATAAAAGAATCCAAAGAAAACAATAGATCCATTGTAGGCAGCCGCTTAAAAAATGCGGCCAATGTGGAAATGATTACTCCGTGTGGATACTACTACTCTCCTGAGATTGTAGGTTTCACACCAGCTCCAGCTGTTATCGAGGGAAAGAGAGTGATAGATGCACTTGGGTGCAGAGGAACAATAATTCCATCAGAAGTTTTTAGAAAAGTGGGAGAATTTGATGAAATTAACCTCCCCCATTACGCAGCTGATATTGAATTCTTCTTGAGGGCCCACAAGGCTGGTTTTAATATCCTAGAAAGTGATACTGCTTACACATTTGATCTCGAACCACCTGAAACGGCTCAAGCTGAATTTGCTGGGATGAAACTCTACGATGTTTTATTTTCAATTAGGTCAAAATCTAACCTCAAAGCTAGGTTTGCAATAATTGATAAGCATGGTCCAGGGGGATTAAAAAATCTCAAGCTCAAAGTTGTTTCCTTTTTAACCTTAGTGAAAACATATTTTGCTCAAAGGTAAATCATTTTAAAATTCGGCTCAAAAACCTTTTAAATCTACTGGTAAATGAACTCCCAAGATATTTAAAAAACCTTCGAAACTGCTCTCTTGCTAACTCAGAGCTCTCTACATTTTTTGAAAACGTAAAACTATTAAATTCCAAATCAATGGGAGTATCGAAATAATCAGTATTCATGGCATGAGTTCCAGAACTATCATTTCCAATATTTTGAATCAAACTGGTCCCTGGATAAAGACAATGACCATTTTGAAGGAAGGCATATGCATACCAAGAGATTGCCCAACTTTGATTTTTTCCACAGGCTGCATCCTCTAACATTTTGGTATAAGGATATGTGCTTTCAAAATCAAATTCATGAGCTAAGCCAGAACTAACAATTTGGTCAAGGTAGCCTTGCGGATTAAGCTCTAGGCCACTCCAACGATCCTTCCAAGTGGCCCATCCCCAACAGTCTGCACCTTTAAGAAAAAATGTTGAACTAAGTGGCACTTTATGAGGAACAGTATACCCACTTATACAATATACTGATTGATTGCTTTGATAGAATTCTAGTGCTGAGCAAATATAGTCAAGAAAATGTGGAGATGTTACAATATCATCTTCAAGAATAATTTGCTGCTCACAAACCTCGAACCCCTTTGATACACCTTCGAAAATTGATTTTTTCAAGCCAAAATTAGTTTCTTTTTTAAATACCTGTGCATTGGGATTTCGTAATTTAAAATTCTCGGCAACTAGACTCACACTTTCAATATTTTTTAAGTCAGAGTCATTTCTAGGCCCATCAATGTGGATATGAATAGGAAACTGCCGGCAGCTATCATTTTCTAATAATGCATCTAAAGTCTTTTTTAGATGATCAGATCTATTGAAAGCAAATACTGAAATGAGGGTAGTGGAATTAATTAGAACCCCAACACTCACGAATAACTTCGTAGCTAGAAAAAGTTTCAATCACGGCGTTAACCAAATCATCACTAGTCCAGCCTTTTAAGACTAACTCACCAAGACGGATTTTTTCACTAATAACCTCACCGCCACCAATAATAGTGAGGATATGCTTAGTAAGTGACTCAGGTTGATTTAAGTCCATCAAAAATGCAGCGTCACCCACTTGATCACGCAAGCCTGGTAAATCTGAATAACAAACAGGCGTCTTAAAATGAAACGCTTCTAGGGGGGGAATATTAGAAGGGCCAAAATATGTTGGCATAACAAGTGAAAGAGACTGCTTATAAAGGTATGGAATTTCAGCTCCATTAACAAACCCAATATCATGAATTTGATCACTTATTCCGTATTCAAGGGCGCGGGCCTTAATATAGCCTGAATTACCTTTACTAATTCCTGAGAAGATTGCATCAACTTTTTGATTGTGATTTTCTTTTAAAAACCTTAAGGCCTTTAAAATATAAATATGGTTTTTGTGTGGCCAAAATTGTGCGGGATAAAAAATATAATCATTTGAAAGACCATACTTCTGTTTAATATCCACATTTCCTAAAGACTCCTGAGTATGAATCCCAGGAAGAAGATTAACTACTTTGACCCTTTCTGAGTCGACACCATATCTATCAACGATTGTACTGCTTAAATGTTTTGAAACAGCTGTTACAGCAACAGCTTTTTTGAGAACTGTACTATAGAGCATTTCTCTTTCATTAAATTGAGTAGCATTTCTAACTTCAGGAAACTCATTGAAATCTCTGTGACATAAATCCCACACTGTAAATACATAGGGAATGATATTAAAATCAAGAGCTAGCAAAGAGGGTGATAAAAAATATATTAAATCTACACCCTGATTATTTATTAAATCTGTTTCAATCTTCTTTTTTTCTAAATTAAATTTACTGAAAATCCTAAGCCAGCAATCATTTCTCATGATACGTCGATGAATTTTCGAAAGTATTCCTTCTTGCAATAAATCTACATTCAATCCGATGTCAGTATATTGCTGTTGTACTTCTTTATTAGTTGTAAAAAAATAAAACTCAAATCTATCATGAGATAATTTAGAAAATAATTCGACGATTTTGGCTTCGTACTGAAACCCACCACCAGAATCTAAATCGGAACCTACATTAAAAGCTATTTTCATTTTTTCCTAAGTACCCATACGACATACCAGCTGCCAAACGAAGGACTCTCATCTGTTAGCCACTGTAATTTCTGGGCAATCTCAAACCCATTTGATTCACAAAACATTTCAAGTTCCGGATCAAAAAAATATCTCACATCGTGCTTTTCACTTTTTTCTATAATTTCACTAGATTTTTTATCTTTAATGAAAAAATGATAATTAACCCTAACCATATTTTCACGCTCAAAGAACTCTGGTTCACTAAGTCTTGTGACATCAATATCATCATCCCCGAATCGCTTTATTCGAGTTTCGGGCATATCAGTTAAGACACCTGGACCGTACCAAAAATCAAAAATAAATAATCCGCCTTGATTCAAATGATCACTTGCCACACGAAATACATCACCAACATTTGCGTTCGTTGTCAAATATCCCATAACGTGAAAAAGAGAGACAACTGTATCGAATTTTTTATCTAAGGATAGCTCTGTGATATTAGCGCAGCTAAACCTAACTTCGGAATTTTCTTCCCCTATTCTTTTCTTTGCTATTTCTAGCATCTCATCACTTAGATCAACCCCATGTACTGAATGACCCTTATTTAAAAATAATTCAGCATGCTTACCAGTACCACAGCCTAGATCGAGAATTGACTTAGAATTTCCTGCATATTTTTTAATTAGAGAACTGACATAGTCGACTTCGGAGTCATACTCCTTAGATTCATAAACTAAGTCATAACATTTTGCATATAACTCACCAAAAACGGACATCGCGGGCCTTGGACAGTGGGTATAGTTATTTTTTCAAGCTAATTAGTGTTTCACTTATATATTTAATCTTCTCACTTGGTAGGTTACTCGATGAAGGCAGGTAAAACCCATTTTTTGTCAATTTTTCTGTAACTGAGTAATCACCAGTCATGGTGCAACCATATTTTTCAAGCGAAGGCTGCTGGTGCATACCTACAAAAAATCTTCTAGAGTCGATTCCTTTCTCTCGGAGCATTTCCATAATCTCTATGGAGCCCCTGCCAAATTTTTCAGGATCAATTAATATTCCATTCATCCATTTAACATTCACAGAGTCCAACTGATCCACAGGAAAGCTAATACCTTCAACATTTTGAAGATATTCCTTGTAGGCTTCAGAATTTTTTATCCTTAGAGATCTGTATTCATCGGCCTTCTCAACTTGAGCAAGTCCAATGGCTGCATGAATATTAGACATTCGGTAATTGAAACCAATGTCATGATGTCTGTAATCTCTTGGTCCATCTAAAGAAAAACATACATTTTTATAATAAAGTAGGTTTTTATAAACTTCCTCTGAATCAGTTACCGCAAGGCCTCCCTCTCCAGTGGTTAAGTTTTTATTTGAATACAAACTAAAAGCAGCAACATCTGACATGGATCCTACCTTTGATCCTCTGTATTCTGCTCCATGTGCCTCAGCTGCATCTTCTAAAATAAGAAGGTTGTGTTTTTCAGCAACTTTTCTGATGGCATCCATATTACAGGGGTTGCCAAAAATATGAACTGGCATTATAGCTTTTGTTTTAATCGTTATTTTGCTCTCAATTTCATCTTCATTTATATTCCATGTATCTGACCGGGCATCCACAAAAACGGGCATGGCCCCTGTATAGCAAACTGCGAATGCGCAAGATGACATAGTAAAATTAGGGATAATAACTTCATCACCCTTTCCAATTCCAAGAGCAACTAAGGCTAGATGAAGTGCCGCAGTTCCATTGCAAACAGAAACTGCATATTTAACATCACAATATTCTGCAAACATTTCCTCAAACTGAGAAACATACTTGCCCTGTGATGATATCCATCCAGTGGAAATGGCATCGTTAACATATTTTATTTCGTTGCCATTTAAAGAGGGCTCGCAGACGGGAATAAACTCACTGCTCATATGAGCTTTTCATCCAATCTATAGGTGTCGGACTCATATTCTTTTCCACCTCTTGGACCTTGAGTGAAAACTATCATCTCTGATTTTTCTAGGGCCTTGAAGGCATGGTATTCATTTGGCACAGTCTCAACAAAGTCACCTTTTTCCATTACAATCTCGACAGGTTCTCCATCTAACATTTTTGCCACATGCTTAACTTTTCCAGAAATTATATAATTCCACTGAGTTGTTTCTTTGTGATAGTGATTCGCTCTGACAGCATCTGTTTCAAACGAAATCACTGTAACCGCATTAATATTCTTATTTTCAAGAAGGTCAGTTATTACACCTCTGTCATCTGTATGGGCGGGTACAAGGTTAATTTTGTTCACGTTATTTCCTTTATTTATTATTTTTAAACAATATGTGGCATTGGAATTGGAATTATGAATTTCCCACCACGCTTTTGGTATTCACTATTATTTTTAATTATTTCATCGGCAAAATTCCATGCCAGCAGTAGTGCATAGTCTGGTTGATGCTCTAATAAGTACTCATCTGTAACGACCGGTATATGATCCCCGGGAGTGTATCGACCAATTTTAAGTTTGGATTTTTCTGTTACAACGTCGAGTAACTGCTTACCAATCTTGCAGTAGTTTAAAAGAGTCATTCCCTTTGCTGGAGCACTAACTCCTACTATAGTTTTGCCTTCACTTTTTAATTTACTTAGAAGTGTTGTTAATTCAAATCTGTTTTGTTTTACTTTTTCAGAAAATTCATCAAGTGTTTTGTGGTCATATAATTTCATACTGATTTCATTTTCAATCAGCTCACCAACAATTGGCTCAACCTTTCTTGAGTTTTTCTCTGCCATATAAATACGACAAGAACCACCATGTATATCCACTTGCCTCACATCAAAAATTTCCATATTAAATTTTTCGAGAAAAGGAACAAGCGGCTTGATGGAAATATAGGATAAATGCTCGTGATAAATAGTATCGTATTCGAGCTTATTAACTAGATTCACAAAATAGGGAGCTTCTATTATCAGGACACCCTTTTTGGTCATAAGTTTTTTTGCATTATTAATAAAAGAGCTCAAGTCATCAATGTGTGCAAACACATTTGTTCCTGTAATAACTGATGCCTTGCCAGACTTTTCAGTTATTGTGTCAACAGACTCTGAATTAAAGAAATCACAAATAGTCTCTATACCATTCTCATTTGCCATGCGAACAATATTCGCAGCGGGGTCAACACCTAGAACTTTAGTGCCTCGAGATTTAAAACGGCTTAGAAGTGTGCCTACATTGCTACCAATATCAACCACAAGGCTATCTTTATCTAAATCAAACCTAGAAACCACATCCTCAGCGAATCCGTCCCAGTGCTCATAACCTTGCCTGGTGGTTGAAGATTCATAAGGGTAATCATTTCGATATAAAATCTCTGGTGTAACAATATGGTTGAGTTGAACAAAACTACACACGTCGCACACACAAACTTCCAAGGGATAATGAATAACAGGTTCTTTAAGTTGATCTTTTCTTCGAAATTGATCAGCCGGCGGGGTGAAACCTAAGTCCAAAAATTTATATAAATCAGTGCTTCCACATAGTCTGCAATTGAGCATGGTATAGACGTCCCTTTAGGGTAAAGATTTAAATAATTATCACCAGCTGTCAAGGATTTCGGCGCGTAGCAAGATCTCTATAATTTGAAAGAAGAGTAAATATCCCAATCGATAAAAAGATCTTCAATCAAAACACTCCAATCCTCTGGGCTGTAACTAAACTCACTACGAAATTTATTAGAGTTGAGGCTTCTATCAATAGAAAGCGCCTCATTTGGCTCGATTTCGATATTTAGATTTCTCTTCCCCGCAATCAGGTCAATCAAATCAAACTTACTAATTGGGTTTGCAGAAATATGATAGAGACCATGGGGGAATTTCTCACCCCTAATAACCCTGTCAATAATTTTTGCCACAGAGTGTGTGGGGAAGCCACTAAAGATGGCCTTAGTGAATCCACCTACAGATTTTCCCTCTTGTGAAAGAAACCATTCAACAAGGTTTGAACCAACCCTTAACTCTCTTCCAATTAATGAAGTTCTTATGGTCATTGAATTCTCTTGCAAGGCCACTTCACCTAAGAGTTTTGATCTGCCATATAACTTGGTGCAATCAGCAGTATCTTCTTCAGTGTAATCACCTCTTTTTCCAGAGAAAATACAGTCCGTACTAAAGGTAATTAGCCGAATACCTTGCTCTCTACAAATCCTAGACATTTGGTGGGGGAAAAGCGAGTTAGACTGAATACTTGGCTCATAGTTATCAGCTTCTTCTTTTTGGTTAATATTCCCCATAGCATTAATCACCAAATCAATTTTATAATCTTGAATGATTCTTTTCATTTCACTCAAGTTGAAAAAATTATCTAATTTGATTGAATTTTCTTTTTCGATTCCTGGAATACTATAGAGGTGATCAAAGTCGGACCTAACTAGCCCAAAGCTATCGTGCCCCATTCCTGTAAAACTGGCCCACAGACGGTGCCCAAGCATGCCTGTTCCACCTAAGGTTAATATTCTCACTTACTCACCTTTCGTCTCTTCAAAAAGATTTTCTAGCTGGTCAAAAAGTTTGGCGCGCTTAAAATTGAGGTCATAATACTCTCTGGCGCGTGTTCCCATTAACTCAAGCTCTTCTGTAGAGCTATTGTAGAACTTTAAGGCCGTATCTGCCAACGCTTTTGAATCAGATGAGGGGCAACTAAAACCGGCTTTTGACTCTTCAACAATTCTAGCTCCCTCTCCATCGATAGAGGCCAAAATCGGCTTTGACGAGGCAAAGTATGATTGAATTTTGGAAGGTATAGTAATTTCAAAAAGGGGGTCAGTTTTGAGACTCACCAAAAGAACATCAGCTAACTTATAGTATGCTGGTACCTGCTCTAGCGATTTTCGGCCCAGTAAATAGACATTTTCCTGAAGGCCTAACTCACTTATCTTTTGCTCCATTTCTTTTCGCATTAACCCGTCACCTAAAAATACCCATTTAATATCTTTTTGGTCTTTAATTAGGTGGCTGGCTTCTATTACTGAGTCCAAGGCCTGAGAGGTTCCTAGGTTCCCTGCAAACATAATGACAAACCCTTTCGGAACTTCACTTCTTAAATCACTGGGAACATCTTCATTATTTTCTATCTCAAATAGCTCTTCTGCCCAATAGGGCCAAAAAACAGACTTATCTGCGGCGCCGTATTTTTTGAGGTTTGGAAAATAGCCCTTAGATGGGACAAGCACCTTATCACTACGGCCATAGAGAAATTTCACCAAACGCCCAACCATCCCTATAACAGGTTTTGAGCTTACTGCATTTGTGGCCAGTAGAGTCTCAGGCCATAAATCTGTCACCCAGAAAAACATCTGGGCCTTTTTTAAATACTTCATTACGACGCCGGGCAGTCCCACCGTAATGGGAGAGACTTCGAATACAAAAATTTTATCAAATTTATGTTTTCTGAAAATAAAGGGACCTAAAAAACTAGCAAATAGAGCAAAACTCAAATAATTCAACAAAAGCCGAAAGCTCTTCTTAGAACCCCTTGGTAAAAGTGGGACTCTGAAAACATCAATTCCTTCATAGCTTTCACGGCTTGGTCCAAAAAAAGAATAACCCTCAAAAAAATTTCCCTGAGGGTAATTAGGCATACCAGTGAGTACGCTCACCTGGTGTCCGCGATCCCTAAGTCCTGTGGCGAGATCATTAACCCTAAAGCCTTCAGGCCAAAAATATTGTGTCACTATGAGTATTTTCATCAAATTTAACTCTATCAAAAAAGCATGGTTTTGACATGAATATACAAAATTAGCATCTCTGCGGTATGATTTTATGATAACGGGGAGCAACGAATTATACCTATTACTGAAAGGATTCAGCTTTGTTATTAGATCGATTGAAAATAGCTCTTTTTTCACTATCAGTGTTCAAGCAAACACTGGGCTTTAAAATGTACCTCAATATTATCCTCCCTCTTCTTGGAGGATTTCAATTTTTAAGAGATAGATCTCCCATCAGACTATTATTACCATTCCAGATTCTCCTTCTCATCAACCTAGCGGTTGTCGTGTTTAAGGGCGAGTACCAGGCCATTCCCAGGCTTGGACAATTGTGGTGTCTACTATATTTTTGCTCCTTTATTGAAAAGCAAATGCCTAAAGAAATTTTAGACAAATCTATTAAATTGATTGCCGTCATGGGATTTCTCTTTATTTTTGTTGAAATGATTTTTGGCCCTCCGCTTGAAGGGTATATTCCATTTCTAAAAACTGACTTTACAAGACAATATGGTATTTATGGTGAGCCAAACTTTTCTGCAATGCTTATGTTTGGAGTTGCTCTTTATCTCATTGTCTTCGGTTTTTACAAATTTTCACTTTTAGCAATAATTGCCTTAGTTTTCACGGTTTCAAAGGGAACAATGCTTGCCCTGCTATTATTTTTTGCTCTTTTTTCTTTAAAAAAATTAAAGCGTCTGCAAACTTGGGCCCTCAATATACTAATGATAGTTTTTCTATTCATTCCCCTGCCAATTTATATGAGTGGAAAAATGCTGTCATACCCACAGAAACTCTTCATGCACCAATTAACTTCTAAAAGGTATTTCTTATTCCTCCCATATATTAAAATGGGAATCGATCACCCTTTGGGGGTTGGCTACTTTCAAGGTCCAAAATATATTGCTAATTATCAAAAAAGTGAAATTAGCGAATTTAGTGAAGAGCAAAAAGCACGCATTCTTGCTCTACAGCAGCATTCTATTTTTGTTCAGATTTTTTCCGAATTTGGGCTTATTGGGTATCTAATCTTTTCATTTCAGCTCTGGTGGTTATTTAAAATATCTTTAAAGAATCGTGAATATGAAATCTCAGCTGCTTTTGTTTCAGTACTCGCTGGATTTTCACTCCTAAATGGATTAAGTGAGATGACTCTATATCTTTTTATAGGGCTGATAATGTCTTATGATGGCTTAAGAAATAAAAAGATCACTTTATAAATAATTACTTGCTACCCATTTCCAGAAATTTTTTGGCAGACCAAAGGAAACTATGAAGTTTTCTATTTATCAAACCGTTTATAAGCATTCGGTAGGTTTTCATAGAAAAAGAATTCTTCCAAAAAAGTAGACTTCCCCGATAAAAGCGACTGATACCAATAATGTATCTTCCGGCCCTAAGATGGAGTTGACCCGAGATAAAAAGAGCATTGCTTTTTGATTCATTCAAATACTCATTGTACTCACTTAAATCTAAATCATTGTAGGTAGTATCAATAATTGAAATAACTTCATCTGCCCTGGCTTTAGATACACCTTCAAATGTCTGTGAATTATTGTGAACTCTAAAAGCCGCTAAGTTTTTGTTTACCCACTGAACATTACAAAACTTTGTCACTTTTAGCCAGTAAGCAAGATCTGGCATCTGAATCAGATCTTCTCTCCATCCACCAAAATTTTCGAATATTTTTTTTCTAAAAAGAACACCTGGACCAATGGGATTATCGATGTGGCGAATAAGCTTTGAGTAGCAAAACCTCCTACTGACAATTTCCCTTATTACTTTTGAGTTTGGGTCAATCAAATCAAAATTTGGATAGCAAATATCAATAGACTCATCTGACATGGCCAGCACAAGCTCTTTTATAGCATTTGAATGGAAAAAATCATCATCACTTAGATAACCAACAATTTCACCACGGGCCAGTGACCATCCCTTATTTAGTGAAGCCGGTTGACCAATATTTTCTTGATTAACAACTATGGCCCTTTCCTTAAACTCATTAATTATTTGAGGACTCGAATCAGTAGATCCATCGTTAATTATAATAAGTTCTATGTTGGGATAACTTTGAGAAAGGATGCTTTCGATGGCGGTGCGAACGTAGCGCTGTCCATTATAAACACATATAATAATCGACACTAAAGGCCGGTAATCATCATCATTTTTCATCGCTATAAGAGTAATACAGAATTACCGCTTTGCTAAGCTTCTCATGTTGATAATTTGATCAGCGTACTTAATTATTCCAGGCCGATGCGAAACAATAATTGTAGTAGAATTGCCTTTGAATTGCCGGATGGCATCAGCAATATTGTCTTCAGTTTGCACGTCTAAGTTGGCAGAAATTTCATCGAGTATCAAAAGTGTAGGATCCCTTAAAATTGCTCTCGCAATGGACACCCTTTGCTTTTGCCCTGTGGAAAGCTCACTAGCAGCTTCGCTTAACTGAAAAGCCAGACCTTGCGGTTTTTCATGATACCAACTACTTAAACCAACCTTATCAAGAATTTCTTCTATTTTTTTATCCTCAATGCTAATGCTATTTCCGTAGAGTAAATTCTCCCTAAGAGAGCCTTCCACTAAAAATGGATCAGGCCCAACGTAGCCAATACTCTTTGAGTGCTCTAGTAAATACTGACTAGGACCAAGGCCATCAATTTTCACACTCCCTGCAGCAGGCTTTAACATCCCCATCAGTAGTGCCAAAAGTGTCGATTTTCCGGAGCCGCTCTCTCCTACAATTGCCAGCTGCATTCCGCCATCCACTGTGAAATTAACATCCTTGATTAGATGTGGATTCGTTTCATCATACTTGAAACCCAGACTTTCAATTTTTAAAATGGGTGGTTTAGAAATATCTTTTGGAGCGGTGATAGAGCTCTTTGAATCAGCTTCTACTTTGTCAGTACCCAGACCTCCAGTAGGTGTTGGTGAGAATATCCGGACTCTATTGTTAGCAAGTGTGTACGGTTTAACTTTCTCTTTAGGTATTTGGCCAAAAAATTCCCAAGCAAGTTTGAAGTGGGGATAATGAATATTTGCGATTCCAAAAAAATTGGAAATTTGTCCCAAGAGTTGAACAAATCGCATAAAGAGATAGAGGTAGGAGAGAAATAGAGCATTTTCAATGAGATGATTTTGTTTATGGAAAAGTAAAAAAATCACCACAAGAATAATCCCCAGAGCAGAGGGAAGATTAACTGAGAGAAGTGACAAAACGTTAGCAAAAATATTTCTGGTAGTGTAATTAACCTGTAGCTCTTTGAAGCGTCCACTTTCAGTATTTTCAATTCCTAAAATTTTGATCAAAAACCAATTTTTCACAATTCTGACAACACTAGAGTGCAACTCACTATTAATGCCAGGTAGTGGAGCCACCATTACTTGAATCTTTTTTTGAATGAAAAAGACTACTGTGGCAGCAAATACTAGGTATACCAACCCTATTAGGGTGTAAGTAACGGAAGTGAGGAAAAGAAAAGTAAAAATACAAACCATTTGAATTGTTAACGGCAAGATATGTGCGAAAGAGTGAAAAAACAAAGCTGTTTTTCCAAATGTTTCTGCAAACATAGAATTTGTACTAGCAAGGGAAGTAAAGGATGAATTTGCGTACAAAATATTATTCATACAAAGTAGTTTCAAACGAGAAGCAAAAAGTTCATTTGAAACAACAGCACTAAGGCCCGAAAACAAAAACATAACGGCCCGCAAAACCCCTAGTAGGGCAAGGACAAGTAGTCCTTTTGTTAAATCATTTACCTCAATATTCAAACCAAATGGCATCTGCACAGCTTGATCAGTAAGACCAAGAGCTCTAATGATCACCATAATATAGCCAGAAAAGATGATTTCAATACCTGCCAGAATCAACCCTGAAGACATGCCTATGACAAGCCACTTTAATGACCTAGTACCTGTAAATGTTGAAACCTTTTTTGCGAAGCTCATATAATTTGTTGGGTACCCTTAAGCTGACTATCGTTAACTCTACTATACTTTGTGACCATCACCAATATTGAAAGTACTACCCAAAATCCAGGGGTCTCAAATGTTGCGCCAAATATGCCCATGATACAATTGTAGAAAATAAATAGTAACCACACTAGTGAAATTAAATCTTTTTTATCTCTGAAAGAAATTTCAAACTTTCTAACATAGTAGCCTATTAACAGCCCGATAAAAACAACTCCAATATCTCCAAAATCCCAGTATGGTGATGAAATCATAGTATAAAAAGAATTGTGGGTATAAAACCAATGATGTGTGGGGAGTTTATCACCTGTTACGATCTTATAGCTTTGATAAAACAGGTTTAGGTGAGTTGGCGAAGAGAACATTTTCTCACCCAGTCCTCTGAGAAAAATCGTATAAAGATAATCGAGACCACCAAGTGTCATCCGTCCAAAGCTTGGATCATTTGTGATGAAAAAATTGTCATTTTCCATCATTTTGGAAAATAGAGTGAACCCTACGGTATGGTAATTGAAAACTGCCCTAAAAAAGCTATTATTTCTTGCAAGAGATATAAGATAGAAAGCAGGTACACTGAGTGCACCACCTAACGCAATTCTAACCACATGCTTTTTAGTTAGTTTTAAAAATTCAGGAAAACAAAAGACCAAGTAAAGGCCACAAACACCAAGTGAATATAGTGGACCTCTTGATAATTTGAATGCCGTCTCAATTACGACTAGTAATATCAATAAAACCATTGGAAGCTTCTTTTTGAGAAGTACCAACTGGGCCATGGAAGAAATTAAAAGAAAATGGAAACAAACCCCACTCAATATAAAATAAAGGGCTGAAAATATTTTTGAAGAAAACCAAAGATTACCATTTTTCCCAATTTGGAAAAAACGAATCCTTATGTGCATTAAGTCCACACCTTCGTTCATAAAAATGACAATCGTTTTATAAAGTAAAAATAAGGATACAAGTATAACTGGCACTACCAATGTGTACCCAATAAGATTCAACAATCTTGAGGCATTACCATTTTCAACACTGATACTAGTGCTACTAGCTCCTTTCGATTGAAAACAAAAACTTCCCACAACCATGCTTGCTCCAAATAAAAGTGCTAGGAATTCTACATTCGTGTTGGGAAAGGCCACCGACCCCAAATCTAAGACTGAGATGAAGCTCCATCCAAGCCACCAAACCAGAATCAAGCTCAAGGTATTAAAGAAGCTATTATATATTCTGGCGCTCAAAATAATTAAAAGCAGTGAGCATGAGAGAAATATCAATAGATGCCAAATCATTTAAGAGGACCCATTTTTATCAAAAACTATGGTTACATGCCTTTCAGAGTATAAAACTTAACATATTTCGTCATTTTTTTTGAATTGCCATTGCATTGCAGCTCCCAAGAGCTCTCTTGAAGTCTTAACTCAAATAGGCATAATGAGAATAATGAAAAATAAAAAGCTACTATCCATAATGGTTTTGACCATTTTTTATTTTACAACCTCTGTGGTTTTTTTAAACAGAATAACTCAAAATCTCGAACTAGAGATCCAAACAGATAAAGAGTTGATAGACAGACCTGTGTGGGCAAAACACAAAGTGGTAGAATATCTCCAAACCTATTTCGATGCCCATCCAACCCTAAAATTAAATCGTCTCTTTGTGGCAACGCATGTGGAATTTGGGAATAAAAATTGGCTCATTGCCAATATTAGACTCTCGCTTACAAATAGAAGTTTTTCATCATTTTTTGATAATTCACCTCAAATCTTCTTAGAGTCAGAAAGCGCTATAAAGAAATCTTACCGCAGTATTTTATCAAAAAGAGAAGATGGTTCTAAAAAAGCAATCAACTTCTTATCGAGAAAAAGTAGCTACTACTTTGATAATTTAGCTTGGTCTATTTTAAAACTTATCATTTATTCATTGATATTTTCAATAGTAACCATTTCAATCTTTTCAAAACCCACTGAACTTGAGTTTAATATACTAAAAAAATTAAAATTAATTAGAAACTAACGGCCAATATTTCTCAAACGCCAAATACTTCTTAAGCCTTTAAAAATACCAGGGGGGAGGGACTTATTTAAAAATACTGAAATCTCTGGAATTGAGTAGAAATGATCCCTCTTAAAAATTCTTTGGAATACCTTCTTACGAACTAGAAATTCTGTCTTGAGAAAAAAGTTATCAAATACAGATGATTTTTTGAGCCGAGTTGTAATTTCCCCCGCACTAAAATACTTTCTATTAATAGCAGTAGTTTTACAATCACATAAAAATCTATGCCAAGAAGTTTTGGTTTGGTCGACTGTATAGGCATACTCTAAAATTGTCTCACGTGGAGAAAATTGAAAATCTTTTAGCCTTTCAACCCCGGCTTCAAAATCAGGGCCAAAAATACCAAGACGTACGAGTTTGTCTTCAGGAATATCTTTAAAGATCCCCACCCTATTCATCACAACAGGAAGACCACAAAGCGCTGCTTCTATGGCAGCTAAGCATTGGGTTTCAACAGTTGATCCCAAAATAAAAAAATCAGCACAATTTAAAAGCTCACAAAGTGTCTCTTGATCAACCTTGTTAAACTGAGACACATTTTCGTGAGAATACTTACAATCATATTTGGAAACAATAATCCATTTATGATCACTCAACTTATCTATGACTGCCATTACTGAAGGCCATCCCTTCACGCTATCAAGGGCGCCAACAAAGATTCCTACCTTTGCATCTGAATCAATTTTCCACTTTTGTCTTAACCTATTTTTATCCATTGGCCTAAAAAGTTTGTGATTAACCCCAACAGGAATCACCTCAAATGGATACTCTGGATATGAAGAGGCAGTGCCAATAGAATTGGTTACCCAAGCGTTCGCCATTTTTAAATTCTTTTCTTGAATATAAGATGGGTTACTCATACCTCTCAAATTATCTTGCAAAAATGCGACAGTATATTTTCCGTCCCCCATATAATCGACAAAAGAGGCATTTTGAAGCACAACCTTTACAGCTGGCAAGTTGTCATCAATATATTTTTTGAAATGAGGTCCACTTTCCCCGCCTGCTTTTTCAAAATCTAAACCAAAAGTTCCAGGGAGTGTAAGCAGATGGTCCCAAAGAACTTCCTCGCCCATTTGACCTGTAACGATATCATTACAAATAACAACTTCTGCATCAGCATCCTTCATAGATGAATACTGCTCACTTCTTTTTTCACCTTCTTGAAAGTGGTAGACAATACTATCGAAACTCGTTTGATGGTAAATACCGTGACTACCGAGTTTTTCAATAAAAGCGGTATCTCCAGATATTAAGTCATCTCCTGGATTTGATATCACTGGATTAAAGACATCACTACCCTTTACCACATTGCCTTCGGGATAACCTGAAACAAGGTCAAAGTGATCTTTTCTCATTAGAAGCGGCATGTAAAGGCCACCTTCCATCACTTTATCTTCTTGGAGCTCTCCTGCGTATGCAATAAAATCATTTTCTCTATAGTCAGAGAAATCATCACCAAATCTTTTGGCAATTCCATATCTACCAGGCGTTAGCTTTCCATGTTCTACCAATCTTGATGAAATACAGTTCTTTCCATCATAGGCCTTATAGAGATTTTCGAGCCAACCCGGACTAAATGCCATATCAGAGTTTATTAAAACCACAAAATCGCCTTTAGATTTTTTCACTCCGTGGTTATAACCTCGGTAAACATTATTCATATAATATTCTTCTCTTTGCTCAGGAGTGTGATCGAGGACATAGTGAGGAATAAAGTGAGAGACCAAGTATTGTTTAACATCATCATTTGCGCCATTGGCGACAAAGAAAAATTCGCTCTCTGATAAGTCTGTATTTTTAAAAACGCTTTCATAAACAAACTCAAGCCATCTAACATCCTTGTAAATTAAACAAACAATGGAAAACTTAGGTTTATTTACCTTGGGGCGATTTTCAATACTTCTAGCAATATACTCTTCCATTTTAAGAGGAGTGGGCATAAGCTCTTCAACTTGATAAGCAGTAGGCAAATTCTCATGAGAGATTCTTTCAAACTTAACCTTTGATTCATCAATCATTCGAGTTAGTGCAAAGCCAGTTTGCCCATATTTTTGGTAGGTGATAAATTTTCTAACGATTCTATCAATATTAGAAAATCCAGTATGTAATATTTTAAAAGTAGGATCTTTTATTGTGGCCTTTATATATTCAGGATGAAGCAATTGATGAAGAGTACCTTTGTCATTTGGAAAAGGCTCCTGTCCACTTCTATGCTCCCACAGCTTCACTGGCTGGTATTCATCAAAGAGTGAATCGACTCTCTTCCAAGTTTTACTTCGCCACAAATTAATAAAATCAACTTGAATGCCTTCGTAAACACTTTCCTTTAAAGTTCTACAATGCTTTTGAAGTTGCTCTCTTGTCAAAAGAAGAATCTCATCAGCATCTAAACTCAAAATAAAATCAGGTTTTAACTTATCAGCATATTGAATTAATTGAGTCTTATGATTAACCTCACTCGAGAAGCAATTCTTTGTGCCTCTGATTACATGAGGTGTTTTTTCCTGACAATACTCCCAACTTCCATCAGTACTACCATCGTCGTAAATAACAAAGTCATCTACTAACTTGGATGCATTTTCAAAAAACTCAGGCAAATGAGCTGTATCAAGCTCATTATAAACTTGAACAATGCAAACAATTTTGAAGTTTTCAGATGCCATCTACCAACCAGATTGAGTGAATGAGTAGTATACTGATTTCTCTCCACATTATCCAGAATGCTGCTCGTTAGTCTGCATTTTTATATGCTCTCTAAGCTTGAACATGCCTAGCAGCGCACCTCGAAGGTGCAGCAACACTTTACCAAGGCGGGCAACATTTCAGTGTAAACTATAACGACTGTGTGCAGAGAAACAACAGGAACTAGGGGGCCAATTGCAGACCCTTGTGGCTTTCTTGGATCCCACATAGGTAAATTAACTTAGAAAAGATTTAACTTTGGAAACTTTTTCTTTGTGCTTATTTCTTATAAGTTGCATTTGTAGGGGTATTTTAGAAAAGACACTGTAAAATTGGCGAGAATAATTTTCTCCCTCTAAACAGTTATTACAATTTTTAAACAAAGGTCTTCTGGTCTCATTCATGATGACACCAGAATACAATTTAGATTGAAGTTGATTATCTTTCCAAAGCCCAATAAAGCCACTGTGCTTAATATTTCCCATGGGTTTTCCGTCACAATAAGTTGATATTCGGTAGTCGCCATTACTTTCAATATAGCCACCATAAAGGCCTGCAAAACAAGGCAGCAACTCATTTCTCTCCTGGAAAGTTGAGGCATCAGAGGTAAAGCTTTGTCTTGCATACTCTAGGGTTTTCAATAAATTATTAGAAAGATTCCCCTGAGTAAACCTTTCCTCTATTTCAGATAGAACTTTATTAATATGTCCAAATTCTAATTTTTTTGAGGCAATTTCTTTGTAACCAACATATACAGGTCTAATGGCCACAAATATGTCATTTTTCTCAACGTAATCTAGTACTTCCGAAAACTCAGCATAATTGTCTGTAGTCATCACATAGTTAATTTGGATTTTCTTTTTAACACCAGGAATTTTTGCCAATCGGTCTAAATTTTTCATGATTTTTGGAAGCTGAGTAGCTCCTTTGTAATCATGAATCACCTGATGAGTTACATTATTAAAAGAATTAATACTGATAGTAATTTTATGAAGCTTTGAAAATGTAGAGTCCGGGAGTCTCTCAACGAGTGTACCATTGGTGACGATTAATACTTTCACACCCGCTTGGTGTAAAAAATCTACAATTGGCGTCAGTCTTGGGTCAGCTGTAGGCTCACCATTTCCGGCCAACCTTACTTCTTCAATTTTTAACTTTTTAATATCAGATAAAAGCTTCCACAACATTTCATCTGGCATCTTAAAAGAAGTGTGCTCCACAGGAATTAAATTTGAATGTTCAGCACAAAAATAACATTTATGGGTACACGCTGAAGTAGTAGCTACTTCAAGCATGATGGGACCTTTATTACAGTCCGTATTAAAATTAACGGTCTTCATCAATGAAATACCGCGCTTTATATTTTCCAAGTTTAGATTCAAAACTCGAGCTTCCTTATTTCTGAGAATAATCAAAGAATAATAGTAATTTAATAAGCACAGCATTCCAAGTAAGGACTTGAAATTAAAGAAAATTTTAAGTTGTGCAATATGTAAAATGTTGTAATAAGTTGAATTTATTTAAATAGTCATGTCTTCTAGTACGCCACGCCGGGTTACTAATGTCGCCCCACTTCACCCAATGTCTTTGAGTGAAATATTCCACTACTAAACATTCCCTCTAACATCTGGTGACTTTTTTCAGGTGAAATCCTAAAACCGTAATGCTTGTAGTAGGCCATGATATATTTTCGGTTAAACCAATAGGGGTGTGGTGAGCTAAACCACATTTTTGCATAGCCTTTGCTTTTAGAAATATCTGCACGTAAAAACCGCTTATTAATATCCCCATAATCTGAATATCTAAAATGATAAACATTAAATAAAATAACTAAGGCCAGTGCAATGAATCTTTTTTCTTTCTCTGACTGAAAACGCTCAAATAGATCTTCCAAAATGCAGCATAGTGATAACACAAAAAGCCAATCAGAATAAATAAGGTAGACCATATTATGGCCCCTGATACAAAAGAAAGCTAAATAAGTGATAAAAAAACCATAGACCAAAGATTTTTTTACCAAGTGCTTTCTCCTGGCAAAAAGAAAGAGCAACGTGAAAACCACAAAAACAGACCAATGAGAAAAATATTGCTCAATATAGTAATTCAAAGTAACTAGCATTTCTCCTAAGTCTAAACTTACCTTAACTTTTGTAGTACCTATTGGGTTTAATATTAACGTAGAGAGAAGCTTTTGGTAGTACCAAGCCCTTGCCTTACCAATTAATGGGTAGGTTATTAAATACGGTGTGAAAAAAGACACACAAAATCCAAAGGCCAAGACAGTTGTTGGAACGACACTTTTTAAAACCAATACCTTGCCCTTTAGGTACACACCCAATTTGCCAAATATCTTAATGTAGTTTTCATTGTACTCACTTGAAATCACAATTCTAAATACCTCGAAACCTAGAGGGGCCAAAAAAGGGTAGGCCATAATTTTATTGTAAAGGGCCCAACAATATAAAAACCCTGAAAGAAATAAGCAGATTAAATACCTAAACAGCCGCTCTTTTTTGAGTTGTTGAGTAGCACAGAGAATAAATATCCATGAGATGACACCAAAGCTACATGATAACAACTCTGATCTAATAATTTGCATTTGATCGCAAACACCAATCCCTCCCATAACCATTAAAGAGGCCGATGCAGCAATGGTACGACTTTTAAATAAAAGTCCGAACAAGACAAAAATACACATGATAAAAAATATGGAGCAAATAAGACTATAGTAGCTAGCAAGCTTAATTATGCAGGGCCACTGCATAATAAGATTATTTGAATCAGAAAAATAACTCACATCAAAATGTGGAATGACCCCTACGATATAAGCCATTTTCACAAATCGACCAAATAGAAGTTTCGTAAAAAATGAAGGGTGCACTGAAAGAGCGGGAAATTCACCACTATTTAGTGCTATTGCACCTGAAATTTGTTGGACATCATTGTCAAGTGCTGCCCACCAAGTCCTAGTTTCTAAGAGCCATGTATGTTTTAAAGAAAGTAATAAAGTTACCGTAAGTAGAAGAAATAAAAATAATCTCTTAGATTTAGTCACTAATCACCAATTACTTTTTGGGAGCAATTAACTTCCAACGTTGCCCAACTTTAATTTCTCTGAAAAATAATTTTAAAAAAGACAGGCCTGTTTCAATGCTCGGAGAACCTTCTTGCTCATCGATTCTCTGGCCTTCATAAGTTGGAAATTCTTTAATCTTAAGGCCCAATTTAAATGCTCGAATGCTACTTTGGTACTCTATTGTGTATCCAGGACCATCGAGAGAGATTCTCTCCCAGGCAGATCTAGTGATTGCTCTAAAGCCATTGATTGTATCGTAAACAAAATCCCCTCTATTCCACATGACGTTGGCAATGAGAGTGAAAAAATTATTGGCCCATTTTCTTATTTTTAAAAACTGCCCATCTTCTTCATTATGCCCACCATCTGACATTCTATTTCCAATTACTATGTCATAGCCATCATCAAGATAAGGTTTAAATTTAAATATATCAGCAGCTGTTTCATTTCCATCGGGGCTGTAAAAAATCAAAGCGTCCCCAGTTGCCTTTTCAAAGGCCAAGCGAAATGCCTCTCCCCTACCTTTGACATCTTGTATGTGACAAGTAACTCCATTTTCTTTGAAGAACTCAAGGCTTCCATCAGTAGATCCGCCATCGACTGCAAAGACCTCATCAACTGCGTCCATAGGGATCCCAGAAAATGTTTCTTTTAACCCTACAATCTCGTTGTAAGTAAGTATCACTAGTGTCGTTTTCATTATTTATCCTAAGTCTCTATCTAAAAAATCAAGGTATGCGATTTTAACACCCTCTTCAAGAGTATAATTTGACTTCCACCCCAGGGCCTCTAACTTCGTTACGTCTATATTTTTTCTTAGTATCCCATCCGGTTTAGAGGGGTCATTGCAAATTTTAACTGGATATTCCAAAACTTGACTGACTTTTTGAGCTAACTCCATTACAGAGTGATCGACTCCCGTGCCTACATTAATAGGTTCTAATTCATTGTAGTTTTGGAGTAAAAAAACCAAGGCGTTAGCGCAGTCATCAGCTAACATAAACTCTCTTCTTGGTCTTCCACTTCCCCATATTTCAATTTCTTTTTCACCTTCTTTTTTTGCCTGGTGCACTTTTCTGATTAGTGCTGGAAGAAGGTGCGACTTTATAGGGTCGTAACTATCATTTACTCCATATAGGTTTGTGGGGATGGCCGAAATAAAATTCACACCATATTGTGTCCTATAATATTGACACATTTTTATTCCTGAAACCTTTGCTAGTGCATAAGCTTCATTTGTTGGCTCAAGTGGTCCTGTAAATAGATATTCTTCCTTAATAGGGTTTTCAACTTCCTTGGGGTAGATACATGAGCTTCCTACAAATAAAAGTTTCTTCACTCCTGACTTATATGAATGATGAATTACATTATTTTGAATCTTGATATTGTCATAAAAAAATTCTGCAGGAGAATTGATATTGGCCTGTATTCCACCCACTTTTGCAGCTGTCAAAATTACATACTCAGGGCGCTCACTACTGATAAAATCACTTACAGATTTTTCGTCTCTTAAATCGAGCTCTGCACTAGTTTTACAGATGATATTTGTAAAACCTTTGGCCTTTAACTGTTTAACAATTGCGGAGCCTAATAAACCTCTGTGTCCAGCAACATAAATTTTATCACTGGGCTTCATAAGCCATTTCCTTTTTCCGCTTCTTACTAAGCTCAGGTTTTAAAATATTTTTTAAAATCATTGTGGTAAATTTAATTGCGCTAAGGAATCTATTTTGTTTCTTTCTTCGAATCAGCTCCCTTCTCTCCCGAGTAGGAATCTCTGATACTTTGAGTCCATATTTCACAGATTTGAGAGTCATCTCAAACATAATGCTATAGCCTTTTTCAACTAGACTCATTTTGTGAATAGCGTGTTTTTTAAATCCCCTAAAAATATTATTACAGTCTGTTATATTTCTTCCATATAGAACATTTAAAATACCGGTGAAAAACCTATTCCCAACAGAGTGAAAAGAGTATGGCCTTAAAATATCCCTCTCTCCTCCCATCATAAAACGACTTGCAATCACAAGTTCGGTGCCCTGACGTAATTTAATTAAAATTTTGTCAATATCATCAATTACTTCTGTCCCATCAATTCCCATCACAATAATATTTTCACAATCTGTACTCTCAACTGCTTGGAGAAGAAGCTCTCCTTTTTGGGCCCCAGGACGATGAATGACATTAACACCTAGGTCTTGAAAAAAGTTTTCAACGCGAGCATGAGTTGATGCATCCGCGACAATTACGTCATCAAGGGATCTCCCGCTTAAGCTATCCCATAGACCTGAGAAGATAACACTATCCTCTAATTCATCAAGCTTTGAGAGTATGATAAGGCATGACTTATCAACGCGAATGGATTTCTTACTAAAATAATCACCAAATGTTTCAACAATATATTCTCTTTCAATATCAGATATTCCCTGATGTGATCCAATATAAAATCCACTTTCATTTATCCATTTGGCCACAGGGTAATCATCTTCTTTTATATCTAATAATTCTTTGTAATAGGGTTGGTTTGTGAGAGGGAGCATATCTCTCGTTTCAATTCCATTTTTTTCAAGATACTCAACTAGCTTTTCTTTTGATTCATTTTTCACCACAATAGGAAACATCATAAAAGAGTGTCCACAATCTGGTCGAACCTGGGGAAGCTGAATATAATCACTAAAGCTTTCAAGCTTTTCTATGAAAAATTGTCCATTGTCCCATCTCTTTTTCATCATTTCATCATGGTTTTCAAACTCTGCAAGGCCAACCGCACCTTCCATCTCGGTAACTCTAAAGCTGTGACCCATTTGAACAAAAGAAAATCTTTTCTTGATAATCATTTTCATTTCATCATCAGTTTTATCTTTGTCGTCATCAATACTGATATAAATTGAATCTCGACCATGATTCATCATAGAACGAATCCGAACAGCAAGATCAGTGTCATTGGTTGTATTTAGGCCACCAACACCAGTTGTGAGTATGTGGGCCACATAGGTTGAAAAACATCCTACATCTCCAAGAGACCCAACTGATCTCCCCTTGTATTTTACAAACATCGTCTCACACGAATCTTCTATCACTCTAAGCTTGTTAATCTTTGCAATATCTAAAATAGGATCCATATCACAGGGAGATCCAAATAGATGAACGGGAATCACACACCTGGTCTTTTCAGTAATTTTTTCCTCAATTTTAGTTGGGTCTAATTCATAAAAATGAGGGTCAACATCAACAAAAACTGGAACCATATTGCATTGTAAAACAATATTCGAGGTGGCAATAAAAGTTACAGCTGGGACAATGACTTCATCTCCATCCGACCACCCGTACTTTGTCTTGAGTGCCTGCAACGCCAGAAGTAATGATGAAGTTCCACTATTAGTCATGGTTGCAAATCGGCAGTCATGGGCAAAAGCAAACTTGCTTTCGAATTTCTGGGTAAAAGGCCCATAGGAAAGGCGCCCCGTTTCAATCACCGAGTTCAGATATTTTTTGGTATTTTTTGAAATTTTATAAGTCCCTACACCTATCATTTTTCCGCCAAGAAATCGCAAAGCACTGGTGGCCCAAAGTTAGTGTTGGACACGGATGCGACAATGGTAAATTTATACTGGTCACAAGATACAATGATTGATGACTCAAGTAAATTTTTCGGACGCTGAAGCTACTACGCATCAGTTGTCAGAGTCACCCACAAATATCGCAACGAATCATCTTGGAAGTTATCAGGCCCAGATTAAATTTATTCTTTTTCGGCCATCACTAGCAGGTTTTTTCCAAAGAACTTTTTAAAGATAAAATCGAGATATTTACCAAGAGGGAAGAAGACTTTGTCGTATAAAAATACTGACCAAGAGCTAATTTCGCTTCCACCTGTCAGTTTGTAAATGAGGGCAAACAGGAAGCCCAGGGTATCGGCGAACTCTAACTTTCGAATTGAAAGCTTACTCTCTATGATCTTGGATTCAAGCTCTGTCCAAGTGTAGCGTCTAAAATGGCCTACTTTTTTATCAAATTTCGAATAGAGAATTGGGCCTGCAGGTACATAGAGAAATAGCTGTCCTCCAACTTTTAGTTTTTGGTACATTTTTTGTAAAATTTCACGGTCATTGTCGATATGCTCTAGAACATTAAGGGAATAGATTAGATCAAATGAGTTATCCTCAAAGCAGTCTAGTGATTCAAAGACCTCAAAATTAAATTTAGTCAAAAAAACCTTCAACTCTGGGTCAACTTCCACACATATTGGCTTTTTAAACTTGGCAGCAACCTGCTTTGCAAACACCCCCCGCCCAGCGCCGAAATCTAAGACTTTTTTATCGCTATCAAGAAACTTACAAAGATGCTCAAACACAAAACCATTGTAATTCGTGGCCTTATCAAGGATTTCTAGCTCTTCTTTTCCTGCGTACCTTGTCACTCACACTCCTATATTGATCCTCAGATCATAAAAAATATGATGGGTCTTTGCAAAATAAAAATGCGTGATAGTCGATGGGAAGTTAGTTGAGTAGAATAAGCACAATATTGTTCAAAGCATTATTAAAATGGTCACCCGTGAAAAAAAATAAAATAATTATCTCTATTTCAATTCTCGGAGCTATAGTCGTGCTGATGGCGAGTTCTCAACTCATTTTGATCTCTCTCCAGAAAATATTCGGACCTGGATATATTTCAAAGTCACTTAGCTATCTAGACCCAATACTGACATTAAGCAAACCCTCTACTGACCCCAAACTTATTCAATTTGATATAAAACTACCAGATAAAGAGTGGAATGAAATTTCAGCTCACTATATGAAATTAATGGAGAAAAAAATTAATAATGATGAATATCTTGCAGGTAATATTTGGCACAAGGCCAAACTGGTTTACCGCGGCCACCCTTATAGGATCAAGTTAAGACCTCATGGAAGAGAGCCCTCTGGACACCTCCATCGTGGAATGATGTCCTTAGAGATAAAGATTCGTGATAATCGCAATTTATTTGGTGGACGAAAATTTAACCTCATTATTTACGAAAGGATTAAATACCTATTTGAACCCAAGAAATATCTCTCAGAAAAGCTTGGTATCACGCACATAAAATCCCAAGTTGCCAAAGTAAAAATTGGTAATTTGGGTTACAAAGTCTTTTTCATAGAAAACAAATTTGATAATTCCTACTTTGAGATCAATGGAAACTCATCGCTTAAGGTATTTAAATGGGCCGAATTTAAATCTCCGATATTGAGCACAGTCAGAAGACCTGGTATTAGTGGCAAACAAAAAATAAAAGCTGCTGCCTACGAACAAAATAAAAGCATGCTAGCTAAATTTGGAGAATCGCTCGATTTAGTAAAGACAGATGTAAACCAAAAACAATACTACCTAACTTTTTTCAATAAACTTAATACCTGCATAATAGAAAATGATCTAGATTGTGTAAAAAGTTACTTTGACGTTGAATATATTAGCTCATTTCTGGCGCTAAAAGAGCTACTAGGATTTAAATGGCATGGAGTAATGCCGGATAACTTTTTTGTGGCCTGGAATCAATCAAATGGAAAACTCTACCCTATAATAAATAGAGATTATTATACATCAGTATTCGAAACAAATACGCTCCCCAATTATTTTTATGAGTTTAAAGAGGGGGCATACCATTTTAATCTTATCCTAATTAAAAGACTTAATAGCATTCCTGAAATCAACCATCTAAAAATAAAAAAGATTTTAGCGATCACAGGACAAAAAAAAGAAAAAGAAGAATATATTAAATTTAGAAACCAATCTAGGGATAGACTCACTAAATTAAAATACAATCGCCTTGGACAAGTCATTCAAAATTTCATGCACCACAAAAGGGATCAGATAAGAGGAAATGTTACCCAAAATTGGGATAAGTTGCACAAATACTATAGAAAAAGAAAAAACCCACAACCGAACTTTCAAAGAAAAAATCACCACCCCCTCATTACTGTAAAGGAATTTTTTAGGGTTAAATTAATAGGAAATACCATTCATATACTTCCCGGCAAATATACGATTACAAGAAATATCATCTTCCCAAAAAAATACAGCGTTGAAATTTCTGGACCTACTAAAATAGAAATTTCTCCAAAATCTTCTATTGTGATCCAAGGTAATTTTAAAATTTTCTCACCCAACTCTAATCGAGTTCAAATTAGCTCTACCAGCCTCACTAAGCCATTTGGAGCTTTTGCCATAAATGGAGCCGAAAACTGTAACATAGATGGACTTGATATAAGCGGTGGGAGTCAAGCATGGATAACTGGAAGTTTCTATAGTGGAGGCTTAAATATCTATAACTGCAAAAATGTTTCAGTCAAAAATACAACCGTTTCCAAAAACTATGCAGACGATGGCCTCAATATAAAACTTTGTGACCATTTACAAATAAGAGATTCCAAATTTTTAAATAATTTCGCTGATCAAGTGGATATTGATTACTGCAACGGTGTCGTTGAAAACTCTGTCTTCTCTGATTCTGGAGGTGATGATAACGGAGACGGAATCGATGTAAGCGGCTCAGAGATTATCCTTAGAAACAACCACTTTTCAACATTTCGCGACAAAGCAGTCAGCCTTGGAGAAAAATCAAAGGTCATATTGGCCTCCAATACATTTTTGAAAAACAAGCTCGCCATAGCCGTAAAAGATTTAACGGATGCAATTATCCTCGAAAACAAATTCTCTGGAAATCAAATCGACGTTATTGGATATCAAAAAAAAGAAATCTTTGATGGTGCCAATATCTATATTGACAAAAAAATCAGTGAGAGTATTTCTTATGCCATTGATACCAGATCAAATATCTTTCAAAAGAAATACTCTCAGGACTTGCTAACTCAAACGGCCAAGGCGACTAGATACACAAACCTTTCAAATCTATTTGGAAAGGGATACTATGTTGATACCCGAGACATTAGCCACCTCGCGCGCAGCAGCTGGCTTCCAAACAACTGAGAATTATAATGGAAGATTTTTTTTCAAAAATCCTTGAGATTACCCCTAGCAGTTACTCATTTTCCCTGGCCGATATTGTATTTGTTATATTTCTTTCTTTTATCCTTAGCATGATCATCGCAAAGACATATACCCTTACTCACTCTGGAATTTCTTACTCAAGAACATTTACCATTAATCTCGTCATACTCAGCCTCGTTGTTTCTTGTGTAATGCTAATTGTAGGATCAAATATTGCGAGGGCCTTTACACTCGTTGGAGCGCTTTCAATTGTAAGATTTAGAAATGCTATTAAAGACACTATTGATATTGGATTTATCTTTTTTTCCATGGCCGTGGGCATGGCCTGTGGAACTAGGTTTTATTTAATGGGTGTTACAATGACTCTTTGTATTTCCACCATCATTTTTATTTTAAATAAGACAAATTTTGGAGAAAGAAATGTATCTCAATCTCTTTTAAAAATTATGACAAATGAAAAAGATGGAGCTGACACGATTATTTCTCCCCTTATAAAGAAAGTGGCTTTCGAGCATTCACTTATTAGTATCAATGGAGTGGGCGGAGACAATATTGAATTAAATTACGCTGTAACATTTCACCATAAAAATAAGGAACAGCTACTTGTAAGTACCCTTAGAGATGTTCCAATAGTAAAAGATGTGCAAATTTATCTTGGAGATGCACTTTCTGAAATTTAACAAATTTTTCTATCCATTTTTAGTAGCGTCTACAACCGTCTTAATCGGGATTGGTATTTGGCAAAAATTTTTTACAACCGATGCCTTACCAGTGATTAAAAATCGTAGCAGTATTAAGCTTTCAGAAGTAGCTCTCCCCCCCCCC
>JABIHA010000010.1 GCA_018649885.1 Bacteriovoracaceae bacterium
CCCCCCCCCCCCCACTCACTGTTTATTAACCTACTATGTGATGAATCCATTAATAAGGAATTTAAATCTAGCTGCTCAGTTGATACTCATATCGGGGACACAAAAGAGAATTTTTCCAATGTTTTGATAAAGTTAAAGGGAAAAAAATCAGAGCCTCAAATTGGATACGGTCTATACTTTGAAGATAAGGTGAACTTATTTGATATTGAAAGCTCAAAAACATGGAGACTTACACCGCTATTTCGAGATCTAAGCTTTCTAAGAGAAAAACTATCAAATGACTTATTTCAGCTTTTAAACCCAAAGCTGAAAATTCCAAAACTTAACTTTATAGAAGTATTTATTAACGGCAATTACAACGGACTATATCTTCTCCATAGAAAACTAACTAGAAAAGCACTTGGCATTAAAAAGAAATCCCAGTGGAATAAAAAGGGAATTATTTTTAAGGCCAAAAGTGGTAATCGAGATGAGCTACTGAGCTCTGCTGACAAAGATCTTCTTATGTCCCAATTCCAGCAAGTCTACCCCGACCTATATCGCTACCACTTTGATAGAATGGATTACTTGCTCAGTGTCAGGGAAGGTGTCAAGGCCTTAAGTGAAAATGATCCTGAAAAGATATTGTCTCTTTTTAATTTAGACAATTACTTTAGCTATTATCTATTTTCACTTTTATCGGGAAATAAGTTCAATGCTAGCTTTTACCTTTTCTATGTTCCAAGAGAATCTATCAGCTACATTATTCAAAACAATAATAGCAAATCTTTTGGTATCTCACACCACAGAGAGATGCACTACATTAACGACATTGACGCCCATCCCCTCTACCTAAATATAGACAAAAACCCTCTTTATTGGAAAATGCTTCAAGTAAAATGGAAAGAGATTGAAGAGGACCAACAAATACTAGATTTTTTAAATAAAAAAGTAGACCATTATACCAAATTAATTAGTGATAGTGCTGATCGAGATTTCGCCCATTGGCAAAAACCCCGTATCAGTGATGCAACTAGAACAATTCATACAAACTGGAAAAGGGAGATAGAGTATTTAAAAACCTGGATTGAAAGAAGAACAGTTTTTTTAAATAGTTATTTTAGCGAAAATGAACCTAGACACATTTCAAAATAGATTTGAAATCAAATATGTTATTCCCGGAACTTTGGCGAATTCAATCGTTAAAGATTTAGCACCCTTTTGTATTCCAGATCCAAACTCAGTGGACCAGAAAGGGTTTTATGATATTTATAGTCTTTATTATGACTCCCCAAATCTTGCTTGGTACTTTGAAAAAATCGATGGCAAGAAGAAGAGAAAAAAGCTTAGAGTAAGATACTACGGTAGCATCGATGTAAAAAAAGCATTCATAGAGATAAAAAGAAAAGATATCCTAACAGTTAGTAAGGAGAGAATTGAGATTGATGCAAAAGATATCAACCGTCGAATCTTTAACCCGACAACTGCGGAAATAGATGGCTCATTAACCCAGCAAAAAATTTACAGCTATTCAAAATTTTACCAACTACAACCAAAAGTGCTTATCAAATATACAAGACAAGCTTTTATTGGAAGATCTGATCCAAGACTTAGAATAACATTTGATACCAATCTGAAGTGCTCAAAAATGTATCCAAATAGTGATATGATCGAGCCAACAAAGAAAATGATTTCACCACTTAACACTATACTCGAAATTAAATTCAATACTGCTCACCCAAAATGGCTAAGGTCAATTTGTGAAAAGTATTCCCTTAACCCAACAAGAGTTTCAAAATACTGCCTTGCCATTGATAAAACATACCCTAAGACGTTAATTTATTATTGATTTATTATTGATTTCTTTTTCATTTCCTAAGTCTTTTAGAAAAATCATGGTACCAACCCAAATAAAAACCAAAACGGGCATAAGCGTACGATTGGCACTTGTATTAAGATGCCACCTGAGCGGTGCCATAGTTTGTAGATAAACTAAAAAAATAATGCCGAAATAATAAAGCCCGCAAACCCAAGCAAATAAGCTGATTTCATTTACCTTTAGTCTATTTTTTAACTTTAAAAAAGCGAGTGCTAACAAAGAAGCCACCCCACCGACAATTATATAGGGAACAATATATTTAATAAAAATGAGCTCTTTCATTAAAAAAGGAATTTCATGTACTCGTGCAATCATTCTCTGAACCAATGCTAGATCGAAGGTAATTTGAGTATCGGTAAAACCCCAGCTTTTTTTTGCCACAACCCAAATCACAAACGGTAAAAGCATCAGGACAATCTCTAGGAGATACTTCCTCACCCCCTTCACCAATTCAAATAAAACCTTGTGTCTTACTCCGTAAATCACTAGTAATGTTCCAAATACCAATGAGAAGACTATCCCTTCATTTTTTATATTTAAGAAAATGGCAGCACAAAGAAAAATATTTTTTGATAATTTTTTGGTCTTGATCAAACTCCAACTCCAAAAACAAAATAATCCCCCATACAGCGACACATAGCCGTCCATATACCCATTCCAGGTAAAAGTTCCAAGAGAAAGAAAAATCACAAGGCTTGTTAATTGTGTGTACCACTTTTCTTTTGACCAAATAAAAAACCCAAGTGACGAATGGATAAAGATAGGGGCAAGAGAGAATTTTGGAAGAAACTCATTCCAAAACCCAACAACATTGGCTAGCTGTGCAGCCATAGCAGGTACCAATTTAGGATAGTCAGGGTGATTACCAGCGTTTAATTTTAGTGCATCTCCCATTCCTAGGAAGTAGTCACTATGATAAATGACCTTTGCATAAAAAAACCAAATTGATCTTGGGTCCCACTCGAATATTGGGACAACTAGAATCTGGTGCAGAAAAAATCCGCAAACGACAGTGATTAAAATGAAATTGAAAGGCTTTTTTAAAACTGTAGAAAGGATGTCTCTTAGAAAATCCCTACACACCAGCAGCCCAATTATAGAAAGAGGAATGCCTAATATTTCAGATATTGATAATTTTGGGGAAGCAACAATGAGCAGAAAGTTGAATAAAATCCCCAAACCGTATACCCAAAAAAGTTTCTCTAAAACACTTTGTTGATCACGGTTTTTAAATAGGTATTTATCTAAGAATAAACCAAGGCCCAAAAAATAAAGTGGATAAAGACTAACGAGGGCAAATAGCATAAATTAACTCTTCCTTGCCTTTTGGATCAACACGGTCAAAAACATGTCCTTCAACAACAGTACAGTTCTTCCTTAGACCTTTTCGCCCAAGTGATATGGTATGCTCACTTGAAGAGTCTAACTTAATAGGCCAAGCTGCCTCATGAAGTCTCTGACGATAAAGAATGTCATCGCTCCAACTTTGAGAATAACGATAGTCTGTCAATTGGTGTTTCCTTAAAACCAAAACAGCTTTTTCAACAATTCTAGGAATCACATACAGACCATAACCGGGCGTGGTTAGGTTTTGATAATTCTTTAACCTCTGCTCCCAAGTCGTTTCAAGAATTTTGCTTTTCAACTTCTTCAGAAAAGCTGATGGATGTGCTGACAATGGAAGCAGTAAGAATGAAAGTACTATACCTTTACAGAGAAAATCCCGCTTCTGTGGCATCTTTATAAAATCCTTTTACCGTATCGAGAGAATACTCTTCTAAGTCTTTCCCTATTCCACCCATCTTTTTCAGAATACTTGGAGGTACAGTAATAATATCACATCCAGTTTGGTCGGCTTCAAAAATATTGTAAACCTCTCTGGTAGATGCCCACAATAGCTCCATTTTAGGATCAACAGAGCAAATTTCACAAGACTTTGTCATTAACGGTTTGGGATCAACACCGGTATCAGCTATCCTTCCAGCAAAAATAGAAACCAGTGAGCCACTTGTTCCCTCAAGAGCTGTAACCGTTCTTCTGACCTGATCTTCTGTAAAAAGTGCAGTGACATTCAGCTTAACACCTTCTTTAGTAAGCTTTTCTATAAGCTCATAGGCGTATTGTCTCTTAGTATTCATTACTGGGATTTTGACATAAACATTTTCACCCCAAGTTTTGATATCGAGGGCCTGTCTGTACATTTCATCAAACTCATCTGCAAAAACTTCAAATGAAAGTGGCTTATTTGGCACAATACTTAAAATTTCTTTGGAATAGGACTTGTAATCACTCGCCCCTGCTTGCTTCATCAAAGAAGGATTGGTGGTAAACCCAGCAATATTTGGATCATCTGCCAGAAGTTTAATATCTTCCATTTTAGCGCCATCTGAATAAAGCTTCACTTTCAATTGATTCATCACTTTCCCCTGATTTTTGATTTGTCTAAAGTTATCAAAAGCGGGACCGCTTGTATATTAGGGCCATTTCCACTCTCCTGTAGCTGCTGGGCGTTTTTCATCGCTAACTACTTTTGATACAAATTCATCTGACCTATTGCATTAGCCGTAAATACTCAGCCCTGGGAGGGCCATGAAAAAAAATCAACTAGTAGTCATCACGGGAGCCAGCTCAGGACTGGGAAGAGAAATGGCGAAGTCATTTGCAAGAAGAGGTAAAAGCCTTGCTCTCATCGCCAGAAGAACTGGTCCACTTGAAAGCCTTGCAAGGGAGTGCGAAAAATTAAGCTCTCCTTCAGCCGATATATTTACCATCGATGTAAATTCGCACCAGCTCGTAAGAGAGACACTACAAAAACTAGAAAACGATTTTGGAATCGACTACTTTATCGCCAATGCAGGCGTCAATGATACTTATCCAATAGACCAAGATTCCACAAAAATTGCTCAAAATACTTTTGCCGTAAACACCATTGCAGTAATCGATCAAATTGAATTCTTGAAAAGTATCTGGCTAAAAAAAGATCAGAAAAATAGAAATAAGGTAATCGTTGGAGTCACTAGTATCTCTGCCGTCAGGGGTTTACCTGAAAGCGGTATCTATAGCGCAAGTAAAGCGGCTACAGCAGTCTATCTTGAATCCATATCAATTGAGTGCAGACCAAAAGGTATACGTATCGTAAATTTTGCGCCGGGCTTTATGAAAACAGAGATGACTGAAGGGGCAACTTATTCAATGCCATTTATTCTTTCTGCCCAAAAAGCAGCTGAGCTTTGTGTAAGTGATGTTTTAAAGGGAAAAGATTTTATTATTTATGCATGGCCTTTTAAATTGATTGTTTATTTCCTACAGGTACTTCCCAATTGGGCCTATAGGTTATGGGCCAGTGTATTTATGAAACTCAGAGGTGGAAGAAGTTTTTCATCCGAAACTTAAAAGCTCAGTAGGACCTAGCGAATAGTCTGAAGCTCACTTCCGTACAGATCGTGCTTCATTAACATATATTCATACCTCTTCTTAATCCCCAGTACACTTCCCTTGTCTTGAAGAGTTCGAGTAGTCCACGAGGATGGTTTAGTAGAAAATACATTTTTAATATCTAGGCTCCATTCCAGGATTGGCCCGAGTGAGCTAAAAATAAAAAAGGTGGTTATAAGAACTGCCCGAAGTTGTACCTTTAAAAACTTTGTTTGAAGTAACAAAAAAACTACTCCGAGTATCCATCCAGTATAGAAGAAACGACTTAACTCCCAAACATACCCATACAATGCAATTGTACCCGTAATGACACTGCCACCAATGAAAAGAGCGATAAAAGTAGGTCCTATTTTATATATCCCCACATCAATTTTCTTTCTTAGAAAAAAGAATAAAATCAAACTGATCAAAGGCCAAAAAATGACCCGAAGTGAAAGATAAGTATTCATAGGAATCACCTTGAGTGCTCCTGCAATTTTTTCCTTGGTACCACTTTGAAATGTTACACCTGCTGGTTTAGATAACCCTCTACAATCAAGAGTCAAAAAATTTAAGATCCTCGTATCCCCAGTGCATTTTGCATCATATGTGGAAATCATTTCATCACTACTAAGACTTTGTTTCCACCTAGTTATTGTACTCGAAGAATAAAAGGAGATTCCTGGATTTCTAAAGCTAATGGCCTTCCTATCACTCCTTGAAACTTGCATTAGCCCCGGTATTTTTACATTTGAGTGAAGCCCTTTTGGTGCAAGCATCCCACCATAGCCAGCGGAGACTACTGCAAAAAGTAAAAATGAGAAAATAGCACCCCATTCATATTGGGTCTCATATTTCTCAAACTTAGTTTTCTTTAAAAGAAAATCTAATAGCAATACGCCAAACCATATTAAAATCAAATGAGAAGCTGTTAGTGACCATGACAGAATAAAGAGTCCTTGAATCAGAAAAAACATCAGTTTGTTTTTCCCCAATTCTAAATACATCAGAAATAGTGTGAAAAAACTAAACACACCAATAAGACAATCACTGCTACTCATATTTAAAATTGACCCTCCAGTATCTCCAGTGCTTATTGCAGATAATGAAAAAGCCGATTGAGCACTAAAGGCCAAAAAGCTGAGTAGTAACGCTTGATATTTTCCAAAAGAAAGAGATTTAAATAGGCCCAACAAAAAAATGAAGGAAAAAACCTTGATTGATATCAACCAAATATTCAAGTTCGCAAGTAATGACTTAACTCCTAAAAATGTGGGAATCGCTGCCAAAAGGCTCTGCCCAATGTGTTGTCCAAGCGTTGGGATATCGTCCATTTGAATAGTAAATAGTGAAATATTTGAGGCCCTGAATGTATGAACAACACTACCAAAGCTGGCAAAGGGATCAATAAGACCTGAATCACCAAAGAAAGTGTCAGTCAGAGGTGTTAAGCTTCTCAGTGTTTCCAGGTTTGTGAATATTAAAACTACGATAATTGAAATTGAAAAACTCAAAAATTTAAATTTAAGATTTTTTCTAAAAATATCTTTAAAGAGCAGGGTAAAAATCACAAGCGACAAGAGTTGAAGCGCTACCAATGCCCTAAATTCAAAAAGTGTCAGGGTTTTCCAAAGCATTAAAAAAATTGATAGACCTGTAAAAAAAGAGGCTCCCAGTCTTAACTCAAATGCTTTATCCTCTAGAAATTTCCCGCTCTTTAATACCAGCCTTCCAAAGGAAACAACCCCACAGGAATATGCAAATATTAAAAAGTAAATTCCAAGTAGCTTCATTGATAAATTCAAACTTTAATCCTATCTAATTGTGAAAGAGAGTAGGCTCCCATAATAAAGAAAAGGTTCTCACCATCACCCATGGTGTACTGAAAAAGACCTGTAAAAATAAGGGCCAATACTATAGGAAAGCACAGCTCCCCAATCAGATCTCCCCTAGCGTACATTTCTCTAAGCCAATAAAACTTAAAGAGTATTAAAAATAACAGCCCAAAAATTCCAGTTGAGGCCAAATGCTCAAAATAGTTATTGTGGGCATGACCTGCAAACCATGGATATAAAATACCGTACTTCTCTTTAATTTTCCTTGAATTGGCCTCGAAGTTTTTATAGCCCCAACCCAGAAGAGGTTTCTCAGTAAAGGCCTTCCAAGCCGTTTCCACCATAGTCCCTCTCATCACTATAGAGAAAAGCCTTTGATTACTTGTAAAAGATTCTTTCAGCCGAGGGGATAGTTGAAGAGCCGCTAAAAACCCAAAACTTGTTACTATCAGCACAATTAAAAATAACTTCTTCGATTTTTTTAAAAATAAAAAGGGTGCACAAACGATCACACTTAAAAGCGCTCCCCTAGTGTAGGACAGATACATCCCCACAAAGTTAACGATCAAAGATATAGTTATGAGTTTTGAATTAACAAGTGTTTCCAGCTTCCCTCTATTGGTCCAAAGACCCAGGATCAAAAGTGTAGCAAAGTGAATACCATAGCCGTAACTAATATAGTGCCCATACATCCCACACGAGCGATTAACATGACATGCTTCTTTAAACCTAAGTGGATTAAAACCTGAATACAAACCAATCATCCCACTTACTGAAGCAATCATAGTCGTTATCAAAAATAAGTTTAATAGTAATGAGATTTTTTTTTGATCAAGGTGGTTTCTCACCATGTACTTAAGAGGATAGACGGCCATAATTGCTATTAAAAAATATTTAAGCTTAAAAATTTTCCTATAAGGGTTACCGACAATATCCCCCCAATTAAAAATCACAGAAAGGGCAGAAACTATAATTAAAAGAAAAAGGGCCAATGAGGATTTTGAATATTTAAAATCTGTGAGTTTTTTGGAGTAAAAAGACCAAATAATTGTAGGGACGATAAAGATGTGACTTAACGCTGTGAGGCTGAACGAGATAAAGATTCCTCCGCTCAGAATGAATAATGACCCAAAGGTCAATTTTAACATTATATTTTCCATAACTACTGGATACCCCTGCTCGATTTCTTTTAGTATACTGACAATAGTTTAGTTTTTAAATAAGAGAAGAAGATGAAGGTAAATTTAGTTCACGTTGTCGTAAAGATCACCCGACCAGAACTTTCCCCCCAAGTGAAAAATTTTCTTGAGGAGTACTTTGCTCACTTTGGCTTCGATCAAGTCACTCTTTTGAAACCGGGTGAGTCGCATAATTTAAAAGAAGAGATTCAAAGAGATTTTGTCTTATACTTTGAAAAAGAAACCGAACTTTTAGTGAATCCCAAAAATTTTGTTTTAGAATCAAACCATCAAGAAACAGTGGCCTTATGCCTTGCTACCAATAGCGCAGACACACAGGAAATTCTCAGCCTTGATGAAAACTCACAAATTCGACAAGCAAATCTAGAAGACACATCAGACTTTCATTATATATCACCAGGTATTTGTTTATACAAAACTCAAAACTTTCACAATAGTGACACAGTGGTAAAAAAAGGAAGTGCACAAAGCATATTTCCAATAGGAGGTAATGATAAGTTCACTCCCCCAAGGTCATGCCTCTTTTTAGATCGCGATGGAATATTAATTGAAGACTCAAAATACCCCCACAAAAAAGAAGATTTGAAATTTATCTCCGAAATTGTGGACTTGATAAAATGGTGCAACCAAAATCAAATAATAGTCGTTGTCCTTACTAACCAAGCCGGTATCGCCAAAGAGTACTTTTCCCTTGATGAGTACCACCAATTTACCACTCTACTATTAAATCAACTTGAAAAGATGGGAGGAGCAATTGAAAAAATTTACTTTTGTCCTTATCACCCAGAGGGAAAAAATCAGTACAAAGCAAATAGCCTTTTGAGAAAACCAAATCCAGGTATGGCACTCATGGCTGCAAGTGAGTTCAATATTGATTTAACCAAAAGTATTATGATTGGTGACAAAGAATCTGATGCTTTGGGCCTATTTGGACTCAAAACCATTTTAAAGCAAGGCAACTACCCAATTTCAGATAACTATCACCCTTTTTCATCCTTTACAGAACTGGCCTGCAAGGCCCGTGAACTACTGGCTCGAGCGAGGTAGTCCAACTAACGTTTTGATATCAATACACAAAGTTTGAAATCCAAACACTCATGGTCTTCAAGTCCCCTATATTTCATATATAAAAACTGGCGACTCCATTGCTTATAAGAAAGCAACACTCGAGCATGGAGCATTTAATGAATTTACAAGAAAAAACGATTTTTGATTTCAGACAAGTTTACCCAGATCTAACCTTAAAAGAAGTTTCCTCCATAACAGGACTTCAAGTCACCCGAGTGTTTCGACTCTTTCGTGGAGCCGAAATGAAACTCAGAGAATACGAAGCTTTGAGTGAGGCGACTACCAAAAAAGGTGAGAATCAAAACTCAGTTGAATCCAAATTCAAAAAAATTTCAAGCCAGTGCTGGAAGTCTCTTCCCTGTCAAACACTTGAAGAGCTAACTGAAGAGTTAAAAGATTTACTAAAAATAGAAAACCTAAAAACACCATGATTAAGGAGAAAAAAATGAAAAGCATTACAACAATTGAAAGAATGGTAATTGAATCAATCTACTCTGCTAAAAGATCAATCTTTGAAATTTCCCAGGACACTGACTTATCTCTTGGAATCATTAAAAACACTACCCAAGAGCTACTTAAAGAAAAAATCATTTCACAAAAACAGGGCAGCTTTTTTATCGAAAACGTACAGTTAGAAAAATTGAATATTAAAAAAGAGGTAAAAGATATTGGAAGCTCCATGATAAAGCAGTATTTTTCAGATCGTGGTAATAAACAAAGTAAATCTGGACTCATTGTTCAAAAAATATGGATGAATACGCACCAAGAGAAAATCTTTAAGGCCCTAGTTGGCAACGTAGAAGAATATCTCAAAAATCTAAAAAATGATCAAAAAAGCAAACCCCAAGGCAAGCTTTCAAAAAAGCAGGTAGTAATGATTGGATTCACCGAATACGGCAGCCTTTCAAACCAAATACTGGGAACACCTGCACTTTCCATGTAACTTGCTTAAATTACAGAGGGGGTTTAAGTAAAATTTGGCCCTCTCTTTTGTAATCTCTACAATCGCCTAGACATTTTTCACCAACCATGACAACACTATGCATTAAAAGGTGTAAGTACGTATGTTTATTGATAATTTAAATTTAAATCACATTCGAATATTTGAGGGAGTCTTCAGAACAAAGTCCATGACAAAAGCGGCTGAAGAACTCCACATGACCCAATCAGGTGTTAGCCAACACATCAAACATCTTGAGGAAATTCTCGGTGTGGTCCTTTTCGATAGAATCAAACAAAGACTTATAGCCACAGAAAATGCTGCTGTTTTATACAAAACATGTAGCGAAAGTCTCTTCAACATAGAGAAGGCCCTAGCAGATATCAAAGGTGTTGAACAAAGACTCATAGGCACAATTACCTTAGGTGTTCCCATCGAATTTGGTAACTCTTTTGTCATTCCTCTACTATCTGAGTTTGGAAAACAAAACCCAGGTGTGAAATTCAAAATCAAGTATGGTTTTGCCAGTGAAATGAATGATCTCATCCTCGATGGATCACTTGATTTTGCTTTCGTTGATTCCTATAGACTAGATAAGCACATCACAACTTGTGAAGTATTTAGGGAAACACTCCACCTATGTGCTTCTGTCGAATTCGTAAAAAGCGAAGGCGGAATAATTAACGAGAAAAAATTTCTATCAGAAACTGAATACGTAGATTATATGGATGATGAACCGGTATTAAAGATGTGGTTCAAACATCATTTCAGACAAAAAAATATGAAGCTTAAAATGAGAGCTCACTTAATGGATGTTCAAGGTGTTGGTAATACCATTGCCTCTGGTCTTGCAGCGGGAATACTTCCTCTTCACCACATAAATAAACTTGAGGCCCTGGGCCACAAATTCTATATTTTCAGAGAAAACCATACTCCACTAAAAAATTCTATTTCCATGGCCTACCTTGAAAATAGAACAAAGACGCCTTCGGTTTTAAAAATAATGGATTATTTAAAAGACAATATTAAAGAGAAAGATTCCGAAACCGGCTTCCTACACTAAAAATTAGTTGAATATTACTCTTCCATTTTTGACGTGGATAATAGATTCTTTTTTGGAATCATTTTTTGTGTAAGCATCCACATTCCCCTCAACTTCACCACGATCAGCTGTGACATTAATTCGAAGAATACTTGGGTCTTTCATTGTGATACTAACATGACCCATGTCGAGCTCGATGGAATATTTTTGAGTTATATCTTGAAGATTCAAACTTCCCTGGTTTACTTCAATTTTTAATTCTTTATGAGTTGGTACATCAATATCACATTCAGAAAACTGATTTAGGTGAAAATAAAGTCCTTGTTTTTGATCTACTTCAGGTCGCTCATCATTGTGAGTTTTGCAACTATAGTGAAAGAGAGCATCTTTTGATTTAGCTAGATTGAGAGCAGCTTGATTAAAGTCGAGATGAACAATAGCGCCTCCCACCGAGAGGTCCCCTGTCACTTTGTCGCCTAAGAATTTCTGAGAATTATAGCTAATATTGCTGTAGCTATAGTTTCCTTGTTCATCACCTTTAAGGACAACTTTTCCACCAAAGAAACTAATGTGATTATCTTTTGAATCAATTTCTACTAATGGGAAAAAACTTTGTACAAAAAAATAAAGAAAAACCCCACCAATGATAAATATTCCTAGAATCGAAAGTAAGATCACTTTCCCCACATTCCTGGTTTCGCGTGCTTTTGGAAGACCCCTTTTGACTAGCAGCCGATCGAGAATTGTTTTGGGTCCGCCTAGCATGGCAATGATTTGCTTAAAGGATTTATTTTGAGTTTGATGAATTTCGCTGATTTCTATTTTAACTTCTTCTAATATCTCACTTCGTGCAGCATAGGGAATATGCAATACGAATCGCTCAAGCTTTTTAAGCTGACTATCTAAACTTTTTTGGTCTTCAATATTCATATCAGTATTCTAAGAGAATTTAACTCAGAGGTAAAATTGGAATTATTCCCATCCTTGATATTAATGCTATACTACTTCTGTGAAAATGAAACTGATTACCAGCAATATTAGATTTGATAACCCAGACGATGGATCTAACGGTTGGGATTCACGAAAGTCAATTTTGGCGGATACTCTTTTAAGTTATTCACCCACTATTATCGGAACTCAAGAGGGAAGACGGCCACAGCTTAAAGAGCTTGAAAATCTCTTAGGTAATCTTCAACTGGCCGATACCCACCGGGAGTGGATTGAGAGGCGGATGTACCCGGGGCAGTTTTTTTCACCGAGCAGTGTAGCTCTTCTTCGTGCCACAGATGTATGGCTTTCAGATACTCCTGAAATTGCTGGATCAAAATCATTTAACAGTGCCTTCCCGAGACTTTGTAATATAATTGAATACATAACTTTGGCCGATCAGAAAAAATTTCTAATCTGTGTTGTCCACCTAGATCACCAATTAGCGCAAACTAGGGCCGAGCAAGCAAGGGTTCTGGCAGAGCAATTGTCTAAATTTAATAGTGAAAATCTCCCCTTTGCAGTCATGGGTGATTTTAATGAAGGGCCTGATGATGAGGTTCACTCACTCTTACACAAGATGCTACCCGGTATAAGAGATCCTTGGATTGAAAAGAAGCTTGCGGAGCAAACAACTTATCATAAATTTAAAGGCAGCTACCCCGAAGGAAAAAGAATTGATTGGATTTTATTGTCTAATCAATTTGATGTAAAATCCATTGAAATTGATAAGCACAAAAGTGGAGACACTTTCCCCTCTGATCATTTTCCTGTTAGATGTGAGATTGAGCTATAAGCGACTAGTGCTCTTTCGAAAGTTTTTCTTCGAGCTCTTGCATATCTTTTATCCTATCTCTTAGCAGTCCCTTTAAGGCCTCTTTAAAATAGATTTCTAAATCCCCGTCATTTGAGCCGGTATTTGAAATTATCAAATCATAGAGTTTTCTAGTTTCCTCAGTAACACTTAGAGTGATTTTAAACTCGCTCAAATAATCATCGATTAAATCCCTGATCAATCCACTTAAATTTATCCCCTCTTCTGAGAGTTTATTGTACTGATCTTCCCTAACCATCAGACTTATTCTTTTTAATGACTTATCCATACTACCTACTTTCAATGAGTTAAAGCGCGCACTATCATTACATTATACACCATAAATTGTCGAAATTAATATAATTATGAATTTTCATGAGTTTTTATGTATTTTTATGTTGAATTGAATACTGATGCATACTACTATATATGAATGCGAAACAACAAGGAGCTACAATTGAACGCATTAACTAGCAGAAAAAATCGATGGGTTAGATCAAATGACGGAATCTTTGCAGGCGTCTGTGAAGGCCTTGGGGAATCTTTTGGAGTAGAGCCCTGGGCACTGAGATTAATGTGGGTACTATCCTTTTTCTTTTTTGGATCAGGCCTATTTATCTACATCTTAATGGCGTTAGCACTTCCCACTGAAGATGAAGTCTACCGCCCCGACAAAAAGAAACTACTTGGTGTGTGTCATCAAATAAGCCTGAAAAGCGAAGTTGACCTAGGCTTGGTTAGACTAGCAGCACTTGGACTTTTGATGGCGTCTTTCGGCACCGCGTCCCTTATCTATTTGGTTCTCTATTTTGTTTTAGACGAACAAGAAGAAGAGGGTGAGCTTTTTTATTAATCAAATCTAAATTTAGGAGAATAACTTATGAAACTATTTAGCAGAATAAAGACACTTTGGGTTGGATTTTGGTCCAACCTCATAGGTGAAACAGAAAATCAGGGAAGAAGGCATCTCATTGAGGGAACTTTCCACCAATATGAAAAGGATCTACATAAACTTAGAAATGCTATGACTGGCCTGATTTTCCAAAGAAAACGCCTGGATGACAAAATCGGAAAGGTGGAGGCCCAGTGTGCTGTCTACCAAGAAGATTTGGAACAAGCTGTAAGTGAAGGAAAAGATGATGTGTCGCTTTTAATCATTGAAAAGCTTGACACTGTTAAATCTGAGCACATATTTTTAGTCGGCGAACGTGATCTTGTTACAACTGAGATCACTAAGGCCAGAAAAATGGAAGGCGAGTTAACCCAAAAATATAGAGAAGTTAGGGAAAAACTCAGAACTCTTGGCTCAAAGCTAGTAGTGTTAGAGGTTAGAAAAGAGTTACAAGAAAAGTTTAATAGTCTTAGTTTTTCAGCAGATGGAAAAAATGCTGTGCAAAGATTAGAGGAACAAGTAATAAAGGTTGAGACCGGCCTTGAGGCTCATGAAAGCTGTGCTAGCGGCGATGAAGCTACTGAAAAAGAGCTACTTAGGATGAGACAAAAAAGAAGAGTCTCAAAGTATAAAAAGCAGCTTGATGAACTCAAGGGGAAAATGGCTGAAGGCCTTACAAACCAAACGAAGATGAACCCGGTGGGTGTCATCACAGTAAATTAGGAGATAGAGATGAAAAAACAATTACTCTTTGTCTTCCTGGCCATAATGGCATTCAAAGTTTGGCATAGTGTAACTCTTGTTTGGGTTTTTCTTTTCCTGGCAGTTATGACTTTTATTAGCAGAAAGAGAAATCCTGAAAAAGAATTGAGTGCGAGAATTGAAGAAGACGCTAAAAATCATCACTGCCATATTCCAAGGAATAAACTTGTGAGAAGGAAGCTTGTATTAATTTATGCCAAATATTTGAGGACAACAAAAAAGTTTCCTGAAATGAGGCAAACTTATAGTGAATTAATGGATAGTCTTTGGGAGAAATTATCCAGTACATATAGTTTGAGTGTGTGGAGAGAAACATTAGAAGACTTGCTTTCTTCTTGGCCAACTCCAGAGCCCATTACTGTGAGCTCTTATGAGGAAAGCCTGGAGAGAACAAAGAAACTAAGTGCCTCTTGGAGAGAGTCACGAAATGAAGCTTTTGGAAATTAAATGCCTTGGATTACCAACACAAGGAGTTAGCAAAATGAAGACGATTGCAGTTTTAGTGTTATTTTTAAGTTTTTACATCCCTCAGGTAGATGCCTTTTGGGGCGATGACAAAAAAGAAGAAAAAAATGTCAAAGCTCCGGTGAAAAAGCTAAACAGAGAGGATTTGCTTCAGGATGAGAAGAATACCATTAGCATCTATAAGCAAAATGTAAATTCTGTGGTGAATGTTACAAATATTCAACACGCAAGATCATGGGCCTTCGGAAATGTTGAAGAAATTCCAAGGGGAACAGGATCAGGCTATGTCTGGAGTAAAGATGGCCACATTGTTACAAATTACCATGTAGTTGCCGGAGGACATGCCTTCGTCGTTAACTTCAAAGGTGACAAAAAACAATATTCCGCGGAGGTCGTAGGTATTGAGGCCAGAAAAGACATTGCTGTTTTAAAGTTAAAAGAGATGCCCAAAAAATTAAATCCAATTGATTTGGGCTCTTCGAAAAACCTCCAAGTTGGTCAAAAAGTACTCGCTATTGGAAATCCATTTGGGCTGGATCACAGTATCTCCAAAGGAATTGTATCTGCCACAGGAAGAGTCATGGACGGAGTCGCTGGACTTAAAATTCACGATATGATCCAAACAGATGCTGCTATTAATAGAGGAAACTCCGGAGGGCCACTACTTGACTCGAGCGGATCCCTTATAGGAATGAACACTCAAATAATTTCACCATCAGGTGGAAGCTCAGGTCTTGGATTTGCTGTCCCCGTGGACACAATCGCAAGAATTGTTCCTCAGTTAATTCAATACGGCGAGGTAATCAGGCCCGGACTGGGACTGAATCCCTTAAGAGAAGATATAAAGCTAAGATTCTTTGGGAAAGGTGGAGTTGTTATTCAATCAATAGATGAAAGAGGTGCAGCTTACAAAGCCGGTCTTAGAGGAATGAGCTCGGATGGACGTGGTCGCTACCGCTTGGGTGATATCATTCTTGAGGTCAATGGCATTAAAGTAAATGACAAAGATGGGCTTGTTCACGAGCTAGACAAATACAAAGTCGGAGAGAAGGTAGAGTTAAAATACCTTCGAAACGAAAAACAAAAGAAAGTCAGAGTTACACTTAAGAAAATTTGAAAGTAAGTGAAGTGAGAAAGCATGGATGACTTTTTCACTAATTTTTTAGTTACTGGAATTTATAGAAGTTAGCTATACTGATTTCAGTTTGGATTAAGAATTTCGTAGCGGTAGCGATCATGCCAAGCACCTTTAAATTCTTTATCTTTGAGAGAAGTTCCAACTTTTCTCATTCCTAATTTTTCCATGACTTTGTAGGAAGCAGAATTTTCACAATCACAATTTGCATAAATTAAGGCCAATCCAAGCTGCTCAAAACCAAATTTAAAAATGGTGGAAGCAGCTTCAGTGGCATACCCTAAGTCAGCAATCATACTTAGTGCTGAAGTTCTTCTTATGCCTATTCCTCCAATAACTTTACCATCTTCAGGATGGAATACGGCCAAGTCAAATTTATAACGCACGCTTTCTATGCTTTGCTTAATCATAGCTTCAACAAACTCTTTTGAGTCTTTCCAATCAGAAACAATATGGTCTCTCAGTACTGGCCTTTTAGATTTTAGTTCCATTCTAAAAATATCCCATTATTTTTTGTATATTTTGATACGGGAAGTTTATTCTTTAACCATCCAGACATACCGCCTAAAACGTTTACCGATTTGAAACCAAATTTTGTCATTAGCTCCTGAACCCTCAAACTCCGAACCCCTGAGTGGCAATAAATATAATAGGTTTTGGCCTTGTCTAATTTTTTTATCTTCATTTTTAATTTTTTATCGTAGGCATTTATTGTGATCGCATTTTTAATGGTACCTGTTTCATTCCACTCAAAAGGTGTCCTTACATCGAGTATTTTCTCAGAAAAACCTGCAGATGAAGTTATTTCATAAAATTCCATTGAACCTATCTCACGAGCACTATTTGCCCATAACAAAGAGCAGTTAAAAACCATGATAAAAAATAAAACTGATTTTTTAAAAAACATCAAGAGTCTCCCAAACACTTAAATCTGATATATCAATAGCAGAGTTTCAAGTTTTTTAAAATGCTACCAGACAAATCACAAAAACTGCAAGTCCAATTGAGTGGTGGGTTTTAAGTTTAAAGGCTCAATTGTTTTTCAAGAATAGTGGTAAACTTAGCAATTTCTCCGCCGTGAATTACCGATTTATTGCCGACAATGCTAATAGGCCTTTGTAATTCATATTTTTTTAAGTAGATGATTTTTTTCTCAGGAATTTTGTAGGCCTTTGCCACTCCCAAGGGGACAAGACCGTGAGCAAAACCAGAGATAGCACTGGCCGCTACTGCAAAGAATGATTCCATTCCACCCGTAATATTTATTTTGGCTTTTGGTAATTTTCTGAAAATTGTTCTCCAAGTTTCTGAATGGATTTCTATTGTGTACACTTCTTCTTTTCTTATGCGAGATAGGTTTGTCTCCACTAGTCCTTTAGGGATGATAACCATTGGTTCATAAGCAATAGTTTGAACTTCAAGCTGAGGTGCATCTTCAGCAAGTCCTGAACAAAGTCCGATGTGATATTCACCTGAGTTTATTTTATCTAAAATAACAGGAGTTCTGTGGGTGTGAATTTCAAAATTTAGTTTAGGACTTTTTTTCCGGGCGAGAAATAAGCTTTTAGCACCCCAAGAGGAAAAAATTGATTCTGAAACCCCCATTACTAAATTGTGTTGATATCCTTTTGTCTCAGATTCAAACAATACGCTTCGAAGCTGTGTTAAAAGAGGAGAAACTTGCTTGAGTAGGTTTTCTCCTTCAGTAGTCAAAACCACGTAGCGGCCTTTTTTGTGCACTAGTTTTTTACCTATTTGAGACTCTAAGCCCGCTAGCCTTTTGCTGATAGCTGATTGACTGACTCGCAGGTAAGTACCTGCTTTTCCCATGGTTTGATAGCGACTTATGGCCCACAAGGCTTCAATTTGATCGAACATAATATATTCCCTTTTGGAATATATTGTATTCTATCTATTCGTTTTTTTCCAGTGATAAAATAGCCGATAATCACACTAGAACAAGGAGACTACCATGCCCTTTTTAGTGATATCAGTTTTTTTTACAAGTGCTTTTTCTGGGACTTTCGGAATGGGAGGAGGCCTTATTCTAATGGGAATTTTGCCAATATTTTATAGTATTCCCCAGGCCATGATCGCACATGGGATTATTCAGCTTTGTTCAAATGGCTATAGAGCGTATTTACTTAGATCATTTATTTCCACAAGGTATATTGGCATCTTCTTACTAGGTAGTTTGATTTCAGCAGTATTTATCTGGCTTCTCAATCCTGTTCCTTCAAAGGCCCAAGTGTATATTCTTTTAGGGATCATCCCCCTTCTTTCAATGAAGGTAAACTCCACTTCTATTTTTAAAAAGCACCAGCTAGCAGAAGGTGTTGTAATGGGATTTATTTCTACCTCTTGTAATATACTAGGTGGAGCATCTGGACCAATTATTGACACTAGCCTATACCAATCATCACTTAAACGAAGAGAAATTGTCGCCACGAAATCTTTGTTTTCTTCACTTATCCACATTATGAAAATAGTTTATTACGCCAAATTTACAACTTTTGATCAATTTGAAATTTCAGAAATTTCAGAAATTTTAATGGTTTTAGTGGCTGTAATTACAGGAACAAAGCTTGGAAGCTATATATTAAATAGAATAAAAGAAGATCAATTTAGATTGATTGGAGTTAACTTGGTGAGGCTCATGGCTTTGATTTTTGTGGCAAGGGGAGTTTTTTATTGGTGATTTTTTTATTCACAGAAAACTCGTTTATCACAGTTGTAAAATGTTCGAATTTTCCATCCATGAGCTTCTTACCCCTAATTCTCCAGTAATAATATCCTGCAGGAAGTGTAAGACTTTCACTTGTTTGGTCAGTAATCTGTCTAACTTTTCTGATATAGGTAAACTCTTTGGTCAAACCTATCTCAAGGTAGAGATCTTTTTTCTCTTCTTTTTTTCCTTCAAGCTCCCACTTGAAAAGGTATTTTTTCCCTTTTTTATAATCAAAAACCTCACCATTTTCAGGCTCTAGTAATTCGGAATCATTATCGGAGAAGAGATCAACCTGACCAAATGTAATTAATTTGACCACATTACCAGTTACAAATTTGGCGCCTGTAGCAACACCAGATACAACCGTCTCAACTCCAACCACAACTCCCTTGGCAACATATCCAACACCTGTTGCAACAGTTTCAACACTCTTTAAAACACCAATGCCTACTATATCTAGGCCAGGAGGAAGAGCTTCTCCAACCATTTCAACAGGATCTTGTTTTTCCACAACCTTTTTTTCTATGTCTATTGTGGGTTCTTCCGTGGTAATAACTTGGTATTGTTCACCGTCAGCTTTTTCAAGTTCTACCAACTTGTTTTTTACTTTGAGTACTAGCTTGCTATCTTTTTCTGCAAATTTAATTGATGCTTTTCCCTTTAGGATATTTAGCCCTGTCGTATCCTCTTCTTTTTCAACAACAAAGAGAGTGTTTTCTCCTATCAAGACCTCTTCGCCATTATTAAATTTGAGAAGTATTTCCGAATCAAAGTAGGTGTAAATTTTATCGTCTGCAAATATCTGATCATTTTTCTCAATTTCAACCCAACTTATACCCACTCCACCTTTTTTCTTGGCGGTATTTTTTTTATTCATGATGTGTCCAATTTGATCAGATTTTTCACTATATTCAAATTGGTCTTCAATTCTCATATTAAAGAAGACGTGACTACAGTAGATGGCCACTACTAGCAGAAAAATGATGATGAAATTATCAGCACTAAATAGCTGAATTGAACTTATCTGTTTTTGGTCCATGAATAAATTTTACTGGATAATTGTTTCTTCATAAACATGGTAAAATGGTTAAATCTTGATCAAAACTGTTTGGGGCCAGCTATAGAAAAAGTATTTTTTCCTATCAAATTTAAGATCGTCTTTTTCACTTCATTTATTTTAATAAGTGCTTTCGCCACATATTTAATTTTTGCACTTAATGTATTTAAAGAAGATAAATCGGCCTATATCTTTGAAAATGGACTCTCTCACGTAAAAAACACTACAGGCAAAATCGATGAAACCATTCAAAGTTCTATCAAAACGATCACTGTGCTTAGTAATGCCTATAATAGGGAACGCCCCGACCGTGATTTAATTAGGAAAATTTTTGAATTAGATAAAAATCTTGCTTATTTTTCAATATATAGTGGCTCTGAGGAAAAGAAACTCTTAATTGGCATGACAAATCGAAATATTCTCAACCTTTTCGAAATCGATTCAGAAGAACTGGACTCTGTAGATTTTCCATTCGATAGTGTCAAGGCAGACAGACCATTTATAAAATTTCTAAACCTCAAAGACAATAGTGTTCCACTCGTTTTAATTGGTGGAAAAGACGAACTTCGAAATCATTACTACTTCTCTCTTTTAATGATGGACCCCATTGCAAATATTCTAAACAGCAATCGAACATATACTAATTATCTGATTGATAGCCAGGGTCTTAATATTCAATCCGGAGAACCTGCTGCTAATTATATCCAACAAATTATTAAATCTAAAAAAATTGAAGGTGTTGAGAAAGTTGAAGTAGGTGAAAAGAATCAAATTTTAGTAATCTATCACTATCTTAAAGACTATGGTCTTTATCAATTCTCTGAGATCTCAGAAAAAAAAGCATTCAGTGCTGCTAATTTTTTAATAAACAAATCGATCCTTTTTGTAATCATTGTTCTTTGTCTTTCTATAATTATAAGTATTCTCGTCTCAAAAACACTTACAAGACCTCTGGACAAATTGATTCATGGAATTAAAAAAGTCTCAAGTGGGGAGTACAATCTTGAGCTCCCAGTTTCCACTAGGGATGAGATAGGTCTTGTTTCTACTTCTTTTAATGGAATGTGTAAAAAAATCATAGACTCAATGGGTGAATTAAAAGGTGCTTATGAGCAAATGACTCAAATGGATAAACTAGCTACACTGGGTGAAATTTCAGCTGGAATAAGCCATGAAATCAATAATCCACTCTCCATTGCAAAGGGAAATGTTTCATTCACAAAATCAATGATTGAAAAAAGCGATTTAGATACAGGAAATAGAGAAGAGGCCATTCATTATTTACAAAAAGTCGATAAATCACTATCAAGAATTAGAGACATTGTAGTGAATATGAAGAAATTCGTTCACAAAAGTGATCATGAAAGGGAGTATTGTAATTTAGCTGATGCAATCAATGAATCAGTTGAAACAATTATCTATCTCTTTAAAAAAAGTAATGTCAAAGTCACAAAAGAAATAAGCTCTAGTGATATTAAGGCTTTTGTAAATCCCATTAGTCTTGACCAAGTTTTAGTAAATTTACTGAAAAATTCCAATGAAGCAATTATCGATGCAAATATAAAAGGTGGAGAAATAATCATCTCACTCGGCGCAAGTGATGATGGAAAATGGGCAGTGATAAAGATAAAAGACAACGGCCCTGGTATCCCAGAAGACATACAAGATAAAATTTTCGAATCATTTTATACAACCAAAGAGGTTGGCAAAGGAACAGGGCTTGGTCTTTCACTGGCCAAAAAAATTATCGAAGAAATGAACTTTGGAATTCTTGAGCTAAATAGCCAGTTCGGTGCCGGGACTGAATTCACCATTAAACTTCCAACTGCACAAACCAAGACAGTCCCGCTAGACGAAGTGCAAATTACTACTTTCAACCAAAGTCAGGAGTATAAATTTGTATTAGTGGCCTCTGATATTAACTTAGTTGAAAATTTTGGTGAGTTTACAGAAAAATTCGAGGGAATTAGTCTTGTACTCAACTCATCTGAAGAAATCTTAAATACCCTACCAAAGCTCAATTTAGATTTGATCATTGTCGAAAATGAAATAGAAGATGATGGAGTTGAGCTAAGTCGCAAAATTAGAGACTTAGATTACAAAAAGCATATTATACTATTAACTGACATTGAAAATATTAAAGCATTTAAGCAAGCGAAAGAAAGTGGTGTAGTTAATGACTTTTTGTTAAAGCCACTCAATAAGGACCGACTTATAACAAAATTAGATGAGCTGAAAAATGAATAATAAAAGCTTTAGAACTAGAAATAATTTTAGAATTTTGATTGTCGACGACGAAATAGATCACGCCGAAATGATTAAGAAGTATATCGAGACCGGTTTTTCATTTGATGTTGTTCAGGTTGAAACAGACCCTCAAAAAGCTCTTCAACTTCTAATGAACAAGGTTCAATATGAATTGATCTTCATAGACAATATCATGCCCGAAATTCAAGGGCTCGAGATAATTAAATTCCTTAGAACCCAAGAAGAAAATGATAAACACAAAACAAAAATTATCCTTCTGTCAGGATCTCTCGACCATGACATCGTCGAAGAGGCTATTTTATATAGTGTAACCGATATACTAGTCAAACCTGTTTCCGTTGATAAAATACTTAAAAAAGTCACAGAAACTCTAAAAGATTGGGAAGTTTAGTATTACTAAATTAAAAATTCGCCAGTTGTAGACTAAATAGTAGCAACCATTGTTCGAGTTCTGAGTAAGTTCTTTTTCCTGAGATATCAAAGTAAAGAAAAGGCATTAGTTCAAATTTTCCACCTAATTCTATTTGAAACCCAATATCGTTATCTCTACTAACAATTGAGTTTCCTTGAGTTAGAATAGAGCCTGAGTTGTGTCTAAAAGAGTTCTCAACACTCATTTTTAATCGGTCATACACTCCGCCAATTCCAAAATAAAATTCTGAGACATAGTAATATCGAATAGATAAATCAAAAGATTTTCCAATGGGTATGTAAGATTTTTCATTATGCCCAGTAGTGGTCGTACCACTTTCCACAACATTTGGTCGGTATCTAATTCTCTTGAAATTACTGGAAACACTAAAGCTATTATACTTTGCTTCAATGTTTGCATAAAGACCAGTTCCATGAAACTCAGAAATAGCATAGGCTTCTTCTAAATTGGCCACATAGACTCCTGAGCCAAAAAAGAACTTTGCCTTTGAATGTGCAAGATTAGGATGAGTGAACAATACTACCAGTAATGCTAGTAAAGAATAATAGCGAATTCTCATGAAAGTCAGTTTGCAATATTATAGATCATATGGACAGAGATTATTGAAATGGCTTCTAGTTAAAATAGGATTGATATATCAAACAAAGACAACTTAACATGCAGTAGTCACGACTTGCGTTTACAAAACGCCCTCAGTCAAAATAAAATTTCAGTGTCAATTGGTTGAAATTTCCTGCGACATTTCAACTCTATTTTTACTAGCTGCGGGCCATTTTGTTTGACCCTCTTCCTTCTGAG
>JABIHA010000009.1 GCA_018649885.1 Bacteriovoracaceae bacterium
AGTATCTGCTAGTAACCTTGAATCTGATAAATTTTGTAGTGACAATACTACCTCCCAATTAGAGATAACATACCATTCTGCTCACTTTTATTAAATCAAAAAATCAAAATCATTCTCTTTTAACAAACTTGCATCCAGCTTCCTAGAAGTCGTCTTGAGCTTTTGCTAAACAAAATCGCCCTCCTTGAAACCAACAAAAAATCACAAAATCCCAACCACCCACCGACTCATAATCTTCCCCTTTTCCATACCAGCAACTACCACAAAAACCAAGATTAGCTATAGCGAGCTGATCAATACAAAACCATGCTACTTAAAATCCTATGCCTTGCCTGGGCGGCCCCGATATAGGCGCTCTCCAAACCCCATAAGCTCACCAAACGATCCAGCACCGTGAACGGCCCAAACTCCCCCCAGCTTCTACCTGCTAAAACAAACTCCCCTCAGTTTCTACTAGCTAATGCAATCCCCTCAAATTCCATCAACCAAAAAGACTCCAGTCAATTTGGCCTAACTACAACTTTACTAATATCGAGACAGAGAGCTGATCAAACACTAGGCACTATTTGCGTCAGCTAAATATGCTGGGTCTTCTATTTAAGCTAAAAAATTTTGAATAGCATCACAGGCCAACTTTAGATTGGGAGCATTTTTCTCAATAAAGTCTTCTGTAAGGACCTTAGACTTGAGAGATTCTTGGTATATTTTGGCCCCATTGTAATCAACTGTGGCCACTCGGCAACAAAGCCAATCGCTCGGAAGGTAGAAATCCGTTGCTGGAAGTACCGCAACTTTTATTTCGGACAGAAGAGTCTTGCTCAAATCATCTGAAGTAAAAATTTGGTATTTCTTTTGTAGCTTCTTTCTGAAATTTTCAAAACTTGGCATTAGGTAAAAAGCTCCCCCTGGCTTTGGAAGAAGAAAACCCATGGAAATAAAGCGGTGATATAAGTAGTAGCCCGAAGCGCGATGGATTTTTGAACATTGCCCAATATATTCCATAATCTCGCTATCCCCAGAGTAGGCCATAACTCCGGCATTTTGAATGGGGGCACTAACTGCGCTGAATGTTTCGCTCACCAGGCTCGCTAAACATTTTATCAAAGAGCTCATTTCTTTAGAGCTAGCAAGAAAACCCAAGCGATAACCTCCTGCAGAATGGGATTTGCTCAGTCCTGCAGTTACAATTGTTCGCTCTGGATAATAATGAAAAAAGCCTTTTTTCTTATTCCCGGTAAAATCAATTTGGGCATAAATTTCATCACTAATGACAATGACATTGTACTTTTTGCATACCTTGACGATATCTTTTATTTCTCTATCGCTATAGACTGTGCCGGTTGGATTATTGGGACTATTGATGATTAGAATCTTTTGTTTTGAGGTCAATGTTTGGCACAAATTTTCGAGCTCAAACGGCCTAATTTTATAATTGTTTTCAAGTTTGGTTAAAATTCTAGAAATATGCTTGCCTCTGATATTAACCTGGGGGCCATAGCTCACCCAGCTAGGAGCTGGAATAATAACAGTTCCATCGAGTGCAAATAGTGCTTGGAAAAGAAGCTCCTTACTTCCAGGGCCAATGATAATATTATCTGGGTTGAATTTGTAATTAAACTGCTCTTTGTAAAACTCTGAGATCTTTTCTCTCAACTTGAGAAGTCCAAGTGTAGGAAGGTAATCCTTCTCATGGGAGGACTCTCTTAAGGCCTCCACAATCTTGGGATGAACCGGAAATGGTGATTGTCCAAATCCCAAATGATAAACACACTCCCCTTTTTGTCTCATTTCCTTAACTAAGGTATTGAGCCAAAGTGTAGAGGACTCCTTTAGTTCAATAATATCTTTGTTGAGTAGTAGTTCTTCCATTGCACTATTATATAAGAGATCCTAGTTCTTACTAGATATTCTTGATTTTAATATTTCCAGATGGATTCTGTCGGGTTTTAATAATAAGACTATGCCAATTGATCACAGACTAGTGGAGCTTCTTTTTCATTTTAGTCAGATTAGATATGAGGGAATTCTTCCCCAAAAGCAGGACGAAGGTCATCTAGCCATTGTGCTGAGGGGTCATATTTAGCAAAAAATGATGTTTTAACTAATTCAGGGTTTCTGGCCTGAAGGAAACTAAGGACAAATATTTTTTCGTCATTTATTTTTGAGATGCTTTCAACGCAAACTTTTCCCACTGTGGTCGACATTGATGGCCCCCGAACAGTCCTAGCGAGCCCACTTACATTTCTAATGGCCAATTGATAAATTTCCAGTGCGCGCTCTAGGGAAAGGCCGAAGTAGTGCTTGGGTCCAGTGTCTCTTTCAACAAACATATAATAGGGAATCATTCCCAGGCGAACCTGCTCACTCCACATTTTAATCCATACTTCAGGATCGTCATTGATATGTTTTAATACCGGAGACTGGGTTCTGATTTGAGCACCTGTTTGCCTAATATTTTCAATGGCCTGATGACAAACTTCGGTGTTGATCTCTTTCCAGTGATTAACATGGGCCATAAAGGCCAGGTGTTTTCCCGAATCCACTATCTTTTTAAAAAGCGCTAAAATATTTGGGGTGTCTGGTTCGTTAACGTACTTCCTAGGCCAAAAAGAAAGTGACTTGGAGCCAATTCTTATATTTTGGATATGACTCATTTCTTTTTCAAGGAGCGGTTCTACATAAAGGGCCAGGGTTTTGGCGTTCATAAACATAGGATCGCCACCAGTGATAAGAACATCTGTGATCTCTTTATGTTCCCTAAGATAGGCCACGAAACTTTTTGCCTGGTCTGTTGCAAATTTAAGAGAAGGATCACCTACAAATTGGGCCCACCTAAAACAAAATGTGCAATAACTGTGACACTGCTGTCCTTGTGAGGGAAAAACGAGAGCCGTTTCTCGGTATTTGTGCTGCAGCCCTGGAATAGCAAAGTTATTGAGCGAGGGGACATTGGCCTCGAGCTGGTTTGCTGGGTGTGGATTGAGCTCGGCCCTAATCTCACTGGCGATACCTTGAATATCAGATGGAGTATTGAGTTTATTTTCAATGGCCTCATTCATCTTTTCATAATGGTGCTCTGAAAGCATATCTTTTTGCATGAAGGTCAATTTGAAGATGGGGTCATTTTCCAAATCTTGCCAATTAATTAATTTCTCAGCAACGTAGTTGTTAACTCTAAAGGGCAGCACGTGGCCCACAACTTGAATGGACTGCTTTGTTTCATCTGATAAAAGCTTATACTGAGGAAGCTGATCTATTGTTTTGATGGTGTAAAATTTAAACTTTTGGCAAAAGGTCATACTCAGAGGGATCCTAACATTTCAACATCATAGAGTCGCCAAACCTAACATTAGAATGCCCTCATTTGAAGTACTACTTTCCTAATAAATGGAATTTTAAAGATGGAAAGCGCCACTTCCCTTGACGCGCAGCGCTGTTATTTTTTATTTTTGCCACTTACGGTGAGTATTCAAAGCGTTCCATTACCCGCAATTCTTTTACCTCATTATCAATTCAATTACAGAATGCGAACAATTCAAATCAAAAAGCAGCTAAATTACAAGGGCGTCCTTTTAAAATAGGAAATAGGAAGCACTATAAATGCTGTTTAATGCACACTGTCTTTGTTGGAATTGGAAGGTTCTGTACTCAGGTAACTCTTAAATTTTTTCAAAGGGATAACAATGAAAGGTTTTTTAATTTCTATTTTAATGATGGCCGGAGTAAACACCTATGCTGGTGAAAAGTATGTTTGCCAACAATTTGATTACCAGACAAAAACATTGAGCGGGCACACAATTGTATTAACACAAACGGGCAAAGGAATTCTTCAAGAAGAAGTGGAAATGGAATTTACACTTGAGCTTTTTTGGCAAACCGAGTGGCGCCCAAAGCTTGAGGTGGAAGGAGTCGTCCTGACGGAAGATGTTATGGTTACGTTCAAATCAAATGATGGGGAAACCCCACGAGAGCTATATCTGTCGATAAGTATACTAATGTTGCCATAAGACGGCACCCCAAATACGACTCATCTCATTCAATTGGCACCTATATTGAAACAGATAGTAGTAAATCATGGATGAGAAAATAAATTTTATTGGGGGAGTAGATGGTAACTTACGGCAAATTCTTATACTTGCTAATTATTTCAATCACTTTCAGCGCTTCAATGAATGCCATGTCTGCATGTCGAAACTACCAGGTTTCTGGACATGTAAAATATTTTGACAGTGAAATGGGAAAACTCCTTCCAATCAAAGGAGCAAAGGTAAAAATTAGTGGAAAAATTGAACCTTGGTGGTGGGGCCCATGGGGAACTGTCACAACAAGTAGTAGCGGTTATTTTTCTATTAATACCGGTAAAAGTTGTGTAGCAAGAAAACTTAGAGTTCAGGTAAAACTAGACAGTTCAACTTTGCAGCTTAGAACAACTCAAAATACCGCTCAATTTTTTACAGTTTTTGAAACACCTTCTGCAACTAGTAGCAGTGATTTTAGATCCCTTAGGCTCTATTTTGGAGTCGACAGTTGGCACGGGGGTCTTTCAATACCTGGAAAAAGTACAACAACAAATTCTATTAACAATTTAAATTCAAACAACAATGAAGTTCACGCTGCTCTTTGGGCCTATACTAGATCTGCCATAGATTATATTGGTGCCTTTGAACAAAAGGTTTTTGTATACTACCCCTATGACTTTGATTATGACTGTGAAGATAACACTGATAACTGCGAACCCAATGGTGCGGTTTTCTATAGCAGTAAACATAAAATTAGAGTCTCTCACAAATTTGATAATACTAAGATGAAGGCCTTTAGAGGAACTGTTTTACATGAACTAGGCCATGTTTACTATTTTGAACACGTAACCACTCAAAGCAATATTTGTGGCACTGATATAGACAGACACGCACAAGGAATATGTCCATCTATTTCATTTAATGAAGGTTTTGCGCAGTACTTTAGTGATAACCTTGTCAATATCCTCTACGGGAATGATTTGTATTATGGGCCAGACCTAATTTTACCAAAAAATAGATACCGCCTCTACAATGATGGAAATATCAGCGATCTTTCGGATTTAGAAAGAGGTGACTTTGGAGTCAAGTCAACTCTAAAGCTCATAACTCTCGACAATTTATACGGATACACCTTTTCTACCTATGATGGCAGCTCATATTTCTATGCTGAGCCTTTCCATAGTAAATTTTTAAGTTGTCCAACCATAGCAAAAGTCAGTTTTCGAGATATACTCGGTGCACTTGATCCCATTGCAAACTCATCATTTGACCATCAGTGGGATGAACGAGATAGCTCAAATGGACTTTTCAACTTCATTGATCGACTCAAGGCCATTAGATCTAGCTTTAATACAAATGATGTTAATTTTTACTTACAATTTCATGATGTGAGTTTAAGCAGCGAACCTCATGACTACTGCTCAACAAATATAAAGGCAATATACAAATTAAGTAAATAATTAAAAGGAGGCACCAAGTTAGGTTTTATAACTTCCTAGCTGAGAAAAAACTTTCTCATTGTAGTCATTAAAGCAATTGGATCGTCTTCCATGGGAAAATGTCCAGCATTAGGTACTTTCTCGAAAGTAGCGTGAGAAAAAATCTCAGCTATATATTCTATATCTCGATTTGAAAAATATGGCTCAGGTATCCCCCAAAAAATGTGAACTCTCTTAGGATAAAAGCTTTTGTAGTTCTTAGACACTTTAGTCATGGTTTCATCGTACATGTCGAGGTTCTCAAGCCTCATTGCTGTTTTTCTTGTAGATCTATTTTTTAAAAATGATTGATAGACTCTTTTTGTTTCTCTATTTTTGAAGGCACTATGCATGAGAACAGGCAATCCCCAGGAAAACGAATTAAGCTCAACAACTGCAAGCCTAGAAAAGAAGCGGTATTGGAAAGGCCACCACCAGTGTGGCCGAAATTTTGGATCTATCCCGGTATTAATAAATAAAAGTTTTGAAATTCCCACTTTAAGTCCCTGTTCATTTAATAGAGCTAGTGCTCCTAAACATATGGGGCCTCCCCAGTCATGAAGCGCTAGAGAGACCTCGCTTCCATTGCTGACATGGTCTTTAAGGAAACTTGCAAGGCTTTTACTTAAATCTAAAAAATCACAGCCGTTTTCTGGACCATGGCTTTTCCCAAAAGTTAATAAGTCTGGGGCAACAACATAGTATTTTTCACAGAGTTGCTCCATATAGGCCCTAAACCCATGAGAAGAAATGGGACTGCCGTGGATGAGAAAAAGTAAAGGGTTGGATTTGTCTCCCATCACATTGGAAAAAAGCTGGTAAGACTCTATATTTTTTCTCTGATTTAAATTCATGGGAACTACTTTAGCACATAATTTGCAATGCTTGCCCAAATTTTACTTTGATCTTGCTCATAACTTTAATTGATCTACTTATTTTTAAGTATCAGGTGACAGATGTAGCTTCAATAAACAAATGGGAGGTTGAAATGAAAATAAAATTCTTATTATTAATGCTGGTACTTACTAGCAGTGCTCACGCTAACCCCAATGCTTGTGATGACTACCTTAGCCGACATTATAAAAAAGACCTGGTCTTACAATCAGCGAATTTTACAAATAGAACCTTGATGGGGGATTTTTACTTTCCTCATCAACGTGTTGTTTTATCTATTAAAAACAGCGGTGAGGTCAACCTAAATTCGCTCCCCACTGATGATGGGGTGTACCGTAATATTTGGATAAAAATTAGAGGAGTAGAAAGAAAAGCACGAATTAAAATGCCCATTATCTCTGGTCAGATAGCCAAGGCCTACTTGACTCTTCCCGGGAGAGCTTTAAGGCCCTGTAGAAGAGAAACTATCACCATTGATACAAAACACACTGTTGGCCAGTGGGGATGCCAAGTCTGGAATAACGATATTAAAACAGTGGTAATGAGGACTGGAAGATTCCTCTGTAGAAGAATTTAAGGGAACCAGGGGGTAGTGATGCGTATGGGAATCATTTTGTTTTTTTCTTTAATTGTAAATCACCTTTTTGCGAGTGATATTTTGCTTTCGAATATAGAGGCCAAAGGGATGAGTGATAATTCAAAACTACTAATTGAAACAAATGAAAAAGGAGATATAAATAGGTTTAGGCTGGACTCTATTGAATATTTTTATATGTTAAAAAAAACAAACTATATATCAATTGAGCAGGTAAATAGCGGAGTAAGCTTGAGAGAACAAAGAGGTGTCTCTGTTATTAAGATTAAAAGTTCAAATCTCACCTCGACTGGCGGTGGCGATATCAAAATATATTTCTTAAAGTCTGCTTTGAATAAAAAATACGGCGGAAAAGATGTGGACCTCGTTCGAGAGGGAGATGACTGGAAACTTCTAGATTCAAAAAAGGTAGAATTCAATCAAATGGTTTTAATTCTAAGAAAATTCCTCGGAGCTCCTGTAGGAATAAAAAATATATTATTTAAAAAAAATTAAAATAGAAGGCAGCACAATTGGGACGAACGTTAATATGAAATAGTCCATTCCATCTATTTTTATTGAATAATAGTCGACAATAACAAAAGGAAAAAAAAATGCAAAAAAATGCAGTAAAAAACCTGGTTGTTACTTTTGTTTTGGCCATCGGTCTAATCTCATCGCAAGATGGTTTTGCTAGGCATAGTTTTAGCAAAGGCAAAGTAAATGACAGTAAAATTGTTAAAACAACGGATCTGAGTGAAATCAGCACTGGAGCAGCAAGAGCTGATAACAGAAACTCAAGAACAAGAAGACCTAGAAACAGAAATCCAAGGGCCCGGCCTCGAAACAGAAACCCAAGAGCACGGCCTCGAAACAGAAATCCAAGAACAAGAAGAGCTAGAAACAGGAACCCAAGGACACGAAGAAATAGGAATAGGAACAGGACCCCAAGGACAAGAAGACCTAGAAACAGAAATCGTCACGTCCACAGAAGAAATGTGAGAGGCCGGTGGCGCACGCATAGACACACTGCTCCTGCTAGAAATCACGGGCGGTTTAATCGCATCTTCAACCATCATAATAGATGGAGTCGAGCTCACTACTTTTGGAGATCAATTCCTAGGGGCCACTGGTGGAAAGACTGGATAATGTCACCAGCGCCAAGAGGGTTCATGGGCTACCGTGTTTTCAATGGCTACCCATACTTTGTATACAATGGTTTCAGACACCGTTACTCGTCAGTTGATCTATGTGACTACGATCTCATAGACAGCTACTCTGATACAGTCGAAAGCTCGTACTATGGGCTTCGCTGTTCTCAGGCATATGACCAATGTGCTTGGGATAGGGATATCTACAATGATGGCGAAAGAGATTTTCGTTATTTTTGTGCAGAAAAAATTGATAGGTATTTTTTGTAAGTTAAAAATCATATGTCTACACCTTTGGGCCAAGTGCATTCAAAGCACTTGGTCCCAAAGGTGCGGACCATACTATAAATTCTCAGAAAATTTCTCAACTTTTTCCCAGGCATTTAAAAATCCTTCAGCAGAGCTCTGAAGGGAGAGGGAATTGCTTCTATTTCCAAGCTCCTTGATAAACCCCTTCATCATTCCGACATGTCTTAATCCAGAGGTGTTAAAATCGTCTATATTAACAACTCGACTTTTTTCAGAACACCCGTGTTTTCCATATTTGGGTTTGAAGTGATTTATCCCACCATTAAAGTCACTTCCAAATGCGATTGGCCGTGGTTCATTAGCGTAGAGTGAATTAATATGTTCATATTGAAACAAAAAAGAGTCGATGGTCTTGGGGCAATAATCAAGTGATTTTTTATATTTTTTACTGACTTTACTTAATGATTTTATATCACCGCCAATTCCAAACAATCCTCCAAGGTCATAAATTTCATTAATTTCGTCGTTTGAAAAATTTCGAGGATCATCTAGAACTTCTTTAGTGTATCCATGGGTGACAATTGGTGGAATTTTATGGCGCTTTAATATTTTTAAAGTATCTGCTCTGGAATCTTCTCCCATGTGAGATAAGTCCACCATCATTCCAGAATTAACCATAGCATTTACAACTTTCTTTCCAAAATCTTTTAATCCTCTATTCTTGCCCAGTAATTTCCTAATTCTCCCGTTAATGTTAAAAAATCGATAGACTCGATTTGAGAGGTAAGACCCACCAATTTTGTTATCCTTCATATGTATGGGGCCCATCATGCGGACACCTCTTTTTTTCCAATGGTAAATATCATCAACAGATTTTATGAGTTTTGTTGCGCCCTCAATTGCGTGAACAAATACAATTCTCCCACTAGAAATGGCCTCTCTTGCCTCCCCTGAACTCAATGCAATAGCATATTTCTGAGGAAACTTTGCCACAAATCCCTCTAAATATTTAATTTGTTTTTCGATATCTTTTTTTGGGTTGTAACCAGGAAAACCCATTTTAAATACATTTCCAAGGGCCGTGGCCACTATTATTTTTAAACCTGATTTTGCTAAATATGGTTCAAACATAGTCTGTTTGAATCTATGTTTATGGGTTAGAGATGTAGGATTTTTAATTTTCTGAAGAGCTCCAGCGCCATAACCATAACCCAATTTATGGGCAGCGAAGTGAGCGTGTAAGTCGACCACACCAACAATTGGGATATGTGAAGAATTGGAATCTGCACCAACTCTAGTGCAAAATAAAAATAAAATGACAGCAAAAATACCATTCATAAGACCTCCTATGGACCACTCATAAAATACCCGCCTACTGGTATATTCATTGGTTGAAAATTGGTATGACAAATCTCAATTAATGAGATGTCTGCGCTTATGAATCTAAAGTGATGAACTTAATGATAAAAATCACCTTCAATATGGACCAGGATTGCTTTGGTTCCAGTTAAATTAAGTTAAAAAGGATTTAATAGACACCGTGGGTTGGATCTGTAGAATAATGTGTTTACAAGGGAGGCTTGGGTGGTTGACTACTTAATATTGGGCAGCGGTCTGTCGGCGCTTTCTTTTGCCGCCTTAATGGCCAAATCGGGAAAAAAAGTCAAGTTACTTGAGGCCCACCAGTACCCGGGAGGCTACGGGCACACTTTTTCTCAAGGAAAAAAATATCGATTCAACGCTCAACTACACTATGTATGGAACTGTGGACAAGGCCAACCAGTCTACCAGATATTAAAAAAACTAGGCCTCCACAAAGAGATCGAGTTTATAAAGCTCAACCCCCTGGGATATGACCGCATGAGAATGCCAGGTTACGAGCTAGATATCCCATATGACTACGACCTTCTTGGACATAGGCTATGTGCTCTATTTCCAAGAGATAAACAAAATATCCAAAACTTTCTCACTGAAATCCAGCTCATTGGCGAGGCCATTGTGAAATTTGACAGCTCCAAAGGGGCCTTGCACATGGTTAGTCATCTAGGTACTTTTTCTCGCCTTTTAAAATATCATCGGGCCACACTACAACAGGTCTTCGATGCCTTTTCCCTCCCGCTCGAGGCCCAAACCCTTTTGGCATTGCAGTGGGTGGATTTTTTGCTCCCACCCAATAAGCTATCTATTATTGCTTGGGTGGCCTTATTCACCGGCTATGGAAGAGGGGCCTATTACCCTGCAGGGCACTTTGAACAAGTCATTGGTGCCCTCGAAAAAATCATTTTGGACAACGGCGGTGAAATTTTCTATGAAAGTAAAGTCATAGATTTTTTGATGGAAGGCAAACGAGTAACAGGAGTAGTTTCTGAACAGATGAAAACTCCCTTTTCTCAGAATCAACATCACGGTAAAAATATTATTTGCAATTTTGATCCAAAAAAAGCTGCCGAGATGATTGGTATGAAAAAGTTTTCAAAAAGAGTGAGAAAGCTATTAAATTACGAATACTCCCCCTCAAACTTTATGGCCTATTGCGCTGTTGAAGGGCTTGATCTACGCCAGTTGGGATTTGGAGGATCAAATTTATTCCACAGCTCTGAAGTGGATTTGAATAAAAGTTTTCATCGCATGTATCAATTAGGAGATTATAGCGAGCCTAGCTTTGCCATAACAACGCCAAGCCTACACACTAAAACCCCCGGAAGTTGCCCTGAGGGCCAACAAATCATTGAGTTTCTCACCGTAGCAGATTATCACCGCTTCAAAGATTTGAGAATTAGTTCACGTCAGCTGTACAATCAGAAAAAAGAAGAGATCCTCGATCGAATTATTGATATCACAGAAAAAAACTATATTCCCAACTTGAGAAAGCACCTTGTTTATAAAATGACAGGGAGTCCAACCACCTCTGAGCGCTTTTGTGGAAGCCCCGTGGGTAATTCTTATGGATCAAACCTAACACCTGAGAATATGGGTTTTTCTCGTCTGGATCACAAAAGCTCACTTGATAACTTTTTCTTTTGTAATGCCTCATCAGGATACGCCGGTTTTGCTGGAACATTTCGAACAGGGGCAAGGCTTTATGAAGTGCTGAGTGGAGACAGTGCTTTCGCATAGGAGAAACTATGAAGATTGCCATTATTGGAGGAGGAGCAGCAGGGATGGCATGCGCTCATTACCTTGGCCATGACCATCAGGTTACTATTTTTGAAAAATCACCCATTTTAGGTGGCAATATCCGGACGCTAGGAAAAAACGTAAAACTTAAAGCTCACACTTTACCCAGTAATCTTTATATTGATAACGGAGTAATTGAATTTGATGAAAAAAATTTCTACGCTTTCCACTCATTGATGCGAGAGCTCAGTGTAAAAATGGAGTGCATCCCCTTAAACACAGCTTTTTTCTTTAGATCGGGGAAGTACCTACTAAGTCCTTCACGAATTTTTGCCAGTGTTCCCAGTTTTTGGGGAAAACTCGTGGAATTTAGTAAACTTTTTTTCACTATGCTCGATCTTCAATGGTTTATGCTTAGAACCCTTTTTAAAAGAAAAAAAGATTATGAAAACATTCCTATTGGTGTTTTTTTTAAAGAACATATTTTTCACTGGTGGTTGAAAATGCTCTTGATGTACTCCTATTCCATTTCATACAATAAAATTGACCAAGTCCCCGCAGCTCTCGGTGTCCCCATGTTAAGATCATGTATGGCCTTCACAAAGTGGAACCGGATAGTTGGAGGAGTCTACACATATATTGAAAAAATTCTGGAAGGATTTCCTGGTGAAATTCTTACAAGTGTTCAAATTACCAGTGTAACTAGAAATGCTGCAGGAGTAACGATTACGATTCAAGACAGAGAAGAGGAAAGTTTTGATGCCGTTGTCTTCGCCACTCCTCCACATGTGGTTTTAGAGCTTCTAAAAGATCCAAATCAAGAAGAAAAGAAACGATTTGAGGGATGGAAAGAAAATATTGCCCACACCGTGATTCATACTGATACTTCTATCTATGGCCCATATGGAATAAAATATCTTTCGGCCTTTGACCTTTTCCAAAAAGAAAAAGGCGATGCAGGATATAATGCATTTTTAAATGGGCTGTTGGGTTTAGATCCCGATGCTATTGTAAAATACAACCTTTCATTTAATATGGAAGATCGAATCGACTCAAAAAAAATCATTCATACCCAAGAACATCACACCCCTCTCTATACCGTAGAAGGTCTTAAACACCGAGACCAGATCATCGCCTCTAATGGAGAAAACCATACCTTTCATGCGGGTGCCTACCTATATGACGGATTACATGAAGGCGCGATTCGTTCAGCACTCGCAGTGAAAGAAAAAATTGCTCAATTGAGTTCTAGCTATGGTAATTTGAAGTCGTAGCTCAAGTTATTTTTGACAATTAGGCGTGTGTTAATTGCTGAACCTTACAAAGCTAATTATGGCATAAATCGACACTTCATTGATTTCCGATTTACAGAAAAAAGACAATACAGAAATATAAAATAAGGGATAAGTATGATGAATGAGATCACATATGGTGTGCCAAATAAATAGGTTATTCCAAATGGAAAGAGTAGCGCCGAAAAAAGTGCTATCAAAACCATGATGATTCTCTTAATTATAAGAAGCAACTTGAGAATCCAGCTCAATTTAGTATCGAGAGAAACCCCAGGCTTCCTATCACCCCACAGTTTACGATGCTGCAGTTCCATACTCTGCCCCTAGTTTTTGGAATACTCTAGCAATCGATCTAGGTCATTTATAATTATTCTCTTTTCTATTTGTGATATTATATTTTCATTTCGAAATTCCGTTAAAAAGCGGATGGCCGTTTCACAAGAAGTGCCAATTATTGAGCTCAAATTCTCCCTTGACAACCATAAATCAAAGCCTTTTTCGGCAAAGTTTTCTTCTGAAGATCTCTGTTCATCTTCAAAAAGTTCTATTAGCAGTGAAGCCATTCTTTGCCTTACATTTTTTTGATTTCTTGAAATATATTTCTCTCTTAGCTCTTGAGTCTCATTGATAAGCGATTTATAAATAAAGTTTGAAACTGCTTGGCTTTTATCCATCAAATTTTTCATGACACGATAATCTAAAAAAACTACTGTGGAGTTTTTTAAACAAGTTGCTGTTGTGGTGTGACAACCATAATCAAACAACCATTCATGGCCAATGATACTCCCCGTCCTCAGGAGCCGGATAATGCACTCATTCCCATTTTTACTTAATTGAGAAATTTTAAATACACCACTTTCTAAATAAAAAACTCCAAAGGCTGGTCCACCCTGAACAAAAATGTTCTGTCCTTTACGGTAGTTATTCTTAACTCCCAATACTTCAATTTCCTTAATAAGCTCGTGGTCATCGATATCTAGAATATTTTTTCTAACTGGCATGCTCCTCGGTGGCAACATTGTAATATTCGACGTCTGCTCACTTTGATAGGGAAATTGGGGGTAGTCATTAAAACCTTTTTTTGCGGGTATTTTATTTGGCATAGTAATCCTTTTGAATTTTTGAGTTTCATATGTGGCAATGTAACTCTTATTAAACCTATCCTTCACCACCAAGTTCACAATAATATAATTTATCTATCTCATCTTCAAAAACATAAGTCGATATCACCTGTTTTTCCTCGTGACATAAATCACATACTCCAATATGAGAAAAATCAAACTCTAAATCTTGAATGCAACATTCCTCACAAATCTCCATATTTCCCTCAACTTTGTACTGCAAAAGAGATAGGGGGAATATTTTGATCGCTTTTTAATCCACTATATCCAAGCCCTATGTAAATCTCCTTGTGAAAAATCCTTTTTTATTTTCAATTCTTTTTCAAATGTTTTGCTTTCAATGGTATTGTCATGGTCAAGTTCGCTTATTTCGTGGCGATTTTCTTGGGCAATTTGCCATTCCACACTTCCCATTATCTTTGAGAATAGGTTTTTTAAAGAAATATCTTTTGCAAAGGAAAAAATATTTTGTGGAATCACTTTTAAAACACCAGTGTAAATGTCATCTCTTTTTGAGAGTGAAAAATTTATCTTATCTCCAGGTGCTATTTTTCTTTGTATTTTCGTAAGAACTTTTTTTATATAGTCGCTTTCGTTATTTGTAAAAACCATATCATCATTTTTTAATCTAGAGTTGGTATTATAGTGGTTATCGTAATTCGACCTTTTCATTTTCTTCTCCTATGACCATAATCGTTTTGGGGGTCGTACCAGTCATGAATGAAAGGATCTCCATAATAGGATGAATTACAAGAATCCTTCCGAGTGAAATCTTCCAGTATCTTGTCATGGTGTTTTTTGACTGGAGATTCCTTAATTGAAGTATTGATTTTATCGAATATCTTTCTTAACTTGATATAGATAATTAACATGCTAATTCCGAACATCTCATATTCCTTGCCCTCAATTTATTAAAAGGGAGAGCAAAACCGCCCTCCCCCTTACTCTTTTTAAGACAATCAAAAAAGACATAAACTTTGAGTGATCAATTTTAACAGGCCAATATCAGCATCCGATCTGACAATCCTTCTCTTAGTTTCTTGGTTTTTTATTCTCTCATTTTTTGAACCACCGGCTTCCCTGTCATACTTTTCATACAAACTCCTGGCCGCATCATACTCCCCAAATAACTCATGACATTCAATGGCCTCTAAGATAGAGCGATTGTAAAACGTTTCCATGTCCCCTCCTATTTTCTTCAATGCTCATAAGTAAAGCAATCGCCGTGCCAATCATAAGCTATGAGTAAGTTCAGTTACTTGTAAAAATTTAATTGCACTTGGTCAGTCAAATGTGTTCCTGATTTTCATCATGCTGCTTAAATTTTCTCTTCACTAGGAAATGACTTCATCGTTCACTAAGTGTCATAAAGGATCATCTAATCGCTCAGACTCAACTAAAGTTGACATTTTTTAATAATAATCAAAGATAAATTCAACTTTCGAAGAAATAACTGCAAACAAAAAAAATGTTTTTCCTTATTTTTACATCGAAAATTTATTTATCTAAATTGTTAAAAAGATGAATATTAGATTATTAGTGACAATCATTTTAAAAGTAGATGACTAATGTCAAAAAATCGTATCATGGTCGATACAACTTGAATCAAATTTGTGTTTAGTTGTTAAATCGAGTATTGATAGCTATCTTACCGATTAACTTATTTTGGAGGCAATTCGAGCTGTGGTCGAACTTGAAATAGAAAATCACTTTGGAAATATATTATATTCAAAATCGAATGGAATGAAATCTGTTATTGAAAAAGTATTATCAGTTGCCCAAACAGATTCAACAGTATTATTAACTGGCGAATCAGGGACTGGCAAAACGATGTTTGCCAAGAAGATACATGAACTTAGCAAAAGAAAAAAAAACGAATTTGTAAGTATTCATTGTGGAGCAATACCAGATACTTTAGTCGAAAGTGAATTCTTCGGACATGAAAAAGGCTCATTTACAGGTGCTATTAAGAAAAAATTCGGAAAGTTTGAGTTAGCAAATGGAGGGACAATATTTCTAGATGAAATCGGGACGATTTCCAGAGCTACCCAAGTCCGGCTACTTCACGTACTACAAGAGCGATTTATTCAAAGGGTTGGAGGTGAGGTTAATATAGATTTAGATATTCGAATCATTGCTGCAACCAATAGTGATTTAAAACGCAGAGTTATCGATAAGACTTTTCGAGAAGACCTCTACTTTAGACTTAATGTCTTTGAAATTCATATTCCACCTCTGAGGGAGCGTATTGAGGATATTGAGGACCTATCACTTGCTATTTTAAAGCGTCTTGATGATGTATATGGAAAAGGGATTAGAGATACTTCAACTAATGTTAAAAAGGCTTTTAAGCACTACTCATGGCCAGGAAATATCAGGGAAATGGAAAACTTGATTGAGAGGGCATATATACTTGAGAGCTCTCAAATTCTTAATTCGAAACATTTTCCTACGAGTATCTTCGAAACAAGGCCTTTTTCAAAATCTAGAATTGGGATATTTCCATCTTTGAACCTAAGCAAAGCAAGAAAAAATGCTCTTGACTCATTTGAGGTTAGATATATTCGAGAACTTTTAGAAAAAACTGAGGGGAACTTACAAAAAGCTTCCATAGAATCAGGGGTAAGTGTTCGACAGCTTCAAAAGTTAATATCAAAAAATAAAATTAACAGAAAAAATTATGTCGCTAACTCTAGTATCTAAAAATCTCAACCAAAAAATTCAAATATTTTGATGATTTAGAGTGAGGAGAAGCTCAATTCTGACCACTATCAATTCTAATTTTGAGATCATTCATATTGCTTTTATGTTTTTAGTGTCTAGAATAGCACTTGTTTGAAGGTAGCGAAGCTAGCTGATCCTCCGTAGGTGTAAGTCCTACCGAAAAAGGGGTCTCATGATTTTCGCGACTTCCACCACAGGTTGAGAAGGCGACTTTTTAATTTGATGCTGGTGAGTGAGGGTCAAACCTCGGAAGTCAATCAACAGGTTGTAGCTAAAGCGAACCCGTTTACCTTGATGAGTGCTGAGTCTTTTTCAAACGAGACGAAAGCTCATACTGCTTACTAAGCCATGAGACATGTGCAGTAGGTGGATTCTTCAAGGATAAGGGATGACATGTTGAGAAGGATGATCAGTGAAAGCTCGGAACTGCTTAAAAGTTTGGGAAGAAGATCAATATTTTTCCCAATAGCAATGGAGATAAGGTTCTATTTTTAGCGAAATGGAAGTTGAAACCTCTTTTTGTACGCTTTTAAGTAGGGCAGTTGAGATCGCCAAGTGTTGACGCTAAGAAAAACGAAAACTTAGTTGAGCGAGGATCTCATGAGTACGATTGGAGGATTCCTTCTTCCGATTCTAATGGCGGTACTTGAGCGTAAGCGATGGTACGAAGGGCGATGGTAAGGTGAACGTTTTTTGGTGTATGTGTTGATCCACTTAAACTAAAAGGCTGAGTTGAAAGCTACGTCTGAAATGTCAACTCAACAGCCGTACTGGGGAAAACCTAATGTGCGGTAAAAAAGGAAAGGAGGCGGGGGATTTGTTTCGTTACAGTCCCCCACCATCTCTCCTTTCAAAAAAAAACAGACCTCTGCTTTGGATTCCATCTTTTGTATTTTCGAAAAAACCACTAGAGTTATTGATCATTTAAACTACGACTTTTTATACTCACCTGATCAAGGTTAACTTCAGACCACGAATATATTTCACAGCTGTCAATTGATTAATGGGCATAGTTTAAGAACTCTTGTTGAGTATAATCACAAATACATTTGATGGATTTTAGAGACAAGCCTTCCATCCCCCCTTAAAAGCTTCAAATACTTTTTAAACTTGGTAAAGGAGTTTTTATGCCACTTGAAAATATTATCCGAAGGGATGTGATATCAATATCAGTCAACGGAACAATGAAAGAAGCAGCTAACCTCATGCATCAAAATCATGTAGGTATGATTGTTGTATTGGGCAAATCCCATGGAATTAGAAAAATACCTGTTGGAATTCTTACCGATCGCGATATTGTTAAATCTATTGCACAAAGTGATAATTTCAATCCCAATTGTTTAGTAGCAGATATAATGAACCCAAACATCTTCATGTGCGGCCCAGATGATGGGATTTACGATACCATAAGAAAAATGAATAAAAATGGCATAAGACGGATTCCAGTTGTAAACAAAAAGGAAAATTTGGTAGGAATAGTTGCATCAGATGATTTAATTAAACTATTAAGCGAAGAACTGAGTGAACTTTCACAAATTATTCCAAATAATTCCGATATAAAAAGAGATGTTAGCAAAATAAGCGAAACACAAAAAAGAGTTGGTAAATCACATACAAGACCTGTTTCAAGCCGGTCAATACTATTTAAATAACATATCGTGAAAAAAACTGAACGATATCAACTTAGAGTACTAAAACAACAAATTTAAAAATCAATAATAATGAGGGAGTAATTATGTCCGTTTTAAATCAATTTAAAGTAAGATGGCCAAAAGAAATATGTCGTTTTGAAAAAAAACAGGTCTGTAAAACAAGGATAAAAAGAAAGTGCTGTTCTTGTGGTGCGTATTTCTCAGTCAAAAAAAGACAAAGTAAATACTGTTTTGATTGTCAAAAAAACATTGGCAAACTAAAGCTGGTCCCAATAGATACGATGAATTTAAAAACAGCACAAGGAGTTTCAACGTAGATTGAAAATAAAACATGGCAACAGATATTTTTTATTTCACTTACATATTAATTCTAAGAATAGTAACTTTTAACTCAATGGAGAGAGGAATGCAGAACAAAGGAATGTTCATTCATATTTTAATAAGTAACTTTTTGGGAGTTGGGGGGAAGCAGCTTTCCGTGGGAAATGGTATCAACGAATTGGTCAAAATACTGTCCCAGATCTTTTCTGGGAATTTGCAATCACAAAGTACCACCATAATCACCTCAAAGAAAAAAATTTTCGAGGCCCTGTCCTTCATTTGCTGGAGCTGTGAGAAAATTTCCGATAAAATGGATTTACCTCTACTACTTCACAAACTCATCACCAACATTGCCATAACCCTCCCCTCAACTTACAAAACAAAGAATTATCAGAAGTTAAGGTTTTCTTATTTAAAATACATAGAAATCATTCGAGTTGGGTTCAAACAAATTACAAACAAAATACAAATTGAGAAAAGTCATTTCTTGTTAGTATTTAAAAAGATATTTTTCACAGATAGGTTGAAGCATCTTAAAGGGAGTATTTAATGGGAGCTAAAAACTATATTTTCAAAAAAAAACATCAAAATAATTTACAGCATGAAATTGCTTCGCAAGGAGAGGGTGCAAGATCTCATCTAAAAAAAGCAAAGAAAGCAAAACGGATAAGTTGTAACCTTTGCAATAAAAGATTTCAACCTGGTAGCCGATTTGAAAGATTTTGCAAAACCTGTAAAGATGAAAACGAGTACTATCTCGACAGCTACTAGTTGTAGGATGGTTATTGCGGCGAGAGTGGCTAGAACTGGGGCAATGGTCATATTAAACCCATTCCCCTTTTTTTATTTTCTTCCACGAAAATTTAGGTGATGGAAATGAATCATTTCATAAAGATATATCTGCAAAGGTACTATTTCCATTTTTTTTCTTTCTGGATTTTTACTTTAAGGACAAACTCCCCACCCTCAAATTGATCAATATCATAATTCATTTGATTATTGTCATTTCTTTTTTAATTGATCTGCCTTCTACTATATCAGTAAAGAATGAGAGATGAATTTCTGAAATTGACTATTTGAAGGCCATGAGAAAACCGAAATGGATGTGGGGGTAGAAAATGATTTCTCCGATCGAAGATCATGACTGGGTTGAAAAGAAACATAATCATTTGGGTCCGGACCAGGAAGAATCGGCTCCCAAATGTAACTCAAACTCGTCAAAATACTTTATGTTGCTAAAAAATGAGCTGGATGAACTTGAACACAACCAGGGTTTTATTGGCAAGTCGCTTACAAGTGCATGTTTTATTAGCATCGGCATCGCATTTCCTTTGGCCATATTCGCTTTGCCAATATTCCCATCTGATTATTACAAGTCGTTCCTTCTAACTTTTTTTATAGTCTTTTTCTTGAACTTTTCTATGCAGCAAGTAATTAAGAGGAAAATTAAAAATATTTCTCATAAAAAAGATCAGTTCTTAATAAACCAAAAGAGAAAGGCATTGCATTAATGGAGGAATGACCAAGGTGGGAAATATTCAATAAATGTAAATGGATTTTAATTTAATCATTATGAAAATTGAGCAACTCAATTTTTACTTAATAGCTTGGTGAGGGAAATTCAAATGACTGAGTTTGCTATTAAAACACAACGAAGGAATGGCGAGATGATGAACCTAATGGTAATTTTAGCATCGATGTTTACTATGATTTTTTTTATTCCTTGGATATTAATTGTAACAGCTCCCGTTGCTACTGCTGTTCTAGCATTTTTATTGATTGGTAAATATACTTTTCAATTTGCTAAAAGATTCTTTGCTTCTAAAGAAAAAAGCGCAGAGAAAAGCAGAGTAAAAGATTATGAGTATAGCAACTTAAAAAAAACAATTAGAAATTGGATGTTTTAACCTAACACAAGTAGCCAAATAAACGAAAGGAAGTCTGGTGATACTGTACTTTTGAAAATTCCAAGAGAGTTGGCGACGGGCCAAGATATTTTTATCAAAACTATATTAGCTTTGATGAGTGATGATAAAAGGAGCGTTGTTTACTAGATATAAGTAACTAATATGCAGTAGTCACGACTTGCGTTTACAAAACGCCCTCAGTCAAAATAAAATTTCAGTGTCAATTGGTTGAAATTTCCTGCGACATTTCAACTCTATTTTTACTAGCTGCGGGCCATTTTGTTTGACCCTCTTCCTTCTGAG